>NZ_JBISHD010000032.1:0-718804 GCF_045064235.1 Paracoccus sp. Ld10 | reverse complement strand
GCCAGCCCCTATTATTGCAGCTCTGACGGCGTCCGTGGTCGCGGCGCTCCCATGACGAACTTGTCCCATGATGATTCCCTCCATTCCTGAGAAAGGATCGCACCATCAAAACCTGGGATCAAAGAACGAATGACCACGGTCCACCTCCGCGTCAATGGCGTTGGCTTCCCCGTGAGGTCGGACATCACACCGGGGCGAGTGTCTAATTATTAAGGTTTTTAGCTGGTCATGGACGGCACCTTGTCTGCGCCTGCTGCGCCTGCTGCGCCTGCTGCGCCTGCTGCGCCTGCTGCGCCTGCTGCGCCTGCTGCGCCTGCTGCGCCTGCTGCGCCTGCTGCGCCTGCTGCGCCTGCTGCGCCTGCTGCGCCTGCTGCGCCTGCTGCGCCTGCTGCGCCTGCTGCGCCTGCTGCGCTGCTCGCAGACTGGCGACATGGCATCGGCGAGGTTCGCAAAACAATGGAGGCGCGCAACGTCGTCTCTATGCGCAGGTTCCGCAAGTTGCGCGATCGAACCCTCTGTCGAGTGCGCATTCTCGTCGTAAGGTGCTTTAATAAGCGCAAGAATGCCCGCCGCGCCGCCGGCCGTGGCGACACGACCACCGAAAGCGACCTTGGCTTCATCGACATCATCTCGATCCGCCGTTCGTCAACGTGATCCGGGCCTCCAAGTGAACCGTATCGTTTTGGACATTCTTGCATTCGACCGGTCTCGGGACGCGGGCCGCTGTGCCGGGTATCGTACGGTCTGACGGCGGCACAGGAGCGCAACGTGACATCAGGAACCGGCAGCAACGCTCTCTCACCGGTCCCTTCAGGGGCGGGGATCTGCGCGGTATTGCCGGCGCTGGCGCTGGCTCTGGCGGGGTTGCTGGCACTGACAGGGCATGCGCTGACCCGACCGGGGTTGCCAGGGCAATATCTTGTGATGACCCGGCCGGGCCTTCACAGGGCCGATGTGCTTGACATGGTTCACTCCGCAGGAGGCGGGGTCATCGCCTTTGCCGCGCTGCCCGGGATGTCGATTGCCCTGTCGGGAGACGATGAATTTGTGGATCGCGTGCGTCTAGCGGGCGCATGGGCTGTTTTGCCCGCGCCGGGGGCACTGGGTTGCGTTGCTTCCGACGCGGAGGGCCTCTGATGAACGTGGAACTGAACGCCTTGAGGGCACGATACGGCGGTTTGCTGGTCACGTTGTTCTGGGCGCATGTCCCCGTGGTGGGTTTTGCGGCGGCCTGGGTGGGCAGCATGTCGCCCGTGGTGGCGGTTTTTGCGGCGGCTGGGCTGGCCACGATCTATCAGCTGCTGTGGACGGTGCGCGGCAACCAACCCATGACGCGGAACTTTGCCGCAGTGGCCCTGGTGGGCGAACCTGCACTGTTCCTGCTGGTGTTCGAGGGGCACCCTTGGCAGATGGACATGCACATGTATTTCTATGCCGTGCTGGCGTTGAACCTGGCGTGGTTCGACCGCGCTGCGCTGTTCACGTCGGCGGCGGCGATCACGGTGCATCACCTGTTCCTGTTCTATCTTTTGCCAAGCGCGGTGTTCTCGACCAACGGTGATCTGGGGCGGGTGCTGCTGCACGCGACGATTGTCGCATTTCAGACGGCGGTGCTGGTCTGGGTCAGCGACAAGGTCGTCCGGTCGTTCGATCGCATCGGAAAGATGAGCGACGAGATCGTTGCAAAAAGCGCTGCGCTGGAGGAGCGGACCCGCGAGGCAGAGGACGCGAACCGCACGAAAAGCATGTTCCTGGCCAACATGAGCCATGAGATCCGCACCCCCATCAACGCCATCCTTGGTTTTTGCCATCTGGTGCAACGCACGCCGCTGGAGCCGCGCCAGCGCGAGCATGTCAGCCGCATCGGCACCGCGGGTGGCGTGTTGTTACGACTGATCAACGACCTGCTGGATTTTTCAAAGAACGAGGCGGGGGCACTGACGCTGGAGGAGATACCTTTTGATCTGCGGTCCGCCATGTCGTGCCAGGTGCAGATGGTGGCCGACGCGATGGCGGCGCAGAATCTGACGCTGCGCCAGGAGATCGACGATCGCGTGCCGGACATGCTGGTCGGCGACGAACTGCGCCTGAACCAGGTGTTGCTGAACCTGTTGAGCAATGCGACCAAGTTCAGCAAGGACGGAGAGATCGTCCTGTCCGCCCGCCTGGCAGAGCGGACCGACAATGACGCGCGCGTCGAAATTGCGGTCCGAGATTGCGGCATCGGGATGACGCCCGATCAGCTGGGGCGGCTGTTCACGCCGTTCACCCAGGCGGATAATTCGACCACGCGGCGGTTCGGGGGGACCGGTCTGGGGCTGGCGATCTGCAAGCAGATCGTCCAGCAGATGGATGGCTGGATTCGTGCAGAGAGCGTCGCAGGTCAGGGAAGCGTCTTTACGTTCTCGCTGTGCCTTGGAATCAGTCAGGTGGTCGATACAGACTCGGTGCAACCCGACAGTGCGGTCAGCGCCCTGCGCATTCTGATTGCCGATGACAGTCCGATCGCCCTGAAGATGCTGGAAGAGATCTTTTCCCGGTGGCAGATGCGGGTGATCCTGGCGCCACTGGGACAGGCTGCGCTGGATATGGTCCAGGCGGCCGATCAACGCGGCAATCCCTATGACCTGCTGATCATCGATTGGAAGATGCCCGATCTGGACGGGTTGCAGACGCTGCGCGCGTTGCGGCGCCTGCCGCTGCGGCGGATGCCCGCGACGATGGTCATGACGGCGCATGGGGTCGATGCCGTCATGGGAGAGGCCGGAGGCGAGCCGATAGATCTGTTCTTGGCCAAGCCCATCAACGCGCGCAATCTGTTGGTGGCACTGAAGCAGTTGCCTGGGCTGGCCGAACGCGACGGTCGGGCGGTTGTCGCAGACCAGCCCGCGGTCCCGGTCCTGCCGCAGGCCTTGCAGGGCCAGCGTGTCCTGTTGGTCGAGGACAATCTGATCAACCAGGAAATTGCCGTCGCCCTGCTTGGCGATGCAGGATTGCTGGTCGATTGCGCCGAGAACGGGCTGGTGGCCTGCCGGATGGTCGAGGCCGGGGCGGATGGTTACGCCGCGGTGCTGATGGACATGCAGATGCCCGAGATGGACGGCCTGACCGCCACACGCCAAATCCGCCTGACGCACAGCGCCGATGACCTGCCCATTATCGCGCTGACCGCACATGCCTATGACGATGAGCGCCGCGCATGTCTGCAGGCAGGGATGTGCGATCATGTCACCAAGCCGGTGGATCCCGCCCGCCTGGTCGCCGTTCTGGCCCGGCACATGCGGATCGTGATGGTGAAACCCGATGCGCAGCACCATGTCGAGGCTGTCGTCACGACCGATCTGCCGGATTGCCTGTCTCCGTTCGACATCCCCGCCGCGCTGGCGCGGGTGAATGGCAAGCGGCCTTTGCTGCGCCGTCTGATCCTGTCGTTTGCCGACACGAACCGCGACATGGTCGCGCAAATGGCGCAAATGATCGCCGAGGGGCGAATCCAGGACGCGCACCGCGCCGCGCATACCCTGAAGGGTGTCGCGGCATCCCTGGAACTGCCTGATATCGCTGCATTGGCCGCCAAGATCGAGGGTCGGCTGCACGATGGTGATCACGATGGCATCGATGCGATGCTGGCCGATTTGGCCAGTCCGCTGGCTGTTGCGATCGCTGCGGCCGACAGCCTGTCGCCGGCCGCGCCGGATGCGCACCCGGCAGCGTCCATGCCGCAACCCGCGGGCGATATCGTGGCGATCGCGCAGATGCGCGTTCATCTGCGTGATCAGATCCGCCGCCGCAGCATGGCGGCGCGCGCCAGCTTTGATGCGCTGGCCGAGGCCTTGCGCCTTGACCGCGCTGCGATGGACGAACACCCCGTGCGGCGGGCGCTGCTGCGGTTGGATTATGCCGCGGCGGACGCACTGCTGGATGGCCCCATACATGACGCCGGTCAGCCGAGGATATGAACATGGACAATCGCCCCGTCATTCTGGTGATCGACGACGAACCTGCCAACATCGAGATTGTCACCGCCGTGCTGGAGGACGAGTACGAGATCTGCTTTGCGCTGTCGGGGGAGCAGGCCGTGCAGGTGGCGCGTGCCAGCAGGCCGGACCTGATCCTGCTGGATGTGGTGATGCCGGGGATGGACGGGTATCAGCTGTGCCGCATCTTCAAGGCCGATCCCGTGCTGAGCGATATTCCGGTGATCTTTGCGACTGCCCTTGGCGATGACGAGGCCGAACTGCGTGGGCTGGCGGTCGGGGCCATCGACTATGTCACCAAACCGATCCGTCCTGCCGCGCTGCAGCGGCGGGTTCGCAACCATGTCCAGATGAAGCGCATGCGCGATCAGTTGACCGAACAGGCGCTGCGTGACCCGCTGACCGGTCTGGCCAACCGGCGAATGCTGGAACGGCGCCTGCAGGCCGAACTTCACCGGCAGGCGCGTGACGGCGGGCTGATCGCCGTCCTGATGCTGGACATCGACCATTTCAAGGGTTTCAACGACACCTATGGGCACCCCGAAGGCGACATTTGCCTGCAGGCCGTATCGCAGGCGCTGGCGCGGGCGATCCGCCGGTCGGGCGATCTGTGCGCCCGCTATGGCGGCGAAGAGTTCGCCTGTATTCTGCCCGGCACTGACCTTGACGGCGCGCTGCACCTGGCCGAGACGATGCGCGCCGGGGTCGAGATGCTGGCCATTCCGCATCGTGCATCGCAGGTGGGGCAGGTGGTGACCATCAGCATCGGCGTTGCGTCCGGGCGCTGCGACATGGGCAGCGATAATGCCTTTTGGCTGACCGGTGCCGACCGGATGCTGTATCGCAGCAAGCTGGCTGGGCGGAACCGGGTCTGTGGCCAAGTGATGACCGCCGATCACCCGACGCGTATAGGCACCACGGGCGATCGGCCGATGACCGGGGACGCCAAGATAGGCTAGATATGTGATCCTAGGATTGGTCTGAATCGCCTCATGGACGCGACGCGGACCCGCGCAGGGTGTCAGAGCTGCAATCATCAATGTTGCTCTACATTTGGTCACAGGACCGGCCCCGATGGTTTTGGTCCCTGCGTGCAGGCGTAACCCAGAGGCCGTTGTGAAATGGCGCAGGCGCGAAAGCATGATCGGCCTTGGTGACGATACCCGCCGACCCTCTGCGACAAAAACCATGCGTTTGGTCGAATGATCAGGTCGGGCGGATAGGCCGCATCGTTCAGAACGCGATGACACAGCGCCTGCGTCGCGACGACCATGAGCTGCTCTGGACATATCGCGTGCCCGTGTGGGCTGCTTGCAATGTCGCATGCGGGCTCAACACTCACGGGGCCACGCGTTGTGGACACATCCCCAGGATATGGGCAGAGCCAGCCTGAATGCGGTCGCCGGGATGCCGGGATGGAACATCCGGGGGGTCGTTTCGGGCAGGTAGTCCAGATTGGCATTGAATGCGGACCGGCCCTGCGGCAGGCTGCAGGGCATGCAACCCCGCGACACAGCGGGGGCCAATCACCGACAGGAACCTCTCCATGACATACCATCTGACCTCGCGTGCCGTGCTTTTGGCCTCGGCGCTGGCCTTTGCCCCTGCGGCCTGGGCGGAAACGCCGGCCGATACCCTGGTCGTGGCCCATACGATCGACGACATCATCAGCCTGGACCCTGCGCAGGCCTTTGAATTCGCGGGCAACGACGTCAACAACAACACCTATGACCGGCTGGTCGATTTCAACCCGATGGACCCCGAGGCGGGGTTCCAGCCCAGCCTTGCAACCGACTGGGAGGTGTCCGAGGACGGGTTGTCCATCACGTTTACCCTGCGCGACGATGTGACATTTCATTCCGGCAACCCGGTTCGCGCCGCTGACGCCGCGTGGTCGCTGCAGCGCGCGGTCAAGCTGGACAAGACGCCGGCCTTTATCCTGACGCAGTTCGGGTTCACCGCCGACAATGTCGAGCAGATGATCACCGCCGACGGCAACATGCTGACGCTGACGATGGACAAGCCCTATGCGCCGACCTTTGTGCTGAACTGCCTGACGGCCAACATCGCCAGCGTGGTCGACATGGAGACGGTGATGGCCAACGAGGTCGACGGCGACCTGGGTAACGGCTGGTTGAACACGAACGAGGCCGGGTCGGGCGCCTATGTCCTGGCCGCATGGCGCCCGAACGAGGCGGTGCAGCTGACGTCGAACGAGGAATACTGGCAGGGCGCCCCTGACATGAAGCGGGTGATCGTGCGCAACGTGGCCGAATCCAGCGCGCAGCGGCTGCTGCTGGAACAGGGCGACATCGACGTGGCGCGCAACCTGACGCCCACGGATGTCGAATCCATCGCCGCGGTCGACGGTGTGACCATTCAGGACGAACCGCGCGGGCGCATCCTGTACATGGGTCTGAACCAGAAGGACGAACTGCTGTCCAACCCCGCCGTGATCGAGGCGATGAAGTATCTGGTCGACTATGAGGGTATCACCGGCAGTTTTCTGAAGGGTCAGTTCGTCACGCATCAGACCTTTCTGCCGTTGGGCTATCTGGGCGTGCTGGAGGAGCAGCCCTGGACCTATGACGTCGAAAAGGCTCGTCAGATCCTGACCGACGCGGGAATCGAGGGCGGCACCATCACCACTCGCGTGCGCGACCTGCGCGAATACGTGGACGTGGCCCAGACGCTGCAGGCGTCGATGGCCCAGGTCGGCCTGACGCTGGAGATCGAGCAGATGACCGGCGCGCAGGTGCTGGACGCCTATCGCGCCCGCGAGGTCCCGATCTTTCTGGGCGAATGGGGACCGGACTATTCCGACCCGAACACCAATGCCGCGACTTTTGCCTTCAACCCTGACAACAGCGACGAGGCCGCGGCCGTGGGCCTGCTGGCCTGGCGCAACGCCTATGAGGTGCCGGCCGACATGAACGACGCCACCGTCGCCGCCACCCTGGAACAGGACGCCGACACCCGCGCCGCGATGTATCAGGACATCCAGCGCCAGTATCAGGCAGAGGCCCCCATCGTGCCGCTGTTCCAGCGCATCGAACAGGTCGGCCTGCGCGACGGCGTCCAGAACTGGTGGAGCGGCGGGGCGATTTCGTCGGTCATCTATCGCCAGGTCACGAAGGGCGAATAAATGTCGCTGACCGAACAGCCGGGGGCCGGGGGCGCGTCCTCCGGCCCCGATCCGTCCCGCCGCATGGCCCTGGCCCGACGCCGCGCGCGCAGCATCGTCGGCACGCTGTTATCGCTGGCGCTGACCCTGCTGGGCCTGCTGCTGGTCACCTTCATCATCGGGCGGGTCATGCCGATCGACCCGGTGCTCAAGGTCGTGGGCGACCGCGCAACCCAGGCGCAATACGACGCCGCCTATGTCGCGATGGGGCTGGACCAGCCGCTGATCGTGCAGTTTCTGTCCTATGTGGGCGACGTGTTGCGCGGCGATTTCGGACGGTCCATCTCCACCGGGCAGCCGGTGGCACAGGACATCGCCCGCGTCTTTCCCGCGACGTTCGAACTGGCCGCGCTTGGCACGTTCATTGGTGTCGTCATCGGTGTGCCACTGGGCGTGATCGCCGCGGCACGGCGCGGCGGCATCATCGATCAGGTCGCGCGGGTCGTCGCACTGATCGGCTATTCAATGCCGATCTTTTGGCTGGGGCTGATGGGGCTGCTGATCTTTTACGGCATGCTGGGCTGGGTCGGAGGACCGGGGCGGCAGGGGATCATCTATGATGGAATGGTGCCCAACGTCACGGGCATGGTGCTGGTCGACAGCCTGATCGCCGGGGACTGGGCCGCGTTCCGCGATGCGTTCTCGCACATAATCCTGCCGGCCAGCCTGCTGGGCTATTATTCGCTGGCCTATATCAGCCGCATGACGCGCAGCTTCATGCTGGAACAGTTGTCGGCGGAATACGTCACCACCGCCCGCGTCAAGGGCCTGTCCGAACGGGCGGTCATCTGGGGCCATGCCTTTCGCAACATCGCGATCCCGCTGGTCACCGTCATCGCGCTGTCCTTTGGTTCGCTGCTGGAGGGGTCGGTCCTGACCGAGATCATCTTCAGCTGGCCGGGCCTTGGCAGCTATATCACGCGCGGCCTGCTGTCGGGCGACATGAACGCGGTGCTGGGCGGCACGGTCGTCGTCGGCGTCTGCTTTGTCCTGCTGAACCTGTTCAGCGACATCCTGTACCGTTTCCTTGATCCGAGGTCGACATGAGCGCCGTTTCCCGCCCCCCGGAGAGCCGGCGCGACTGGCTGCTGTCCGACGCGCCCCAGACCCGCCGCCAGGCACGTCTGGGTGCGCTCTATCAGGGATGGCTGACCTTTCGCGCCAACAAGCTGGCGATGGTTGGGCTGATCGTGCTGGTGCTGCTGATCGGCATGGCGATCCTGGCGCCGCTCATTTCGCCGCAAAGCCCCTATGCCCAGAACCTGGCCGACCGGCTGCAGCCGCCCTCCGCCGCGCATTGGCTGGGCACCGACGCATTGGGACGCGATATCCTCTCACGACTGCTCCACGGGTCGCGCATCACGCTGTTCATCGTGGGCACGGTCGCGCTGATCGCGCCGGTCATCGGGTTGCTGATCGGTACGGTCGCGGGGTTCGCCGGGGGCTGGGTCGATCAGGTGCTGATGCGGGTGACCGACATCTTTCTGGCGTTCCCTAAGCTGATCCTGGCGCTGGCCTTTGTCGCGGCGCTTGGGCCCAGCATCGGCAATGCGGTGCTGGCCTTGGCGCTGACCGCGTGGCCGCCCTATGCGCGCCTGGCCCGGGCCGAGACGCTGACCATCCGCAACGCCGATTTCATCGCCGCCGCGCGCCTGCAGGGGGCGGGGCGGTTGCGTCTGCTGATCCGGCATATCTGGCCCTTGTGCCTGTCGTCGCTGATCGTGCGGGTGGCGCTGGACATGGCGGGGATCATCCTGTCGGCGGCGGGTCTGGGCTTTTTGGGTCTGGGCGCACAGCCGCCGCTGCCGGAATGGGGGGCGATGATTTCCGACGGGCGGGGCTATATCCTGGACTTCTGGTGGGTTGCCGCCATGCCGGGCATCGCGATCTTTCTGGTGTCGATGGCCTTCAACCTGCTGGGCGACGGGCTGCGCGACGTGCTGGACCCCAAGGGAGACAAGTCGTGACCGAACCCCTGTTGTCCGTGCGCGACCTGCGCGTCACCTTTCCGACCCGACAGGGCGAGTTTCAGGCCGTGCGCGGCATCGACTTCGACCTGGGCCGCGAACGTCTGGGCGTGGTCGGCGAGAGCGGGTCGGGCAAGTCCATGACCGGCCGCGCGATCCTGGGCCTTGTCCGCCCGCCGGGCCGGGTCGAGGCCGCCCGGATGGAGCTGGAGGGCCATTCCATCCTGAACCTGCCCGACCGACAAATGCGCGCCATCCGCGGCGGGCGCATCAGCATGGTCATGCAGGATCCGAAATTCAGCCTGAACCCGGTGATGACCGTGGGCCAGCAGATCATCGAGGCCTATCGCCTGCACGCCCGCGCGCCGCGCGCCGCCGCCCGCGCCAAGGCGCTGGAAATGCTGGAGGCCGTCCAGATCCGCGACCCCGAACGCGTCATGGACAGCTATCCCCACGAGGTATCGGGCGGCATGGGACAGCGCATCATGATCGCCATGATGCTGGCCCCCGACCCCCAGATCCTGATTGCGGACGAACCAACCAGCGCGCTGGACGTGTCGGTCCGGACCGAGGTGCTGCATATCATGGACCGGCTGGTTCGCGACCGGGGCATGGGGCTGATCTTCATCAGCCACGACCTGAACCTTGTGGCGCAGTTCTGCGACCGGGTGCTGATCATGTATGCGGGTCGCGTGGTGGAAACGCTGCCCGCGCGCGACCTGCATCAGGCACAGCACCCCTATACCCGGGGGCTGCTGAACAGTTTGCCGCGGCTGGACGCGCCGGTGTCGCGCCTGCCCGTGCTGGAGCGTCAGGACAGCTGGCGCGAGCCTGTCGTGAAAGGGCCCTGAGATGCTGAGCGTTGCCGATCTGACCGTCTGGTTCGGGCAGGAACCCGACCGCGTCACCGCCGTCCACGGCGCGTCATTCGACGTGGCGCAGGGCGAGAGCTTTGGTCTGGTGGGCGAAAGCGGATCGGGCAAGTCCACGATCCTGCGTGCCATCGCCGGGCTGATCCCCGGCTGGTCCGGTGGCATCACCGTCGACGGCCATGCCCAGCAGGGAGAGCGTCGCGACCGGGCGTTCTTTCGCACCGTCCAGATGGTGTTCCAGGACCCTTATGCCAGCCTGCATCCCCGCCATTCCGTCGATGCCGTCCTGGCCGAAACCCTGCGCCTGCAGGGCATGGACCGGATCGACCAGCGCATCGTCAAGCTGCTGGATGACGTGGGGCTGGGCCGGGGGTTCCGGTTCCGCTATCCGCACCAACTGTCCGGGGGACAGCGTCAGCGTGTCGCGATTGCCCGCGCGCTGGCCGCCGAACCGCGCCTTTTGTTGCTGGACGAGCCGACCAGCGCGCTGGACGTCAGCGTTCAGGCCGAGATCCTGAACCTGCTGGCCGATCTGCGCGACGAACACGGACTGACCTATCTGATGGTCAGCCACGACCTGTCGGTGATCGCCCACATGTGCGACCGTTTGGCCGTGATGCAGCGTGGCCGCATCGTCGAGATCCTGCCGGCGGCCAACCTGCGGGCGGGGCAGGGCGCCCAGCCCTATACCACCCACCTGATCGAGGCGTCCGCCGGATACCGCCCCGAGGTCCGCCCATGACCGATGCGCGACAGGCCGCGGTGGACAGGGCCAAGGCCTATTTCAATCAGGGCGGGTTCCAGACCGATCTGGCGGTGCTGGTGGCCCATCCGACCGAAAGCCAGAACCCCGAACGGCGTCCCGAACTGGGGCGCTATCTCACCGAGGCGATGGTACCGCGGCTGGCGGGTCTGGGCTTTGCCAGCCGCATTCTGGACAATCCCGACCCGCGCGGCGGCCCCCTGTTGATCGCGGAACGGATCGAGGATCCGGCCCTGACCACGGTCCTGACCTATGGCCACGGCGACGTTGTCCGCGCCCAGACCGACCAGTGGCGCGAGGGGCTGACCCCCTTTGCCCTGACGGCCGAGGGCGACCGCCTGTACGGGCGCGGGGCTGCCGACAACAAGGGACAGCACCTGATCAATCTGGCCGCGCTGAGGGCGGTCATCGACACGCGCGGGCATCTGGGTTTCAACATGCGGATCATCTTTGAGATGTCCGAGGAAACCGGATCGGCGGGTCTGGCGCAGGTCTGCCGCGAGCATGCCGATGCGCTGATGGCCGATGTGCTGATTGCATCGGACGGCCCGCGCCTGCAGGCCGATGTGCCGACGCTGTTCATGGGGTCGCGCGCGGCGCTGTCCTTTGATTTGGTGCTGGAACTGCGATCGGGGGCGCATCATTCGGGCAATTGGGGCGGGTTGCTGGCCGATCCGGCGATGATCCTGGCGCATGCGTTGGCCACGATCTGCGACGGGCGTGGTCAGATCCGGGTCCCGGAATGGCGCCCCGACAGCCTGACGCCCGCGTTGCGCGACGCCCTGCGCGACCTGTCGGTGATCGAGACCGGCGGCCCCCAGATCGACCCCGATTGGGGAGAGGCCGAGCTGACGCCTGCCGAACGCGCCTTTGGCTGGAACAGTTTTGCGGTGCTGGCGATGACGTCGGGCGTGCCTGACGCGCCGGTGAACGCCATTGCGGGCCGCGCGCACGCGACATGTCAGCTGCGTTATGTGGTGGGGACCGATCCCGACGACATCCTGCCCGCGCTGCGCCGTCATCTGGACCGCCATGGCCATCAGGCGGTCCGCATCCTGCCCCGCGACGGCGACCCTGCGCATGCCACGCGGCTGATGCCCGACCATGAATGGGTGCGCCGGGTTGCGGTATCGGTCCAACGGACCACCGGGCAGGCGCCACATCTGTTGCCGAACCTGGCGGGGTCGCTGCCGAACGATTGTTTTGCCGGTATTCTGGGCCTGCCGACGATCTGGGTGCCCCATTCCTATCGCGGCTGCTGTCAGCACGCGCCGGACGAACACGTGTTGCAAAGCCTGTCGCGACAGGCGCTGGCGATCATGGCGGGGCTGTGGTGGGATCTGGGGTCGGGTCTGGACGGTGACTGACGACGATGGCGTGCATCAACGTGCTGATCTGCGACGGTAATGGTGACCCCGGCAGGATTCGAACCTGCAACCTATTGATTAGAAGTCAATTGCTCTATCCAGTTGAGCTACGGGGCCGTCGGGATGGTCTTTCTTAGCGGCAGGCGCATCGGCAATCCAGCCGCTAATCGCATCCCCATGCACGAAGTTGTGCACGTGAGCGTCGCACGCGTATGGAACATCGTCGACTGCGCCCGAGTTGTCCCTTCATACCACGCAAGGAGGTCGACATGGACCACGCAAATCACACCCGCCTGACTCACGACGAACTGACCGAAGCCGTTCTGGACGGTGCCACCGTCTATGGTCCTGGCGACGAGACAGTGGGAACAGTGTCCCATACCCACGGCATGGGACTGGCCGCGAAGGTCGTTCTGGACGTCGGGGGGTTTCTGGGCATCGGTGCCAAACCGGTCATGGTGTCCGCAACAGAGCTGGACTTCATGCGCGATGAGACCGGGACGGTGCACGCCAAAACGCACTGGACAAAAGACGATCTGAAAGCTCTGCCCACGCACGAGCACTGATCGCCAGACAAATCAAAACGGCGCGCATCGCAGGGTGCGCGCCGTTTTCGTTACAGCATCAGCGTCATGAAGACGGAATGCGGGTCGGCACGATAGCTGCCAAAGGGTG
Source organism: Paracoccus sp. Ld10 (assembly GCF_045064235.1). NCBI lineage: Bacteria > Pseudomonadati > Pseudomonadota > Alphaproteobacteria > Rhodobacterales > Paracoccaceae > Paracoccus > Paracoccus sp. Ld10. The sequence continues at coordinate 705,999 of NZ_JBISHD010000032.1, read as the reverse complement.
GGCACTCCGTGAACCCTTCGCGTGCATAGAGCCCGCGCGCGGCGACAAATCCCGGTTGCACCCCGGTTTCCAACGACAACCGCTGATAACCTGCGCCCCGTGCATGCGTCAGCATATGTCGCAGCAGCATCCGTGATACGCCCCGCCCGCGCTGTTCGGACAGCACATGCATCGACTTCAGTTCGCCCTCGGATGTGCCCAGATCCTTGACCGCGCCCATCGCAACCGGCTGACCGCCGTCGCGCACGACAAAGAACGTGATGGCCGGGTCGGCCAAGGCAGTTTTGGGCATCATGTGAATGGATTCGGGTGGTGTGTCGGCGTGCATTTCGGCGGTGTGGCGCTGGAACAACAGGTCCAAGTCAGAGCCAAGCGGGCTTTCCAGTTCGATCGTCAGCGTCATGTTCGGGTCCTGTCGACACATTCTCACCGGCGGGGCAGTACCCCGCCTTTACGCGCGCGTCAAAGGCTTAGCGGCACGGCCCGATCACCCGGTCCAGCACCGGTACCAGCCGGGCCAGCGTGCCCTCGACATCGCGCAGCTTGTCTAGGCCGAACAGCCCGATGCGAAAGGTCGAAAACTCCGCCCCCTCGTCGATGGCCAGCGGCACGCCCGCTGCGATTTGCGTGCCCAAGGCCGCGAATGCCTTGCCCGATTTCACCTCGGGGTCGCTGGTATAACTGACCACGACGCCGGGCGCCTGGAACCCCTCGGCCGCCACCGACCGGATGCCGCGCGCAGCCAGATCGTCGCGGACCGCGCGGCCAAGGCACCATTGCGCGTCGCGGGCGGCGTCGAACCCCATCGCGCGGGTCTCCTCCATCGCGTCGCGCAGGCCCAGCAGGGCGTCGGTCGGCATGGTCGCGTGATAGGCGTGCCCGCCGTCCAGATAGGCCTGCATGATCGCGCGCCATTTCTTCAGGTCCAGCGAAAAGCTGTCGCTATCGGTGGTGGCCAGCCGTTCAGCGGCCCGTTCGGACAGCATCACCAGGCCCGCGGCAGGGGATGCCGACCAGCCCTTTTGCGGGGCCGAGATCAGCACGTCCACACCGGTGGCCTGCATATCGACCCAGATCGCGCCCGATGCGATGCAGTCCAGCACCATCAGCGCGCCGACCTCGTGCGCGGCATCGGCAAGGGCGGTGATGTAATCGTCGGGCAGGATCAGCCCCGCCGATGTTTCCACATGCGGCGCAAAGACCGCGTCGGGACGCGCCTCGCGGATGCGGGCCACGACCTCGTCGATGGGGGGCGGCGCATAGGCAGGCTGGGGTTCGTTCCCCTGTGGGCGGGCCTTGACCACGGTGACCTCGCGCGCGAACGCGCCCGCGTCGAAAATCTGGCTCCAGCGATAGCTGAACCAGCCGTTGCGAACGATCAGCGCATGCGCGTCGCGACCGAACTGACGCGCGACTGATTCCATCGCATAGGTGCCGCCGCCCGGCACGATCACCACCTGCGCCGCGCCATAGACGTCGCACAGGCCCGCCGACAGGTCACGCATCACCTGCTGAAACCGTTTCGACATGTGGTTCAGGGACCTGTCCGTGAACACGACCGAAAATTCGTCAAGGCCGTCGGGGTCGATCTCGGGGCGCTGGTGGGGCATGGGAACATCCTTTCCGTTGCGCGAACCCTAGCAACTGCGCGCCCGCCGGGCCAGACCGCCAAAAGGCGCAAGCGCCCCCCTTGCGGCCCCCCCTGCGGGGCGACTAGGCTTTGCACACAAGCAACATCAAGGTTTTTCATGCGGATCGGCATCCTTCAATGCGGCCAGTCGCCGGCGCAGCTGAAGCGGGATTTGGGCGACTATCCCGACATGTTCGTACGCCTGCTGGGCGGGCGCGGATTCGACTTTGCCACCTGGCATGTCGAGGACATGGCGTTCCCCGACGACATCCACGACGCGGACGGCTGGCTGCTGACCGGATCGCGTCATGGCGCGTACGAGGATCACGCCTTCATCCCGCCGCTGGAGGATTTCATCCGCCAGGTTCATGATGCCGGCGTGCCGATGGTCGGCATCTGTTTCGGCCATCAGATCATCGCGCAGGCCCTGGGCGGCACGGTGGTCAAGCATCCCGGCGGATGGGCCGTGGGCGCGCAGGACTATGATTTCGGCGGCCAGCCCGTCACGCTGAACGCGTGGCATCAGGATCAGGTTGTGGCCCTGCCGCCCGGTGCGCAGGTCGCGGGCCGCAATGCGTTCTGCGAAAATGCCGCGCTGATCTATGGTGACCGGGCGTTCACGGTGCAGGCCCATCCGGAATTCGGCGACGCGTTCGTTCAGGGTCTGATGGACACCCGTGCCAAGGGGGTCGTGCCCGACGACCTGCTGGCGGGTGCCGCCGCACGCATGGGTCAGGCCCGCGGATCGTCCCTGCTGGCCGACCGGATCGAGGCGTTTTTCAAGCAACCCCGCGCCCTGGCGCGACCGGACAAAGGTGCCGCATGAGCGACTGGACCGAAAAGCTGCCCCAGGCTGCGCGCGACTTTATGGCCGGGCGTCGCCTGGACGAGGTCGAATGCATCGTGGCCGACATCGCGGGCGTGGCCCGTGGCAAGGCGATGCCCGCGTCGAAATTCGCGCGGCAGAACCAGTTCTATCTGCCCAATTCGATCTTTCTGCAGACGATCACCGGCGAATGGGCCGACAACCCGTCGGGCGCATTCACCGAACCGGACATGGTGATGGTGCCCGACTATTCCACGGCCACAGCCGCACCCTGGACCGCCGATTGGACCATTCAGGTCATCCATGACGCGACCGACCAGCAGGGCAACCCCATGCCCATCGCGCCGCGCAACGTGCTGAAGCGCGTGGTGCAGCTGTACCGTGACAAGGGCTGGAACCCGGTCGTGGCCCCTGAAATGGAGTTCTTTCTGGTCGCCCGCAATATCGACCCGAACCAGCCGATCATTCCGCCCATGGGTCGCACCGGGCGCCGCGCGGCGGCGAAACAGGCCTATTCTATGTCGGCGGTCGATGAATACGGCAAGGTCATCGACGACATCTATGATTTCGCCGAGGCGCAGGGGTTCGAGATCGACGGCATCCTGCAGGAAGGCGGCGCGGGTCAGGTCGAGATCAACCTGAACCACGGTGACCCTGTCGCCCTGGCCGACGAGATCTTCTATTTCAAGCGGCTGATCCGCGAGGCCGCCCTGCGCCACGACTGTTTCGCGACCTTTATGGCCAAACCCATCGAGGGCGAGCCGGGCAGCGCCATGCATATCCACCATTCGATCACGGACATCGCCACCGGCCAGAATATCTTTTCCGACGAAAAAGGCCGCGAGACGCCGGCGTTCCTGCATTTCATCGCCGGGATGCAGCGGCATCTGCCCGCGGCCATCGCGCTGTTGGCGCCCTATGTGAACAGCTATCGTCGCTATGTCCCGGATTTCGCGGCACCGATCAACCTGGAATGGGGCCGCGACAACCGCACCACGGGCCTGCGCGTGCCGATTTCGGGCCCCGAGGCACGGCGGCTGGAAAACCGGCTGGCGGGGATGGACTGCAACCCCTACCTGGGCATCGCGGCGTCGCTGGCCTGTGGATATCTGGGCCTGCTGGAGGCGGAAAATCCGCGCGCGGAATGTCTGGGCGACGCCTATATGTCGCAGGACGAGCTGCCCTACAACCTGGGCGATGCGCTGGACCTGATGATGGAGAACGAGGCAATGCGCGGCGTTCTGGGAGAAGAGTTCACCGCCGTATACGAATCGGTCAAGCGCAACGAATACAAGGAGTTCCTGCAGGTCATCAGCCCATGGGAACGCGAACACCTGCTGCTGAACGTATGAACCTGCTGCATCTGAACGACCGGCCCGGCGCCTATCCGCCCAGCCTATATGCCGCCCAATGCGGGACGCAGCCCGACCTGCCGCCCCTGCAGGGCGAGGCGCGGGCCGATGTCGCGGTGATCGGCGCAGGCTATACCGGCCTGTCGGCGGCGCTGCATCTGGCGCGTCGGGGCCTGTCGGTGACCGTGCTGGAGGCGCAGCGCGTCGGTTTCGGGGCGTCTGGTCGCAACGGTGGCCAGATCGGGTCCGGCCAGCGGCAAGAGGTCGACTGGCTGGAGGCGCATCTGGGCCGCGACACCGCCCGCCGCCTGTGGGACCTGGCCGAAGAGGCCAAGACCGCCGTCCGCGACATCGCGGCCGAGGCTGAGGTACCGATCCGCGGCGGCATCGCCCATGCCTGCCGCACGGCGGCCGAGGTCGATCATGCCCGTCACATGGCCGACCATCTGGCGCGCCACTATAATTACGCGCAGGTCACCCCTCTGGACCGGGACGGCATGGCCGCGGCACTTGGCAGTACGGCCTATGTCGGCGGCGATCTGGACCGGGGGGCCGCGCATGTGCAGCCGCTGGCCCTGACCCTTGGCATGGCGCGGCTGGCGCGTGATGTGGGCGCGGTGATCTACGAACGCAGCCAGGTCACCGGTCTGACCCATGGCGCGCCCAGCATCATCCGCACCGATCAGGGCGTGCTGCGGGCCGATCACGTCATTCTGGCCTGCAACGGTTATCTGGGCGATCTGGACCGGGGCGTGGCCGGGCGGGTGATGCCCATCAACAACTATATCGTCACGACCCCGCCGCTGGAAGACCACCCCGAGATTCTGCCGGACCGCATCGCGGCGGCGGACACGAAATTCGTGGTGAACTATTGGCGGCTGGACGATGAACGGCGGCTGGTCTTTGGGGGCGGGGAAACGGTCACCTATCGCTTTCCGCGCGACATTGCGGCGGTGGTTCGCCCGCACCTGCTGTCAGTCTATCCACAGTTGCAGGGCGTGTCCCTGACCCATGCCTGGGGTGGGACGCTGGCGATCACGATGAACCGAATGCCGTGTTTCACCCGCCCCGCGCCGAACTGCCTGTCGGCCAGCGGCTATTCGGGGCACGGGGTGGCGATGGCGACACTGGCGGGCCGCCTGATGGCCGAGGCCGTGGCGGGGCAGGCCGACCGGTTCGATGCGATGGCGGCGGTCCCCACGCGCCCCTTTCCGGGCGGCACGGCGTTGCGCAAACCATTGCTGGTCGCGGGGATGGCGTGGTTCGGGCTGCGCGACCGCTTAGGGTTCTAGGCCCATTCGGGCCAGCACATGCTGGCGGATCTCGGCCGATTCGCGGTCGGTCATGCCCAGCAGGCTGGAGACGAGACGGATCAAGCTGTCCTCGTCCGCGCCACGGTTGCGGTCGGCATAGGCGACCTCCCACAGGGCGGCCAGCACGGCGCGACGATCCTCCAGCGCGATGCGGTCCTTGATCTGACGGGTGAAACGCACCGTGTCGCTGGCCTCGGCCTCCAGCGCCTCTGCATCGGCACGGCGGGCGGCGGCTTCGGTGGCGGTCAGGCCGCGCCGCGCCAACACCTGTTCGATCCGGTCGCGTTCGGCCTGATCGTAATGGTCGTCGGCGCGCGCGACGCGCACCAACAGGGCCGCAATGGCCAGTTCGGCGTCGCCGCTGTCGATCGGTTCGGCAGTCTCGCCCATCAGGCGCGTCAGAAGATCCATGAACATCGGCTCAGGATGCCCGCCCGCGGCGCAGGGGTCTAGCCGGGCCAGCCCTCGACGATGATCACATCTGCGGCAGAGACCGGTTCGCGCAGCGCGCGGGCGGCTTGGTAACCGGGGCTGTCGTAGCAGGCCTGCGCTGCCTCCAGCGATGGGAACTCGATCACCACGCTGCGGGGTCGGGCCTGACCCTCGACCACCTGCTGCGGCCCGCCGCGAACCAGAAAGCGCGCGCCGAATTCGGCAAAGGGCGCGGCGTTGGCTTGGCGATAGGCGTCATAGGCGTGGTCGTCATCGATCGTCACGTGGGCGATCCAATAGGCCTTGGTCATGGTTCCTCCGGGATGCGGATGCGGCCCTGTGCCACGGGAACGGCACGGCCCGACACGCAGACCTGCACCAGCGCGCCGTCGCGCACGGTGACGCGTAGGCCCAGATCGGACGGGCGCCCCATCTCGACCCCCTGGCGCAGGGACAGGCGCGTCTCTCCGTCAGGCAGGACACCTGCGGCCAGCAGTGGGGCGGCAAGGGTGGCGGTGGCCGATCCGGTGGCGGGGTCTTCGGGAATGCCGTTGGCGGGGGCGAACATGCGCGCGCGGAACCCCGCGCCATCGGGGGCATAGGCATAGACCTTGGCAATATCGGTGGTCAGCGCGTCAAATTCCGCGCCGGTCGGGCGCGCGTCGGCCAAGGCCTGAATGTCGCACAGCGGGACAAAGATGAACGCCGGACCCGCATGGGCAATCACCGGGCGGTGTCTGCCAAACCCGATCTGGCCCGCGCGCAGGCCCAGCCCGGCGGCGGCCAGATCGACCGCCACCGCATCGCCCAGTTGCGGCAGAACCGGGGCCGCGAACTCCGCCAGGCCGTCGCGGACGGTCACCGGGACCGGTCCCGCCTGCTCCTCCAGCACTAGATCGCCGTCGCCATCCGACAGGTGCAGCGCGCATCCGATGGTCGGATGGCCCGCAAAGGGAATCTCCGCCAGCGGCAGAAAGATGCGGACCCGCGCCCGGTTGGCGGGGTCCTGCGGGGCCATGACAAAGATCGTCTCGGACAGGTTGAACTGGCGGGCGATGGTCTGCATCTGTTGCGTGGACAGGCCATCGGCCCCCATCACCACCGCCAGCGGATTGCCCGCGAACGGCCGGTCGGTGAAGACGTCATAGACATGGAATTCCAGCATCATCGCCCCGGTTCAGTATTTCTGCGGCACATACAATTCGCGCGGGACCACCTCACGCTCGTAGTCGGGGTTGAAGACCCGGTCAGGCAGGGTGATCTGTTCGTGGTCCACATCGCCATAGGGGATCAGTCCCAGCAGGTGATCGATGCAGTTCAGACGCGCGCGTTTCTTGTCGTTGCCGGGCACGATGTACCACGGCGCCTCTGGGATGTTGGTGCGTTCGAACATGTCTTCCTTGGCCTTGGTATAGGCCTCCCACCGGACGCGGGACTGCAGGTCCATGGGCGACAGCTTCCACTGTTTCAGCGGGTCGTGGATGCGCATCTGGAATCGCATCTGCTGTTCCTCGTCGGTGATCGAGAACCAGTACTTGACCAGCCGGATGCCCGACCGAACCAGCATGCGTTCAAATTCCGGCACGTCCTGAAAGAACTGCTCCACCTGATCCTCGGACGCAAAACCCATCACGCGTTCCACACCGGCGCGGTTGTACCAGCTGCGGTCGAACAGCACGATTTCGCCGCCGGCGGGCAGGTGGGGCACATAGCGTTGGAAATACCATTGCGTCTTTTCGCGATCCGACGGTGCGGGCAGGGCCACGACGCGGGCCACGCGCGGGTTCAGCCGCTGCGTGATACGCTTGATGGCGCCACCCTTGCCAGCGCTGTCGCGACCCTCGAACAGCACGACGACGCGTTCGTTGTTGTGGCTGACCCAGTCCTGCAGGCGGATCAGTTCGGATTGCAGGCGCAGCAGTTCCTGGAAATAGCGTTTGCGGTCCATCTGGTCGGGATGGTGGCTGCGATAGATGCGCCGGATCTCGGCCGACAGGGCGGCGTCCTCCATCTCCAGCTCGATATCTTCGTCCAGGGTCTCCTGCAGCTCTGCCTGCAGCCAGTCCTTGTAGTCGTTCATCTGCGTCTCCGATGCCTTTGCTGCGGTCTAGGGCGGGATTGTGACGATAGGGTGTCAGCGCATGAACTGGCGCGCGCAATCCGGCGTGACCGCCAGCACCAGGCTGCCGTCGCGCAGTCCGTCGACCGTGCCGCACCACGCGCCCTGCACGGTGAACAGGCTTTTCGTACCCCGCGCCGGGCGATAGGCGATGCGCCGCCCGGCGGTGTCGAACAGGTTCAGCACACCCACCGCGTTCGGCGCGTAATACCCCACGACCGACCCGTCGGAGATAAAGATCACCCGCCCCTCGTTCACGCGATCGGTGGGGCGGTTGCCGGGCGCGGTCGGCGCATTGGCTGTGTTACCGGCCGAATTCCATGCCGCATGGGGCGCGTTGCCCGCCCGTGCCGGGCTGTTGGCGGGGTTGCCCGGCCCCAGATCGAACGGCAGCTGCGTGCGGTCCAGCACCACCAGCGGCGCGTCGGCCAAGGCCGCGGGGGCAGCCAGCATTGTCAGGAACAGCGCAAGTCGTATCATCCGGGGCACCCTCTTCGCGCGCCCATCATGGCCAAACCCCGCGCCCTGCGCCAGAGGTTGCGCGTCACGCCCGCGCGTCCTAAGCCGGATGGGCGGCATCCTGCGCCGCAAGCCGTGAAAGGGCAGACCATGGCCGACGATGATTACGTCTATGACGAGGCCACGGGCGAATGGCGTCCCGCCGCCGATGTCGCGGCCGACGCGGCCACGGCCGGCATCGTGCGCGACAGCGCTGGCAGCCCGCTGGCGGATGGCGATCAGGTGGTCGTCATCAAGGACCTGAAGGTCAAGGGCAGCAGCGCCGTGATCAAGCAAGGCACCGTGATCCGCAGCATCCGCCTGACCGACGACCCGGACGAGGTCGATTGCCGTCACGACAGCATCAAGGGCCTAGTGCTGCGCGCCGAATTCCTGCGCAAACGCTAGGGGGTCAGGGCGTCCCGGACGCGGGCGAATTCGTCCCGGCTGCCGGGAATGCCAAGCCGCAGCCAGCGGTCGGAATAGGGAAAGCGCCGCGTCCACACATGCGCGCGGGCCAGCGCGTCCTGCGCGGCCTGCGCGTCGGGCGTGTCGTACAGGCGGAACAGATGCGTGCCGCCCACGGGTTGCCAGCCCGCGCGTGTCACCAGCCGGTCCAGGTTCAGCGCAGCCTCGGCGTGATAGGTCACGGTGTCGTCGGCCCACGCTCTGTCGGCCATGGCGGTGGTCGCGATCTCCAGCGCGGGGCCGCTGACGGACCACGGGCCCGCAGCCTCGCGCAGCGGCGCCAGCAGGGCAGGGTCGGCCAGCGCAAAGCCAAGCCGCAGGCCCGCCAGCCCCCAGAACTTGCCAAAGCTGCGAAGCACCACCGCATTGGCGGGCAGGCCGGGGGCCAGCGACAGGTCCGGGCGGGCATCGGCAAAACTTTCATCGACGATGAGCAGGCCGACCTGACCCGCCAGCGCCGCCAGCGTCCGCGGTGACCATTCGCGCCCGTCGGGATTGTTGGGGTTCACGACCACGGCCAGATCGGCCCCCGCCATCGCATCCAGATCGAGGGCGGATGTGACCCGCCAGCCTGCAGCGGTCAGGCTGGCCGCATGTTCGTTGTAACTGGGCGTCAGCACCGCCGCGCGGCCGGCGGGCCGCAGGCGCGGCACAAGCTGGATCGCGGCGGTGGCCCCCGCCATAGGCAGGACATGGTCCACTGCGCAGCCGAACCAGTCCGCCGCGACCCGCACCAGCGCCTGTTCGGCAGCCGCCATCGGCAGTGCCCGAAAGGCCGTGTGCGACAGCGGCGGGACCGGCCATGGCCTGCGGTTGATGCCAGTCGACAGGTCGATCCAGTCGCCTATGCCGAAACGCGCCTGCGCCGCGTCCAGATTGCCGCCGTGATCGCGTGCCATACTGTCCCCCCTGTTCTGTCCGCCCCTGCTAGGGCACCACCGCTGCGGGGGCAATTCGGACTTTACACCAGTGGCAAAGCCGACCACGATATGTTGTAAGCGCCACGACCACCGACCCCCGGTGTTGTGTGGCCACCCAAGGAAAACGGCGGCACAAGACCGCAGCCACAGGCAGGCCATGACGCAGATCGATTCCCCCATGCGCATCGACGACATCCACCCGATCGACATCGTCGAGGCCGTCGCCACCCAGCATGCCTGGGATTTCGACCGCCTGGCCCAGGATCAGATCGTCATGGACGTGGACGGCAAGTGGCGCCGCTATGCGCTGACGCTGGCGTGGTCGCCGCGTGATGCGGTGCTGCGGCTGATCTGCAGTTTTGACATGGACCCGCCCGCGGACCGCATGCCCGCGATCTATCAGACGATCAATCTGGCCAATGACCGGGTCTGGGACGGGGCCTTTACGTTTTGCGCGCCACAGCGGCAGATGGTCTGGCGGTACGGCCTTGTGTTGGCGGGCGACGCGATCGCGCTGCCCGAACAGGTGGACCGGATGATCGGCACGGCGCTGGCCGCGTGCGAACGGTTCTATCCGTCGTTCCAACTGGCGGGATGGGGCGGCACGTCGCCTGCGGCGGCGCTGGAGATTGCCTTGGGCGAAACCTACGGACGGGCCTGACATGACCGATTTCGACGATATCAACGCGCGCGGACTGGTCCTGGTGGGATGCGGCCGCATGGGCGGCGCGATGCTGCAGGGGTGGCTGGCGCGCGGGCTGGAGGCGGGCGCGGTGACGGTCATCGACCCCAATCTGGCGCCGGAATGGCAGGATCGCGGGTTGCGCGTGAACGCCGATCTGCCGGACGATCCGGCGGTGGTCGTGCTGGCGGTCAAGCCGCAGATGATGGGCGGCGCGTTGGCCGCGATGCCGGACCTGTCGGGCAGCCTGGTGATTTCGGTCGCGGCGGGCACGACCATCGCGACGTTCGAGGCGGCCTTTCCCAGTGCACCCGTCATCCGCGTGATGCCCAACACGCCTGCGGCCATCGGACAGGGCATTTCCGCGATGATCGGCAACGACGCCGCGACCCCCGCGCATCTGGATCTGGCCGAGGCGCTGATGCGCGCCGTCGGCCGCGTCGTCCGGTTGGAGGCCGAGGACCAGATGGACGCCGTCACCGGCCTGTCTGGCAGCGGCCCGGCCTATGTGTTTCACCTGATCGAGGCGATGGCCGCCGCGGGCGAGGCGCAGGGCCTGTCGCCCGCGCTGGCGCTGGAATTGGCGCGCATGACGGTGGCCGGGGCCGGCGCGCTGGCCGTGCACGCGGACGAGGACCCCGCCGTGCTGCGCCGCAACGTGACCTCTCCAAACGGGACGACGGCGGCGGGGCTGGCGGTGCTGATGGACACCGATCACGGCCTGCCACCGCTGATGGCGCGCACCGTGGCCGCCGCCACAGAACGCGGGCGTGAACTGGGGCGGGCATGATCACCTTTGACGATTTCCTCAAGGTCGACATCCGCGTGGCCACGATCACCCGCGCCGAACCGTTCCCTCAGGCCCGCAAGCCCGCGATCAAGCTGTGGCTGGATCTGGGAGAGATGGGCGAACGCAGATCATCGGCCCAGATCACCCGCCATTACGACCCCGAAACGCTGATCGGTACGCAGGTGCTGTGCGTCGTGAACTTTCCGCCACGCCAGATCGGCCCGGTCATGTCCGAAGTGCTGGTCCTGGGCGTGCCCGACCCCGATGACCAGGTCGTGCTGATCCGCCCGGACCTGCCAGTCCCCAATGGAGGCCGCCTGTATTGAAAGTTCTTGTCACCCGCCCGATGACCGACCGCGCCACCGCCGCCATCCGCGCGGCCTGCGATGCGACGTTCCGCGACAACACGCCCCTGACCATCGATCAGGCGGGGCAGGCGATGCGCGATTATGATGCCATCATCCCGACATTGGGCGATGCCTTTGGGGCCGACGCCTTTCAGGGCGATCTGCGCTGTCGGCTGCTGGCCAATTTCGGCGCGGGCTTCAACCATATCGATATCGCGGCGGCCCGCGCGGCGGGGGTCGCGGTCACGAACACGCCCGACGTGGTGACCGACGCCACCGCCGATATCGCGCTGACGCTGATGCTGATGACGCTGCGCCGCGCATCCGAGGGCGAACGGTTGCTGCGCGCGGGCGGCTGGACGGGTTGGAACCCGACGCAGCTGCTGGGGTCCGAAATGTCGGGCCGCACCGTTGGCATCGTCGGCATGGGCCGCATCGGGCAGGCCATCGCCCGGCGGGCGCATCTGGGTTTCGGCATGCAGGTGGTGTTCTTCAACCGATCGACCGTCGCAGGGCTGGATTTTCCGGCGCGCCAGATCAATGATCTGCGCGCCATGCTGGCGGCCTGCGACGTGGCCGTTGTCGCGGTTCCGGGCGGCGCGTCCACGCGCGGCCTGATCGGCGCGGCCGAGCTGGACGCATTGGGCCCCGACGGCGTGTTGGTCAACATCGCGCGCGGCGATGTGGTGGACGAAGATGCGCTGATCGACGCGCTGGTGCAGGGTCGCATCGCGGGTGCGGGACTGGACGTCTATGCGCGCGAACCGCATGTGCCGCAGGCCTTGCTGGACGCGCCCAATGCCACGCTGCTGCCGCATCTGGGGACCGCGACCGATGACACGCGCACCCGCATGGGCCTGCGTGCGCTGGCGAACCTGCAGGCCCATGTCGACGGCGCGGCGCTGCCCGACCCGGTCAGCTAGGAACCCCGGGCCGCGACGGACGTTGTTCCAGCATACGAACGTCTGAAAAGGAGACGGACATGAACTGGGATATCATCCAAGGCAAATGGAAGCAGCTGAAGGGCGCAACCAAGGTCAAGTGGGGAGAGCTGACCGAGGACGAGCTGGATCAGATCGACGGCAACAAGGACAGGCTTGCAGGTAAGCTGCAGGAAAAATACGGTTGGACAAAGGATCAGGCTGACCGTGAGATCGACGATTACTATCGCGACAAGTGACTTGACGGCTTAATCAGCCAAACAGGGGCGTCCCATCCGGGGCGCCCCTTTCCACATCTGCTTGATCACCCCGCCACGGCAGGGCACCAAGGGCCGAACCGACCGGAGCGTTTAATGTATTACGCCTATTCCGTCCAAGGTGGCCGTCTGGTCCATAACGATGCTGATGGCGATCTGGCCGACGCGGTGTGGATCGATCTGATCCAGCCCGGCGATGCCGAGATGGCCCAGTTGCGGAAACTTGGCGTCCCCGTTCCCAGCCTGGCCGAGATGGAGGAGATCGAACTGTCCAACCGGCTCTATCGCGAAGACGGGCTGGACTATATGACCGCAATGCTGCCGGGGGAACGCGCAGGGGGCGACCGGATCTCGATGCCGGTGACGTTCATCCTGTCGGCTGATCGGCTGGTGACGGTGCGCCACCATTCGCCGCGCCCGTTTCTGACCTATCCCGAACGCGCCGAACGATCGGCCTTGGGCTGTGGCACGCCCGACCGCCTGTTTCTGGGGCTGATCGAAGAGATCATCGCCCGTCTGGCGGACATCCTGGAGGGGGCGGGTCGCACGCTAGACCAGACCACCGCCGCAGTGTTCGAACGCCAGGCGGTCGCCGCAGCGTCCGACCGGTTGCAGGCCGCGCTGCAGGATGTCGGCCGCGAGGCGGAGACCATGGCCCGCGTTCGTCTGGCCCTGTTGACCGTAGAGCGGATGCTGGCCTTTTACACTGCCACATTGGAGGAACGCCCCGAAGAACGGCGTCTGCGCGCCGCCACCCGCGCCCAGATGCGCGACGTCCAGGCGCTGGAGGTGCATGCCGATTTCCTGGGCGGGCGGGTCAGCTTGGCGGTGGACACCACGCTGGGGCTGATCAACCTGCAACAGAACAACACCGTCCGCATCCTGTCGGTGGTGGCCGCGCTGTTTCTGCCGCCGACGCTGATCGCCAGCATCTATGGGATGAATTTCACCAACATGCCGGAATTGGACCAACCGTGGGGATACGGCTTTGCGCTGGTTCTGATGGGGGCCACGACCCTTGGCACATGGCGGTTCCTGCGCTGGAAGGGCTGGATCTAAAGGTCGTCCAGCAGGTCCAGCATTTCGGGGGGCATCTGCGCCTCGGACAGGGTGATGTCATGCGGGCCTGTGGCATCCGTCACGGTGATCGCATAGCGCATCCGGTCCGGACAGCCGGGACATGGGACGGCCGCCATGTCGGCCAACGCGTCGGGGTCAAAGGCCGCGCACAATTCGCGTGCCCGTGGTTCGGGTTGGGCATCGGTATCAATGCGGCGCGATGTGGAGGCTGTAATGCCGCCAAAGCCGCCATGGCTGCGGATTTCTATGATCATGCGGTCCTCCGGCCCGCCTGATCATAGGATCAGACCGCGATTCCCACAAGTTTCCATGCACGGCGCAGCAACAGCGTCTGCTGGCTGCCCGCGCCCGCCAGAGACGCCGCGCTGCGCAGCGTCTGGTCGGCGAAATCGGAAAAACTGGCCATCGGGTTGTTCAGATCCTGCAGCGTCTTGTACCAGATGCGGCCCGGCAACTGCCACGCGTTGCCGCCCAGATAGCTGCAGAACAAATAGAAAGCGTGGTTGGGGATACCCGAATTGATGTGTACGCCGCCATTGTCGTCGGTCGTGGTGTTGAATTGATCCATGTGCCACGGCTGGGGGTCGGTCCCCAGCAGGTCGTCGGAATAGGCGGTGCCCGGCGCCTTCATGCTGCGCAGGCCGCTGCCGTTGATTTCCGCACCCAGGATGCCGCGCCCGATCAGCCAGTCGGCCTGATGCGCGTTCTGGCCAAGAACCCGCTGTTCGGCCAGCGCGCCAAAGACGTCGGCCACATGTTCGTTCAGCGCGCCGGACTGGTTCTCATAGATCAGGCCCCCGGAATGCTGGATCACGCCATGGGTCATCTCGTGGGCGATGACGGACAGCTGCAGAAAGGTGCGGAAAATCTTTCCGTCACCCGTGCCATAGGCCATCTGCTGCCCGTCCCAGAACGCGTTGTTATAGTTGCGCCGGTGCTGGACCGTCGCCACCAGCGGCATCCCGCGTCCGTCCAGCGAATTACGGCCATATTCCTCGGCGTACAGGCCAAAGACCTGACCTGCGCTGTCATAGGCCATGTCCGCATCGGGGATGCCCGACGGCCCGTCGCCTTCGCCGCGAACCAGACGGCCGGGCAGGGCGGCGCGAAATTCGCCATCATGGATACGGCGGTCGGGGCAGCACAAGTCGGGATCCGGGACGATTCCCTGTGCCGCGGGGGGCATGCTGGCATGGGTCGCACGTTCCACGCGCATCAGTTCATCATGCTGCAGCAGGGCGCGTGCCATGTCGGCGGTGGCCGGATCGCCCCGCAGCGCCAGTACGCGCAGCATATAGGGCGGCACGATGCAGGCGATGGGATTGTGATGGGAACAGCCGAACGACAGGCACATAAGACGACCTTTCCGCGTAGGATCGCCTTACGGTAGCACGAAACGCCCAACCCGCAAAGGTCGGACGTTCACGTTTCATTCACATCAGTCCATGCGCTTGCCGGTATCCTTGTCGAACAGGTGCAGCGCGCCGGGGCGATATGACAGGTGCATGTGATCGGACAGCGGCGCATCCGACGGCAGGGTGATGGTGATGCGCGCATCGCCCGTCTTGCCGTGGACCAGACGCTGCGCGCCCAGTTCCTCGACCGCCAGCACGGTCATCTGGATCGGGCCGTCGGGGGTGACGGTCAGATCCTCGGGGCGGATGCCGATCTGGCCGGCATGGGCGGTGCCGGGCAGATGCGGGACGGCGCTGGCGTCGATCAGGTTCATGGCGGGGCTGCCGATAAAGCTGGCGACAAAGGCCGATGCCGGGCGGCGATACACCTCCAGCGGCGTGCCGATCTGTTCGATCTGCCCGCCGTTCAGCACCACCAGCCGGTCGGCCAGAGTCATCGCCTCCAGCTGGTCGTGGGTCACATAGATCGAGGTCGTGCGCAGGCGTTTCTGCAACTCCTTGATCTCCAGCCGCATGGCGACACGCAGCTTTGCGTCCAGGTTCGACAGGGGTTCGTCGAACAGGAACGCCGCCGGTTCGCGCACGATCGCGCGGCCCATGGCGACGCGCTGGCGTTGGCCACCCGACAGGGCGCGGGGCTTGCGGTCCAGGAACGGACCGATCTGCAGGATGTCCGACGCGATGCCCACCCGCCGTTCGATCTCGGCCTTGGGGGTGCCGCGGTTCTTCAGGCCATAGGCCAGATTCTGGCGCACCGACATGTGCGGGTACAGGGCATAGTTCTGGAACACCATGGCGATGTCGCGGTCGGCGGGTTCGACCTCGTTGACGACGCGGTCGCCGATGCGGACCTCGCCCTCGGTGATGCTCTCAAGGCCCGCAACCATGCGCAGCAGGGTCGACTTTCCGCAGCCCGATGGGCCGACCAGAACCAGGAATTCGCCATCCGCGATGTCGATATTGACGCCGCCCACGGCGCGCGCGCCGCCGGCATAGACCTTGCCGATATTGTTCAGGGTGATGGATGCCATCTTATTTCTCCGTCTCGACAAGGCCTTTGACAAACAGGCGCTGCATGGCGACCACCACGATCACGGGTGGGATCATCGCCATCATCGCGGTCGCCATGACCAGGTGCCATTGCGGCTGGCCGTCCACGGCATCCGCCATGCGCTTGATGCCCGCAACGATGGTGTAATAGTCCGAACTGGTCGTGATCAGCAGCGGCCACAGATACTGGTTCCAGCCATAGATGAACAGGATCACGAACAGGGCGGCAATGTTGGTGCGCGACAGCGGCAGCAGGATGTCGCGAAAGAATTTCATCGGACCCGCGCCATCGATCCGGGCGGCCTCGGTCAACTCGTCCGGGATGGTCAGAAAGACCTGGCGGAACAGGAACGTGGCCGTAGCCGACGCGATCAGCGGGATCGACAGACCGGCATAGCTGTTCAGCATGCCCAGATCGGCCACCACCTGAAAGGTCGGCACGATCCGCACCTCGACCGGCAGCATCAGCGTGATGAAGATGCACCAGAATGCCAATCCCCGGAACGGAAAGCGGAAATAGACCACCGCGAAGGCCGACAGGACAGAGATCACGATCTTGCCGATGGCGATCGCCAGCGCCATGATCAGACTGTTGAACATCATCACGCCGACCGGGGGGGTGCCGCTGGTGGACACGCCCGCGCCCAGCATCTGGCTGTAGTTCTGGAAAAACTGGTCACCCGGCCACATCGGGATGGTGCCCGACATGAAGGCGGTCGCGCTGTGGGTCGAGGCCACAAAGGCCACCCAGACCGGCAGAGCCACGATGCAGACCCCCAGGATCAGCGTCAGGTGGGCGGCCAGGTTCAGAAAGGGACGGTTCTCGATCATCAGTAGGCCACCTTCTTTTCAACGAACCGGAACTGGATCACCGTCAGCACCAGGACCAGCGCCATCAGGACCACCGACTGTGCGGCGGACGACCCCAGGTTCTGACCGACAAAGCCGTCGAAATAGACCTTGTAGACCATGATGTTGGTGGATTGTGCGGGGCCGCCTTCGGTCGTGGCGTCGATCACGCCGAACGTGTCGAACATGGCATAGACGATGTTGACGACCAGCAGAAAGAAGGTCGTCGGAGACAAGAGCGGGAACGTGATGTCGAAGAACCGCCGCACCGGGCCGGCCCCGTCGATCGCCGCAGCCTCGCGCAGAGACGCCGGGATGGCCTGCAGGCCGGCCAGAAAGAACAGGAAATTATAGCTGATTTGTTTCCACGCGCTGGCGATGACCACCAGGGTCATGGCGTCGCCCTTGTCCTGGATGTGGTTCCAGTCATAGCCCAGCCCCCCCAGCAGATAGGGCATGATGCCGATCGTGGGGTTGAAGATGAACCACCACAGGATGCCCGCGACCGCCGGGGCCACCGCATAGGGCCAAACCAGCAGCGTCGTATAGACCCGCGTGCTGCGGATCATCCGGTCCACCGCGATCGCCAGCAGCAGCGACAACCCCATCGACAGTACGGTGACAGAGATGGCGAAGACCGCCGTCACCTGCAGGCTGTTCAGGTATTCCGGGCTGCCCCACAGGCGCGCAAAGTTTTCCAGACCGACAAAGGTCGTCCGGGTGCCGAACGCATCCTCGCGCAGGAAACTCTGGCGGACGGCCTGGGCCGCGGGCCACAGGAAAAAGATGAAGGTGATGATCAGCTGGGGTGCCAGCAGCAGCCATGGCAGCAGCTGGTTTCGAAAGATGGTGCGCTTCATCGCGGGACCTTGGGCCGGGAACGGGAAAAGACCGGGGCCGCGCGTGATGCGCGGCCCCGGCCAAAGGATGTGGGATGGTTACTGGTTCTGGGCCTGGAACTCTTCCAGCAGCGCGTCGCCGCGGCTGACGACCGAGTCCAGCGCGCCTTGCGCGTCCTTGTCACCCGACAGCAGCTGTTCGAATTCCTCGTCGATGACGCCGCGGATCTGGACATAGTTGCCGAACCGCAGACCCTTGGAGTTTTCGGTCGGCTCGTTCAGGGTGATCTGGTTGATGCCCGTGTCGGCGCCGGGGTTCTCGGCATAGTAACCGGCCATCTGTTCGCGGGCGGCGGCGGTGATCGGCAGGTATCCGGTAAAGGACGCCCAATCGGCCTGAACCTCGGGCTGGGTCAGATATTCGAAGAAGGCGGCGGTGGCCGCGTATTCCTCGTCGGACTTGCCCGACAGCACCCACAGCGAGGCGCCCCCGATGATCGAGTTCTGCGGCGCGCCCTCGACGTCGTCGTAATAGGGCAGCATGCCGTATCCGACCTCGTATTCGGTCGAGTTGGCGATGACGCCCGCACGGCTGGCCGAGCTGCCCATCATCATCGCGCATTCCTGCGCATACAGCATCGGGGCCGCGTTGTCCGCGCCGACCGGGCCGCCGTATTTGAACACGCCCTCATCGGACCAGCGCTTGAGGTTTTCCCAATGCTTGACCTGCAAGGGGCCGTTCAGCGACAGCCGCGAATCGAGACCGCCAAAACCGTTCTCCATCGTGCCGATGGGGGCGTTGTGCCATGCCGACAGGTTTTCGGTCTGGACCCAGCTGATCCACTGGGTGGTGAAACCACAGGTAGCGGCATCGGATTCAATGATCTGCTTGCTGAACTGTTCCAGTTCGGCCCAGGTCTTGGGCGGCGTTTCGGGATCAAGGCCCGCAGCCTCGAACACGGATTTGTTGTAATACACGATCGGGGTCGAGCTGTTAAACGGCATCGACAGCATGTTGCCGTCGGAATCCGTGTAATAGCCGACGATGGAGGGCAGGAACGCCGCCGGGTCGAACGCCTGGCCGTGCTGTTCCATCAGTTCGTGGACCGGGACGATCGCGCCCTGGGCGGCCATCATCGTGCCCGTGCCGACCTCGAAGACCTGGACGATCGCGGGCTGCTGATCCGCGCGGAACGCGGCGATCGCGGCCGTCATCGTTTCGGGATAGGTGCCCTTGTAGGCGGGGGTGACGGTGTATTCGTCCTGGCTGTCGTTGAAGCCCTGCGCGATCTCTTCCAGCTTGGCGCCCAGCTCGCCACCCATGGCGTGCCACCACTCGATGTTCGTTTGTGCCTGCGCTGCGGTCAGCGACGCCATCAGCGCCACCGCGGATGCGGTTCCATATCGGATCATGGTGTGTTCCCTCCCTTACAGAGTTGCGATGATGACACCGCCTATCGGCAGATCACGACAGCATCGCAACGCTCATGTGACAGTCTTGTGACGTCAGGAGGGTTGGGTCAACGGGTTTCGTTGGCGTTCGGTTTTTTACGAAGTTGCGCGAATGTTGCGATCAGCGTGCCGATCACCGGGTTGATGACCCGGGTCACCACGGGCAGCAGGGCCAACCCCAAAGCCAGCCCGAAAACGCCGTCACAAAAGGCGGTGACGATCCACGCGACCACGCCCGGTGCGGCGGGAACCGCTGCAGCCGCGGCCTCGGCCCAGTCATGGATCAGGTGATAGGGCGTGCCCCATCCAAGTTGGTCCAACCCGTGCACGATGATCTGACCACCGACCCAGATCATCGCGGCGGTACCGACCACCGTTAGCGTTGTCATGAAGCCGGGCATGACCTTGACGATGCCGCGTCCCAACGCCGCAGCCGCGCCGCCGTCGCTTTGTGCCAGGTGCAGGCCCACGTCGTCAGCCTTGACCACCAGCGCCACGAAACCATACACGGCCACCGTGATCGCGACCGCAACAAGCGCCAGGATGATGGCCTTTACCACCAGACTGTCGTCAGTCGGGATGGTCGACAGCGCGATGGTCATGATTTCCGCCGACAGAATGAAATCGGTCTTGATGGCGCCTGCAACGCGGGTCTCCTCCAATGCGGCGCCATCGGTGTCGGGATGGGTGTGCTTGGCGCTGTCATGGGCATCGGTCTTGTGGAACAGGTGCGCGACCTTGTGCGCGCCCTCATAGCACAGATAGGCACCGCCGAGCATCAGCAGCGGTGGAATGGCCCAAGGCGCAAATGCCGACAACAGCAGGGCCACAGGCAGCAGGATCACCAGCTTGTTGAAGATCGACCCGCGCGCGATCTTCCAGACAATCGGAAGCTCTCGGCTGGCGTCAAAGCCGTGGACGTATTTCGGTGTGACCGCCGCGTCATCGATCACCGCACCCGCGGCCTTGGCACCCGCCTTGGCGGCTTGTCCCGCGACGTCGTCGATCGAAGCCGCCGCGACCTTTGAAATTGCCGCTACGTCGTCAAGAAGCGCGATCAGCCCGCTCATGCAGTGTCCCTTCGGAAATTGGCCCGATGCGGCGCCGTGCCGCAGCCTATCAGCACCCGGCAACGCGCGCGGACGCAAGCGGTTTCACTGCAACGCGCAGATCCAGATGCGAAAAGGCCCGCGCAGAGGGGACTGCGCGGGCCAAGATCTGCCTGTCGGGGGACGGCAGATCGTCTGTGGGCGTCTTAGGACGCCGGCAGCAGCACGGTGTCGACCGAATGGATCACGCCGTTCGACTGGTCCACGTCGGGGATCAGCACGGTTGCGACGTTGCCGTTCTCGTCGGTGATCTGCAGCGCGTTGTCGGTGTCACGGATGGTCGCGGTCAGCATGCAGCCGCCCACGGTTTCCAGCATGGCGGAGCCGCCACCCTGTTGGATCATGCTGCCCACTGCGGAGGACATCGCCTCGGTCGGGACGACGTGGCAGGTCAGGATCGTCTGCAGCGTCTCCAGGCTTTCGGGCTCCAGCAGGCCTTCGACGGTGCCGGCCGGCAGCTTTTCAAAGGCC
This sequence comes from Paracoccus sp. Ld10, assembly GCF_045064235.1. Taxonomy (NCBI): domain Bacteria; kingdom Pseudomonadati; phylum Pseudomonadota; class Alphaproteobacteria; order Rhodobacterales; family Paracoccaceae; genus Paracoccus; species Paracoccus sp. Ld10. Next base: position 685,159 of record NZ_JBISHD010000032.1, on the reverse strand, counting down.
GCGTTGGTTGGGGCGAAAACGGTGAACGGGCCGGGGCCCGACAGCGTCTCGGCCAGACCTGCGGCCTGCACGGCGGCGACCAGCGTGGTGTGGTCGGCCGAATTCACAGCGTTCTCCACGATGTTGCGCGAGGGCAGCATCTCGGCGCCGCCGACCATGGTGTTCTGGGCAAATGCGGGTGCGCCAAGCGCGATGGTGGCAGCAATGATCGAAGCGCCGACTTTGGTAAAGCGGGTGGTCATGGACTTCCTCCGGGTTTGGTTCTGGGCGTCATTTCTGCGCCCGACACCACCAAACACGCACCGGGGGCAGGTTAGTTGCGCCGACCCCCGGTCAATCCGCGATCACAAGGACGTGAGCGGCGCGATGGCCACCACCGGTCCTGTGGCCTGACCGGTGGGCGACCCGCCCGCCGGTTCGTCCGACAGCGCAATCTGGATATCCCCGGACGGATCCAACCCGTCGGGCAGGGTCATGCGCAGACGACCCTCACGCGGGACCAGACCGATCGACACCGGCGCCGAGCCATCCGGTTCGACCCACCAGATTTCCCAGTCCCGGCCTTGGGCGGCAACGCCGCTTTCCAGCGCGATCTCCATCTCACGGCCGTTTATGCGGGCGGCGACGCGCATGGCCTGATCCTGCGTTTCCAGTTGCGCCTGATAGCCCGGGGTGTCGGCCTGCTGCAGGCCGGGCAGCCACAGGAACGCGGCGGTCGCGGCCACCGCCAGTACGCCTGCCAGCGCCCCCAGGGGGCCGCGCCACCACGGCGTGCGTTCCGTCGGGTCGTTTGCCAGCGGCGGGTTGATGTGGCCAAGCCGTTCGCGGATCGCCTGTCGCGCGCGGGCAGGGGCCATGACCGGGGTCAGGGCCTCGGCCATGCCGGCCATGCGTTCGTACCAGTCATGCACGATGCGGGCGAAATCCGGGTCGATCGACATGCGGTCCGTGGCGGCGGTGGCCTCGGGTCCGTCCAGCAGGCCAAGCGCCAGCTCGGCCGCCAGGGCGTGGTCTTCCTGGGACGGGGTCAGCGGGGCGTCATCGGTCATTGGCTTACGCAATCCTTCAGGCGCAACAGGCTGCGACGCAGCCAGCTGCGCACGGTGTTGATGGGCAGCCCTTCGCGCGCGGCCAGATCGGCATAGCTGACCCCCTCCAGGTACACGGCCCGGACGGCGCCGGACTGCGCATCGGCCAGCTTGGACAGGCAATCGTCCAGCATACGACGCTCCTGCGCCATGATCGTGGCCGATTCGGGGCCCGGCGCACTGCAGGCGACGAAGGCCGCGGCATCCTCGGGGGCGGTGACGGGGCGTGATCCGCGGGCGCGCAGCCTGTCGATGGCGCGGTTGCGGGCGATGGTGATCAACCAGGTCATCGGCGACAACCCGTTCGAGGCATAGCGCGCAGCGCTTTGCCACACACGGATATAGACCTCCTGCAGGGTCTCCTCGGCCTCGGGACGGTCCTTGAGGACCGACAGGCACACCGCATGCAGTTTGGCCGAGGTCGCATCGTACAATGTGTCGAATGCGTTTCGATCGCCCATGGCCGTGCGGGCGATCAACGTTTCCAGTTCGGAACGGCGTGCGTCTGTCAAAACCGGGACATCCTTCCAAGGGTTGGCGCACCTTATGAACGACACCCCCCCGCGTCAACGCGCGCACGGTGACGCGCATGGGGACGTGGCCGATCCCTGCCGCGTCTTGCACCCGTTGCCCGAATGCGCAATCAATGTGGCGATGTGATGAAAAGGGCTGGGGCCAATGCTGGACATGAACGCGAAACCTACCGAAGAGATCGACCTGCGCGAGGTGTTCGGTCTGGACAGCGACATGAAGGTCAAGGGCTTTGCCGAGCGGACCGAACGCGTCCCCGACATCGACAGCACCTACAAGTTCGACCCCGACACCACGATGGCGATCCTGGCGGGCTTTGCCTACAATCGCCGCGTCATGGTCCAGGGCTATCACGGGACGGGCAAATCCACGCATATCGAACAGATCGCGGCGCGCCTGAACTGGCCCTGCGTGCGCGTGAACCTGGACAGCCATGTCAGCCGCATCGACCTGATCGGCAAGGACGCGATCAAGCTGGTCGACGGCAAGCAGGTCACCGTGTTCCACGAGGGTATCCTGCCCTGGGCGCTGCGCAACCCGACCGCGATCGTCTTTGACGAATACGACGCGGGCCGTGCAGACGTGATGTTCGTCATCCAGCGCGTGCTGGAGGCGGACGGCAAGCTGACCCTGCTGGACCAGAACGAGGTCATCACGCCGAACCCGTTCTTTCGCCTGTTTGCGACCGCTAATACGGTGGGCCTGGGCGACACGACGGGCCTGTATCACGGCACCCAGCAGATCAACCAGGGCCAGATGGACCGCTGGTCGCTGGTCGCCACGCTGAACTATCTGCGCCACGACGCCGAGGCCGCGATCGTGCTGGCCAAGGTACCGCATTACAACACCGAGAAGGGCCGCAAGATCATCAACCAGATGGTCACGCTGGCCGACCTGACGCGGACCGCGTTCATGCAGGGCGACCTGTCCACGGTCATGAGCCCGCGCACGGTGATTTCCTGGGCACAGAACGCGCGCATCTTTGACAATGTCGGCTATGCGTTCCGCCTGACCTTCCTGAACAAATGCGACGAGCTGGAGCGCCAGACCGTGGCCGAGTTCTATCAGCGCCTGTTCGACGAGGAATTGCCGGAAAGCGCAGCCGCAAAGGCGGGCTGAGGCCCGCGCGGCCAAGGGGGCCATCCGCAGATGAAGAAATCCGACAACCCCGCCGACCCGTTCAAAAAGGCCCTGACCGAGGCGACACGCGCGCTGGCAGGCGAACACGAGCTGAGCGTGACCTTCAGCGCGGACCCGGCCGGGGTTGCGGGGGACACGATGCGCCTGCCGCAGGTCAGCCGCCGCATGGGCCGCGACGAGGTACTGCTGGCGCGCGGCACCGCCGACGCGCTGGCCATGCGGATGCGCCATCATGATGCGGGAACGCATGCGCGGTATTCCCCCGCAGGCCCGATGGCCAAGGAGCTGTACGAGGCATTGGAGACCGCGCGCTGCGAGGCGTTGGGCGCGCGCGACATGCCCGGTGCGTTGTCCAACATCGACGCCAAGATCGGCGCCGAGGCGGACAAGAAAGGCTATGCCCAGATCAAGGCCGCGACCGATGCACCGCTGTCGGTGGCGGCGGGATACATCCTGCGTCAGGCGGCGACCGGACGCGCGTTGCCCGCCGGGGCGCAACATGTGGCCGACCTGTGGCGGCCCTTTGTCGAGAGCCAGGCGTCAGGGGCGCTGGGCGACGTGAATGACGCGCTGGCGGATCAGGCCGCATTTTCGCGGCTGTCGCGGCGCATCATCACCGACCTGGGCTATGGCGACCAGTTGGGTGAGGATCCCGACCAGCCCGAGGATGACGACAGCGACGAGACCGCCGAGCAGGACGAGGAAGCCGGCGACAGCGAATCGCAGGACCAGGACGACAGCGAAGAGAGCGACGCCAGCCCCGAGCGCAGCCAGGAACAGACTCAGGACGAACGTCAGGCCCAGGTCGGCATGGACGACAGTGCCGATGACGAGATGGCCGACGAGGCGCAGATGCCCGATGAGGACAGCCCGCCCGACCTGCCGCCCCCGGTCAGCGAGGCCAGTCCCGATTACCGCGTCTTTGCCCAGACCTGGGACGAGGAGATCCGCGCCGAGGATCTGGCAGATATTGCCGAGCTGGAGCGTCTGCGCGCCTATCTGGACAAGCAGTTGGAACCGCTGCGCGGTGCGGTCAGCCGACTGGCCAACAAGCTGCAGCGCCGCCTGCAGGCCCAGCAGAACCGCAGCTGGGAGTTCGACAAGGAGGAGGGCGTTCTGGACGCCGGCCGTCTGGCACGCGTGGTCGCGAACCCGACCATGCCGCTGTCCTTCAAGATCGAGAAGGACACCGAATTCCGAGACACGGTGGTAACGCTGTTGATCGACAACTCCGGATCGATGCGCGGCCGTCCGATCAGCATCGCAGCGATCTGCGCCGATGTTCTGGCGCGCACGCTGGAACGGTGCAACGTCAAGGTCGAGATTTTGGGGTTCACGACGCGCGCGTGGAAGGGTGGGCAATCGCGCGAGGCGTGGCTGGCCGCGGGGCGTCCCGCACAGCCCGGTCGCCTGAACGACCTGCGCCACATCGTCTACAAGTCCGCCGATGCGCCCTGGCGTCGGGTTCGTCCCAATCTGGGGCTGATGATGAAGGAAGGGTTGCTGAAGGAGAACATCGACGGCGAGGCTCTGGAATGGGCGCATAAACGCCTGACCCGCCGCCCCGAGGCGCGCAAGATCCTGATGGTGATTTCCGATGGTGCGCCGGTCGATGACAGCACGCTGTCGGTGAACCCGGCCAATTTTCTGGAACGCCACCTGCGCGACGTGATCGCCATGGTCGAGAAACGCCGGGCGGTGGAATTGCTGGCGATCGGCATCGGCCATGACGTGACCCGCTATTACCAGCGGGCGGTGACCATCACCGATGCGGAACAGCTGGCCGGGGCGATCACCGAACAGCTGGCGGCGCTGTTCGACAGCGACCCGCGCAAGCGGGCGCGGGTGTTGGGCATGGCGGCGATCCGGCGGGGCTGATTGCGTCCCGCGACGCCGGGGGGCGCTGCCCCCCGGACCCCCCGAAGGCATCGTTAATCTGAAGGCTAATCTCGAAGCAGCAGGCGGACGGTGCGGCGCAGCAGGCGGTGACCGCCGGGTTGCCATCCGGCGGCTATCAGCGCCTCGCAGTCCGGGATGCGCAAGCGTAAGACGTCGGCATGCGGGGGCAGGGGATGTCCGATGCCGGATACGTCGCGGACGATCGCCAGCAGGTCATGATGGTCCAGGACAAGATCGCTGCAGTTGACGGTTGGCAGGGGCGCAGGTGTCGACAACAGGAGGACCAGCGCTCGGGCGAGGTCGGCGGCGTGAACCTCGGTCGCGATGCGCGCAGGAGTGGGGCGGCCCGACAGGTAATCCGCGAACAGGGCGCGCCATTTGTGCGCAGGGCCCGGACCATAGATGCCGGTGGCACGGATCGCGCAGCCGATCAGGGGCAGGGTTGCCAGATGCGCCTCGGCCCCGGCCTTGACCTGACCGTAGAGCGTGGTTGGTGCAGCGGGCAGGTTGTCTGATAGGCGCATCCCCGGCGGGTGGCCGTCATGGACCGCGCGTGACGACACGAACAGCACCCGCCCGACGCGAGCCTGCACCGCCTGATCGAACAGGGCGCGTGTGCCGTCCAGGTTCGCGGCCACGAACGCCGCCGGGTCGTCGCCCTCTCCGCCGCGATAACGGCCCGGTGTGTGGGCGAATGCACAGTGGATCAGCGCGTCGTGACCCTGCAGGGGCGCCGGTTGGCCCAAGGTCCAGCCGTGGGCGCGGTCCAGCGGCGTGACGTCGTGGCCCGCGCGGCACAGCGCGCGCGCGGCAAAGCGGCCGATGATCCCGGACGCGCCGGTCAGGGCCACGCGCATCAGGCGGGGGGGCCGGGCAGGGCGGACAGATCGGGCAGCGGCCCGCCCGCCGCCACCTGTCGCCACAGGTCGATCAGGGGGCGCAGGCTGTCGGCCTTTGGGTGATCCTGCCATGGTTTTTCGTACTGAAAATGCAGGATGCGGATCTGGGTCCAGTCCCACAGCTGCGGCATGTGAGTCCAGACGTATTGCAGCAGGTTGTGGTGGATCGACAGCCCCTGCCAGTCGGGAAAGAAATCCTGCAGGAACGTCTGGTCCGTCCGCCGCCAAAAGACGCCGGGCCGGTCCAGATGCGCCATCATGGCGGCAAAGGTCGCAGGGTCGGGGCGCGCGGTGAAGACGCCCGAATTCATCCGCCCGAACCCGTCCAGACCGTCATAGACGTTTGGTGCCGCACAGAATTCGGGGAAATCGAACAGTTTGTCGACCGGGCGCAACACGATCGCATCGGCGTCGATGAACACGCAGGCGTCGTAGTCCAACTGCCACAGCCGCAGCTTGATGAAATTGTCCAGTGGCGTGTGGAAATCGGGCTTGCCGCCTTTCAGGAACGCGGCACGTGCGTGCAGTGCGTCACGGGCGTGGGCCTGATCGAACGCGGCCGATGTCGGCAGCAGGTCGGCCCTGATCAGCCGTGCGCCAAGCGCGGAGAGGCGGGCCAACGCACCCGTATCCAGGCCGCGATGCAGCACCGCCAGATCGGCGCGCGTTCCGGTCAGCCGCAGGGACCGCAGCAGTGCCTCGGCACCTGGCAGATAGGCTGTGTTGCTGACCAGCGTCACAAAGGCCTGGAGCGTTGTTGCCGGTCCGTCAGCGGCAAGACCGGTGGGCAGCGCGGGATCGGTCATCGGTGCGGTTCCCTATCAGGACGTATGCTGCAGCCTTAGTGGCAGACGGGCGCGGGGTTTGCCAAGCCGGTGCGGAACCGCCCACCCCCGGCCACGTTGGTTTCGGAATCCAACAGGAAAGTGAACCGATGTCCCATAACATTGAGCCGGAAAAAGACGCGCGCAACCACAAGCCCGCGATCATTGCCATCATCGTTGCGTTGGTGGTTGCAGCATTGGTGTTCTTTGTGTTCACGCCCGGCGTCGATGAGCAGGAGGACGGAATCGCGACATCAGCTCCGCCGGCGGATACGCCGATAAGCGATGCAGGGGGGCTTGGCGAGGATGTCGGCGAACCCACCACCCCCGGTGCGGATACTCCCGCCGATGGCAGCATGGCCCCTGCGGGAACCGCCGATCGGCCCGCCGGCGACGACGCCCCGGCTCCGGCGAACTGATCCACCGACCGTAATGACACCCTGACGCCCGGACCGGAAATGGCCCGGGCGTTCTGCTGACGCAACCGTGACCGGTCTGAGACGATGACAATGCCTCACGGGTTTGAGATAACAGCCACAGAATGGCGCGCAAAGCGCCGCGGGCAGGATCTGGGACCGAAGGACGGGGCAGGCATGAGATTTCTGACAAAGCTGTTGCTGGGATTGGCGGTTGTGACGTTTGCCGTGTCTTGCGGACGAACGCCGCCGCGCGGCGGAGCCCCCGCAGGGTATCAGGCAGCGCCTGGCCCCGGGGCGAATCCCCAGCTGGGCGACAGGGCGCCCCATCAGTGGCGCAACGGCGCGCCCTATGGTCATGCGGTTCATGGCATCGATATTTCCCGGTGGCAGGGCGATATCAACTGGAACCAAGTCCGCAGCTCTGGCATCAGTTTCGCCTTTATCAAGGCGACCGAGGGGGGCGATCACGCCGATCCGAACTTTCGCCGCTATTGGTACGAGGCCGCACAGGCCCGCATTCCGCGCGGCGCCTATCACTTCTATTACTTCTGCCGTTCCGGGGCCGAGAACGCCAACTGGTACATCCGCAACGTCCCGCGCGAGGCCGGATCGCTGCCCCCGGTTCTGGACATGGAGTGGACCAACTCGCGCAACTGCCCCCGCCGTCCCCCTGCGGCCGAGGTCCTGCGCGAGGCAGAGATTTTCATGCAGATCGTCGGCCGCCACTATGGCCAGCGGCCGATCATCTATACGACCGTCGATTTCTATCGTGAAAACCAGATGGGCCGCATGAACGCGGAATTCTGGCTGCGGTCGGTGGCGGATCACCCCAGTGTGACCTATCCGGGCCAGCGCTGGACCTTTTGGCAGTATACCGGCACGGGCATCGTTCCGGGCATCCGTGGTGATACCGACATCAACGCCTTTGCGGGCTCGGCTGCGGATTGGGCGCGATGGTTGCAGGCACGTCTGGTTCGCTAGCGCCCCGGCGCTGGCTGCGGGTAGAATTCGCGGCGCTGTATGTCGGCGCGCCGATGGCGATCGCCCTGTTTCTGCCGCCCGATCAGCTGTTCACCGCATTGGCGGTGTTCAGTCTGGCGGGCATGGCGCTGCTGTGGATCACCGGCGGGTTTCGCTGGCGCGTGCTGGTGCGGGGCTGGCGGCGGATGCCGTGGCGGGAACTGGGCGGCATCGCGCTGGCAACGCTGGCGGCGGGTTGGGCGATCCTGACCGTCGCCCGCCCCGAGGCGCTGTTTTCCATTCCCCGCGACCGGCCCGAATTCCTGCTGATCATCTGGACGTTCTATCCGATCCTGTCGGCCCTGCCGCAGGAGCTGATCTTTCGCCCGCTGTTCTTTCACCGCTATGGCGCGATCCTGCCCGAGGGGCGGGCGGCCATCGCGCTGAATGCGGCGATCTTTTCCTTTGCCCACCTGATGTACTGGTCCTGGATCGTGGCGATCATGACCTTTGTCGGCGGCTGGTTCTTTGCCCGTGCCTATCTGCGGCACGGTTTTCCGGCGGCCTGGGCACTGCATGCGGTGGCGGGGAACGTGCTGTTCGCGGTCGGCATGGGGGTCTATTTCTACAGCGGCAACGTGGTGCGACCGTTCTGAGAGGTTGACTTCCCGCCCGGCCCGCGCTTTGTGCGGGGGCTGAAAAACTGGGGAAAACGCTCATGCACGCCTATCGCAGCCATACCTGCGGCGACCTGAAGGCCGCCGATGCCGGGACCACCGTCCGCCTGTCGGGCTGGGTCCACCGGGTCCGCGACCACGGGGGCGTGCTGTTCGTCGACCTGCGCGACCATTACGGCATGACGCAGGTGCTGGCCGACAGCGACAGCCCGGCATTCGCCGCGATGGACAAGCTGCGCGCCGAAACGGTCGTGCGCATCGATGGCCGCGTCAAGATGCGCGACGCATCGCTGATCAACGCCAAGCTGCCCACCGGAGAGATCGAGGTCTATGCCACCGAGATCGAGGTGCTGGGCCCCGCGGACGAGCTGCCCCTGCCGGTCTTTGGCGATCAGGACTACCCCGAGGAAACGCGCCTGGCCTATCGTTTCCTGGACCTGCGCCGCGAGAGCCTGCACAACAACATCATGCTGCGTTCCAAGGTGGTGCGGTCGATCCGCAACCGGATGTGGGACCAGGATTTCACCGAATTCCAGACGCCGATCATCACCGCGTCGTCCCCCGAGGGCGCGCGCGACTTTCTGGTGCCGTCGCGGCTGCATCCCGGAAAATTCTATGCCCTGCCGCAGGCGCCGCAGCAGTTCAAGCAGCTGATCATGGTCGCGGGCTTTGACAAGTATTTCCAGATCGCGCCCTGTTTCCGCGACGAGGACCCGCGCGCCGACCGCAGCCCGACCGATTTCTATCAGCTGGACATGGAGATGTCGTTCGTCCGCCAGGAGGACGTGTTCGCCACGGTCCAGCCGGTCATTCAGGGCCTGTTCGAGGAGTTCGGCAACGGTCGCCGCGTCGATGCTGACTGGCCGCTGATCCCCTATGCCGACAGCCTGCTGAAATACGGCACCGACAAGCCGGACCTGCGCAACCCGATCGAAATGCAGATCGTCAGCGAACATTTCCAGGGTTCCGGTTTCGGCATCTTTGCCAAGCTGCTGGAGCAGGAGGGCACGCAGGTCCGCGCGATCCCCGCGCCCAAGGGCGGCAGCCGCAAGTTCGCCGACCGTATGAACGCGTTTGCGCAACAGCAGGGCCTGCCCGGCATGGGCTATATCATCTGGCGTTCAACTGTTCCTTCGCTTGAGGAACTCGGATATCAAGAGTTCCATCTCAATGGACCGGTTGCTGAACAGCACTCGTTTGCCGAAGCTCATCGCCGTCGGAACGAGTGGCATGAAAATTATCCGGATGCATGGGAAGCTGCCGGTCCTATTGCGAAAGCTCTTGGTCCCGAGCGCACCGAAGAAATTCGGAAACAGTTGAACTTGGGAGTAGGCGATGCGGCGTTCTTTCTGGGCGGTCGTCCCGACCAGTTCGAGGCCGTCGCAGGCCGCGCCCGCACCGAGATCGGCCGAGAGCTGGGCCTGATCGACGAGAACCAGTTCAAGTTCGCCTGGATCGTCGATTTCCCGATGTACGAGAAGACCGACGACGGCAAGATCGACTTCAGCCACAACCCTTTCTCCATGCCGCAGGGCGGGATGGAGGCGCTGCAGGGCGACCCGCTGGAGGTGCTGGGCTATCAGTACGACCTGGCGTGCAACGGCTATGAGCTGATCAGCGGCGCGATCCGCAACCACAAGCCCGAGATCATGTTCAAGGCGTTCGAACTGGCCGGCTATCCGGCATCCGAGGTCGAAAAGCGCTTTGGCGGCATGGTCAAGGCGTTCCGCTATGGCGCGCCGCCGCACGGGGGCTGTGCCGCGGGCATCGACCGAATCGTGATGCTGCTGGCGGATGAGCAGAACATCCGCGAGGTCATCATGTTCCCGATGAACCAGCGCGCCGAGGATCTGATGATGGGTGCGCCAAGCGAACCCACCAACGAACAGATGCGCGACCTGCGCCTGCGCGCGTTGCCGAAAGAGTGACCTGACCCCGGGCGGCGGGCATGGCATGATGCTGCACAGCAGCAACTGCCGGAGCCTGTCGCCCGATGTCGTCCTATGCCGAAATGGCCGCGATTCGTCTTGGGTTCGGCCTGTCGCCGCACCTGACACCGCCTGCCGATGCGGGCCGGTTCGCCGCCTCTGTCGCAGCGGCCGGGCCGGGCGGTCCTGATGCGGTGACCCTGGACAGGGTCCGCGCGTGGCAGGATCGGGGGTTGGATCTGGGTGCTGCGGCCCGTGCGGGTGATGACGGCGCCCGCGACCGCGACGTGGCCTATCGGCGCAGGCTGGGTGGCGTCTATCGGGCGACAATCCAGGACCGTTTCGCGCGGGCGGTCGATGAGCCATCGGGGTTCGGGGAACGGCTAGTCGGGTTCTGGGCCGACCATTTCACCGTCACCGGCGGTACGGTCTATTGGAACCTGATGACCGAAGCGTTCGTCCAGGACGCGATCAGGCCGAACCTGAACGGGCGCTTTGCCGACATGTTGCTGGCCGCCGAAACGCACCCGGCGATGGTGCGCTATCTGGATCAGGACCGGTCGGTTGGGCCGAACTCTGTCCGGGCGCGCCGGAATCCAGACAGGATACTGGGCCTGAACGAAAACCTGGCGCGTGAGATGATCGAACTGCACAGCCTTGGTGTCGGCGCCGACTATTCCCAGCAGGATGTGACCCAGCTTGCCGAACTGCTGACCGGTCTGGCCTATCACCCCCGTCACCCGGGCGTCTTTCGTCCTGTCCAGGCAGAGCCGGGGGCCGAAACCGTTCTTGGGGTCAGTTATGGCGGTCGAAAGGCCAGTCTGGACGACATCCGCGGGGTCATCGCCGATCTGGCGCGCCATCCGGCGACGGCCCGCCATATCGCGCGCAAGATGGCGGTGCATTTCGTCGCCGACGATCCGCCCCAACCACTGGTCGACCGGCTGGCGGCGGTTTTCGATGAGACCGGTGGCGATCTGGGTGCGATGAACCTGGCATTGGCGCAGGCGCCTGAACTGGGACAGCAGTTTCGCCAGAAGATGCGGCAGCCCTTCGAATTTCTGGTGGCGGCGATGCGCAGCCTTGGCGTCGATGGCCGGCAGGTCCGTGCGCTGAAGCCGGGTCAGTTGCAGCGCCTGCTGTTGCAGCCGATGACCGCGATGGGGCAGGCGTGGGGCAACCCTGCGGGACCCGACGGCTGGCCCGAAGCCCAGGCGGCATGGGCCAGCCCGCAAGGTCTGGCCATGCGCATCACCTGGGCGCTCAGCGCGCCTGCGGTATTGGCTGATCCGCTGCCCGACGCACGTGTGTTCCTGCGCACCGCCTTGGGTGACACCGCGTCCGAGGCGCTGTCCTGGGCCGTCCCGCGTGCCGAAAGCCAGGCCGAGGGCGTGGCCTTGGTCCTGGCGTCGGCTGATTTCAACCGGAGGTGACGCAATGCTGTCTCGGCGGCTGTTCCTGAAATCGACCGCGCTGATCGGCTGTTCGGCGGCGGCGCACCCCTTGCTGTCCTCGGCCACGTTTGCCGCGGCACCGGGCGACAACCGGCTGGTGGTGATCATCCTGCGCGGAGCGATGGACGGGCTGGATGCGTTCCAGCCCTATGGTGACCGCGCCCTTGGCGGGCTGCGCCAGACCCTGTCCCTTGGGCCGGACCATGGCGCCACCGATCTGGATGGATTCTTTGCGCTGCATCCGGGGCTGTCTGATCTGCTGCCCCTGTGGCAGGCGGGGCAGATGGGGTTTGCGCCTGCCGTATCGACGCCCTATCGCGACAAGCGCAGCCATTTTGACGGACAGACCATGCTGGAGGCCGGTACGGGCACAGACCTGGATCTGGACGCCCAACAGGACGGCTGGCTGAACCGGCTGCTGCAGGCAGTGCCTGGGCAGCCGTCGGAAACCGCCTATTCGGTGGGCGTGTCGCAGATGCGCGTCCTGCAGGGGCAGGCGCCGACCAAAAGCTGGACCCCCAAGGCCCAGATGGACCTCAGCCCGCAGGCGCAGCAGCTGTTGACGCGCATCTATCACGACGACCCGCTGTTTCGCGACGCCAGCGCGCAGGCGATGGAGATCGTGGCCAGCCTGTCGCCGGACCTTGCCACCGGCAAACCCGGACAGGACCACCTTGAGATTGCACGCTTTGCCGCCGACCGGCTGAACGGCCAGACGCGGATCGCCAGCTTCTCCATCGGCGGGTGGGACACGCATGCGGGGCAGGCGGTGTCGCTGACACGGATGTTGCAGCGGCTGGCTGACACGATCCTGACGTTGAAGGCCGATCTGGGTGCGAACTGGGACCGCACGACAGTCATGGCGATGACCGAATTCGGCCGCACGGTGCGCGAGAACGGATCGGCTGGGACGGACCATGGTACCGGGGGTGCGCTGCTGGTGGCTGGCGGTGCGGTGCGGGGCGGGCGCGCAATGGGCGATTGGCCGGGACTGGCCGAGGGGGACCTGTACGATGGGCGCGACCTGATGCCCCTGCGCGACATTCGCGCCTATGCGGCCTGGGCCATGCACGCCAAATTCGGCATCGATCGCAGCACGCTGGAGGGACTGGTGTTTCCCGGCCTGGACATGGGGTCCGATCCGCGGATGACCGCCTGACCTACATTTCGGCCACGCGGGACAGGCGATCCTGGACCATGCCGCTGATGCGCGCCAGGTCCGTCGCCAGCGCATTCCCGGCATTATAGTCGCGCGCCAGCGCCGTGGCCGCGGCTTCCAGTGCGGGGTCGTGGGCCGACCGCGCCACCCCAGCCAGAAAGCGGGCGATATAGTCGATCTCGGTCGTGTCATGGGCGCTGGACAGCACCTCGGCCACGTGGGCCAGGTCGTCGCGCAGGCCTGACGGATCCGGCTGGATCACGTCGTCAGGCAGGGCGCGCAGCATCATCGCCCCGGTTTCGGCAGGCAGCGCGCGCAGGATCGCCTGCTGGAACACGGCCAGGCTCTCGACCGGCTTGGGAAGGAAACCGTCCGCACCAGCCGCCAAGGCCTGCGCCTCGCGGTCGGGGTCGCCCGACATTGCAAGGATCACCGGCACCCGCGTTTCGGCCGCGTGCAATTCAGCGATCAGCGCGACCCCATCCCCGTCCGGAAGACCCAGATCGATCACCACCACGGCCGGGCGATAGCTGCGCAGATGGCGTGCCGCCGAGCGCAGGCAATCCGCGCGGCGAATCCGCGCACCGGACTTGAGGCACAGCAGGCGAACGGCCTCGCTGGCAAAGCGCGAATCCTCGATCACCAGCACTGTCAGGCCGGTGAGCGGTCTGTTCGGCAGCGACAAACGCCATTGCGGCAAGGGCTTGGGCGTGTCGGCCGTGGTATCCGTCAGCATGTTGTTGTCCCCATCCACGTCTTCACAACCAGTTAAACCGCGATTCGCTAAGAACGGGTTAACGACGATGCTTTTCCTTTCCCACGGCTGCGCAAAGCCTTAGAACCCGTGAAAACAAAGGATGTGACCATGATCGGCCGCCTGAACCATGTCGCGATCGCCGTTCCCGACCTCAAGGCGGCGGCAGCACAGTATCAGACCACCCTGGGGGCCACCGTCGGCCCGCCCCAGGACGAACCCGATCATGGCGTCACCGTCGTGTTCATCGAACTGCCGAACACCAAGATCGAATTGCTGCACCCCCTGGGCGACGACAGCCCGATCCGTGCATTTCTGGACCGGAACCCCGCAGGCGGCATCCACCATATGTGCTTTGAGGTGGATGACATCATCGCGGCGCGTGACCATATGAAGGCTGAGGGTGCCCGTGTCCTGGGCAGCGGAGAGCCAAAGATCGGCGCCCACGGCAAGCCGGTGCTGTTTCTGCATCCAAAGGACTTCAACGGCTGCCTGATCGAACTGGAGCAAATCTGATGAACCTGACCGGCGGTATCGTACTGTTCGCTTCCCTGTGGTTTCTGACCCTGTTCTGCGTCATGCCTGTCGGCCAGCGCAGTCAGGCTGATGCCGGAGAAGTCATTCCCGGAACGCATGCAGGGGCGCCATCGGGTGTCGATTGGCGGCGCAAGCTGATTTGGACCACGGCCATCACCAGCGCGATCTGGGCGGTGCTGGCGTGGATCATTCTGGGCGGCGTGATCACGCGCGCCGATATCGCGCACCTTGATCAGTGGATCCGCTGATCATCTGAAACAGGTGTGTAAACGCCGCTGCCGCCAACAGCGGCACCGCAATGTTGACCACCGGAATGATCAAGCCGACAGCGACCAGAACCCCCGTCAGCGTGACGCGGGCAGAGTGGGCGCGCCGCAGGTCGTTGGCCGGGCCCTCGTCCAGGTGGCGGCGGGCGGCCATCTGAAAGAATTCCCGCCCCAGCAGCCAGCCGTTCGCGCCCAGAAACAGCAGCGGCGCAAAGGGACCGATGAACGGTGTCAGGATCAGGCTGATCACCAGCACGGCCAGCACCGCCAACACGACCGCCACCGATTCCAGCAGCCCGTCAAAGAAATCCAGCGACGTGCCGCGTCGGGTCGGATAGTGGATCGCCTCGACTTTCTCGGCGACGGTTTCCGCAAATAGCCCGGCAAAGCCGGCAGCGACCGGAGCCATCAGAAAGATCCCCATCACCGGAAACAGCGCCAGCGATCCCCAGGACAGGACCTGTCCAAAGTCGATCTGACCCAGCCAGGGCAGGTTGACCCCGCCCGGCAGCCACAGCCGCAGCCCCCAGAAGATCGCCGCCTGCAGCGCCACGAACAGCACCAGCGTCAATGCAATGCCCAGCAGCACCAGTCGCAGCACCTGCGGGCGCAGCAGGTCGGCCCAGCCCCGCACCAGTGCGCGGACAGGCATCACGGCAGCCACCGCGTCTTGGCGGCAACGTCAGGGCGGGGCCGTTCCGGCGGGGGCGCGCCACGCGTGCCGATATGGACCAGCCCCGCGATGCGTTCATGCGCCGCGATGCCCAGATGGGCCTGTGCGAAATCCCGGTCCAGCGCCGCGAACCCGGTCAGCCACGCGGCACCCCAACCCGATGCCAGTGCGGCGTTGACCAGCCCCAGGCACATCGCACCCGCCGACAGGACCTGTTCCCATTCCGGCACCTTGAGGCTGTCGACCGGCGAAGACACCACCGCGACGATCACCGGCGATGCCATGGCCTGCGCCGCCTTGTCCGCCGCCGCCTGATCCTGGCCTGCGGTCAGCACCGCATCGCGCAGCGCCGGTGCCATCGCGTCCAGCGTCTGGCGGCCCAGCACCACGAAACGCCATGGCTCCAGCTTGCCGTGATCGGGGACGCGGGCGGCCAGCGTCAGCAGTTCGGCCAGCTGATCACGGTCGGGCCCCGGTCCGGTCATCATCTTGGGGGGGTGTGACCGGCGGGTGGCCAGAAACTGCAGGGCAGCGTCGTTGCGGTGGTCCATGCGGATCTCCTGTAAGGTCGGGGACGGTGTGTCATGAACCGGTCGCGGCCCGCAAGCGGTCGGTCAGCCGTCCTTTTCGATGCGGTAGTTCCCTTCGGGCAGGTTCAGCGCAAGGCGCAGCTCGGTCAGCTGATGCATCGACAGGGTGATGCGGACGACCTCTTCGCCATCATCGCTCATCTGTTCCAGGACGACCCGGTCGTCAAAGCCCAGGATCACCACGTCCTCGTTCAGGGGGCGTGTCTGCGCCTCGGCCTCGTCAATCAGGGTGATCACGGTCGCGTCGAAGTCGTGTTCGATGGTGAACATCCGAATCTCCTTGGGAAAGGCCCGACAATCGCGTGAAAGGGGGCCTGCGGCAAGCGGTCGGGGTTTACGTCGGGCGGGCAGGGGCTATTCTGCGCGCACATGATCGCGCCTACGCCGGGGCGTCGCAACAAGGCAGGAACGATGGGACAGATGATGGCGCGCAGCTGGCTGGCAGGACTGATCGCGGCATTGGCCGTTGCAGGCTGTGCACCGATGCCCGCCTCCGACGCGGCTACCGGACCGGCGCCTGTCGCACAGCGGCCGTCTCTGCCCGCGCCCTCGGCGCCGCATGCGGCCACGCCGGACGGTGCCGCCCGCAGCTTTGTTCAGGTCATGCGCCGGATGGAGCCTGCGGTTCGTCAGGATTGCCTGAACCGCCGCACCGCGCCGATCAGCTGTGATTTCATCTTCGTCGTCGACGATCGCCCGGGGCTGGAGCCGAATGCTTTTCAGACGGTTGACCGCAACGGACATCCGGTCGTGGGTTTCACCCTGTCGCTGATCGCGCAAACCCAAAACCCCGACGAGATCGCCTTTGTCGTGGGTCACGAGGCGGCGCACCACATCCTGAACCATCTGGATCGCAAATCCGGCGCGGCCACCGCGGCGGCCGTGGTGCTGGGCAGCCTTGCGTCTGCCTATGGCGGTGACACTGGTGCCATCGCGCGCGCGCAGGAAATCGGCGCATCTGTCGGCGCCCGCTACTACTCAAAGGAGTGGGAGCTGGAGGCCGACTATCTGGGCGCGATCATCACGATGAACGCGGGATACGATCCGATCAGCGGATCGGGCCTGTTCCAACGTATTCCCGACCCCGGAAACCATGTGCTGGGCACTCATCCGGCACGGGCGCAGCGACTGGCGCAGGTGCGCCGCGCGGTCGCCGATGTGCAGGCAGGCCGCATTCGTTAGGCCGGCGCAAGGGTTGTGCCTCCCCTGCAACGCATCAACTTCCGGATGCAATAAAATTTATGCGGCGAAAGGAAAAAGCTGGCATGTCGGCGGTTTTCTGCTTTAGTCGGCAAAGGTTCGCACAATACTGATCCTTAATTGACACCATCCGGCGCCACGGCGCCATTTCTATGAAGGGGCGCCCATGATCGGGGTTGTCGTATGGAGCAGCGGGTCGCGTGAAAAAGCGATCATCTGGTGCGAAGACCAGGCAACGTTGGCTTATCTGCAAGGAACCGCGAATTTCGCCGGACCGGGCGAATGGCCACAACCTGGCGATCTGGTTGAACTGGAAACCCGAACGGTCGGCAATCTGCGCCATGCGCTGAACGTGACGATGCTGTCGGAAAAGATCTGCATGCAACTGCCACGTATCCTGGCTGATGCACAGCAGCCAACGCGCCCGGCCCTTCGGGTGGTGGCGCATCAGGATACAGTGCCAAGCGGGGCTGTTGCGTCGACCACGCGCCGTCCGGCCACACCCTATGCGCAACCCCGTAGTGGGGTCGCGCGCTAAGACGCGATCAGGCGCCGCGCGACAGCGCCGCGACTCCGGTGCGGGCCAGGTCGGTCAGGCCAAGGGGACGCATCAGATCGGCAAAGGCCTCCAGCTTGGACGGCGTGCCAACCAGTTCAAAGACAAAGCTTTCCAGCGTCGAATCAACCACATTCGCCCGAAAGATCTCGGCGATGCGCAGCGCCTCGACGCGCTTGTCCCCGGTGCCGCGCACCTTGAACAGGCCCAGTTCGCGTTCCACCACCGGGCCCTCGACCGTCAGGTCATGCACCTCGTGGACGACCACTATACGGCCCAGCTGAGCCTTGATCTGTTCAATCACAGCAGGCGTGCCGCGCGTCACGACCGTGATCCGCGAACGGTGGCCGGTATGGTCGACCTCGGCCACGGTCAGGCTGTCGATGTTGTATCCGCGTCCTGCGAACAGGCCGATCACACGGGCCAGCACACCGGGCTCGTTCTCGACCAGGACGGCCAGGGTGTGGCTTTCCTCGACGGGCGAATGGGGGTCGCGCAGGTCATAGGCCGAATGGCTGGACATGCCCTTCTGGATGTTCAAAGCGTTCATGGTTCTGCTCTCCTTCCGGCCGGTCTCAGACCAGCACCGCGCCTTCGGATTCGATCACGCCCAGGGTCTCTGCCTCGCCCAGCAGCATCTCGTTATGCGGCTTGCCGGACGGGATCATCGGAAAGCAGTTCTCGTGCTTCTCGACCAGGACGTCCAGGATGAACGGGCCGTCGTAATCGATCATCTGCTGGATCGCGGCGTCCAGATCCTTGGGGTCGCGCACCTGCGCGCCCTTGCACCCAAAGGCCTCGGCCAGCTTGACAAAATCGGGCAGGCTGTCCGACCACGACTGGCTATAGCGTTCGCCGTGCAGCAATTGCTGCCACTGGCGGACCATGCCAAGACGTTCGTTGTTCAGAATGAACTGCTTGACGGGCAGGCGGAACTGCACCGCGGTGCCCATCTCCTGCATGTTCATCAACCAGCTGGCATCGCCCGCGACGTTGACGACCAGCGCCTCGGGGTGGGCCATCTGCACGCCGATCGACGCCGGCAGGCCGTATCCCATCGTGCCCAGTCCGCCCGACGTCATCCAGCGGTTCGGCCCTTCAAAGCCCAGGTACTGCGCAGCCCACATCTGGTGCTGGCCCACCTCGGTGGTGATATAGCGGTCGTGGTTCTTGGTCAGTGCCTCGAGGCGTTCCAGCGCGTGCTGCGGTTTGATGATTGTGTCGCTGCCGCGATAGGACAGACATTTCTTGGCGCGCCATTCAGCGATCTGGCCCCACCACTGCTTCAGCGCCTGGCTGTTGGTCTTACGGCCGCGTGACTTCCAGACCTTCAGCAGATCCTCAAGCACATGGCCCACGTCGCCGACGATCGGCACATCGACGCGCACGACCTTGTTGATCGAGGACGGATCGATGTCGATATGCGCCTTGACCGAACAGGGGCTGAAATCCGCGATCCGCCCGGTGATCCGGTCATCGAATCGCGCCCCGATGTTGATCATCAGGTCGCAGCCATGCATCGCCAGATTGGCCTCATAGGTGCCGTGCATGCCCAGCATGCCCAGCCACTTGTCGCCCGATGCCGGGTAGCAGCCCAACCCCATCAGGGTCGATGTGACCGGAAAACCCGTCGCCTCGGCCAGTTCGCGCAGCAACTCGCTGGCACCGGGGCCCGAATTGATCACTCCGCCGCCGGTATACAGGATCGGGCGCTCGGCCTGTTCCAGCAGTTCGACCAGACGCGTGATCGCGGCCAGATCACCCTTTTTCGGGGGGTCGTAACGGCCGTTGTCGACCTGCTTGGGCCCGACATAGGTGCCGGTCGCGAACTGCACATCCTTGGGGATGTCGATCAGCACCGGGCCGGGCCGCCCGGATGTCGCGACGTGGAAACCCTTGTGGATCGTGGCCGCCAGCTTGTCCGTATCCTTGACCAGCCAGTTGTGCTTGGTGCAGGGACGGGTGATGCCGACGGTGTCCGCCTCCTGAAAGCCGTCGGTGCCGATCATGAAGGTCGGGACCTGCCCCGACAGCACGACCAGCGGTATCGAATCCAACAGCGCGTCGGTCAGGCCGGTCACCGCGTTCGTGGCGCCCGGCCCCGACGTGACCAGAACAACCCCGGGTTTGCCCGTGGCGCGGGCATAGCCCTCGGCCATGTGAACGGCGCCCTGTTCGTGGCGGACCAACACATGGGTGATGTCGTTCTGCTGGAATATCTCGTCATAAATAGGAAGCACGGCCCCGCCCGGATATCCGAATACGGTATCGACACCCTGATCGCGCAGCGCCTCGACCACCATTCTCGCACCCGTCATTGTTCGGGACATCGTCTTGCTCCATCCATCAAAAAACCCGCAGGGCATGCCAACCGCAACCCCACGTCGGCGCAACCTAAAGTCAGGTCCGGACAGGGTCAATGGCATTGGGTGGATAAAGTGACGCAGGCGGGGTCGAAATTGAAACTTTATTTCGCGCCCTGATGGCCGCTATCGGTCGAACTGCGGCAGCGCAATCCGGGCGACCTGTTCGACGATGGGATCGACGGACAGGGGATGGGCCTCGTTCGAATGGTCCTCGGGGTTGCCGATGTCCTGCCAGACGCCGCCCTTGTAGATTTCCAGCGCGCTGAAGCGGGCCTTGTAGTCCATCTTGCGGCTGCCGGGGACCCAATAGCCCAGATAGACATAGGGCAGGCCCGCCGCACGCGCGATCTCGATATGGTCCAGGATGATATAGGTGCCCATGCTGGCCGGCCGCAACAGCGGGTCGTAGAAGCTGTAGACAAGACTGAGCCCGTCATCCAGCACGTCGGTCAGACAGACCCCGGCCAGATGGTCGTCGCCCTTTTCCAGCGCGGGCATCGCATCGTCGCTGCACCGGTATTCGATCACGCGGGTCTTGACCGGCGTTTCCTCGATCATCGCGGCGAATTCAAAGATGTCCATGTCCGCCATCCCACCATCCGCATGGCGGCTATCCAGATAGCGGCGAAACAGTTCGAACTGTTCCTCGGTCGCCCAGGCACTGGTCGCAAGGCGGCGCAGAGCGGCATTGCGCGTGGTCACGCGACGCTGTGTCTTGGATGGGTGGAAATCGGCCACCCGGATGCGCGCCGACATGCAGGCCACACAGCTTTCGCAACTGGGCCGGTACAGGACGTTCTGTGACCTGCGAAATCCCTGCCGCGACAGGGCGTTGTTCAGTTCGACGGCATTGTCGCCCTGCAACGCGGTGAACAGTTTGCGTTCGGCACGGCCGTGCAGATACGGGCACGGCTGGGGCGCGGTCACATAGAACTGCGGCGCATGGGGCAGCGTATGGCGCATCACGTGCGCCCCGTACAGCATATGGTCAGGTCGCAACTGATCATGCGGGCGCAGAAGGTTCCATATCGCGGGTTGGTATGCGCGAAAGCCTAGCAACGATTTCCCGGCAGGCCAAGCATGGAAAACAGTGTGCTGGAGGGTTCCGTACAACATGGTTTACGCCGCGTTGCGTTGACGGGCCGAGGCCGTCCCGGCAAGGTGATGCGCATGAGCTTTCAGACACGCATCACCCGCCTTCCGCTGCCCGTCGATGCCGCCCGCGGGGCGGATGCGGCGGCGCTGTTTCCGACCCTGTCCGACCGAATGCGCGACCTGATCGCGGGTGCCGCGGGCAGCAGCCCTTATCTGGCAGGCCTGCTGCGGTCCGAGGCGGACTGGCTGCCCGATGCGCTGGACCACGACGACGTCGTCGCGCGTGAGACGCAGGACCTGCAATCGCTGGAGGCGGATGCGCTTGGCGTGGCGCTGCGCCGGGCCAAGCGGCGGGTGGCGCTGTTGGCGGCGCTGGCCGATCTGGGTGGCGTCTGGCCGCTGGAGCAGGTGACGGGTGCGCTGTCCGACCTGGCCGACCGCGCCGTCGATCTGGCCCTGCGCGCCCATGTCGCGACCGAGATCCGGCGCGGCAAGCTGCCCCCGACATCCGCCGATGCGGGCGGTATTTTTGCGTTGGCGATGGGCAAGGGCGGCGCGCGCGAGCTGAACTACAGCTCGGACATCGATCTGATCGTGTTGTTCGATGAGACCGCCTATGCCGAGCCCGACCAGATGGAGGCCCGCGCCGCCCTGATCCGCGCCACGCGGCGCATGGCTGCGACCCTGTCGGACGTAACCGATCACGGCTATGTCTTTCGCACCGACCTGCGTCTGCGACCCGATGCGGCGGTGACGCCGGTCTGCATCTCGACCGCTGCGGCGCTGGCCTATTACGAGGCCGAGGGCCGGACCTGGGAACGCGCGGCCTTCATCAAGGCGCGGGCGGCTGCGGGCGACATCGCCGCAGGGGAACGGCTGCTGCGCGATCTGCGGCCGTTTGTCTGGCGCAAGCATCTGGATTTCGCGGCCATTCAGGACGCGCATGACATGCGGCTGCGGATCCGCGACCACAAAGGCCTTGGCGGGCGGCTGGAGGTTGCGGGCCACAACCTGAAACTGGGCCGCGGCGGCATCCGCGAGATCGAGTTCTTTACCCAGACCCGTCAGCTGATCGCGGGTGGACGCGACCGTGACCTGCAATGCCGCGATACGGTCGGCGGGCTGGCGGCGCTGGCGGCCAAGAACTGGATCCCCCGGGATGTCGCCGACGAACTGACGGCGCATTACCGCGACCATCGCGACATCGAACACCGCATCCAGATGGTGAACGACGCCCAGACCCACAGCCTGCCCAAGGACGATCAGGGCCTGACCACCATCGCCGCCCTGATGGGCGAGGCCGATGCCGATGCGTGGTGCGCCCGGCTGAAATCGCGGCTGGAGCGTGTGCATGCGTTGACCGAACGATTCTTTGCGCCGTCCGAACCGACCGAAACCGTGCCCGACCTGTCAGACGAATCGCAAGCGGTCATCCAAGGCTGGCAGACCTATCCCGCATTGCGGTCCGACCGCGCGCGCCAGATCTTTCGCCGGATCGAGGCCCCGCTCTTGTCGCGTATGGCCCGCGCCGGCCACCCGGTCGAGGCGCTGGCGCGGTTCGACACCTTTCTGTCCGGCCTGCCTGCGGGGGTTCAACTGTTTTCCCTGTTCGAGGCCAATCCACAACTGATCGACCTGATCGTCGACATCTGCGGCACCGCGCCCGCGCTGGCCGCCTATCTGGCACGCCACCCGTCGGTCCTGGACGGGGTTCTGGGCGGCAGCTTCTTTGCGCCATGGCCGGCCGAGGCGGGGCTGGCGGCGGAACTGGACACGGTGTTGCAGCGCGCACTGAGCCAGCCCGCTGGCGGCTATGAACGCGCGCTGGATGCGGCACGGCGGTGGGCGCATGAATGGCAGTTCCGTATCGGTGTCCATCACCTGCGTGGCCTGATCGGCGCGGATGAGGCCGCTGTGCAATACGCCGACCTTGCAGGGGCCTGCGTCGGCGCGCTTTTGCCTGTGACGGCCGCCGACTTTGCCCGCCGTCACGGGCCGCCGCCGGGACGGGGTGCGGTGGTCATGGGGATGGGCTCTCTGGGCGCGCGGGTGTTGAACGCGGGCTCGGACCTGGACCTGATCGTGATCTATGACGCAGATGGGGTGGATGCATCCGACGGGCCGCGACCGTTGGCGGCGCGTCCGTATTACGCCCGCCTGACACAGGCGATGGTCACCGCGCTGTCCGCCCCCACCGCCGAAGGGCGTCTCTATGAGGTCGACATGCGGCTGCGGCCGTCAGGGCGTCAGGGTCCGGTCGCGACGTCGATTGACAGTTTCCGCACCTATCAGCTGACCGAGGCGTGGACATGGGAGCATCTGGCACTGACGCGCGCACGCTGTGTCGCGCAGTTCGGCCGCGACGGGGCGGCCCTGTGCCATGACATAGAGGCTTTGCGCCGGCAGATCCTGACCGAACGCGGCACCGACACTCGGGTGCTGTCCGACACGCGGCAGATGCGCGACCGCCTGTTTGCGGCCAAGCCTCCGGGTGGAGCATTCGACGTGCGGCAGGGGGCAGGACGGTTGCAGGACATCGATCTGCTGGCACAAAGCTGTGCCTTGCGTGCGGGCGACCCGGCGCGGTCAACGCTGGCGCAGCTGCGCGCCGGCCGTCGAGCGGGCCTGCTGGAGACACACGAAGCCCAGCAGCTGTCGTCGATTTGGCAGGGTCTGTGGCGTGTACATGCCGCGGCCAAGCTGCTGACGGATAAGCCGCTGGACGTGGATGAAATCGGGCGCGGAGGTCTTAACTTTCTGATGCGGGAGGTCGACGCAGAGAGTCCAGAGGCGCTGCACGACCGGCTGGCCCGTGATTTCAGCACGGTGCAGGCGATCGTCGAAACGCGCCTTTCCGATGATGGTGCGCAACCTTAGCCGCTTGCGGCACGATCCTTGGGAAAGTGCATGGCGTCGCGTTCGGCTGTCGGGGCATCTGTCTGTGCGACGGTTGCATGGCCGGCATTCGCCTGAAGGTCGGCCGCCACTTCGGCCAGGGTCCGCCCACCGATCTGTCCAAGGACCGGGATCGACACCAGACCCGGCGCCAGCGGTGCGGCAGGCGCATCCCCCGCCTCGATGAATAACCCATGCGCGGTCTTGTCCCAGTAGAAGGGCTTGGCCACAACTTCGTAGATGGCCTTCCATCCTGCCAGGCATCCAAGCGGGTAATAGAAATGCAATGTCGGCACCCAGGCCATCAGGTGGCGATGTTTCGCACCGCTGACCGCGCGCATGCCGACAAAGATGCTGAGCAATTCAGACGCCACGAACAGCCCGAACAGACCGGTGATCGCCCAGGACCCGACGCTGGTTTCCAGCGGCGCGCGCAGTGGATGCGGCAGGCCAAAGGTCAACAGCCAGAAACTCCACAGAACCGGGGCAAGCAGGTATTGCGACAGCGCGCCCAGAAACTGAACCTGAAAGCCCCAGAAGCGCCATGCGCCCAGATCACGATACAGCGCCGCCGGGTCGCGCATGTGCACCGCCCATGTCATCGCATATCCCTTGAGCCATCTGGACCGCTGCTTGACCCAGGGCAGGGCACGACAGTTGGCCTCTTCGTCGGTGGTGGTCTCGATGATCTCGGTCCGATAGCCGCGGCGCGCCAACCGGACGCCCAGATCGGCATCCTCTGTCACGTTCCACGCGTCCCACGCACCGACCTGCTCCAACAGATCGCGGCGAAAGAACAGCGTGGTCCCCCCTAACGGCACGATCAACCCAAGCCGCGCCACGCCGGGCAGCAGGATGCGGAACCAGCCCGCATATTCGATGGTAAAGCACCGCGCCAACCAGTTGGTGCGCGGGTTGTAGTAATCCAGCGCGCCCTGCAGGCAGGCGACATCCGCGGGGGCGAAATGGAACCGGCGGGCGACCTTGTGCAACTGATCGGGGTCGGGACGATCCTCGGCATCCCAGATGCCCACGATCTGGCCGCGACAGAAATTCAGCGCATAGTTCAGCGCCCGGGGCTTGGTCTTGATCGGCCCGTCGGGGACCCGCACAACGCGGATCCAGTGGGGCAGGCGCACCCCATCCAGGGCGGCTTCGGTAATCTGATCGCTGGCCTCGATCACCAGCAGGATGTCGGTCAGTTCACGTGGGTATTCCAGCCGTGCCAAACGTGCGACCAGCTTGCCTGCAACGTCCTTTTCATGAAACAGCGGCACCATCACGGAAATCAGCGGTAACGCGGTCTCCATTTGCGGGGCGACCATATGGCCCTGTTCGATGGCCAGAGCATGCTCGTCCTTTTCGCGCGTCGCCCGACGTGCCGCGAGAAACGATGCCAGCTTCAGCCCGCTCTGCGTCAGCAGCGTCAAAAGGGCCCAGAAGGTCAGCAGACCCACGATCAACGTGGGGATCATGATCATGCCTGCGCCGGTCAGGGCCAGTGCCGCAATGGCCAGCCGCGCCGTGCGGGCCTGATTTTGGGTGCGACAGCTTTCCATGGCGGGAACGCGGGTCTCTGCCTCGCGGATCAGACGGGTACGCCGTGAATTCAGAACCCCGGCCTGTGCCTGATCGGCGCTGCACAGCAGCATCCGAACCTGGCCGAACTGGCGTGGCAGCAGGGGAAGCACGTTTGTGAAATCATCAGGCCGCGCGGTCGCGATCCACGTCACCCCCCCGATTCGCCGCCATGGCAGCAAGCCGTGCGTCAGGCAGAACCCCGCCCCGGCATCGTCGATCAGGCGGGGATCAGCAGGTGTCTGGTCCGGATCGATTGCGGTTGTGCGCCATTGGCGTGACAGCGCCCGGGCCAGCGCCTGCGGCTGTACCATCCCTTGCGCCAACAGCACCTGATCAAGGCGCAGGCGCAGTTTTTTCTGGATCACCGTGGCCTTGAGCATGTCGCCCGCATCGACCGCCTCATCCTCCAACAGGATCTGGCCGAGCGATCGGCGGTCACGCGGGGCCAGCGTCGGCCCGCGCAGGACCGGACTGCCCGTAGGTGCCGGATCGGGCAGGTTGGCAGGCAGGGGCAGGGGAGCAGGCTGCGCCATGGTCGTTTCCCATCAGGATCGACCCATCTTGGCACGCCATGTATTAACAGAGGATTAAGTAATTCCGCCCGACCGGTAAAAACCGATCGGGCGTGGCAATTCCCGGGTCAGGTGCGACGGGCGCGCATCGAATCCGTGAACCGCTTGAACAGGTACAGGCTGTCCTGCGGGCCCGGCGATGCCTCGGGGTGATGCTGAACGGAAAACACTGGCTTGTCCTGCATGCGGATGCCGCAGTTGCTGCCGTCGAACAGACTGACATGGGTTTCGATGACGCCGACGGGCAGGCTTTGCGAATCGACCGCGAACCCGTGGTTCATCGACGTGATCTCGACCTTGCCGGTCTCGACGTCGCGCACGGGATGGTTTGCGCCGTGATGGCCATGGCTCATCTTGACGGTCTTGGCCCCAAGCGCCAGCGCCAGCATCTGATGGCCCAGGCAGATGCCAAAGATCGGCATGTCGCGCTCCAGCAGGTCCTGAATCATCGGCACGGCATAGGCGCCGGTCGCTGCCGGGTCGCCGGGACCGTTCGACAGGAACACGCCCTCGGGCGCGTGGGCCATCACCTCTTTGGCGGTGGCCGTCGCGGGCAGGACGGTGACGTCCGCGCCATAGGCCACCAACGAGCGCAGGATGTTCCGTTTCGCGCCGTAATCCAGTGCCACGACCTTGAACGGCTTATCGCCCGGTGCGGTGCCGAAACCCGTACCCCACTGCCACGCGCCCTGATCCCACTGATAGCTTTGGGCGCAGCTGACGCCGCGGGCGAGGTCCAGACCGACCAGTCCCTGCCAGTCCCGGGCGCGGGCAATCATCGCCTCGATGTTGAAATTGCCGTCCGGGTCATGCGCCAGAACCACGTGGGGTGCGCCCTGCTGGCGGATTGCGCGGGCCAGGCGACGTGTGTCGATCCCGCCGATGCCGATCCGTCCGCGCCGCGCCATCCAGTCGGTCAGTTCCGACGTGCTGCGCCAGTTCGACGGCTCTGTCGGGTCCCACCGCACGACGATGCCGCTGGCGACCGGATCCTGCGCCTCGTCATCCTCTTCAGTGACGCCGGTATTGCCGATATGGGGAAAGGTAAAGGTCACGATCTGGCTGGCATAGGACGGATCGGTCATGATCTCCTGATAGCCGGTCATCGCGGTGTTGAAGACCAGTTCGGCCACGACCTCGCCGGGGGCGCCAAATCCTGTTCCATAGAAAACGGTCCCGTCGGCAAGCGCCAGGCAGGCGGTCGGTTTAGCAGCCATGTCGGCACCTCTGGAATGAAATCAGGCGGTGAATAGGGGGCGCACGCCCCGAGGTCAACCCGCGGCGGACCGGGGCCCATGCTTGAAACACTGGCCCGGTAGGGCTAGATGCGGGTCTTTCGGGCGCATCCCGCGCCTTGGGTTGGAGACGAAGATGGATCTGCGCGCCAAGCTGCAAGCCGCCACCAAAGAGGCGATGAAGGCCCGCGACACCGCTCGGTTGTCGACGCTGCGCCTGATCGCCGCCGCCGTCAAGGACCGCGAGATCGCGGCCCGCGGTGGCGATACCGACGGCACCCTGACCGAAGGCGATCTGGTCCTGATCATGTCGCGCATGGTCAAACAGCGTCAGGAATCAGCCAAGGCCTATGAAGAGGGCGGTCGCCTGGAGCTGGCCGCCAAGGAGGAGGACGAGATCGGCGTGATCCAGGAGTTCCTGCCGCGCCAGATGACCAGCGTCGAGGCAACGGCCGCCATCGATGCCGCCATCGCCGATCTGGGGGCCGATGGTATCCGCGACATGGGCCGCGTCATGGCCGCGCTCAAGGAACGCCATGCCGGCCAGATGGATTTCGGCGCCGTGGGGCCGGCGGTCAAGGCGCGCCTGCTGGCCTGAAACCGCTTCGTCCGTGATGCGTTGTGCGGGCAGGAGGTGACCCCATGCCCGCACGATCGAAAGCCCAACAACGTGCCGCCGGCGCCGCCCTGTCCGCCAAGCGCGGCGAGACCAGGGTCGGCGACCTGAAAGGTGCATCCAAGGACATGTATCACAGCATGTCCGAGGCAGAGCTGGAAGACTTTGCCGCGACCGACCACGACGATCTGCCCGACCACGTCGACGACGACTAACGCATGCGTGCAAGCCGCCGCATCAGGTCGTCGCACAGTTCGCGGCGTTCGTCGGGGGTCAGAAACGCGCCCAGTTCGATTTCCCGCTGGCCGTCCGACAGGGTCAGATAGGCCTCGACCGGACCATCGCGCAGGCCGGGCCGTACCCAATAGCTGTTGGTCTGCCACAGCCGTTCGGGACGACCCGGGTCGTTGCGGCGGATCTGCAGGCGCGTCCGGTCCATGACCAGTTCCTCGCGCGTCTGGCCGGTGCGATAGGTCTGGCGCAATGCGATCCAGACCCCGGCGACGGACAACGCCATGAACGGCAGCAATCCCCACAGTACCTGAGTGCCCAGCACCGCCAGGATCGGCAGCAGCAGCAGCACCGCTGTCGTGCCGATAAACCAGACAAAGCCCCGTTTGGGCAGTGATCGGTGCGGCCACAGGGTGACGGTTTGCAAAAAGGCCCCGGACGTGTCCGGGGCCGCTTTTGTCCAACGATATGGCATCGACGGATAAGCCTTAGTGTGCCGGGCTGCGGTCCCAGTCCTCGCGCTTGGGCAGCTGCTCGAACGTGTGCTCGGGCGGGGGTGAGGGCAGGGTCCATTCCAGCGTGTCGGCGTACTCGTTCCAGTAGTTGTTCTGGCTGACGCGCTTTCCAGCCAGCAGGGTATAGGCCATCACGCCGATGAAGAACACGAACGACGCAAAGGACAGATAGGCGCCCCACGAGCTGATCGCGTTCCAGAAGGCGTATTCGACCGGATAGTCGATATAACGACGGGGCATGCCCTGACGTCCCAGGAAGTGCTGCGGGAAGAAGGTCAGGTTCGCGCCGATGAACATCGCCCAGAAGTGCAGCTTGCCAGCCCATTCGGGGTACTGGCGACCGGACATCTTGCCGACCCAGTAATAGATGCCCGCAAAGATCGCAAAGACCGCGCCAAGCGACATCACATAGTGGAAGTGTGCCACGACATAGTAGGTGTCATGATAGACCCGGTCCAACGGTGCCTGCGACAGAACCACGCCGGTAACGCCACCGACGGTGAACAGGAACAGGAAGCCGAAGGCCCACAGCATGGGTGTCTTGAACTCGACCGAGCCGCCCCACATCGTCGCGATCCACGAGAACACCTTGATGCCCGTGGGCACGGCGATGGTCATGGTGGCCAGCATGAAATAGCTCTGCTGGGTCAGCGACATGCCGACGGTGTACATGTGGTGCGCCCACACGACAAAGCCCAGGATGCCGATCGCGGCCATGGCCAGAACCATCGGCAGGTAGCCGAAGATCGGCTTGCGCGAGAAGGTCGCGATGACGTGGCTGATGATGCCAAAGCCGGGCAGAATGATGATGTACACTTCCGGGTGGCCAAAGAACCACAGGATGTGCTGGTACAGCACCGGGTCGCCGCCGCCGGCCGGATTGAAGAAGTTCGTGCCGAAGTTGCGGTCCATCAGCAGCATGGTGATGGCGCCCGCCAGAACGGGCAGGGCCAGCAGGATCAGCCATGCGGTGATGAACACCGACCAGGCGAACAGAGGCACCTTGAACAGCGTCATGCCAGGGGCACGCATGTTCAGGAAAGTGGTGATGATGTTGATCGCACCGACGATCGACGAGGCGCCCGAGACGTGCACCGCAAAGATGGCGAGGTCGGTCGAATAGCCGCCTTCGGTCGTCGACAGCGGGGGGTACAGAACCCAACCGATGCCCGAACCCAGCTGCTGGTTGCCACCCGGCGACAGAAGCGAGGCGATGCCCAGTGCCAGGCCCGACACGTACAACCAATAGCTGAGGTTGTTCATGCGCGGAAAGCTCATGTCCGGGGCGCCGATCTGCAGCGGCATGAAATAGTTGCCGAAACCACCGAAAAGTGCCGGAATCACGACAAAGAACATCATCAGCACACCATGATAGGTGATCATGACGTTCCACAGGTGACCGTTCGGGGTACACTCCGCGGCGGCATTCGCAAAGAATCGTGCGCCTTCCAGGCACATGTACTGGACGCCCGGCTCGTGCAGTTCCATCCGCATGTAGACGGTGAAACTGACCGAGATCAGGCCCGCCAGACCGGCGGTGAAAAGATAAAGAATACCAATGTCTTTGTGATTGGTGGACATGAACCAGCGGGTAAAGAACCCGCGTGTGTCATGATGGTCGTCGTGGCCGTGTGCGGCTGCGTCTGCCATACCCGAACTCCCTCAAGATTTCGTCGATCCGGCCTGTCGACCGTCATATCACGCATTCTTTAGACCACCTGCGGGCACCGGGCAATGCGTCACAGTGGCCGGACAGGCAAACGCCCCGCCCGGTTCCAGAAAACCAGCCGGGGCGCGATGGTGCGGCACAGTGCCGCGTCAGGTCATTCGGCGGGCGCATCCGGAGAAACACTGGCCAGATATGCCGCTACGTCCGCCTGATTGCGGTTCAGCTTGAAGGTCATCTTGCTGCGGGCCGAATCGTCACCTGATTTTTCCTTTACCCAGGCCGACGGGTCGGTCACGTAGGCGACCAGCTCCTCCTCGGTCCAGACCATGTCCGGGTTGGCTTCCTTGGCGGCCAGAAGTCCGTCGCCATAGTTGAAGCCTTCCGTGTGGGCGATGGGCGATCCGACGATGTTCCACAGGTTGGGACCGGTGGCCCCGCCCTTGACGATGTCGGTGCCGCTGGCGTCCTGAATCATGTGGCAGGCGCGGCACTTGCGGAATTCGCCCTCACCCGCGGCGGCGTCGCCCGCTTCCTGGGCGACGGCGGGGATGGCTAGGGTCGCGCCCAGCAGGGCGCCGACAATGGCTGATCTCATGCGTATTTCCTCGCTAGGTCCTGAAAGGACCGTGGTCTCCTGAGTCATACCGTAGGACCAACGCAGCGTAGAAATCCAGACACCGAAAGGTCGCATTCCAAGAAATGATCGGGGGTCAGCCGAATGTGCGCACGAAACCCTGGCGCAGGGCCACGTCCAGATCGGCCATGCCCACCGGCAGACCCAGATCGACCAGCGACGTCACCCCATGCCCGCTGATTCCGCAGGGCACGATTCCGCCGTAATGCGACAGGTCCGGATCGACGTTGATCGAGATCCCGTGGAAACTGATCCACCGGCGCAGCTTGACGCCGATGGCAGCGATCTTGTCCTCGCGCATCTGACCGTCGGGCAGGGGGTGCTTGTCCGGGCGCGGAACCCAGACGCCCACGCGACCCTCGCGGATCTGGCCCGACACGCCAAAGCTGGCCAGCGCGTCGATCACCCATCCCTCCAGCTGGCCCACGAAGGCGCGCACGTCGCGACCGCGCCGGTTCAGGTCCAGCATGACATAAGCCACGCGCTGGCCCGGCCCGTGATAGGTGTATTGCCCGCCGCGCCCCGTCTGATGCACCGGAAAGCGCGCGTCCAATAGGTCCTGGGGCCGCGCGCTGGTGCCGGCGGTGTACAGGGGCGGGTGTTCGACCAGCCACACGGCCTCGGGGGCCTGGCCCGCATGGATCTGGGCGACGCGGTCCTCCATCAGGGCCACGGCGTCGGCATGCGCGGTCAGGCCGCTGCTGATGATCCATTCAACCATCCCTGCGATGTGGCCTGTCCACCGGTCCTCGTCAACATCCGTTGGTAACCGCAGAAACCGCTTTTCTTTGCAATCGGCCTCGGTTATCAGGCGCGCACTGCCCGGATGCGGCCGTGGCGGAATTGGTAGACGCGCAGCGTTGAGGTCGCTGTTCCTTAACCGGAGTGGAAGTTCGAGTCTTCTCGGCCGCACCAACCCCCCTATTATTTCATCGATGCCTTGACCCCGATGCGGTTCGGGTCATTCTGTTTCCGGACAACCGGGGATGGCCATGGCCCATTATGCCGCCACAGCGCGGGATCACGTCTTTCGATTCGACAGTCTGGCTGCGGTGATGGCCGCAGCCTCGCCCGAACGGGCAGGCGATCAGCTGGCCGGCATCGCGGCGGGCAGCGCGCTGGAACGGGTTGCGGCACGGCGGGTGCTGATGGATCTGCCCCTGAGGATCTTTCTGACGGATGTTCTCGTCCCCTATGAAGAGGATGAGGTTACCCGGCTGATCATCGACAGCCATGACCCGGAGGCATTCGCGCCGATCGCATCGATGACCGTGGGCGATCTGCGCGACTGGCTGTTGTCGCCCGCCACCGACGGCGCGGCGCTGGCCAGTGTATCACCCGGTCTGACCCCCGAAATGGTGGCCGCGGTCAGCAAGCTGATGCGCAATCAGGACCTGCTCCGCGTGGCGCGCAAGGTGCGGGTCATCACGGCGTTCCGCAACACCATCGGCGGAGCGGGTGTGCTGGCCTCGCGGTTGCAGCCCAACCATCCGGCCGACGATCCGCGTGGCATTGCGGTCGCGGTGCTGGACGGGCTGTTGCAGGGGGCGGGCGACGCGGTGATCGGGATCAATCCGGCATCGGACAACCTGGCCAACTGTCACGCCCTGCTGACCGCCCTGGATGACATGCGTCAGGCGCTGGACATCCCGACCCAGACCTGCGTGCTGACCCATGTGACCAACGCCCTGACCCTGCTGGAGCGGGGCGCGCCGGTGGATCTGATCTTTCAGTCGGTCGCGGGCAGTCAGGCCGCGAACGAGGGGTTCGGCATCACCCTGTCCATGCTGGCCGAGGCGCATCAGGCGGGGCTTGCCGCGGAACGTGGCACCGTTGGCCGGAACGTGATGTATTTCGAGACGGGGCAGGGGTCGGCCCTGTCGGCGGATGCCCATCACGGCGTCGATCAGCAGACGATGGAGGCCCGCGCCCAGGGCGTCGCCCGCGCCTATACGCCGCTGCTGGTCAACACGGTCGTGGGCTTTATCGGGCCGGAATACCTGTACGACGGCAAGCAGATCATCCGCGCGGGGTTGGAGGATCATTTCTGCGGCAAGCTACTGGGCCTGCCGATGGGGGTCGATGTCTGTTACACCAACCATGTCGAGGCTGATCAGGACGACATGGACACGCTGTCCACCCTGCTGGCGCAGGCGGGCGTCAATTTCGTGATCGCCGTGCCCGGCGCCGACGACGTCATGCTGGGCTATCAAAGCCTTGCGTTCGAGGACATCGCCTATCTGCGAGAGACCACCGGCCTGACCCCCGCACCCGAGTTTTCGGCCTGGTTGCAGGCGGTTGGCCTGTCGGATGGGGCTTTGCCGGATACGGGTGCGATTGCCCGCCGTCTGGGGCTGCCCGCATGAGCGTGCCGGACCTGCGTCGCCTGTCCGCGCTGACGCCCGCCCGGGTCAGGTTGCAGGCGGGGGCGGGGCCGACCGACCTGTCGGACCTGCTGCGCTTTCAACAGGACCACGCGGCGGCGCGTGATGCGATCCACGGGCAGGTGGACTGGGACGCGCTGGCGCAGGATCTTGCCCCGCTGCCGGTGCTGCGGGTGGACAGCATGGCCACCGACCGCGCCACCTATCTGCGCCGCCCCGACATGGGGCGACAGCTGGCACCGCATGATCTGCCGCGGCTGGACGCGCCGCTGCAACTGGTGATCGGTGACGGGCTGTCCGCCCCTGCGGTCATGGCGCAGGCGGCGGGCGTGGTGCGGGCGCTGGTCGCGTGCCTGCCGGACCTGGCGACGCGCCCTGTCATCCTGGCTCAGGGTGCAAGGGTTGCATTGGGCGATGCGATCGGGGCTGTGACGGGGGCGGGGATGGTGCTGATGCTGATCGGTGAACGGCCCGGCCTGTCCGTGGCCGACAGCCTTGGCGCCTATCTGACCCATGCGCCCCGGATCGGACTGCGCGACAATGCGCGCAACTGCGTGTCGAACATTCATCCGAATGGCGGCCTGTCCCATCAGGCCGCCGCGGAACGGCTGGCTTGGCTGGTGACGCAGGGGCGTCGCATCGGCGCGACGGGCGTCGTGCTCAAGGACGAAAGCGGCGGCAGCGATCTGCTGCCGCCACGGGACTAGTCGGCGATCCGCGCTACGGCGGCACCGGCACCGGTCGCGATCTGCAGGGCCGCCCATTCCTTAGCCGCGTCGTTGCGCGCCGATGCGGCCTGCAGGCGTGCCGCCGCGCGCTGGCGGTCGGCGTCCAGCAGGTCGACCAGCGGCAATGCGCCCGCCTCGAAATTGGTGCGGGCCAGCGCATAGGCGCGGTCATAACTGGCCGCCGCGCGGTCCAGCGCATCGACGCGCTGGCGCAGGCGGCGCAGGTTCGACTGGCTGGTCTGCACATCCTCGACCGAGGCTGCGACTTGGCTGCGCCATGCCAGATCGGCCTGGCGCGCCTCCGAGACACGGCGGGTGCGGGTGGCGCCCAGAATGCCCTGATTGGCGACCGGCAGGCTGATGCGCGGGCCAAAGCCCCATGCCGTCGTTCCGCCCGTGTCACTGACCGTGCCGGTCAGCGACAGCGAGGGCAGCATGTCCGCCGTGGCAACCCCCACCGCCGCCAGCGCCTGCACCAGATCCTGCTGGGCCGCGCGCACGTCAGGACGGTTGCGCAGCAATTCGGCGGGAACCCCGGTGCCGGGGCCGGGCGGGATGCGCAGCGCGCCCGATCCGCCCTGCATCTGCGCCATCAGCGGGTTCGCCTGTTGGTTCAGCAGCGTCGACAGGCGATAGACCTGTGCGTTGAACTGTGCCTCAAATGCGGGCAGGTCGGCTTGGGCCGTCTGCAGCAGCGCCTCGGTCTGGGCGATGTCGAAATCGGTGGCAAGGCCCAGGGCCTGGGTGTCGCGGGTGACGGACAGGGTGGCCTGGCGCGCCTCGATCGTGTCGCGGGTCAGGGCCAGCGCCTGCTGGTTATAACGCGCGTCGGAATAGGCGCTGATCACCTCGGCCAGCCACGCCAGACGGGTGACCTGGGCCTGTGCCTCGGCCGATGCGACGCCGGCGGCCGCCCCTTCGCGGGCACGGCGGGCGCCCCCGAACAGGTCGAACACGAAACCAGCCGACAGATCGGCGCTGCTGGTATAGCCGGTCGCCAGACCGTCGCCGCCCGACCGCACGCGGCTGGCCGATGCGGAGTCGCCGCTGATCTGGGCCGACAGCGGCTGGCTCGCCTGCAGATCAGCCGCCGCCGCACGGATGCGTTCATTGGCGGTGATGATGTCCAGGCTGGTGTCCAGCCCGCCCGCGATCAACCGCGACAGGGTCCGGTCCTGATAGCCCGACCAAAAGGCCGTGGTGCCGACCTGTCCCACGGGGTCGCTGCCGCCTTCGGCAAAGACGCCCTGCACGCTTGTGTCGGGCAGGTCGGTGGGATCGGGCCCCACCGCCGCACAGGCCGAAATCATCAGAAGGGCGGTCAGCGACAGGGTCGCGCGGGTCATACGGGGAAACGTCACGAGGTCTTTTCCTTTTTGCGCGACACCAGCGACCGGATTTTCAGCACGGCCACATAGAACACCGGCACCAGAAAGATCCCGATGACGGCAGAGGACGCCATGCCGCCCAGAACCCCGATGCCGATCGAGTTCTGCGCACCCGCACCCGCCCCGGACGCGATGGCCAGCGGCAGCACGCCCAGCATGAACGCGAATGTGGTCATCAGGATCGGGCGCAGACGCTGACGCGACGCGATCAGGGCGGCCTCGATCACGGTCTTGCCCTCCTTGACCTGCGCTTCGGCGAATTCGACGATCAGGATGGCGTTTCGGGCAGCAAGCCCGATGGTCGTCAGCAGGCCCACCTTGAAGTACACGTCGTTCGACTGTCCAAAGTACAGCGCCGCGGCCAATGCACCCAGGATGCCCACCGGAACGGTCAGCATGACCGCCAGCGGCACCGACCAGCTTTCGTACAGCGCCGCCAGTGACAGGAACACCACCAGCGCGGACAGCCCGAACAGCAACGGCGCCTGGTTGCCCGACAGGCGTTCCTGGAACGACAGGCCGGTCCATGCGGTGCCGTAACCGCCGTCCATGTCGGCGACCATCTGTTCCATCACGTCCATCGCCTCTCCGGACGACAGGCCGGCAACGGCCGCCCCGCTGATTTCCAGCGCTCGCGTCCCGCCGAAACGGGCCAGCTGTTGCGGTTCCTGCTGCCAGCTTTGATCGGCAAAGGCGCCAAAGGACACCATCTCTCCCTCGCTGTTGCGAGCGTACCAGCGGTCGATGTCCTGAGGCTGGCTGCGGCTGTCGGCCTCGCCCTGAACCAGGACGGGCCGCAGGTCGTTTCCAAGCGCAAAGTCGTTCACGTCACGCCCGGCAAAGATCACCGACAGCATGGCGTTCACATCGCCGATCTCGAGGCCAAAGGCCGCGGCCTTTTGCTGGTCGATGTCCAGCCGCAGGGCGGTCTGGGTGGCGGCGGTCTCGTTGCCGCGCAGGTTGGTGACCTGACCGCCCGCCTGCGCATCGGCGACAAGCTGGTTGGCGGCGGCGGCCAGCGCGTCCTGACCCCGGCCCGACTGATCGACCATGTACATGGTAAAGCCCGACGACGTGCCCAGACCCTGGATCGCGGGCGGCTGCAGGGCAAAGATCTGCCCCTGGCGGTTGGTCCCGAAAAAGAATCCGTTCGCCCGACCGACCAGCGACCCGATGTCGAACCCGTCGCGGTCTTCGTAATCGCGCAGCTTGATGAAGACCAGCGCGTTGCTTTGCCCGGTCCCGCCAAAGCTGAAGCCAAGCGCCGCGAAAACTGATTCCACCGTGTCGGTTTCCTGCGTCAGCAGGTACTGTTCGACCTTTTCGACCAGGGCCTGCGTCTGCTGGGTGGTCGATCCGTCCGGGCCCTGAATGATGGCCAGGGCGACGCCCTGATCCTCGTCGGGCAGAAACGATCCGGGCAGGCGGTCGAACAGCGTCACCACGCCAAAGCCGATGGCGACCAGCACCAGCAGCATCCGCAGCGGGCGTTTCACCAGACGGGTGACGACGCCGACATAGCCGTTGGTCGTGCGGTCCAGATTGCGGTTGAACCAGCGGGCGGGGGCGATGCCCCCCTCGCCATGCTTGCGCGCCTTGAGCAGGCTGGCGCACATGGCGGGGGTCAGGATCACGGCCACGCCCAGGGACAGGATCATCGCGGTGATGATCGTGATCGAGAACTGACGATAGATGACCCCCGTGGCGCCGGTCTGGAACGCCATCGGCAGAAACACCGCCGACAGGACCAGCACGATGCCGACCAGCGCGGACGTGATCTCGTCCATGCTCTTCTCGGTCGCCTCGACGGGGCCAAGCCCCTCTTCCTCCATTACGCGTTCGACGTTTTCCACGACCACGATGGCGTCATCGACCAACAGGCCGATGGCCAGCACCATCGCAAACATCGTCAGCGTGTTGATGGAAAAGCCCGCGACCGCCAGCACCGCGAATGTGCCCAACAGCACGACCGGGATCGCCACGACGGGAATGATCGTCGCCCGCCAGCTTTGCAGAAAGACCAGGATCACCAGGAACACCAGCACCACGGCCTCGCCCAGGGTGTGATAGACCTGACTGATCGATTCCTCGACGAAGGGCGAGGTGTCATAGGGATAGGTGATGTCCACCCCCGCGGGCAGGACGCCCGCCAGGCTGTCGATGGTCTCTCGGACGGCCTCGGCCGTCGTCACGGCGTTCGCGCCGGTGGCCAGGTTCACCGCGACCGCGGCGGCCGGGTTGCCGTTATAACGCGAATTGCCGCCATAGCTCTCCTGCCCGATCTCGATCCGGGCGACATCGCCCAGAAAGACGGTCGATCCGTCCGGGTCGACGCGCAACAGGATGCTCTCGAATTCCTCGACGGTGGACAGCTGGGACTGGGCCGTCACCGACACGGTCAGCCGCTGGCCCTCGGCCGCGGGTTGCGCGCCCAGGTCGCCGACGGTGACGTTGGTGTTCTGGGCGGCCACGGCGGCGGTTATGTCGGCGGGGGTGACGCTGTACTGGACCATCTTCATCGGGTCCATCCAGACCCGCATCGCATAGCCCGAACCAAAGGTGTTGATCGAGCCCACGCCGGGCGTGCGCTTGACCGGGTCCTCGATGAACTGGGCGATCAGGTCGCCCAGCTGCACCGTGGTATAGGCACCGTCTTGCGCCGTCAGCGCCGCCACCAGCAGGATCGAGCTGGACGAACGTTCGACCTGTACGCCCTGCTGCTGCACCACGTCGGGCAGCTGCGAGGTGACCAGCTGCAGCTTGTTCTGCACCTGCACCTGCGCGATTTCCGGGTCGACCGTGTCGTCAAAGGTCAGCGCCACCGACGCCGAGCCCGGCGTCGAGTTCGACGTCATATAGGTCAGGCCGTCGATGCCGGTCATCGCATCCTCGATCACCGTGGTGACCGACGATTCGACGATCTCGGCCGAGGCGCCGTTATAGACGGCCCGGACCTGAACGGTCGTGGGCGCGATCTGGGGATACTGCTCGATGGCCAGGGTATTCAGGCCAAGCGCGCCGACCAGCATGGTGATCAGCGCGATCACCCATGCAAAGACCGGCCGGTGGATGAAAAAACGTGCCATGCGCGCTTACTCCGTCGCGGCGGCGGGGGCAGCGTCTGCCTCCGCGGGGGCTGCATCGGCGGGGGCGGCCTCGGCGGGGGCATCGTCTGCGGGCGTGCCGTCAGCGGTTGTGTCGGCGGCGGGGACCTGTTCGCGCACCACGCCGGTCTGGTCGATGGTCACGGGGACAGTGACGACCTCCATACCCTCGGCCAGGCCGGTCAGGCCGTCGACGACCAGCGTATCGCCATCTTCCAGCCCATCGGTGATGATCCACTGTTGCTGATAGCTGCCATCCTCAGTCAGCTGGCGCTGGCTGACTTTGCCGTGCTCGACGACCCAGGCCGACAATGTGCCAACCTTGTCGCGCGAGGCCGAGGACTGCGACACCAGAATGGCCGAGGTCACACCCAGATCGACCCGCCCGCGCAGGAACATGCCCGGCAACAGCAGGTTGTCGGGGTTGTCGAACCGGAACCGCGTGTCGATGGACCCGGTCGAGGTGGAGACGGTCACGCCGGGCGCAACCAGCTGGCCGACCGCCTGATATTCGCGGCCATTCTCCAGCGTCAGCGTCGCGGCCAGTTCGTCGTTCAGACGCAGGTTGCCGTCGTTGATGTCGTCCAGCACGCTGAGAAAGCGGCTGGATGGTTCGTACATATCGACCTCTATCGGGTCCAGTTGGGTGACCGTGGCCATCGCCTCGGCCTGACCTTCTGTCACCAGATCGCCGACCGATGCGGCCGATACGCTGGCAATGCCCGACAGCGGGCTGGTGACCGTGGTCCAGTCCAGCTGGGCCTGGGCCAGGGTCAGGTCCGCCTCGGCCGACTGGACCGATGCAGTCGCCTGGTCCAGCGTGGCCTGTGCCTGTTCTACCTGGGCCTGGGTTGTGCCCGATCCCAGCAGCTGGCGGGTCCGGTCGAAGGACGACTGGGCCTGCGTGACCAATGCGCGCGCCGACGATACCTGCGCCTGGGCGCTGGCCAGGTTCGCCTGATAGGTCGTGTCCTCGATACGGTACATCGGCGTGCCGGCCTCGATGCGCTTGCCGGGTTCGTACAGGATCTCGGTCACGATGCCGCCGACGCGGGGGCGGATTTCGGTTTCAGACACCGCCACCGCGCGCCCGGGCAATGTGACGATTCGCGGAACGTCCTGAACGGCGATCTGCATGACGCCGACCTGCTTTGGTGGCATGCCGCCCGGTGCCTGCGCCCAGGCCGCAGGGGCAGTCAGAATCGCGGCGATCATGGCGGCACCGGTCGCAAGGTTGTGTTTGGGCATCATCTTTGTCCTGGCTTGGCACCCGACAGGGCGTCATTGTTGCGTGCTGATTGCATGTTTTTGCGGACTATGCAATATTTGCTTTGACTGCACGAGGAGACTGCCCCGAAAATGACCAGCAACCTGCGCGACCGTCGCCGCCAGCAGACCGCCCAAGAGATACAGCTTGCTGCCCTGCGGCTCAGCATCCGTCTGGGCTATGCGGCCGTCACAACCGATTCCATTGCCGCCGAGGCCGGGATCAGTCCGCGCACCTTCTTCAACTATTACGCCAACAAGCAGGCGGCGGTCGTAGGCGTGCCGCCGCAGCTGGACACCTGCGCCGCTGACTGGATCGTCAGATCCAACGGGCCCCTGATCGACGATCTGGCGCAATTGCTGGGTTGTATGTTGAAGCAAAAGGACATGGACCGGCAGGTGGTGTGCATGATCGAACAGATCTGGGACACGACACCCGAGCTGATGGCGGTGTTCCGCAACTCCATGGACAACATCGCGCTGACC
This sequence comes from Paracoccus sp. Ld10, assembly GCF_045064235.1. Lineage (NCBI taxonomy): Bacteria > Pseudomonadati > Pseudomonadota > Alphaproteobacteria > Rhodobacterales > Paracoccaceae > Paracoccus > Paracoccus sp. Ld10. The sequence goes on along the minus strand of NZ_JBISHD010000032.1, from coordinate 644,840 downwards.
ATAGCTGGCCTGCTGCACGCCCGGCTTGGACCCGACCGCCAGGCCGAGGCGATGCTGATCGCCGAACTGGCGACCCATGCGTTGTCGCATGCCGTCCGCACCTGGGCCCGGGACGAAAGCATGACCGAATCAGATATTCCCGACATGCTGCGCACGCAGATGCGGCAGGTGGGCGCGCTGCTCAGCTGACGACCGTGTGCATCTGTTGTCGGCTACAGCGGTCGCCGCTGCGTGACGTCGCCTGCAACAGGATGAGACCGAACCCCGCGCCGGGACAGCCTGCGCCCGCGGCGGGTCGTGGCGTTCGATCCTGTCCAGCACCACCCAGTCGCCGCAGATCGCCGACCAGAAGGCGGCAATGGCCCGTCTGTGCAGGACCGACGGCGTCTGTGTCCGCAGGTCGTCGCCGATGCTGTCAGCCAGCACAGCATCACTGTTCGACAGGATGGTGGCGGTCGGGTCGGCCAGCCACATCCGCGATCCTGACCCCGCGCCGCGCCATCATTCGCAGGATTGCCGCGACCCGGGTGAACATGGTCTGGACCCGGATGATTCATCCTGCAAATCACCTGAGTGTGCAGGGTACCGGCCGATTGCGCCAAAGTCAGGTCCGACATCCTCGCCGCACGCAGCCGCCGTCCCCAGCCGGTCTTCGGGCCACGGGCGGGGCCAGGGTGACGCGACGCGCAGAAGTTCAGTGCCTGTGCCTCGCGCTTTGGCGCGACCCGCGGCACCATCGGCAGGAGGACGTTGCCGTGCAAAGGCGGTGGACAGGGATCCAGCGTGCAGTCGTGTCCGGCTTGGCACAGCGAAACGATCACCAGCACGGCATTGGCACAGTTTCGCGCCCTGAACGCGCCGTCCACCATCAACAGCGGGGTTTTGATCGCGGCAATGACATCGCGCAGCCGGTGCCTGCGACCGTCATCGCGTTGATGGTCGACCTTGGCTCATCGTTGACGCTGCACATATCCCTTGATGGCGTGGCCTGGTCCGCGTCATGGGCGGCAGTTCATCCGACCGGCCGCGCCGCTCATTCTTCCTGTCCAACGTGACGGCAGCCTGATTTGCTCATGAACGCACGTGTGCGCGCCTCTTTCAGCATCGCAGCCGCTGACCAATTCGGCACCCGATGATGCAAATTGGTCAGGTGCGTCGATTTATGGTGCACTCGTTCCGAAGAGCTACAGCTAAAGAGCCACCGGGACGCAGCGTCTGATGAAACGGCGGCGCGATACGGCCATGCAGGTCGATGTCCCAGTGGGTTGCCACAGGACATAAGGTCAAGCCCTGTACAGGTTCGCTCGCCCAGCACGAAGGTCAGCGAAAGCTGGAGCGGGCCAGCCAAAAGCGGCAGTATCTGCATCGGCGTATCGTGACATACTGTACAGATGCCGCCAGATCCCTTTGTTCCGCAGAGCAGGGCGCTGACTGAAAGCGTACCGACGCCGGCGACCATGGATCCAGCGCTGTGACAGGGAATACAATTCGCGATACGCGGCGCCCCAGACTTCGGTGGCATCACGACGTGCGACGGTGCGGGCGGTGTTTGTGTACACCTTACCCATGGTCGCGGCGACCGCCTTGCGGTCGGGTGCCCTTTTTTTCTTTGGCCTGCGGATGATCGATGGCTAGGCGGTGCAGGCCTTTAGCCACCGACCGATCACCTCCAGGGAAGGTTCCTCGTCCAGCCAGGGAATATGGGCGCGGCCAGGAACTTCGGCCAGGATCAGGTCGGGGCGCATCGTTTGCATGCGCGCGACCACGGCGGGCGACAGCAGGTCGGAATTCGCCCCACGGATCAGCGCCACCGGTAATCCTGCCGTTGCCTGCCACAGCGGCCACAGATCGACCGGGGCACCCTGAAACGCGGCCAGGAATGCCTCGCGCAGGGCCGGATCATAGGTGATGCGCAACCCGTCAGGCGTGGCGTGGTAATGGCGGCGGACATCCTCCAGCCAGCGGCCCGTGGGGACATCGGCAAAACCGGGCATAAGGTCGGGCATCTGCGCGGCCAGATCGGCATGGGTCGCCGCGCGCGGATTGCGCCCGACATAATCAAAGATCCGTTCCAGCCCGGCACGCTCGATCTGGGGGCCGACGTCGTTCAGGCACAGGCCCGACAGGCGGTCATGGGCGGTCGCGGCCAGCACCATGCCGACCAGCCCGCCCCGCGACGTGCCAAGCACCGCCGCCCGTCCGATCCCCAGATGATCCAGCAGGTCGATGACGTCACGCGCCTCGCGCGGGACGGTATAGGTGTCGGCCCCGGTCCATTCCGATGCGCCGCGCCCGCGGTAATCCATGCGGATCAGCCGCACCCCGGACAGGTGGGGCGCGACATAATCGAAATCGGACATGCTGCGTGTCAGTCCGGCCAGGCACAGGACCGGAAGGCCATCCCCGTCGTCGGAAAAGGCGATGCGCGCCCCGTCACCCGCCGTGAAAACCGCCATGCCGCGCCCTTTCCGTCGTGATCGCCGCTAGAGGTTCTCGCTCTGCGGCATGCCCAGGACGTGATAGCCGCCATCGACCATCACGATCTCTCCGGTGGTGCACGCGCCCCAGTCGGACAACAGCCAGACCGCCGTGCCGCCGATGGATTCCAGCGTCGCGTTCGCGCGCAGGGGGGCATTCGCCTCGGTGTGGCGGAAGGTCTTGCGCGCGCCGCCGATGGCCGCGCCGGCCAGCGTCTTCATCGGGCCGGGGCTGATCGCGTTCACGCGGATGCCGTCCGGGCCCAGATCATTGGCCAGATAGCGCACGCTGCTTTCCAGCGCGGCCTTGGCAACGCCCATGACGTTGTAGAAGGGCGTCACGCGGTTTGATCCACCATATGTCAGCGTGATGATCGACCCGCCATCGGTCATCAGCGGATGGGCGCGACGCGCAACCTCGATCAGGGAATAGCAGCTGATTTCAAGGCTGTGCTTGAAGTTGGCGCGGCTGGTGTTCATGAACCGGCCGGTCAGTTCGTCCTTGTTGGAAAACGCCACCGCGTGGATCACGAAATCGATCGACCCCCACCGGTCGGCCAGCGTGGCAAAGGCCGCGTCCAGCGACGCGTCATTCGTCACGTCGACATCGACCAGCAGGTCCGACCCGACCGAGGCGGCCAGCGGTTCGACCCGCTTGCCGAACGCCTCGCCTTGATAGCTGAATGCCAGTTCTGCCCCCTGATCGGCCAGCGCGCGTGCGATGCCCCAGGCAATGGACCGCTCGTTGGCGACCCCCATCACAAGCCCGCGTTTGCCCTTCAGAAGATCGCCCATGCGTTGGTCCTTTGCGTCAGTCCTGATACCGCGACATCAGCAAGGTGGCATTCGTGCCGCCAAAGCCGAAGCTGTTCGACAGGACCGAATCCAACCCGGCGTTGTCCACGCGGCTTGTCGCAATCTCGCCCGGTTGAATCTCGGGGTCCAGAGCCGTGACGTTCGCGGATGCCGCAATGAAGTCATTCTGCAACATCAGCAGGCTGTAGATCGCCTCGTGCACGCCGGTCGCGCCCAACGAATGCCCGGTCAGCGACTTGGTCGAGCTGACGGGCGGGGTCGAGCCGTCGCCGAAAATGCGGCGGATCGCCTTGATCTCTCCCAGATCGCCCACCGGGGTCGAGGTGCCGTGCGCGTTGATATAGCTGACCTTGCGACCCTCGGGCAGGGTTGCCATGGCCACGCGCATCGCACGTTCGCCACCCTCGCCGGACGGGGCGACCATGTCGTATCCGTCGCTGGTCGCGCCGTAACCGGTGACCTCGGCATAGATCTTGGCGCCGCGCGCCAGGGCGTGGGACAGCTCTTCCAGCACGACGACCCCGCCGCCGCCCGCGATCACGAACCCGTCGCGGGTCGCGTCATAGGGGCGCGATGCGGTTTCGGGCGTGTCGTTGTATTTCGACGACATCGCGCCCATCGCATCAAACAGGCACGACAGCGTCCAGTCCAGTTCCTCTCCGCCGCCGGCAAAGACGATGTCCTGCTTGCCCATCTGGATCTGCTCGACCCCGTTGCCGATGCAATGCGCCGATGTCGCACAGGCCGAGGTGATCGAATAGTTCACGCCCTTGATCTTGAACGGCGTCGCCAGACAGGCGGAGTTGGTCGACGACATGCAGCGGGTGACCATGAAGGGGCCCATGCGCTTGGGGCTGCCCTTTTCAATCACCGTCTGATGCGCCTGGAAAAAGTTCGACGTGGACGGACCGCCCGATCCCATGATCAGGCCGGTGCGCGGGTTCGACACGTCACCTTCTTCCAGGCCGCTGTCGGCGATCGCCTGCTCCATGGCCAGGAAATTGTAGGCAGCGCCCGGACCCATGAAGCGCAGGTTGCGCTTGTCGACATGGTCCTCCAGCACGATCTGCGGCATGCCGTGAACCTGGCTGCGAAAACCGTGTTCGGCGTATTCGGGGGCAAAGACGATGCCCGACTTGCCTGCGCGCAGGCTGTCAGTGACCTCATCGGCGTTGTTGCCGATGGGGGATACGATACCAAGCCCGGTGATGACGACACGACGCATGGGGGCCTCCTTGAATTTATGGGGGTCAGCTGGCCGACAGGGCCACTTTCATGTCCTTGACCTGATAGATCAGCTCTCCATCGGCCTCGACCCGGCCGTCGGCGACGCCCATAGTCAGGCGGCGCGTCTGGACGGCCTTGGTGAAATCGACGGTATAGCGCAGCATCTTGCGGTCCGGGCGGACCATGCCGGTCAGCTTGACCTCGCCGACGCCCAGGGCGTAGCCGCGCCCCTGCCAGCCGCGCCAGCCCAGGTTGAAACCGGTCAGCTGCCACAGGCCATCCAGGCCCAGACAGCCCGGCATGATCGGGTTGCCCGGAAAATGGCAACCAAAGAACCACAGGTCGGGGGTGATGTCGAATTCGGCGACGATATGGCCCTTGCCATGTTCGCCCCCATCCTCGGACACGTCGGTGATGCGGTCCATCATCAGCATCGGCGGTTCGGGCAGCTGCGCATTTCCGGCGCCGAACAGTTCTCCGCGCGCGCAGGCAAGCAGGTCGTCGCGGTCGAAGCTGGTCTGGGTCAATGCCATGCGGGTCATGCCTTTGTCTGTGCGGCCCCTGCGGGCCGGTCGGTTTTCAGGTTGCCGCAGGGTCTATCACCCGGGGCAAGACCCGCGCAAGTGCCACCCGCAGGCGGCTAGAACCACTGTCCCGGCTCCATCAGGCCCAGGTCCATCAGCTGTTGGCTGGTCCAGTCAAAGCGTTCGGAATTGCGCCAGGTCATGTCGCGGACCTGATCGCGCGATCCGGGGTTGCGCACCAGCGCCTTGGCCACGCGAAACGATGCGATCGCCGCCGTCAGGTTGTGGTGCCATGGACAGGAATAGGTGTTGTATTCCTCGATCGAGAAACGGTGGTCGGCGGTCACCGTCAGGCCGGGGGCCGCGCGGAACAGCGCGATGCGGTCGATGCGCCGGCGGTCGGCGGGCAGGAACTCTTCATAGCGCCAGCGCAGGCCACCGTGGAAGTCCAGCTGGCGTTCGCGGGACTGGCCGTCCGCGCCGCGGCGGCCAAGGGCATAGTACCCGGTCCGGTCGAACAGCGGCCCCTCCAGATCGACCGCGTCGGGACAGGCCTGCAGGTCCCCCGCATAGAGGTCGATCACATACGACAGCATCGCGCCACGGCGTTCCTCGGTGTGGAACGCCAGCATTTCGGCCACGCTGCGGGTTTCGCAGAACGGATGGAACAGGAATTCGGCGTTGAAGCCGTAATAGAGCCACGTGCCCACGGGCACCGCGCGGATCACCGCGTTCACCGCGTCCACATGGGCCGCCGGACGGCGCGGGTCATGGCGCAGCTGGGTGACCTGCGTGGCCATCGCGTCGGGCAGATCCTGCGGCTGGTCCGACATCAGCAGGATATGACGGAACCCGCGATCCAGGTGGTGGCGCAGGGTTTCCACCACGGCGGTGTCGTCCTCGACCAGGATCACGGCCAGCGGACCACGGGCCAGGACCTCGGGCCGTCCGGCCAGGAACCGCTCCATGTCCCGGATCGGCAGCACGGCCATCAGCGCATGACCGCCTTGACCTGTTCCAGCGCGGCCGCCAGCAGGGCGGGGTTGCTCTCGGCCTGTGACACCAGCTGCTTGAGCGTCTGTTTCTGCGTGTCGGAAATGGCCGCGCCGTCGATGATGCTGTCGACCCGGGCCCGGTCGAACCCCTCGGGCGTCAGCTGCGCCTCGATCTGGGCGGCGACGGATGCGGCATCGGCGGTGTCGGCGGCGGCATTGGCCGCGTCGCGAGTGGCGCTGGCGGCCTCCTGGGCGGCGGCGTCGGGGGTCAGGCCGGTGACGCCCGCTGTAGCACCCGCAGCTGCGGCCGCGGCCCGGTCGGCGGCGTCCAGCGCAGCCTCGGCCGCGGCCTCGGCGGCGTCCGCCGCGTCATTGGCGGGGGCGGCGCCGGTGTCGTTTGAGGCGGCGACGGCCTCGGCCGCCGCATCGGCGGCGATGGCTGCGGCATCGGCGGCCGCGTCGGCTGCGGCATTGGCCGCGTCCTGGCTGTCGGTGGCCTGCGTCTCGGGTGCCTCGACCGCGGTCTCGGCGGCGGTCTGGGCCGCATCTGCGGCATCGTCGGCCAGACGCGCGGCATCGCCCGCGACGGTGTCGGGGGCCACGGTTTCGGCCTCGGGGGCCTGCGCCAGTTCCACGGGTTCGTCGGTGCGACTTTGCATCAGGACGGACGCAGCCCCCGCGGCCAGAACCAGAATCACAACGATGGGCAACAGTTTCGGCATCATGGACCCCTGATGTTCACGGCATTTGCACACTCTATGACACAGCCCCCCGCGCCGGAAAAGCGCCGCGCCCCCTGATCGGGGCCTGATCGGGGGGCTGGCGGGCCGATTTGCGGCCCATGTCGATCAATTCCGGTTGAATTATGGCGCGGTTGCCCTTATTTTCCTGTCACTTCGCATTGGCTATACAAGGAGCAACGCCATAGCCCGCCGCCCGCATAACGCACCGCCCCAACGTGACACCGGTCCCCGCACCAACGAACGCATCCGCGTGTCCGAAATTCGCCTGATCGGTCCCGAAGGGGAAAACATCGGCGTCGTGCCGCCGTCGGTCGGCATGCAGATGGCACAGGATGCCGGGTTGGATCTGGTCGAGATTTCGCCGAACGCGGCCCCCCCGGTCTGCAAGGTCATGGACCTCGGCAAGTACAAGTACGAGATGCAGAAACGCGAGGCCGAGGCCCGCAAGAAGCAGAAGGTCATCGAGGTCAAGGAGATCAAGTTCCGTCCGGGAACCGATACCCACGACTATGACGTCAAGATGCGCAGCGTGCTGAAGTTCCTGGAAGGCGGCGACAAGGTCAAGGTGACCCTGCGTTTCCGGGGCCGCGAGATGGCCCACCAGGATCTTGGCCTGGAATTGCTGCACCGCGTCCGCGACGACGTCGGAGAGGCAGGCAAGGTCGAGACCATGCCCAAGCTGGAAGGCCGGCAGATGGTGATGATGATCGCCCCGCGCTGATCCATCCCGACTGCGACAACGTTGAAGGGCCGTGCGGCATTGCCGCGCGGCCTTTTGCGTTGCATGGATAGGGCCATGACCCATCAGCCCGTCCTGCGCGTGATGCGCCTTCCCGATGCCGACCCCGCCATCCCCCTGCCGTCCTATCAGACGGCGGGTGCGGCCGGGGCCGACCTGTGCGCCAACCTTGCCCCCGCCGACCGTGCGCAGGGGCTGACCCTGCCGCCGATGGGGCGCGCGCTGATCCCAACGGGGCTGGCGCTGGCCATCCCGCAGGGGTGGGAGGTTCAGGTCCGACCCCGGTCCGGACTGGCGCTGAAACACGGCCTGACCCTGCCCAACAGCCCCGGCACGATCGACTGCGATTATCGCGGGCCTTTGGGGGTGATCGTGCTGAACCTGGGCGACGCGCCCTTTACCATCTGTCACGGCGACCGGATCGCCCAGATGGTTGTGGCCCCTGCGCCGCAGGCCCGGTTCGATCTGGTGGGCGCGCTGGACGACACCGCGCGGGGGCAGGGCGGGTTCGGCTCGACCGGGGGGGCTGGGCTGTGACCGGTGTCTTTCTGATCGTGATGCTGCTGATTCTGGGTCGGGTGCTGGACCTGCCGCGTCAAGTGACGCTGTTGATGGTGGGGATCCTGTGGGTCGGCATGCTGTCGTTGCAGGTGATCGCACCGGGCAGTGGTGCGGCGGCGGCCTTTGGCGGCAGTGCCGCAGGCTGGCTGGTGCTGGGTGCATTGGTGATGCTGGTGATCGCCTATCGCCGGCTGTTGGCGCGACTGCGTGTGCGGGCGACGCCCGAGCCGGTCCCCGTCACCCGCGACGCGGGCCTGTCGGACGGAGAATTGGACCGCTATGCCCGCCATCTGGTCCTGCACCAGATCGGCGGTGCGGGTCAGATGCGGCTGAAATCCGCGCGGGTGCTGGTCGTGGGGGCGGGGGGCCTTGGATCGCCGGTCTGCCTGTATCTATCCGCGGCCGGAGTGGGGCGGATCACGTTGGCCGATGACGACACGGTCAGCCTGTCCAACCTGCAACGTCAGGTGATCTTTCGCGACGACCTGCGGGGCGAGCCCAAGGCCTATGCCGCAGCCGAGGTTATGCTGCGCCTGAACCCGCATCTGGACGTGACGCCGCTGACCCGCCGCATTACGGAGGCCGACATTGACCTGATCGCGGACCACGATCTGGTCATCGACGGCACCGACAGTTTCGCGGGCCGTGCCGCGATCAACCGCGCCTGTGCGGCGGCGGGGGTGCCGCTGCTGTCAGGCGCCATCGGCCAGTGGGAGGGGCAGGTGACGCTGTTCGACCCGGCCCGCGGCGGTCCCTGCATGGCGTGCCTGTTCCCTGCGGCCCCCGAACGCGACGCCCCCTGCGCCGAGGCGGGCGTGGTCGGCGCGCTGCCCGGCGTGATCGGCAGCCTGATGGCACTGGAGGCGATCAAGCACCTGACCGGCGCAGGGCAGGGCCTGCGCGGCCGGATGATGCTGTTCGACGGGCTGTACGGCGAAACCCGGACCATCACCTGCGCGCAGGACCCGGCCTGTCCGGTCTGCGGGGCGCAATCGGTGCTGGAACCTGCTGCGAGCCAACCCTAGGCTGCCCCTCGACGACAGGAGGTCTTGATGAACCCGCAACTGACCCGCTGGACCGGCCCCGAAGGGCTGCCGCGTTTCGACCTGATCCGCGACACGGATTTCGCGCCTGCCTTTGATCAGGCGCTGGCTGCGGCCGAGGCCGCCAACGAGGCGATCGCCGCCAACCCCGACGCGCCCGACTTCACCAATACTATTGCCGCGATGGAAACGGCGGACGAGGATCTGAACCGCGTCCTGTCGGTTTTCTATACGCTGGCGGGGGTCGATTCGAACGATGCACGCCAGGCGCTGCAGCGCGATTTTGCGCCGCGCCTGGCCGAATATGGCAGCCGGATCAGCATGGACCCGCGCCTGTATGCCCGCGTGCGGGCGGTGGCAGCAGGGGCGGAGGGCTTGCCGCCCGAAGACCGTCGCATCACCGAACTGGCGCTGCGCGACCTGACGCGGGCCGGCGCGGGGCTGGACGAGGCGGGTCGCACCCGCATGGCCCGGATCCGCGCGCGGCTGGCGGTGCTGACCACGCAATTCACCCAGAACGTGCTGACCGACGAACGCGATTACGTCCTGCCCGTGGCCGACGACGCGCTGGCGGGGCTGCCCGATTGGCTGGTTCGCGCGATGCAGGCGGCGGCGCGCGAACGCGGCATGGCGGGGCAGGTGGTGACGCTGAACCGGTCGCTGATCGTGCCGTTTCTGGAGCACGCCCAGGACCGCACTTTGCGCGAAACGGCGTTCCGCGCCTGGACCGCGCGCGGCTCGGGGTCGGGTGCGGGTGGTCAGGCGACCGACAACCTGCCGCTGGTCGCCGAGATCCTGGCCCTGCGCCATGAACGCGCGCAGCTGTTGGGTTACGATGATTTCGCCAGCTACAAGCTGGAAACGCAGATGGCCGCGACCCCGGACCGGGTACGCGATCTGCTGTCTCAGGTCTGGACGGCGGCCCGCGCGCGCGCGCTGTCGGATCAGCACGCACTGACCGACATGCTGCACCAGGACGGCGTGAACGGCCCGCTGCAGGCGTGGGACTGGCGTCTGTACGCGGAACGCCATCGCGCGCGGACACACGATTTCGACGCCGATGACGTCGCGCCGTATCTGACGCTGGATGCGATGCTGGGCGCGGTCTTTGACGTGGCCAATCGCCTGTTCGGGTTGGAGTTCCAGCCGCTGGACGCACCGCTATGGGCGCCCGACGTGCGGGCCTGGCGGATCACGCGCGACGGCCAGTTGATGGCGATTTTTGTCGGCGACTATTTCGCGCGACCGTCGAAACGGTCGGGGGCGTGGTGTTCGGCCCTGCAGATGCAGCACAAGATCGGCGGGGGGCAGCGGCCCATCGTGGTGAACGTCTGTAACTTTACCCCGCCAGATCAGCCGGGCGGCCCAGCATTCCTGTCCTGGGACGATGCACGCACGCTGTTTCACGAATTCGGCCACGCGACGCATCATATCCTGTCGGACGTGACCTGGCCCTCGATCTCGGGGACGTCGGTGGCGCAGGATTTCGTCGAGCTGCCCAGCCAGCTGTACGAACATTGGCTGGAACAACCCGCGGTTCTGGACGCCCATGCGCGCCATCACCAGACGGGCAAGGTGCTGCCCGCCGATCTGCGCGACCGGATGCTGGCCGCGGGCAAGGCGGGGGCGGGGTTCTCGACCGTCGAGTATCTGGAAAGCGCGCTGGTGGATCTGGCGTTCCATGAGGGCGCGCCTGCCACGGACCCGATGGCCCGGCAGGCGCAGGTTCTGGACGGGCTGGAGGCGCCGGACGCCATCCCGATGCGTCACGCGACCCCGCATTTCGCGCATGTCTTTGCCGGGGACAGCTATGCGGCGGGCTATTACACCTACATGTGGTCCGAGGTGATGGATGCCGACGCCTTCGAGGCCTTTGCCGAGACGGGCGACATCTTTGACCCCGCCACCGCGCGGCGGTTGGAGGAGACGATCCTGTCCCAAGGCGGGTCGGCTCCGGCGGATCGGCTGTGGATGGAGTTTCGCGGTCGCATGCCGGGTGTGGACGCCCTGCTGAAGGGGCGCGGCCTGGCATGACCGAACCCGAGCAGATACCGGGCATCTGCATCCGGCCTGAGCGTATCAGAGCGGAGGCGTTCGCGCGGGTTCTGAATGCATCCGGCCTTGGTGCGCGGCGGCCGGTCGGGGATTTGGACCGGCTGCAACGTATGCTTGACGGGTCAGGGATCGTCGTGACGGCACGTGCAGGTGACAGGCTGGTGGGCGTATCGCGGGCGATCACCGATGGGGCCTATGCGACCTATCTGTCGGATCTGGCCGTGGATAAGGAATGGCAGGGGCAGGGAATAGGCCGGGCACTGATGACCGAGACACGCCGACTGGCGGGCCCCGAATGCATGTGCCTGCTGGTCGCGGCGCCCGATGCGGTGCCGTTCTATCGGCAGATCGGGATGCCCGTGTGCGACACCGCCTTCCTGTATCCGCGGGAGGGGTGATATCAGGGACGGAGCCGACCGTCGGTCGGCGTGCTGCCGCCCGGGCCGGGGCGCCGCTGACGCGGCGCGGTCGTGCGGGGCCGGGGTGGGGTGCCCCGGCCCACGGGGTCACTCGATCTCGACCAGAAGGTCCTTGGCGTCGATCTGTTGGCCGGGGGACACATGCAGCGCCGTGATGGTGCCGTCGCGATCTGCGTGCAGGCCGGTCTCCATCTTCATCGCCTCGATCGTCAGCAGCAGGTCGCCCTGCTTGACCTGCGCGCCCTGCGCGACGCCCACCGAGGCCACGACACCCGGCATCGGGGCGCCGACATGGCCCGGGTTCGCGGCATCGGCCTTGGGACGCGCAGCCTGTGCACCGGTGGCGGACCGGTTCGGAACGCGGACCTGACGGGGCTGGCCGTTCAGTTCGAAGAAGACCTTCATCTGTCCGGTCTCGTCGGTTTCGCCCAAGGTCAGCAGGCGGACCTCAAGCGTTTTGCCGGGGTCGATCTCGACGCTGATCTCGTCGCCCGGCTCCATTCCATAAAAGAACGTGCGGGTGGGCAGGGTGCGGACCGGGCCATAGGTCTGATGGCGCTGCATGTAATCGGTGAAGACCTTGGGGTACATCAGGTATCCGTTCAGATCCTCGTCGTCGATCGCCTTGCCATCCAGCATCTCGGACAGCTTGGCGCGCTCGGCCTCAAGGTCGACCGGCTCCAGATGGGCGCCGGGGCGGTCGGTGATCGGGGTCTCTCCCTTCAGCACCTTGGCCTGGATCGCATGGGGCCAGCCGCCGGGGGGTTGGCCAAGATTGCCGCGCATCATGTCCACGACCGAATCGGGGAATGACATGTCGCGGTCGGGGTTCGTCACGTCGTCCGGGGTCAGGTTCTGAGATACCATCATCAGCGCCATGTCGCCCACGACCTTTGACGACGGGGTGACCTTGACGATGTCGCCGAACATGCGGTTCACGTCGGCATAGGCCTGCGCCACCTCGTGCCAGCGATCCTCGAGGCCCATGCTGCGGGCCTGGGATTTCAGGTTGGTGAACTGCCCGCCGGGCATCTCGTGCAGATAGACTTCCGATGCCGGTGATTGCAGGCCGGATTCGAACGCGGCATAGCTTTCGCGCACCCGCTCCCAATAGTTGCTGATGGCGCGCACTGCACCGATGTCCAGACCGGTTTCGCGATCGGTCTGGTCCAGCGCCTCGACCACGGACCCCAGGGTCGGCTGGCTGGTATTGCCCGACAGCGCGTCCATCGCGCAATCGACGGCATCCACGCCCGCCTCGGCGGCGGCCAGGATGGTCGCGCCGCCCATGCCGCTGGTGTCATGGGTATGGAAATGGATCGGCAGGCCGACCTCCTCCTTCAGCGTGCGCACCAGAATACGCGCCGCCTCGGGTTTCAGCAGGCCGGCCATGTCCTTGAGGCCCAACACATGCGCGCCCGCAGCCTTTAGATCCTGTGCGGTTTTGACATAGTATTTCAGGTCGTACTTGGACCGGTCCGGATCCAGCATGTTGCCGGTATAGCAGACCGTGCCTTCGCAGATCTTGCCCGACTCGATCACCGCGTCCATTGCGACGCGCATGTTCTCGACCCAGTTCAGGCTGTCGAACACGCGGAACACATCGACGCCGGTTTCCGCGGCCTGCTTTACAAAGAACTGCACCACGTTGTCGGGATAGTTGGTATAGCCCACCCCGTTCGACGCGCGCAGCAGCATCTGTGTCATCAGGTTGGGCATCTGCGCGCGGATGTCGCGCAGGCGCTGCCACGGACATTCCTGCAGGAACCGATAGGCCACGTCGAATGTCGCCCCGCCCCAGCATTCGACGCTGAACAGCTGCGGCAGGTTGGCGGCATAGCTGGGAGCAACGCGGATCATGTCGATCGACCGCATCCGCGTGGCCAGCAGCGACTGGTGCCCGTCGCGCATCGTGGTGTCGGTGATCAACAGCTGTTTCTGCGCGGCCATCCAGTCGGCCACGGCCTGCGCACCCTGTTCCTCCAGCAGCTGGCGGGTGCCCGGCGCGGGGGCGGCCTTTGCGGCCGGTGGTACGGGTGCGCGGGTCTGGGCCGGGGGCAGGGCGCGGCCTGCGGTCTCGGGGTGGCCGTTCACGCTGATGTCGGCCAGATAGGTCAGGATCTTGGTCGCCCGGTCTTTGCGCTTTTTGAAGTCGAACAGGTCATCGGTCGTGTCGATGAACTTGGTCGTGTAGGTGTCGTCCAGAAAGGTCGGATGCTTCAGCAGGTTGATGACAAAATCGATGTTCGTGCTGACGCCGCGCACCCGGAACTCGCGCAGGGCGCGGTCCATGCGGCGGATCGCCTGGTCGGGGGTTTGCGCCCAGGCCGTGACCTTGACCAGCAGCGAATCGTAATACCGCGTGATGACGCCGCCCGCATAGGCCGTGCCCCCGTCCAGGCGGATGCCCATGCCGGTCGCGGACCGATAGGCCGTGATGCGCCCGTAATCAGGGATGAAGTTGTTCTGCGGGTCCTCGGTCGTGACCCGGCATTGCAGGGCGTGGCCCGACAGAGTGATGTCGGCCTGGCTTGCGTGGCCGGTGGCATCGGCCAGCGTCTCGCCTTCGGCAATGCGGATCTGGGACTGGACGATGTCGATGCCTGTGACCTCCTCGGTCACGGTGTGTTCGACCTGAACGCGCGGGTTCACCTCGATGAAATAGAACTGATCGTCGTCCATATCCATCAGGAACTCGACCGTGCCGGCGTTCTGGTACCCGACCGCCTGCCCGATCTTCAGCGCCAGCGCGCAGACCTCGGCGCGCTGTTCGTCGGTCAGATAGGGAGCAGGGGCGCGTTCCACGACCTTCTGGTTGCGGCGCTGGACGGTGCAATCGCGTTCGAACAGGTGGTAAAGGCCGCCATGCGTGTCGCCCAGCAGCTGCACTTCGACGTGGCGCGCGCGCAGGATCATCTTTTCCAGATAGCCCTCGCCGTTGCCGAATGCGGCTTCGGCCTCGCGGCGACCCTCGCGGACCTTTTCGATCAGCTCCTCGGGGTTGTTGATCGGGCGCATGCCGCGCCCGCCGCCGCCCCAGGATGCCTTCAGCATCAGCGGATAGCCGACCTCCGCGGCCTCGACCTTGATAGCGTCGAAATCCTCTCCCAGCACGGCGGTCGCGGGGATGACCGGCACGCCCGCCTCGATCGCCACGCGCCGTGCGCTGGCCTTGTCGCCCAGGGCGCGCATCGTGTCGGCACGCGGGCCGATAAAGGTGATTCCGGCCTCGAAACAGGCATCGACGAAATCAGGGTTTTCTGACAGCAGGCCGTATCCCGGATGGATCGCATCGGCGCCCGACAGCTTGGCCACGCGGATGATTTCAGGGATGGACAGATAGGCCGCGACCGGGCCCAGCCCCTCGCCGATGCGATAAGCCTCGTCCGCCTTGAAACGGTGCAGGCCCAGTTTGTCTTCCTCGGCATAGACGGCGACGGTTTTCTTGCCCAATTCATTGGCCGCGCGCATCACGCGGATGGCGATTTCGCCCCGGTTCGCAATCAGGATTTTGTTGAACATGGCCGGGGCTCCCATCATTGTGATTGGCGGCATCCTACGCGTGCTGCGTTGCAGCGCAAGTGGTGGCGAGAACGGCGCGCGACGTCATGACCATTCGATGTTCCGTCTTCGTTCGCAAATGGAACTTGCTTTCTGCCCAAGCGTCCCTATCTTTTGCAGTCGGTCAGAGGGGCACACATGGAACAGAAGTTCATCGAGGTGCGCGGCGCGCGCGAGCACAACCTTAAAAACGTCGACATGGACATCCCCCGCGATCAGCTGGTGGTGATCACAGGGTTATCCGGGTCCGGCAAGTCGTCCCTAGCCTTTGACACGGTCTATGCCGAAGGGCAGCGGCGTTATGTCGAGAGCCTGTCGGCCTATGCGCGCCAGTTTCTGGACATGATGGGCAAGCCTGATGTCGACCACATCAGCGGTCTGTCGCCTGCGATCAGCATCGAACAGAAAACGACCTCGAAAAACCCGCGGTCGACGGTCGGCACTGTCACCGAGATCTATGACTATCTGCGCCTGCTGTTCGCGCGTGCGGGCACGCCCTACTCCCCCGCCACCGGCCTGCCGATCGAGGCGCAGCAGGTTCAGGACATGGTTGACCGGACCATGGCCCTGCCCGAGGGGACGCGCGCCTATCTGCTGGCCCCCATCGTCCGAGACCGCAAGGGCGAGTACAAGAAGGAGCTGGCCGAACTGCGCCGCCAGGGCTTTCAGCGGGTCAAGATCAACGGCACATTCCACGATCTGGACGATTCGCCGACGCTGGACAAGAAATTCCGCCACAACATCGATATCGTCGTTGACCGCATTGTCGTCCGTGAGGGGCTGGAGACGCGTCTGGCGGACAGTCTGCGCACCGCGCTGAACCTGGCTGACGGCATCGCCCATCTGGAGCTGGCGCAAGAGGACGGTGCCGAAGGAGAGCCCGAACGCCTGACCTTCAGCGAGAAATTCGCCTGTCCCGTCAGTGGTTTTACAATCCCCGAGATCGAACCGCGCCTGTTCAGCTTCAACGCGCCGTTCGGTGCGTGCCCGGTCTGCGACGGTCTGGGGGTCGAGCTGTTCTTTGACGACCGTCTGGTGGTTCCCGATGCCGCCCTGTCCGTGGACAAGGGCGCCATCGTACCGTGGGCCAAGACGAAATCGGCCTATCTGACCCAAACCATCAACGCGCTGGCCAAACATTACGGTTTCGACAAGAAGACCGCGTGGAAAGACCTGCCCGACGACGTCCAGCAGATGTTCCTGCGCGGGTCGGGCAAGGACGAGATCAAGTTCCGATTCGACGATGCGGGTCGGGTGTACGAAATCAGCCGCGTGTTCGAGGGGGTGATCCCCAACATGGAACGTCGCCTGCGCGAGACCGACAGTGCCTGGGTCCGCGAGGAGTTCGAGCGCTATCAGAACAACCGCCCCTGCGGAGCCTGCAATGGTTATCGTCTGAAGCCCGAGGCCCTGGCGGTCAAGATCGCAGGCGATCATGTGGGCCGCGTGGTGCAACTGTCGATTCAGGAGGCGCTGGACTGGGTCACCGACGCCCCCAACCACCTGTCCAAGCAAAAGACCGAGATCGCATCCGCGATTCTCAAGGAAATCCGTGAGCGGCTGGGCTTTCTGGTCAATGTCGGCCTGAACTATCTGACGCTGTCGCGTGCCGCGGGCACGCTGTCGGGTGGCGAGAGCCAGCGCATCCGTCTGGCCAGCCAGATCGGTTCGGGCCTGACCGGCGTGCTGTATGTGCTGGACGAGCCGTCCATCGGCCTGCACCAGCGCGACAACGACCGCCTGTTGACCACGCTGATGAACCTGCGCGACCAAGGCAACTCGGTCCTGGTGGTCGAGCATGACGAGGATGCGATCCGCCATGCGGACTATGTGTTCGACATGGGGCCGGGGGCGGGGGTGCATGGCGGCACGGTGGTCAGCAAGGGCACACCTGCCGAAATTGCGGCTGATCCGAACAGCCTGACCGGCCAGTACCTGTCGGGCAAGCGCGCGATCGCGGTCCCCGAGGAGCGGCGCAAGGGCAACGGCAAGAAGGTCACCGTGGTCAAGGCGACCGGCAACAACCTGAAAAACGTCACGGCGGAATTTCCGTTGGGCAGGTTCGTCTGCGTGTCGGGCGTGTCGGGTGGTGGCAAGTCCACGCTGACCATCGAGACGCTGTTCAAGACCGCGTCCCTGCGCCTGAACGGCGCGCGCCAGACCCCGGCGCCCTGCGAGACGATCAGGGGCCTTGAACATCTGGACAAGGTCATCGACATCGACCAGCGCCCCATCGGCCGCACGCCGCGGTCGAACCCGGCGACCTATACCGGTGCCTTCACGCCCATCCGCGACTGGTTCGCGGGCCTGCCCGAGGCCAAGGCGCGCGGCTACAAGCCAGGCCGCTTCAGCTTCAACGTCAAGGGGGGGCGTTGCGAGGCGTGCCAGGGCGATGGCGTCATCAAGATCGAGATGCATTTTCTGCCGGACGTCTATGTCGAGTGCGAGACCTGCAAGGGAAGACGCTATAACCGCGAGACGCTGGAGGTGCAGTTCAAGGGCAAATCCATCGCCGACGTGCTGGACATGACCGTTGAGGATGCGCAGGAGTTCTTTGCCGCCGTGCCGTCGATCCGCGACAAGATGGACGCGCTGATGCAGGTGGGCCTGGGCTATATCAAGGTCGGCCAACAGGCCACGACCCTTTCAGGCGGCGAGGCGCAGCGGGTCAAGCTGTCCAAGGAGCTGTCGCGCAGGTCCACTGGCCGCACTCTGTACATCCTGGACGAGCCCACCACGGGTCTGCATTTCGAGGATGTGCGCAAGCTGTTGGAGGTGCTGCATGAGCTGGTCGATCAGGGCAATTCGGTCATCGTGATCGAACATAATCTGGACGTCATCAAGACCGCCGACTGGATCATCGACATCGGCCCCGAGGGCGGTGACGGCGGCGGCGTGATCGTGGCTGCCGGCACGCCCGAGGACGTGGCGCAGGTCGAGGCCAGCCATACCGGGCGCTATCTTGGCCCCATGCTGAACCCCGCCCGCAGCCGCGCCGCGGAATAGGGCAGGGGGTGCGAAAGAAAATCGCCGGGGGTGCGTTTTTTCCTCTTGCACCCCCCGGCGGGCTTTCGTAAATACCCGCTCACCGAAGGCGAGACGGTGAAACGGATCGCAAGAGGGACTGGAGTGCGGGCGTAGCTCAGGGGTAGAGCATAACCTTGCCAAGGTTAGGGTCGGGCGTTCGAATCGCCTCGCCCGCTCCAAAAACAAAAGGCCAGACCTTCGGGTCTGGCCTTTGTCGTTTCAGGAGTTGTCATGCCGACCGACATTCCCACAAGCAGTCAACAGGACGGTCTTTGCCGATCTGTGCGGAATGCAGCTTGGCTGTCCCGAACGCCCCTGACCGCTGTGACGCATTGCCATCGACCAATGGGTCATCCTGTCGAAATCACCGATGCCTGTACGATCACCGGCGGCGCTCAAAGCACGGATCGCGGGCAGGCGGCCACTGTGGACCGCCTGCGAACACGGCCTAGCCGTCGATGCGGATGCGGGCGTTCTGCGGGTCGTGGGGGCTGTCTTCGGTCACCACGGCGTCATACAGCTCGCGGAACATGCGCACCTGCAACCGGGTGCCCGGCGCGGTCAGGTCGGGGCTGACGTAGCCCATGCCGATCTGCTTGCCAAAGGCTGCCGAATACCCGCCCGATGTCAGGCGCCCGACCTTCTTGCCGTTCAGGAACAGCGCCTCGCGGCCCCAGGGATCGGCATCCGCCGGCCCATCGATCAACAGCGTGACACAGGCCGACCGGATGCCCTTGGCCTGCATGGCCGCCTTGCCGCGGAACTCCTTGGCCAGATCGACGAAACGGTCCAGACCCGCCTCCAGCGGTGTCGCGTCGCGGCCCAGTTCGGTGCCAAAGGCGCGGTACGATTTTTCCTGGCGCAGCCAGTTCTGGGCACGTGCGCCCACCAGCTTCATCCCGGACGGTTCACCTGCGGCGATCAGCTTGTCGAACAGGTGGTTCTGCATTTCGATCGGGTGGTGCAGTTCCCATCCCAACTCGCCGGTATAGGCGACGCGGATGGCCATGACCGGGACCATGCCCAATTCGATGGTGCGCATCGACAGCCACGGAAAACGCTTGTTCGACAGGGCGGTGGCGGGTTCCACATCGCGGATCATGCGCGACAGGATCGCGCGGCTTTCCGGCCCCGCAAGCGCAAAGACGCCCCATTGCGTGGTCACGTCCTGCACATGGACGTATTCGCCGCCCGCGCCCATGAAATCCTGCGCGGCTTTCAGCAGGTTGTCGCGGTCGTAATCCGTCCATGCCCCGGCGCTGACCAGATAGTAATCATGTTCGCCGCGCCGCACGATCGTGTATTCGGTCCGCACCGTTCCCGCATCGGTCAGCGCATAGGTCAGGTTGATCCGCCCCACCTTGGGCAGCTTGTTGGTCGTCAGCCAGTCCAGGAACGCCGTCGCCCCCGGCCCGGTGACGGTATGCTTGGCGAAGGCCGTCGCGTCGACAAGGCCTGCCGTCTGGCGCACGGCCTCGGCCTCGGCACGCGCGTATTCCCACCAACCGCCGCGGCGAAAGCTGCGGCTGTCATGATCGTCGAAACCTGCGGGCGCATAGTAATTCGGGCGTTCCCACCCGTTTACATGGCCAAACTGTGCCCCACGCGCCGCCTGCCGGTCATAGGCGGGCGATGTCCGCAGCGGGCGGCAGGCGGGCCGTTCCTCATCGGGATGGTGCAGGACAAAGACGTGGTCATAGGCCTCTTCGTTCTTGCGGGCAGCGTATTCCGTGGTCATCCAGCTGCCAAAGCGGCGCGGGTCCAAGCTGGCCATGTCGATCTCGGCCTCGCCCTCGGTCATCATCTGCGCCAGGTAATGGCCCACGCCACCGGCGGCGGTGATGCCAAAGCTGAACCCCTCGGCCAACCACATGTTGCGCAGCCCCGGCGCGGGGCCGACCAGCGGGTTGCCGTCGGGCGTATAGCAGATCGGACCGTTGAAGTCGTCCTTGAGGCCCACCGTTTCCGACGTCGGAATGCGGTGGATCATCGCCATGTATTCCTCTTCGATCCGCTCCAGGTCCAGAGGGAACAGGTCGGCGCGGAAACTGTCCGGCACGCCGTATTCGAACCGCGCGGGCGCGCCCTGTTCGTACGGGCCCAGAATCCAGCCGCCGCGCTCCTCGCGGACATACCACTTGGCATCGGCGTCGCGCAGGACCGGGTGTTCAGGGTTTCCGTCGGCGCGCCAGCGCATCAGGGCGGGGTCGGGTTCGGTCACGATGAACTGGTGTTCCACCGGGATGGCTGGGATCTTGATCCCCAGCAGCTTGGCGGTGCGCTGCGCGTGGTTGCCGGTCGCGGTGACGACATGTTCGGCGTGAATGTCATAGACCTCTCCGGACGGGATCAGGTTGCCGCCGCGGTCGACCATCTTCTCCACTGTCACCACCCATTCGCTGCCGGTCCAGCGATAGGCGTTCACCTGGATCTTGCGTTCGATCCGGCATCCCGCCATGCGCGCGCCCTTGGCCATGGCCTGTGTCACGTCGGCGGGGTTGATGTATCCGTCGGTCGGGTGGAACAGCGCGCCCTTCAGATCC
This sequence comes from Paracoccus sp. Ld10, assembly GCF_045064235.1. Lineage (NCBI taxonomy): Bacteria > Pseudomonadati > Pseudomonadota > Alphaproteobacteria > Rhodobacterales > Paracoccaceae > Paracoccus > Paracoccus sp. Ld10. The sequence goes on along the minus strand of NZ_JBISHD010000032.1, from coordinate 624,110 downwards.
TCGGTGCGCACCAGCGGCCAGCGGTCCTTGATCTGGGCGGGGGTCATGAACTGATGCTCGATCCCGATCGTCTCGGCGGTGGCGGAATACAGCATGTATTCGTCCATCCGCGCATCCGTCTGCGCCATCCGCAGGTTGCCGCAGCGGGTGAAACCCGCGTTCAGGCCCGTCTCGGCCTCCAGCCCGGCATACAGTTTCACCGAATAATCATGGATGTGGCTGGTGGCGTAACCCATGTTGAACAGCGGCAGCAGGCCCGCCGCATGCCAGGTCGATCCGGCCGTCAGCTCGTCGCGCTCGACCAGCAGCGTGTCCCAGCCCGCCCGCGCCAGATGCAGCGCGATGCCGCAGCCGACCGCGCCCCCGCCCACGACCAGAACCTTCACATGCGACGTCATCGCGCTCTCCTGTTAGACCCGTTTCGCCTGTGATGCCCCATCGGTGAAACGCCGCGTCAAGGGCGCCCGACATCTGCGGGCGAAAAACGACATGGCCTTGCCCGGACCCGCCCCCGTCGCTAGGTTGCGGCACACGCCAACAGGGGGGCATCATGGACATCTGCCGCAGCACCGACGCCATGCGCGTCTGGCGTCGTGATGCCGGCCGCGTTGCGTTGGTGCCCACGATGGGCGCGCTGCATCAGGGCCACCTGACGCTGGTCGCGCGTGCCCGCGACTGGCTGGACGGGCAGGGCGGCGGTCGCGTGGTGACATCGATTTTCGTCAACCCCGCGCAGTTCGGCCCGAACGAGGATCTGGATAAATACCCCCGCCACGAGGCGCAGGATCTGGACCTGTTGGGCAAAGCGGGCTGCGACGCGGTGTTCCTGCCGCAGGTGTCCGACATCTGGCGGCCCGGCGCGCAGACGCATGTGCAGGTGACGCAGTTGGGCGGCATCCTGATGGGTCGCCTGCGTCCCGGTCATTTCCGCGGCGTGGCGACCGTGGTCACCAAGCTGTTCAACATCGTCCAGCCCCAGGCCGCGGCCTTTGGCGAAAAGGACTATCAACAGCTGACCCTGATCAGCCGCATGGTCAAGGATCTTGACATTCCCGTGACCATCCTGCCCGTGCCCACCGTGCGCGAACCCGACGGGCTGGCCATGTCATCGCGCAACCAGCGCCTGACCCCACAGGACCGCACAGCGGCCCCGGTGCTGGCCCGCGCACTGGATCATGTCGCGGAATCGGTGGCCATGGGCACGCCGGTCAGCCTGCTGCGTCGCCAGATTCGCGCCATCCTGTCCTCTGAACCGCGGGCAGACATCCGTTCCATCGACATCCGCGCCGCGGCCGACCTGTCACGCATCGCCGTCGTCGGCGGTCCGGTGGCGATCCTGCTGGCGGTCCGTTTCGGCGATGTGCTGTTGATCGATCAGCGCACCGCCCATCCCTGAAAGGCCGACCCATGTCCGTACAAGCCCCCGTTCGCCGCGTCACCGCCCCCCAGATCGCCGACCGCAAGGGCGGGACGCCCATCGTCGCCCTGACCGCCTATACCGCGCCCATGGCCGCGGCGGTCGATGCCCATGCCGATGTGATCCTGGTGGGCGACAGCTTGGGCATGGTGGTCCACGGCCTGCCCTCGACCATCGGCGTCACGCTGGAGATGATGATCCTGCACGGTCAGGCCGTCATGCGCGGATCGACCCGCGCGATGGTGGTGATCGACATGCCTTTTGGCACCTATGAGGAAAGCCGCGAACAGGCCTTTCGCAACGCCGCCCGCGTCATGGCGGAAACCGGTGCCGGTGCGGTCAAGCTGGAGGGCGGTGCCCGCATCGCCCCGACCATCCGGTTCCTGACGGAACGCGGCATTCCGGTCATGGCCCATGTCGGCCTGACGCCGCAGGCCACGAACACGATGGGCGGGTTCAAGACCCAGGGCCGCGACCCCGCAACCTGGCCCGCGCATGTGGCCGACGCCCGCGCCGTGGCCGATGCCGGGGCGTTTTCGGTCGTGGTCGAAGGCGTGATGGAGGCTCTGGCGGACCAGATCACCGACGCGGTGACGATCCCGACCATCGGCATCGGGGCGTCCGCCCGCTGCGACGGCCAGATCCTGGTGCTGGACGACATGCTGGGCCTGTCGGGCCGGGTGCCGCGTTTCGTGCGCCGGTTCGGGGATCTGGGGACGCAGGCCGATGCTGCCATCGCCGCCTATGCGGCCGCCGTCCGCGACCGCAGCTTTCCGTCCGACGCCGAACTGTACCGCTGAGCCGGCAGGACAGGCGCGGCGCTCAGGTGTCGGGCGGTTGGAAATCGGCCGTGCGGGCCAGGGGGGCCAGTGCCAGCGGGATCAGCAGCAGGGTGGCCAGGCCCAGATAGATCGTGCCAAGGCTGAGCCGTTCGGCCAGAAAGCCGATGCTGCCGGGGGCCAGCAGGATGCCCGAATAGCCCATCATCGTGACCACCGACAGGCCCACGCCCGCGCCCAATCCCGGCACGTTTCCTGCCGCTGAAAAGGCGATGGGCACCATGTTCGCGACGCCGACACCGGCCAGCGCGAACCCCGCGATCGCAGGCACCGGCACGGTCGACACCCCCGCCAGCACCAGCCCCGCCATGGCGACGGCGGCACTGACGCGCAGCGTGGCGACCGCGCCGAAACGCCGCCGCAGCCCGTCGCCCAGAAACCGCATCACGGCCATCGTGCCCGCGCAGGCCGCAAAGCCCAGTCCCGCGACGGACAGCGACGCACCCATCTCTCGTTGCAGATAGACGGCGGCCCAGTCCAGGATCGCGCCTTCGGGGATCATCGCAGCCATCGCCATCAGGCCGATCAGCCAGGGCATGGGGCTGCGCGGCAGGCGCAGGGGGACCTTGGGCGCGCCCGCTTTGGGGGCATCGTGCAGCAGGCGGGGCAGCGCCCCGACCAGCACCACGCCAAAGGCCATCGTGATGATCACGGCATGGGCCAGTTCTCCGAATCGATGGATCAGCCAGCCGCCCGCCGCTGCCCCGGCAAAGGCCCCCACGCTCCAGAACCCGTGGCATGACGACATTATCGCGCGGCCGCGCGCGCGTTCGACCGCGACCGCATTGGCGTTCATCGCAACGTCCATGCCGCCGACCATGCCGCCGAACAGCACCACCGTCGCCACCACCGTCCAATATCCCGGCGCAAGCGAGATCCAGATCATCGACGGCGCCACCAGCCATGCCGCCAGCCGCACCGCGCTGGCCGATCCCTCCCGCGCGACCATCGCGCCGAACAGCGGCATCACGCATAAGGAGCCAAGGCCCAGCCCCAGAACGATCACCCCGGCGCTGGCCTCGGTGATGCCAAGCCGTTCCATCAGCACGGGGATTTTCGGCGCCCAACTGCCGATCAGCAGGCCGTTCACCAGGAACAGGGCCGATACGGCCCATCGCATCGTCATCACAGCATCGAGGGCACGACCAGATCGGGCGGACGATGCCCATCCGCAAATGTCTTGATGTTGATGATCACCTTTTCGCCCATCTCGGCCCGGCCCTCGACGGTGGCCGACCCCATATGCGGCAACAGGACCACGTTGGGCAGTTCGCGCAGGCGGGGGTTGATCTCGTGGCCATGCTCGAACACGTCGAGGCCTGCGCCGGCGATCTCTCCGGCGCGCAACATGCGGGTCAGGGCGTTCTCGTCGATGACCTCGCCGCGCGACGTGTTCACGATGACCGCCGACGGCTTCATCAGCTTCAGCCGCCGAGCGTTCAACAGATGAAACGTGGAGGGCGTGTGCGGCGCGTTCACGCTGACGATATCCATGCGGGCCAGCATCTGGTCCAGGCTTTCCCACCAGGTTGCGCCCAGGGCCGCTTCGATCTCGGGGCGCAGGCGCGTGCGGTTGTGGTAATGGACCTGCATGCCGAATGCGGCGGCACGTCGCGCGACGGCCTGGCCTATGCGGCCCATGCCCAGGATGCCAAGACGCCGCCCGCCGACGCGTCCGCCCAGATGGGCCGTGGGCGACCAGCCCTGCCAGCGCCCGGCCTGCATCTCGGCCAGACCTTCGGGGATCTTGCGGGTCACGGCCAGGATCAGCGCCAGCGTCATGTCGGCGGTGTCCTCGGTCACGACGCCGGGGGTGTTGCTGACCAGCACGCCGCGCTGGCGAGCCGACAGGACGTCGATATGGTCCACGCCCGCACCGAAATTGGCGATCAGCTTTAGCCGGTCGCCCGCGCGGGCCAGCATGGCGGCGGTGATCTGGTCGGTCACGGTCGGCACCAGCACATCGGCATCCTGCATCACCGCGACCAGCTGATCAGCAGTCATCTTACGGTCGTCGTCTCGCAGAACCACGTCGAACAGTTCGGACATGCGGGTCTCGACGGCCTCGGGCAGGCGGCGCGTCACGGCGACGCGCAATCTGCCGCGGGGGGCTGCGGGGGTGGCGGGCATGGTCACCTCACTGTGTCAGCGCCTTGATCGGGCGGGTGCAGGCACGCCCTTCCCATCGGCGGGCGCTTTTGGCAAACTGCCCGCGTTGAGGGGCCGGCACAAGACCCCAGAAGGGGCGTCCGCGCCCCGCAGAGGACAGGAACGGACAACGCATGACGGCACGGCCAGGCAGGACGGGCGCAAGGGTGGCACTTGCGTTTGTGGCGATGATGGGGGCTGCCGCCCCGCAGGCGATGGCCCAGAGCGAGCCGCAACAAAGCCAGGGCGCGACTGAACAGCGCGGGCCGGTGACCAACCTGCCACTGCCCCGCTATGTCAGTCTGAAGGGAAACGAGGGCAATGCCCGGCGCGGCCCCAGCCTGTCGCATCGCATCGACTGGGTGTTCCGGCACGCAGGCATGCCGCTGCGGGTGGTAGCCGAATTCGGCCATTGGCGCCGGGTCGAGGACAAGGACGGCGCAGGCGGCTGGATTCACTATGCGCTGCTGTCGGGGGTGCGCACCGCGCTGGTCACGCGCGACATGCTGGAACTGCGCGGCAGGCCGCATGCCGATGCCGACATCGTGGCCCGCGCCGAGGCCGGGGCCATCCTGCGGCTGAACGAATGCGAACCCGAATGGTGCCGCGTGTCGGGTGGCGGGCAACGGGGCTGGGTGCCCAAGTCGACGATCTGGGGTGTGGACGCGGGCGAAATCCGCGACTGATCCGCGCCGCATTGCAACAATTCGCCGCGCTTTCGGTCCCCCGCGCCCGTTGACCCCGGACGGTCACGGGTCTAAACCGCACTCAGCCAACCCGTCGCGGGGTCAGCCGTGATACCCGCGACCGACAAGGGGATCGTCACCCGTGCAAAACATTACGCAGGATTATCTGCCCATCCTCGTCTTCGCGGCGATGGCATCGGCGCTTGCGCTGATCTTGCTGCTGTCCGCGTTCGTCATCGCCGTGCGCAATCCTGACCCCGAAAAGGTCAGTGCCTATGAATCGGGCTTCAACCCGTTCGACGACGCGCGGATGAAATTCGACGTGCGATTCTATCTGGTGTCGATCCTGTTCATCATCTTCGATCTGGAAGTCGCGTTCCTGTTCCCGTGGGCGGTCAGCTTTCAGGCGATCAGCGAGACTGCGTTCTGGTCCATGATGGTGTTTCTGGGCGTGCTGACCGTGGGCTTTGCCTACGAATGGAAGAAGGGAGCCTTGGAATGGGCGTGATGGCAGGGGCGAACACCGCCGGACCCGATCGCGAATACGCGACCAAGGCCCTGAACGCGGAACTGCAGGACAAGGGTTTCCTGCTGACCACGACCGAGGACATCATCAACTGGGCGCGCAACGGCTCGCTGCACTGGATGACGTTCGGTCTGGCCTGCTGCGCGGTCGAGATGATGCAGACCTCGATGCCGCGCTATGACCTGGAACGGTTCGGGACCGCGCCGCGCGCATCCCCGCGCCAGTCGGACCTGATGATCGTCGCGGGTACGCTGACCAACAAGATGGCCCCGGCGCTGCGCAAGGTCTATGACCAGATGCCGGAACCCCGTTACGTCATCAGCATGGGCAGCTGCGCCAATGGCGGCGGCTATTACCATTACAGCTATTCCGTGGTGCGCGGCTGCGACCGGATCGTGCCCGTGGACATCTATGTCCCCGGCTGCCCGCCGACCGCCGAGGCGCTGCTGTACGGCATCCTGCAACTTCAGCGCCGCATCCGGCGCACCGGCACGCTGGTGAGGTGATCATGGCGACCTATACCGATCCCGACGCACTGGACCAGTTGGCCGAGCACATCAAGCTGCGCCGCCCGAACGAGGTCATCGGCACCGACGTGGCCTTTGGCGAACTGACCGTGACGGCCACCGCCAGCGGCATTTTGGACCTGCTGGATTTCCTGCGCAGCGACAGCAGCTGCCGGTTTTCCACGCTGGTCGACATCACTGCCGTGGATTACCCGTCGCGCCAGCAGCGGTTCGACGTGGTCTGGCATTTCCTGTCGATGTACCAGAACCACCGCATCCGCGTGAAGGTCGCCATCCGCGAAGATGAGATGCTGCCGACGCTGACCGCGATCTATCCCGCCGCCAACTGGTTCGAGCGCGAGATTTTCGACATGTTCGGGATCCTGTTCACCGGCCACCCCGACCTGCGGCGTCTTTTGACCGACTATGGTTTCTCGGGCCACCCGCTGCGCAAGGATTTCCCGACCACCGGCTATGTCGAGGTTCGTTACGATGACGCCGAAAAGCGCGTGATCTATGAGCCCGTGTCGCTGGTCCAGGAATACCGCCAGTTCGATTTCCTGTCGCCTTGGGAAGGCGTGCAATACGCCCTGCCCGGCGACGAAAAGGGGGCCGCGAAATGATGGACGGCGACATCCGTGCGAACAGCTATGACGACGGTAGCCAGGATCTGGTGACCGGCGAACAGCGCATCCGCAACTTCAACATCAACTTTGGTCCGCAACACCCTGCCGCGCATGGTGTTTTGCGCATGGTGCTGGAGTTGGACGGCGAGGTCGTGGAACGCGCCGACCCGCATATCGGCCTGCTGCACCGTGGCACCGAAAAGCTGATGGAAAGCCGGACCTATCTGCAGAACCTGCCGTATTTCGACCGGCTGGATTACGTATCGCCCATGAACCAGGAACATGCCTGGTGCCTGGCGATCGAGCGTCTGACCGGCACCGTCGTGCCGCGTCGCGCCAGCCTGATCCGGGTGCTGTTCTGCGAGGTGGGGCGCATCCTGAACCACCTGCTGGGCCTGACCACCGGCGCGCTGGACGTGGGTGCGCTGACGCCGCCCCTGTGGGGCTTTGAGGCGCGCGAGGATCTGATGATCTTCTATGAACGCGCATCGGGTGCGCGTCTGCACGCGGCCTATTTTCGGCCGGGCGGCGTTCATCAGGACCTGACGCCGGACCTGCTGAACGACATGGAGGCGTGGTGCGAGCGTTTCCCCAAGGTGCTGGACGATCTGGATACCCTGCTGACCGAAAACCGCATCTTCAAGCAGCGTCTTGTCGATATCGGCATCGTGTCCGAACAGGACGCTTTGGACTGGGGTTTTTCGGGCGTGATGGTGCGGGGATCGGGCATGGCCTGGGATCTGCGCCGCAGCCAGCCCTATGAGTGCTATGACGAATTCAACTTCAAGATCCCCGTCGGCACCAACGGCGACTGTTACGACCGCTTTCTGTGCCGGATGCAGGAAATGCGCGAATCGACGCTGATCATGCAGCAGGCCATAACCAAGCTGCGGACCGAAGGGCCCGGAGAGGTTCTGGCACGCGGCAAGCTGACCCCGCCCAAACGCGGCGACATGAAGCGTGACATGGAAAGCCTGATCCACCACTTCAAGCTGTACACCGAAGGCTTCCGCGTTCCCGCCGGCGAGGTTTATGCCGCAGTCGAGGCGCCCAAGGGCGAGTTCGGCGTCTATCTGGTCAGCGACGGCACCAACAAACCCTATCGCGCGAAACTGCGCGCGCCGGGCTTCCTGCACCTTCAATCCATGGACTGGATGTCCAAGGGCCATCTGCTGGCCGACGTCCCGGCCCTGATCGCCACCCAGGATATCGTCTTCGGAGAGGTTGACCGCTGATGCTGCGCCGCCTGCACCCCGTCCAGCCGGACAGTTTCGAATTCACGTCTGCGAACCTTGAATGGGCGCAGGCGCAGATCACCAAATACCCGGAAGGTCGCCAGCAATCGGCGATCATCCCGCTTTTGTGGCGCGCGCAGGAGCAGGAAGGCTGGCTGTCGCGTCCTGCCATCGAATATTGCGCCGCGCTGCTTGGCATGGCCTATATTCGGGCACTGGAAGTGGCGACGTTCTATTTCATGTTCCAGTTGCAGCCTGTTGGAACCGTGGCGAACATCCAGATCTGCGGAACCACGACCTGCATGATCTGCGGAGCCGAGGATCTGGTCGCCGTGTGCAAACGCCGCATCGCGCCAACGCCGCACACCCTGTCCGCCGACGGCAAGTTCAGCTGGGAAGAGGTCGAATGTCTGGGCGCCTGCGCGAATGCGCCGATGGCCCAGATCGGCAAGGATTACTACGAAGACCTCACCCCTGAAAGCCTTGAGGCCCTGATTGACCGCATGACCGCCGGAGAGGTTCCGGCGCCCGGTTCGCAGACCGGCCGCTTTGCGTCAGAACCTGTCAGCGGCCTGACCAGTCTGGCCGATCTGAAGGGGCAGGAGGGTCGCAATGCCAGCGTTCAGCTGGCCTCCGACCTGGGCGAAACGCTCAAGCGTATCGACGGGACAGAGGTTCCCATCCTGACCAAATGGCACCGCAAACCAAATGCCGCGGCGGATGATCAGTCTGGCGTCGACACAGCACCCCAGAATGAACCGCGTCCCGCGGACGGCGCGCCCGCCGATTCGACTGGCGTGACCGAGCAGGAGGCACAGGCCGGGTCCGCCGCGCGCCCGATATCCAAGCGCGAACCGGCGGATGTGCGCAAGGATGACAAAGACCGCGACTGATCGCAGCCAGACGACCCGCAGAAAGGACGCCAGCCATGACACCCGCCAGCAGAACCACCGGAGCTGTCACGGCACTGCTGGTCTTTCTGGGCATCGGCCTGTTCGGGCAGATGGGCTGGTTGGCCGCGCTGGTTCTGGCCGTGATCGCGGGCGGGATGCTGGCTCTGACGGTCGGATGGCTGAGCGATCCGGGCAGCGCAGCGATGGACGGATCGGATTGGGACGCGATGCCTGTGCAACCCGCTGGTCAAACGCCCCGTGCGATGGCGCGGCCCCGTGAGAACGATGCGCCCGCAGTGGCACGACCACTTGCCACCGGCAGCAAGTTGGAGGGGCCGGACGATCTGCGGGCGATCAAGGGTATCGGGCCCAAGGTCCAGCAGTCGTTGGAACAGGCGGGTGTGACGCGTTTCTCGCAGATCGCCGCATGGGACGATGCCGATGTGGATCGCATGGCGGACGTGATCGGGCGCGCCGCGTCGCACATCCGCAACGATGACTGGGTGGGGCAGGCGCGCGTGCTGGCCGCACTCCCGCAGGAGGCGGGGTGATGGCTGACCCTGCGCAGGACGCCCGCCAGATGCGGTTGGTCGCGATCGTGATCGCGGTGACGATGCTGATCTGGCTCGCCATTCAGGCGATCGGGCAGCACTATGACTGGGCGGGTAAGTGGGCCTTTCTGGCTGACCTTGCCGCCATGGGCGCTTTTGTCTGGTCGCTGATCGTGACCTGGCGTATCTGGCGGCGCAGGAATGCGTGACGCCGGGAATAAAGGACGTATCGGATGCTGAAAGACCAGGATCGCATTTTCACCAACCTGTATGGCATGGGCGATCGCAGCCTGGCCGGCGCGCAAAAGCGTGGCCATTGGGACGGGACCGGCGACATCATCGGCCGCGGACGCGACAAGATCATCGAACAGGTCAAGGCCTCGGGGCTGCGCGGGCGTGGCGGCGCAGGCTTTCCGACCGGTCTGAAATGGTCCTTCATGCCCAAGGAATCGGACGGGCGGCCCAGTTATCTGGTGATCAACGCCGACGAATCCGAACCCGCGACCTGCAAGGACCGCGAGATCATGCGCCATGATCCGCACACCCTGATCGAGGGGGCGCTGATCGCGGCCTTCGCGATGAACGCGCATGTTTGCTATATCTATCTGCGCGGCGAATACATTCGCGAAAAAGAGGCGCTGCAGGCCGCCATCGACGAATGTTATGACGCGGGCCTCTTGGGCGCGAATGCGGCCGGGTCGGGCTGGGAGTTCGACCTGTACCTGCATCACGGTGCCGGCGCCTATATCTGTGGCGAGGAAACCGCGCTGCTGGAAAGCCTGGAAGGCAAGAAGGGAATGCCGCGGATGAAGCCGCCGTTCCCGGCTGGTGCCGGTCTGTACGGCTGCCCGACGACGGTGAACAACGTGGAATCGATCGCGGTTGTGCCGACGATCCTGCGGCGCGGGGCAGAGTGGTTCGCGGGCTTTGGTCGCCCGAACAATGCGGGCGTCAAGCTGTTCGGCCTGACCGGGCATCTGAACGCCCCCTGCGTGATCGAGGAAGCCATGTCGATCAGCATGAAGGAGCTGATCGAAAAGCATGGTGGCGGCGTGCGCGGCGGCTGGAAGAACCTCAAGGCGGTGATCCCCGGTGGCGCGTCCTGTCCTGTGCTGACGGCAGAGCAGTGCGAAAACGCCATCATGGATTATGACGGGATGCGCGAACTGAAATCCAGTTTCGGCACCGGCTGCATGATCGTGATGGATCAGTCGACGGACATCATCAAGGCGATCTGGCGGCTGTCCGCGTTCTTCAAGCACGAAAGCTGTGGCCAGTGCACGCCGTGCCGCGAAGGCACCGGCTGGATGATGAGGGTCATGGCGCGGCTGGTTTCCGGCGAGGCCGAGGTCGAAGAGATCGACATGCTGCTGGACGTGACCAAGCAGGTCGAGGGGCACACCATCTGCGCCCTGGGCGACGCGGCTGCCTGGCCGATCCAAGGCCTGATCCGCAATTTCCGCGGAGAGATCGAGGATCGCCTGATTGCCAAGAAGACCGGGCGCATGGGCGCATTGGCGGCGGAATGAGCAACGTTGCGGCATATCACGATCCCCGCACGGGGTCGTGTCGGGCAATGCGCCCGGCGGGTGATTACGTGGTGACACGTGATCACCGAAAGGATGCCGTGATGAAACGCCTGATGCTTGCCGCAATCGCCTTGGCCCTGCTGGCAGTACCCGCCGCCGCGCAGACACCGTTGCGCCAGGAAACCTATATCAACGACCGGCTGGTCCAGGCGCGCGTCGCCGACATGCTGCGCCGCGGATGCCCCGACATCAGCGCGCGGATGATCCGCGCGTTCAGTGAGGCGCGCGCGCTGAAGCGTTACGCGTTGGATCAGGGCTATAGTGAGACCGAGATCGAGACCTTTCTGGACAGCCGCGAGGATCGCCGACGCATTTATGCCGAGGCAGACCGCTATATGGTCCAGAATGGCGTCGTGAACGGACAGCCGGAAACCTTTTGCCGCCTTGGGCGGGACGAAATCGCACGGCAGACGGTCGCAGGATCGCTGCTGAGTGCCAGATAAGGAAGTCATCATGGCCGAATTGCGGACAATCAAGATCGACGGCACCGAGATCCAGGTCGATCCGAACCTGACCCTGATCCAGGCCTGCGAGCAGGCCGGGATCGAGATCCCGCGCTTCTGCTATCACGAGCGGCTGTCCATCGCGGGCAACTGCCGGATGTGCCTTGTCGAGGTCGTTGGCGGCCCGCCCAAGCCCGCCGCATCCTGCGCGATGCAGGTTAAGGACATGCGCCCCGGTCCTGACGGTGCCCCCTCCGAGATCCGCACCAACAGCCCGATGGTAAAGAAGGCCCGCGAAGGCGTGATGGAGTTCCTGCTGATCAACCATCCGCTGGACTGTCCGATCTGCGATCAGGGCGGCGAATGCGATCTGCAGGACCAGGCGATGGCCTATGGCGTTGATTTCAGCCGCTATCGCGAGCCAAAGCGCGCGTCCGAGGAACTGAACCTGGGTCCGCTGGTGGAAACCCACATGACGCGGTGCATCAGCTGCACCCGCTGCGTGCGTTTCACGACCGAGGTCGCGGGCATCACCCAGATGGGCCAGACCGGCCGTGGCGAGGACAGCGAGATCACCAGCTATCTGAACCAGACGCTGGCCTCGAATCTGCAGGGCAACATCATCGACCTGTGCCCGGTGGGCGCGCTGGTCTCCAAGCCCTATGCCTTTACCGCCCGCCCGTGGGAGCTGACCAAGACCGAGACGATCGACGTCATGGACGCCGTTGGCAGCGCGATCCGCGTGGACACCAAGGGGCGCGAAGTGATGCGCATCCTGCCGCGCAACCATGATGCCGTGAACGAGGAGTGGATCAGCGACAAGACGCGCTTTGTCTGGGACGGTCTGCGTCGCCAGCGGTTGGACACGCCCTATCTTCGCGAGAACGGTCGCCTGCGCGCCGCAACCTGGCCCGAGGCGCTGAGCGCCGCGGCCAGTGCGATGCAGGGCGGCAAGGTCGCCGGACTGGTCGGCGATCTGGCATCCGTCGAGGCGGCGTACAGCCTGAAGACGCTGATCGAGGCTCTGGGCGGTTCGGTCGAATGCCGCACCGACGGTGCGCGTCTGCCCGCTGGCAACCGGTCGGGCTATGTCGGGAATGCGGTGATCGAGGACATCGATACCGCTGCGTCGATTCTGCTGATCGGGACCAATCCGCGTGACGAGGCGGCGGTGCTGAACGCCCGCCTGCGTCGGGCCTGGGCGCGCGGCGCACAGGTCACGGTCGTGGGCCCGGCGGTCGATCTGACCTTTGATTACGACCATGCGGGGACCGACCGTGCGGCGCTGTCGGCCTTGTTGGATGGGGCCGAACCGTCCGAGGAGGCTGGTTTGATCATCGTGGGTCAGGGCGCGCTGCGCGAGGCTGACGGTGAGGCCGTGCTGGCCACCGCTCAGGCGCTGGCACAGGCGACCGGGGCGCGGCTGCTGGTCCTGCATACCGCCGCGGCACGCGTGGGTGCGATGGATGTGGGCGCGGTTACCGACGGCGGGATGCCTGCTGCCATCGACGGCGCACAGGTCATTTTTAACCTGGGCGCCGACGAGGTCGAGATCGCTGCGGGTCCGGTGGTCATCTATCAGGGCAGCCATGGCGACCGCGGCGCACACCGCGCCGACATCATCCTGCCCGCCGCCTGCTATACCGAAGAGATGGGCCTGTTCGTAAACACCGAAGGCCGTCCCCAGTTGGCCATGCGCGCCAATTTCGCGCCGGGCGAGGCCAAGGAAAACTGGGCAATCCTGCGGGCGCTGTCCGCCGAACTGGGCCAGACCCTTCCATGGGACAGCCTGGCACAGCTGCGCCGTTCGCTGGTAAAGGCGGTCCCGCATCTGGGGCAGGTCGATCAGATCGTCGAAAGCGCTTGGCAGCCTCTGCCGATGCGCGATCTGGGCAAGGCCGCGTTCGTGAACCCGGTCCGCGATTTCTACCTGACGAACCCGATCGCACGCAGTTCTCCGTTGATGGGGGAACTGTCGCGCATGGCTGCGGCGCGCCATTCGCCCGCGTTGGCTGCGGAGTAGACGGATGACCCCCAATGTTCGGACCAGCGTTTCGATAACGGCTCTGATCGGGGCCGTTCTGGCCCTGTCGGGGTGCATGCACACGTCGACGGGCGGGGGCACCGAGGCGCGCCGGCCCGTGGCGGCATCTGTAGCCGGAAGCGACAGACTGGGGCGGGCCCGAATCTCTACGCAATCGGGAGAGATCCTAATTCTTGAGGAGGACGGCAGCATCACCACGATGGATCTGGACACTGAGGGCGGCCGCGATGCGTTTGCCGTGACGGAGGCCGATCTGGCCGCGCTGAACCAGAACCTGGACCTGGACTTTGCGGGCCTTGTCGCGCCCAACCGCCCGCGAGAGAAAACCGCGCAGGACAAGGCGCTGGAGGCGTTCGCCGCCCGGACACAGCCCGCCTTGCCGGTGCTGGCCGAGGGGACAGAGATCGCGCCCGAATCCTTTATCGCGGTGCAGGTCGTGCCGCTGAACCAAGGTGCGGGTGCCGATCTGGTCGAGGTGACCGCCAATCTGCAGCAGGGGGTGGACGCGGATATCGCGTTCTCGTATGCCACCTGCGCATTGGCCGGTTGGGCCCGCGACAACGGCAACCCCTATGGTCGGCACGTCCGCACGCTGCAGGCTGAACGCAACGGCAAGCTGCTGATCGGATCGGCGTTCCTGCTGTCGGACAGCAAGCCGATGGGATTGCGGGTGATGGAAACGGAAGAGACCTTGCGCGAATGCGACGCACGCGGCATTCCAACGGCGTAAGGCAAAGGGACTGGCATCATGGCTGATTTTTGGGCATCTTCCTGGGGCATCGCGCTGATCCTGCTGGCGCAGGGCCTGGCGCTGATCGTCTTCGTGATGCTGTCGTTGGTCTACATGGTCTATGGCGACCGCAAGATCTGGGCGGCGGTGCAGATGCGCCGTGGCCCGAACGTCGTCGGCCCCTGGGGCATCCTGCAGACTTTTGCCGATGCGCTGAAATTCGTGGTCAAGGAAATCGTCGTGCCTGCAGGCGCGGACAAGTTCGTGTTCTTTCTGGCACCGTTCCTGTCGATGATGCTGGCGCTGTTGGCGTTCGTGGCGATTCCCTTTGCACCGGGCTGGGTGATGGCCGACATCAACGTGGGCATCCTGTTCATCTTTGCCGTCTCCTCGCTGGAGGTCTACGGCGTGATCATGGGTGGTTGGGCATCAAACTCGAAATTCCCGTTTCTGGGGTCGCTGCGCTCTGCGGCCCAGATGATCAGCTACGAGGTCAGCCTGGGCCTGATCATCATCGGCGTGATTATCTCGGCCGGGTCCATGAACCTGACCGCGATCGTCGAGGCGCAGCGCGGCGCGGGTCTGCTATCGTGGTTCTGGTTGCCGCATCTGCCGATGGTCGTGCTGTTCTTCGTTTCGGCCCTGGCCGAGACCAACCGCCCGCCCTTCGACCTTCCGGAAGCGGAATCCGAACTGGTCGCGGGTTTCATGACCGAATACTCGTCCACGCCCTATCTGCTGTTCATGGCCGGCGAATACATCGCCATGTGGCTGATGTGCGCGCTGATCAGCCTGCTGTTCTTTGGCGGTTGGCTGTCGCCCATTCCCGGCCTGCCGGACGGTGCGATCTGGATGTTCCTCAAGATGGTCATCTGGTTTTTCATGTTCGCCATGGTGAAGGCCATCGTGCCGCGGTACCGCTATGACCAACTGATGCGGATCGGCTGGAAGGTGTTCCTGCCGCTGTCCCTGGGTTGGGTCGTGATTGTGGCTTTCCTTGCGAAATTCGAAGTCTTCGGGACCTTCTGGGCCCGTTGGGCAGGAGTGTAAAAGATGGCTTTCGACGTCGTCCGCGCCACCAAATACTTCCTGATGGTGGATTTTCTCAAAGGGTTCGGCCTGGGCATGCGGTATTTTTTCGCGCCCAAGGCCACGATCAACTATCCCCACGAAAAGGGACCGCTGTCTCCGCGTTTTCGCGGTGAGCATGCATTGCGCCGCTATCCCAACGGCGAGGAACGCTGCATCGCCTGCAAACTGTGCGAGGCGATCTGTCCCGCGCAGGCGATCACCATCGATGCCGAACCCCGCGACGACGGCTCGCGCCGCACGACGCGCTATGACATCGACATGACCAAGTGCATCTATTGCGGTTTCTGTCAGGAGGCCTGTCCGGTCGACGCGATCGTCGAGGGGCCGAACTTTGAGTTCGCGACCGAGACCCGCGAAGAGCTGTTCTACGACAAGGAAAAGCTGTTGGACAACGGCGCGCGGTGGGAATCCGAAATTGCGCGCAATCTGGCGATGGACGCGCCCTACAGATGACCGATCCCTTTACCAAGATGTTTCAGCAGATGCTGACCCAGGGGCAGGAGATGGCGCGGACCTTCAATCCTGCGCTGGAGCATTTCGACGTCAAGGCGTTCGAAAAGATGTTCCCGACCATGCCCGCAGACATGCTGGAAATGTGGTTTGGCAAGACCTTTAACCGCGACGGGCTTGACGCGCGGACCCGTCTGC
The DNA here is from genome assembly GCF_045064235.1 of Paracoccus sp. Ld10. Lineage (NCBI taxonomy): Bacteria > Pseudomonadati > Pseudomonadota > Alphaproteobacteria > Rhodobacterales > Paracoccaceae > Paracoccus > Paracoccus sp. Ld10. The sequence goes on along the minus strand of NZ_JBISHD010000032.1, from coordinate 608,137 downwards.
TGGTGACGATCGCTGCGATGACCGTCCAGGGCGCGTTGGCCGAGCCGCAGATGCGCATGACCATCCGGCACGCGATTCAGGCCGGCGCCACGCCGCGCGAAATCGCCGAGGTGATCTATCAGATGGGCATGTTCGGCGGCCTGCCAGCGATGCAGAAGGCACTGGAGATCGCCCAGGGCGTCTTTACCGAATCCGAGGGGAGCACCCAGGCATGATGACATTTACATTCTATCTGTTTGCCATATCGGTCTGCACCGCGGGCTTCATGGTGGTGCTGGCGCGCAACCCAGTGCATTCGGTGCTGTGGCTGATCCTGGCGTTTCTGTCTGCAGCGGGACTGTTCGTGCTGTTGGGCGCAGAGTTCGTGGCGATGCTGTTGATCATCGTCTATGTCGGCGCGGTCGCGGTTCTGTTCCTGTTCGTCGTGATGATGCTGGACGTCGATTTCACGAAACTGAAGGGTGAGTTTGCACAGTATCTGCCGCTGGCAGGGCTGATCGCCATCGTGTTGCTGGCGCAGCTGGCCATTGCCTATGGTGCGTGGGAAAGCAGCGATCAGTCCGCCACCCTGCGGTCGGTGCCGATGTCCACCGAGATGCTGAACACCAACGCCATCGGCCTGCTGCTGTACGACCGCTACATCCTGCCGTTCCAGATCTCGGGGCTGATCCTGCTGGTCGCCATGATCGGGGCGATCACGCTGACCATGCGGCACCGTACCAATGTCAAACGTCAGGACGTGATCGCGCAGATGCATCGCGATCCGGCAAAGGCCATGCAGCTGCGCGACGTCAAGCCTGGGCAGGGGCTGTAAGCCACCGCCCCGGCCAACGGAATATCAACGGGTGAGAGAGCCCGGAGGGACTGAACTGATGATCGGATTGACACATTACCTGGTCGTGGGCGCGATTTTGTTCGTCGCCGGGATCTTCGGCATCTTCGTGAACCGCAAGAACGTCATCGTCATCCTGATGTCGATCGAGCTGATGCTGCTGGCGGTCAACATCAACTTCGTCGCGTTTTCGGCCCACCTGGGCGATCTGGGGGGCCAGATCTTTACGATGTTCATTCTGACCGTCGCAGCCGCCGAAGCGGCCATCGGCCTGGCCATCCTGGTCGTCTTCTTCCGAAACCGCGGCACGATCGCGGTCGAAGATGTCAACGTGATGAAGGGTTAGGGTCATGGCTCAGTTCGTTCTTTTCGCGCCCCTGCTGGGTGCCCTGATCGCCGGTTTTGGCTGGCGGCTGATCGGAGAGCGCGGCGCGCAGATCCTGACGACGGCCATCCTGTTCGCCGCCGCCGCGCTGTCCTGGGTCATTTTTCTGACCTTGGGCGAACCGCAAAGCATCCCGGTCATGGACTGGATCGTTTCGGGTGATTTCACCAGCGAATGGGCGATCCGGCTTGACCGCCTGACTGCGATCATGCTGATCGTGATCAACACGGTTTCGGCGTTGGTCCATCTCTACAGCTTCGGTTACATGGCGCATGATGAGAATTTCGGCGACGACGAACCCTATCGGGCACGCTTTTTCGCCTATCTGTCGTTCTTCACCTTTTCGATGCTGATGCTGGTGACGTCCGACAACCTGCTGCAGATGTTCTTTGGCTGGGAGGGCGTGGGCGTCGCGTCCTACCTGCTGATCGGTTTCTACTTCAAGAAGCAGTCGGCGGGTGCCGCTGCGATGAAGGCGTTCATCGTCAACCGCGTCGGCGACTTTGGCTTTCTGCTGGGCATCTTCGGGCTGTGGTGGATGACCGGATCGATCCAGTTCGACGAGATCTTTGCTCAAGTCCCAATGCTGGCCCAGACCGAAATGACCTTCCTGTGGCGCGACTGGAACGCGGCGAACGTGCTGGCGATTTTGCTGTTCATCGGCGCGATGGGCAAATCGGCGCAGCTGTTCCTGCACACATGGCTGCCTGACGCGATGGAAGGTCCGACCCCTGTGTCGGCGCTGATCCACGCCGCGACCATGGTGACGGCGGGCGTTTTCCTGGTGTGCCGCATGTCGCCGCTGTACGAATTCGCCCCCGAGGCAAAGATGATGATCGTCTATGTCGGCGCGACCACTGCGTTCTTTGCCGCGACCGTCGGTCTGGTTCAGAACGACATCAAGCGCGTCATCGCCTATTCGACCTGCTCGCAGCTGGGCTACATGTTCGTGGCGGCGGGCGTCGGCGTCTATTCTGTCGCGATGTTCCATTTGCTGACCCATGCCTTTTTCAAGGCGATGCTGTTTCTGGGCGCCGGTTCGGTGATCCATGCGATGCACCACGAACAGGACATGCGGAACTATGGCGGGTTGCGTAAAAAGATTCCGCTGACCTTTGCCGCGATGATGATCGGCACGTTGGCCATCACGGGCGTCGGCATTCCGCTGACTCATATCGGTTTCGCCGGTTTCCTGTCCAAGGATGCCGTGATCGAGAGCGCCTATGTCGGCAGCCCCTATGCGTTCTGGATGCTGGTGATCGCGGCACTGATGACCAGCTTTTATTCGTGGCGTCTGATGTTCATGACCTTTTTCGGCACGCCGCGGGGCGATCATCATGCGCATGACCATGCGCATGAAAGTCCCCGCGTGATGACCGCGCCGCTGATCGTGCTGGCGATCGGTTCGATTTTTGCGGGCATGGTCTGGTACAACAGCTTTTTTGAGGAAGAGGGCGTCAATCAGTTCTTTGGTATGTCCGCCATCGAGGCCAGCCACGATACCGGCGGGCACGAACCGGCTGAAACCGGGACGGTCGAGGCTGCGCCCGCGGACGCCGGTCACGCCGAAGTTGAACCCGGCGCGGGCATCCGCACCGAAGGCATCGTCGTGGGGCAGGGGGCGATCTATATGCACCCGGACAACCATGTGATGCACGATGCTCACTATGTCCCCGCGTGGGTCAAGGTTTCGCCCTTTGTCGCGATGCTGATCGGGTTCGGACTGGCGTGGCTGATGTATATCCGGCGCCCGGAAATGCCGGGTCAACTGGCTGCGCAGCAGCGGGGCCTGTACCATTTCCTGCTGAACAAGTGGTACTTTGACCAAGCCTATGACGCGATCTTCGTGCGTCCGGCCCGTTGGATCGGCCGCAAGCTGTGGACGGCCGGTGACGGAGCCGTTATCGACGGCGCCATCAACGGGCTGGCTTTGGGAATCATCCCACGGCTGACCCGGTTCGCCGGACGCGTGCAGTCGGGCTATTTGTTCCATTATGCCTTTGCGATGGTCCTGGGCATCGTGGGCTTGCTGATCTGGGTGATGATGCGGGGCGCGCACTGACATGACGAACCTACTTTCGATCATCACATTCCTGCCGATCGTCGCGGCGGGCATTCTGGCGCTGTTTCTGCGCGGCGACGATGCCGCCTCGCAGAAGAACGCCAAGTGGCTGGCCCTGATCGCGACCACCGCGACGTTCCTGGTGTCGCTGTTCCTGCTGTCTGGGTTCGACCCCGCCAATACGGGCTTTCAGTTCGTCGAGGATCACGCCTGGATCATGGGCCTGCGCTACAAGATGGGTGTTGACGGAATTTCCGTCCTGTTCATCATGTTGACGACATTCCTGATGCCGTTGACCATCCTGTCCTGCTGGGACGTCGAGATCCGGGTCAAGGAATACATGATCGCCTTTCTGGTGCTGGAGGGGCTGATGATCGGCGTCTTTGCGGCGCTTGACCTGATCCTGTTCTACCTGTTCTTCGAGGCCGGCCTGATCCCGATGTTCCTGATTATCGGCATCTGGGGGGGCAAGAACCGCATCTATGCGTCGTTCAAGTTCTTTCTGTACACGTTCATCGGATCGGTCCTGATGCTGGTCGCCATGATCGCCATGGCACGCACCGCGGGCACCACTGACATCGCCGAACTGCTGGCCTTCGACTTTCCGTCGCAGACCATGGCGGTCATGGGGTTCAGCATTGTCGGGGGCATGCAGACCCTGCTGTTCCTTGCCTTCTTTGCCAGCTTTGCGGTCAAGATGCCGATGTGGCCCGTCCACACCTGGCTGCCGGATGCGCACGTGCAGGCGCCAACAGCCGGGTCTGTGGTTCTGGCGGCAGTGCTGCTGAAGATGGGCGGCTACGGCTTCCTGCGCTTCAGCCTGCCGATGTTCCCGGTTGCATCGGACCATCTTCAGGGCCTTGTCCTGTGGATGTCGGCAATCGCCATCGTCTATACCTCGCTGGTCGCGCTGGCGCAGTCCGACATGAAAAAGCTGATCGCTTATTCGTCGGTCGCGCATATGGGCTATGTGACGATGGGCATCTTTGCCGCGAACCAGCAGGGGCTGGACGGCGCGATCTTTCAGATGTTGTCGCACGGTTTCATTTCGGGTGCGTTGTTCCTGTGCGTCGGCGTCATCTATGACCGCATGCACACGCGCGAAATCGGCGCCTATGGTGGGCTGGTGAACCGGATGCCGGTCTATGCGCTGGTGTTCCTGTTCTTCACGATGGCCAACGTCGGCCTACCCGGCACGTCCGGTTTCGTGGGCGAGTTCCTGACCCTGATGGGTGCGTTTCACGCCAACACATGGGTTGCCTTTGTGGCGGCTACCGGCGTGATCCTGTCAGCGGCTTATGCGCTGTGGCTGTACCGCCGCGTGACCATGGGTGCGCTGATCAAGGAAAGCCTGCGGACGATCACCGACATGACGCCGCGCGAACGCTGGATCTTTGCGCCGCTGATCGCGATGACCCTGATCCTGGGCGTCTATCCGCGCCTGGTCACCGACATCACCGGCCCCTCGGTCCAGGCGCTGCTGGTGAATTACAACGACGCGCTGCCTGCTGATGCGGCGACGGGCGACATGGCCTCGGCCACCGCCAGCCATTGAGGAACGCACGATGACCGGTTTGGATATCTCGACCATTCTGCCCGAGCTGCTGCTGGCGATTTACGCTCTGGCTGCGCTGCTGGCGGGGGCCTATCTGGGCAAGGACCGGATCGCGCGGCAGATCCTGTGGGCCAGCGTCGTGGCGCTGCTGGCTGCGGCGATGGTCGTGGGCATGGCGGACCGCCCACAACAAAGCGCGTTCTTCGGGATGTTCATGGACGACGCCTTTGCCCGCTTTGCGAAGGTCACGATCCTGCTGTCCGGTGCCGCCGTGCTGGCGATGAGTGCCGAGTACATGGAGCGGCATCGTCTGATGCGCTTTGAATATCCGATTCTGATTGTCCTCGCGACTGTCGGCATGATGGTGATGGTGTCGGCTGGGGACCTGTTGTCGCTGTACATGGGGTTGGAGCTGCAGTCGCTGGCGCTCTATGTCGTGGCGGCCATGCGCCGCGAAAGCGTCAAGTCGTCCGAGGCCGGGTTGAAATACTTCGTGCTGGGTGCCTTGAGCTCGGGTCTTTTGCTCTATGGTGCCTCGCTGGTTTACGGCTTTGCTGGCACGACACAGTTCGCGGGCATCCTGCAGGCCGTTCAGGCCGGCAGCCTGCCCTTGGGTTTGCTGTTTGGTCTGGTCTTTCTGCTGGTCGGTCTGGCGTTCAAGGTATCCGCTGTGCCGTTCCACATGTGGACGCCTGACGTTTATGAGGGCTCACCCTCGCCTGTGACGGCCTTTCTTGCGACTGCACCCAAGGTTGCCGCGATGGCGCTGATCGCACGTCTGATGTTCGACGCGTTTGGAAATGTCCCGGCCGATTGGGGCCAGATCATCGCTGCCTTGGCAGTGATGTCGATGTTCCTCGGCTCGATCGCGGGCATCGGCCAGCGCAATATCAAACGTCTGATGGCCTATTCCTCGATTGCGCATATGGGCTTTGCGCTTGTCGGTCTGGCCGCCGGCACTGCCTATGGCGTGCAGGCGATGCTGATCTACATGGCGATCTATGCGGTGATGAATGTGGGCAGCTTTGCCTTCATCCTGTCGCTGGAACGCGACGGGCGCCCGGTCACCGACCTGGAAAGCCTGAACCGCTTTGCCAGCGCCGAACCGTTGAAGGCAATGGCCGTCCTGCTGCTGATGTTCAGCCTTGCAGGCGTTCCGCCGCTGGTCGGTTTCTGGGCCAAATACGGCGTGCTGTCGGCAGCGGTCGATGGCGGTATGGCATGGCTGGCGATTGCCGGTGTGATCGCGTCGGTGATCGGTGCCTTCTATTACCTGCGGATCGTGTTCTACATGTATTTCGGCGCCGAGTCCGAAGGCGTGACCAGCCGCATGGGTGGCGTTCAATACGCCGCCCTGCTGGTCCCGGCATTTGCGCTGCTGCTGGGGTCGATCACGTTGCTGGGCATCGACGATGCTGCAGCGGTTGCTGCGCAGTCGCTGGTGGGTGACGTCACGGTTGCGGGTGAGTAATTCGCCTGCCACATGGCCTCAGGGTGTGGCGCGCCACATTCTTGACCGCGTGGACAGCACCAATGCCGAAGGGTTCCGATTGGCCCCGACGCTCAGCGGTCCGACCTGGATCATGGCGCGCGAACAGCAGGCCGGTCGGGGTCGTCGCGGGCGCGCCTGGACCGATCCGCCGGGAAACTTTGCGGCCACGCTGGTTATGCGCCCGGACGGAACAGCCGCCGATGCGGCGCGGCTGTCCTTTGTTGCGGCACTGGCCGTTCATGATGCCCTGCGCGACCTGTGCGGCCCGTCGCTGAATGTGTCGTTGAAGTGGCCCAATGACGTGTTGCTGAACGGCGGAAAACTGTCAGGTATCCTGTTGGAAAGCAGCGGTGCCGGGGGGCAGGTCGCGGTTCTTGCCATCGGCATCGGCGTCAACCTGACGCATGCGCCCGAGGTGTCGCAGGTCGAACCCGGCGCGTTACGCCCGGTCAGCCTGGCCGGGGAAACCGGCCTGACGGTCATACCCGACGATCTGCTAGATGCGCTGGCCGTCCGGTTCGATGAGGGTGCACGCCAGATGGCGGCCTATGGCTTTGCGCCCATCCGCGCTGCGTGGCTGGCTCGCGCCGCACGGCTGGGAGAGACGATCACCGCCCGAACCGGCACCGCCGAGATCACCGGACGGTTTGACGGCATCGACGACACCGGCGCTCTGATCTTGACCGGCCCGCGCGGCAGGCAGGCGATTTCCGCCGCAGACATCCACTTCGGGGGATAGACCCAATGTTGTTGTGCATTGATACCGGCAACACCAACACGGTCTTTTCGATTTGGGAGGGGACGCGGTTTCTGGCCCATTGGCGGATCCGCACCGATCACCGGCGCACGGCCGACGAATATTACGTCTGGCTGTCGACGCTGATCGCGGTGCAGCGATTTGAACTGCAGATCGACGCCTGCATCATCAGCGCCACGGCCCCGCGGGTGGTCTTCAACCTGCGGGTGCTGTGCAACCGATATTTCGACACGCGCCCGCTGGTAGTCGGCAAGCCCGACTGCCTGTTGCCGGTCTCTCCGCGGGTCGATGCGGGCACGACGGTCGGGCCGGACCGCTTAGTGAACACGGTCGGCGCCTATGACCGGCACGGGCCGGACCTGATCGTGGTTGATTTCGGCACGGCGACCACGTTCGACGTGGTAGACGTCGATGGCGCCTATATCGGCGGCGTCATCGCGCCCGGCGTGAACCTGTCGCTGGAGGCGCTGCACATGGGGGCGGCGTCCCTGCCGCATGTCGATGTGACGATGCCGGCGGCGGTCATCGGCACGAATACGGTTGCATGTATCCAGTCAGGCGTGTTCTGGGGATATGTAGGGTTGGTCGACGGTATCGTGGGAAAGATCCGCGCCGAGCGCGACCGCCCGATGAAAGTCATAGCCACTGGCGGGCTTGCGCCACTGTTCGATCAGGGGTTCGACCTGTTCGATGCGATAGAAGACGATTTGACGATGCACGGGCTTCGGCTCATTCACGACTTTAACAAGGAGATGGGAAATGGCTGAACGCCTGATCTATCTGCCGCTCGGCGGAGCGGGCGAAATTGGCATGAACGCCTATGTCTACGGATACGGCCTGCCTGGCAAGGAACGGCTGATCCTGGTGGACCTTGGCGTCACGTTTGGTGACATGGAGGGCAGCCCGGGGATCGACCTGATCATGCCCGACCTGACCTGGCTGGAAAAGAACCGCCATCGTCTGGAGGCGATCTTTGTCACCCACGGCCACGAGGACCATATCGGTGCCATCGCGCATCTGTGGAAACGTCTGGACGTGCCGATCTATGCCCGCCGCTTTACCGGGACGCTGGTGCGCCTGAAGATGGAGGAGCATGGCCTTCCGACCGAGGTGGTCAACATCACCGAGGCGCGCCCCGCCGTGACCAATGTCGGCCCCTTCGGCGTGCAGTTCGTGCCGATCAGCCATTCGATCCCGGAAAGCAGTGCGCTGATCATCGATACGCCCGCCGGGCGCGTCGTGCATACGGGCGACTTCAAGATGGACGTGACCCCGGTTGTGGGCGATGCGTTCGATCCGGTCGGCCTGTCCCAGATTGCCGCAGAGGGCAAGGGCGTAAAGATCCTGGCCTGCGACAGCACCAATATCTTCTCGACCCATCCTGGCCGGTCCGAGGCGGTTCTGGCGACCCCGATCCTGGAATGGGTCATGGCACAACAGAACATGATCGTTGCCACCACATTCGCCAGCAACATCGCGCGTCTGAAGACGCTGGCCGATGCTGCCCGTGCGTCGGGTCGCAAGGTCTGCCTGCTGGGTCGTGCGATGCGGCGCATGGTCAGTGTCGGCTTCGACAGCGGCATCCTCAAGGATTTTCCCGACACGATCGGGCCCGAGGAGGCCGCCAAGCTGCCCCGCAACAAGGTTTTGCTGCTGGTCACCGGCAGCCAGGGCGAACGCCGCGCGGCCAGCGCGCAGCTGTCGCGCGGTCGCTATCTGGGCCTGTCCCTTAAGGAAGGCGACAGCTTTCTGTTCAGCTCCAAGACCATCCCCGGCAACGAGAAATCGGTCGGTCGCATCATGAATGCGCTGAGCGAGGCGGGCGTCGATGTCTGGGACGCGGATGATGGCCTGTACCATGTGTCTGGTCACGCGAACCGCCCCGACATCGAGGCGATGCACGATCTGTTGAAGCCCAAGGTCGTGATCCCGATGCATGGCGAGCATCTGCATCTGCGGGAGCATGCGATGCTGGCGCGCGCCAAGGGCATGACCGCCGAGATCGTGACGAACGGCACGATGTTGGACCTGACGGGCGACCGCCCCAAGGTCTGCGACCAGGTCGAGACTGGGCGGCTGTATCTGGACGGCAACCAGCTGATCGGCGCGATGGACGGGGTCGTTCGCGACCGCATTCGGATGGCGCTGAACGGGCATGCGATGGTCAGCGTGATCGTCGATGAGGATGACAACGCCCTGCCAGATGCCTGGGTCGAGTTGATGGGCCTGTCCGAGCGTACCCGTTCGGGCGGTGAATTGGCGCGCCAGATCGAGGCAGAGCTGTCCGAGTTCCTCGAGCGGGCCGATGCCCGCACCGTGCGCGACGACGGCAAGATGGATGAGGCGATCCGCAAGATCACCCGTCAGGTCGCGATGGAAGAGATCGGCAAGAAGCCGGAGGTCACCGTCAGCATCAGTCGTCTGATGGCCGACTGACCATTACCTTGGCTTGCGTCCCGCGATGGCCGGGGGGCCAGCCCCCCGGACCCCCCGATGTCGCACGGTACGGTAGTGTAAGCTTGGCCAGACCGCAGGGGGTCCGGGGGGTGCGAAGCCCCCCGGCCACCGCGGGACGCAAAGCGGCGCAGGGGGCTTGAAACCGCGGCGCGCTTGCGGCAATGCCCAGCACCATGAGCGACACACCCGAATCCGGCTTTGATCCGAACCCGCCCCGCCGCAACTTTTATGGGCGGCGTCATGGCAAGACGCTGCGACAGAGCCAGAAGGGCTATTTGTCCGAAGATCTGGGCGAATTGCGGCCCCATGGCATCACCGTGCAGGAAAACCCTGACCGCGCGCAGGTCGACCCCGCCGCGATTTTCGGCAACGATCATCCAGTCTGGCTGGAAGTCGGGTTTGGCGGGGGTGAGCACATGGTACACATGGCCGCCACCTATCCCGACATCAATATCATTGGCTGCGAGCCCTTTATCAATGGCGTTGCAATGTTGCTGGGCAAGATCCGTGCGGCCGGCGTCACGAATGTCAGCGTCCACCCGGGCGATGCGCGCGACCTGATGGACGTGCTGCCCGATAACAGCGTCCAGCGTGCCTTTCTGATGTATCCCGACCCTTGGCCCAAGGCCCGCCATCACCGGCGCCGGTTCGTGACGCCAGAACATCTGCGGCCCCTTGCGCGGATCATGCAGCCCGGCGGGATCTTTCGCGCGGCCAGCGACATCCCCGACTATATCCGCCAGACCCGTGAGGAAGTGCCGCCGGCAGGGTTCGAGACGGTCGATGATACGCCGGTGGCTTGGGACGACTGGATCAGCACCCGCTATGAACAGAAGGCCCTGCGTGAGGGGCGTCCGCCCCATTACGTGACCTTTCGCCGCCTGTAGGAAAAGGCCCACCGAGGCGGGCCTATTTCATTCGACGGTCACGGATTTCGCCAGATTTCTGGGCTGATCGACATCCGTGCCCTTGGCGACGGCCGTGTGATAGGCAAGATACTGCATGGGCACCGCATAAAGGATCGGCTGGAACACCCCGCCGCCGGTGGGCAGGGCCAGGCTGGCGGTGATGCCGTCACCGGCCGCCGCGATCCCCGCCGCGTCCGAAATCAGCAGCACCTGTCCGTGACGCGCCATCACCTCCTGCATGTTCGAGATGGTCTTGTCGAACAGCGCATCATGCGGCGCCAGCACCACCACCGGCACGTCGCCGTCGATCAGGGCGATGGGGCCGTGCTTCAGCTCTCCGGACGCATAGCCCTCGGCATGGATATAGCTCAGTTCCTTAAGCTTGAGCGCGCCTTCCAAGGCGACGGGGTACAGCGCGCCGCGGCCCAGATACAGCACGTCGCGGGCCTGCGCCAACCAGTCGGCCTGCGTCCGGCATTCGTCCGACAGGGCCAGCGCCTGCGCCAGCAGCGCGGGAATGGCACGCAGGTCGCGCAGATGCGCCATCAAACCGGTATCGTCGATCCGGCCGCGATCATGCGCCGCCTTCAGCGCCAGGACGGCCAGAACTGCCAATTGGCAGGTGAATGCCTTGGAGGACGCGACGCTGACCTCGATCCCCGCCAGCGTCGGCAGTGCCATGTCCGCATCGCGTGCGATGGCCGAGGTGCCGACGTTCACCAATCCCACGGTCCGGGCGACCTTGCCGCGCGCATAGTGCAGAGCGGCCAGCGTGTCCGCGGTCTCTCCCGACTGGCTGACGGCAACGAACAGGCTGCGATCCGACAAAGGCGGCTCGCGATAGCGGAATTCGGACGCGACATCGATGTCGCAGGGCAGGCCCGCCAGCTGTTCGAACCAGTATTTCGCCACATGCCCCGCCAGATGCGCGGTGCCGCAACCGACCAGGGTCACCCGGTCAAGCGCCGCGAAATCCAGGCCTTCCGGCAGCACGATCCGGTCGCCCTTGACGTAATGGTTCAGCACGTCGCCGATCACCACGGGCTGTTCGGCGATCTCCTTGGCCATGAAATGGCGATGTCCGGCACGGTCGATCACGGTTGCGCCCACATCGATGCGGGCGCATGCGCGGTGGGCCTGGTGGTCGTCCGCGTCCCAGACCTGCACGCCCGCGCGGGTCAGCACGGCGTGGTCGCCATCCTCCAGATAGGTGATGCGGTCCGTAAAGGGGGCAAGCGCCACCGCGTCGGAACCCAGAAACATCTCTCCGTCGCCGTGGCCAATGGCCAGCGGGCTGCCGCGGCGGGCCGCGATCAGCAGGTCGGGCTGATCCTGAAACAGAAAGGCTAGCGCGAACGCTCCCTTCAGGCGGGCCAGCGTGGCGCGCGCGGCCTCCAGCGGCGACAGGCCACGGGCCAGATGGTGCGCGGTCCACAGTGCCACGGTTTCCGTGTCGGTCTGCGTTTCCGCCTGAATACCCAGTTCCGCCAGTTCGGCCCGCAATTCGCGGAAGTTCTCGATGATGCCGTTGTGGACGACGGCGACGGGGCCGGACTGGTGGGGGTGGGCGTTGACCTCGGTCGCGGCGCCATGGGTGGCCCATCGAGTGTGGCCGATGCCCGCGTGGCCCGTCAGCGGCTGGTGGACCAGCCGGTCCGACAGGTTGACCAGCTTGCCCACCGCACGCCGGCGCGCCAGTTGTCCGGTGGCGTCCACAGTCGCCACGCCGGCGCTGTCATAGCCGCGATATTCCAGCCGCTTGAGCGCATCGACCAGCTGGGGTGAGACCTCGTGGTTGCCCAGTATTCCGATGATGCCGCACATCAGCGCGCCTCCTTTTTCAGCCGCAGCGCCGCCATCAGGCGGGTGGCCAGACCCGGTTTCGTGACCTGGCGCGCCCGGCCGATGGCCAAGGCACCGTCCGGGATATCCTCGGTGATGGTGCTGCCCGATCCGGTCATCGCGTCCGCGCCGACATGGACGGGGGCGACCAGCATGGTGTCGCTGCCGATGAAGGCGCGCGGGCCGATCGTGGTGCGATGCTTGGACACGCCGTCATAGTTGCAGGTGATCGTGCCCGCGCCTATGTTCGTGTGTTCGCCCACATGGGCGTCGCCCAGATAGGTCAGGTGGCCGACCTTGACGCCCTCGTCCAGAACGGCGTTCTTGATCTCGACAAAGTTGCCGACATGGACATCCGCGCCCAGTTCCGCACCGGGGCGCAGGCGGGCAAAGGGTCCGACGGTCGCGCCTTCGCTGACATGACACCCCTCAAGGTGACAGAAGGGTAGGATCTCTGCGCCCGACTCCACCGTCACGCCGGGGCCAAACACCACGTTCGGCCCGATCACCGCGTCGCGGCCGATCACCGTGTCCAGCGCCAGAAAGACGCTGCCCGGATCGGTCAGCGTCACCCCGTCCTCCATCAGCGCGGCACGGGCGCGGGTCTGGAACGCGGCCTCGGCGGCGGCCAGTTCGGCGCGGGTGTTGATGCCAAGCGTCTCGGCCTCGTCGCAGATCACCACGTCGGCGCGGTGCCCATCGGCCCGGGCCAGGGCGACCAGATCCGTCAGATAGTATTCGCCCGCCGCGTTGTCATTGCCCAGCCCCGCGATCAGACGGCGCAACAGGTCGGCCTGCAGCGCCATGACGCCCGAATTGCACAACGCGATGTCGCGGGTCGCGGCATCGGCGTCCTTGTATTCGACAATGCGTTCCAGCCCGCGATCGGTGACGACCAGCCGGCCATAGCGGCCCGGATCGCCGGCCTCGAAGCCCAGCACCACAAGGTCGGCGGGGTGGGCGGCCAGTTCGTCCAGCGTGTCCTGAGCGATAAAGGGCGTGTCGCCGTACAGGATGATCACCCGCCCTTCGAACCCCTCTAGGCTGGGCAGAGCCTGGCGCACGGCGTGGCCGGTGCCCAGTTGTTCGGCCTGCAGGACCGTTGCCGCCTCAGGGTCCAGTTTTGCCACGGCGCGCGCGACAGCGTCCGACCCGTGGCCGGTCACGACGACGATCTGTTCCGGCTGCAGGTTGCGCGCCGCGCGCAACGCGTGCCCCACCAGCGGTACCCCGCCAAGCCGGTGCAGGACCTTGGGCAGATCCGATTGCATCCGGCTGCCCTGTCCTGCCGCCAGAATCACGACCGCCAATCCAGCTTCCGACATCACCGCCCCCATCGCCTGTTTGCTTTTTCTTCCTGGCGTTCTAATCGGGGCGGGACGCGCTGGAAAGGCCCGGCGCGGTCACCTTTGTTTTCCGAACATTTCCAGAGGGGATGACGCATGGCGGGTACGGTGGTCTTTGATCTGGACGGGACGCTGGCGGATACGTCCGGCGATCTGGTCGCGGCGGCGAACGCATGCTTTCGCGCGCGGGGCTTGGGGGACCTGCTGGACCCTGTGGCCGATGCGCTGATCGCGTTCCATGGCGGGCGCGCGATGTTGCGGGCGGGTTATGGCCGGATGTCAGGCGACACGCTGTTGCCGCCCGGTGCCGAAGACGAGGATTTCGACAGCCTGCTGTCCCATTACGGATCGGCCATCGCGGTGCATACCCGAATGTATCCGGGGGTAGAATCGGCGCTGGACCGTCTGGCCGCCGACGGGCACCGGTTGGCCGTCTGCACCAACAAGCCCGCGGCGCTGGCTGAAACTCTGCTGCGCGAATTGGGCATTCGCGACCGGTTCGGCGCGATGATCGGCGCCGACACGCTGCCCGTGCGAAAGCCCGATCCGCGTCCCTATCAGGCCGCAGTCGCAGGCGCGGGCGGCACCGTCGCGCAATCTTTTCTGGTGGGCGATACCGAAACCGACCGCAAGACGGCTGCGGCGGCGGGGGTGCGCGTGGCGCTGGTCAGCTTTGGCCCCGAGGGAGAGGCGATTTCCCGCCTGGCCCCCGAGGCGCTGCTGGGCCATTTCGACCGGTTGCCGGACATTGCCCGCGATTGGTTGGGATAGGCTCCTATTCGGCCTCGTCCGAGGAGGTCGCGTTCAGATGGCCATAATTCTGGGCGCCGATCGTCTCGAACAGGTGGATCTGTGTTTCCAGAAAGTCGATATGACCTTCCTCGTCGGCGATCAGTTCCTCGAACAGCATCTTGCTGGGATAGTCGCCGACGCTTTCGCAATGGTCACGCGCCTCGATGTACAGCGTGCGCGCATCGTGTTCGGCGGCCAGATCGCTGTCCAGCGTCTCGCGCAGGTTCTGTCCGATTCGCAGCGGGTCCAACCGTTGCAGGTTGGGATGCCCCTCCAGAAAGATGATCCGCTGGATCAGCTTGTCGGCGTGGTTCATCTCTTCAATGGATTCTTCGCGCGATTTCTTGGCAATCTTGCCAAAACCCCAGTCTTCCTGGAGGCGATAGTGCAGCCAGTACTGGCTGACCGCCGTCAGCTCAGAGCGAAGTGCGGCGTTTAGATACTCGATGACTTTGGCGTCGCCCTTCATGGGTGGCATCCTTTTTGCTATCTGTTCCGGCCCGCAAGATCGGCGGTGCGACGCCCAGCTTATCGCACGCGCGCATGGTGTCCAGAAACAGCGGCATGCAGCCCCCGCAATCGGCCCGCTTTCCCAACGCGTGATAGATCTTGCCGGGCGTGATGATGGTCTGGGCATCCGCCGCCCGCATCCAGTCGATGGCGGCGCGGATGTCGTGATCCGAGATCATGGTGCAATGGCAGACGATCATGGCGGGCTCCTGTCAGGCGAAGACTTACCAATTTCGTTGGTCTTGTAAAGTCCGACGTTTTTGCTTTGTCTTCACGGCTGCTTGACGCGGGCGCGGGGTGGCCGCAAACCCCGTGCCATGAAGTTGTCCGATTTTGATTTCGACCTGCCCCCGCACCTGATCGCCACGCGGCCAGCCAAGCCGCGCAGTTCCGCACGCCTGTTGCTGGCACAGGACGGCATGATCGCTGATCGCCACGTGGGCGACTTGTCGCAGATCCTGCGTCCCGGCGACCTGCTGGTGCTGAACGACACCAAGGTCATTCCCGCCCGCCTGACCGGCACCCGCGCCCGCCAGACCCCGCAGGGAGAGGCCGTCGCCCGGATCGAGATCACCCTGCTGGAACCCGCAGCCGACGGCTGGCAGGCGCTGGCCAAGCCTCTGCGCAAGCTGCGCGTGGGCGAGGTGATCCGGTTCGGAGACGCCCTGTCAGCCACCGTGGCCGAGATGACGGAAACGGGCCTGCGGCTGGTCTTTGACGCCACGGGCGATGCGTTCGATGCGGCGTTACAGCAGGTGGGCGCGATGCCCCTGCCGCCCTATATCGCCGCGCTGCGGGCGCCTGACGACCAGGACCGCGATGATTATCAGACGGTCTGGGCCGCGCGGCAGGGCGCCGTCGCGGCCCCCACCGCCAGCCTGCATTTCGACGCGCCACTGCTGCAGGCGCTGTCCGAACGGGGTGTCGAATTTGCGCATGTGACGTTGCATGTGGGGGCGGGGACGTTCCTGCCGGTCAAGGTCGACGACGTCACGACCCATCGCATGCATGCCGAATGGGGAGAGGTGTCGCCCCGCGCCGCCGACGCGATCAATCGCGCCAAGGCCGAAGGCCGCCGGGTGATCCCGGTGGGCACAACCGCCCTGCGCCTGATCGAATCGGCCGCCCCCGGGGTCGGACAGATGGCGCCGTTCACGGGGACGACCGACATCTTTATCTATCCGGGGTATCAATTCCGGGTGACCGACGGGCTGATGACGAATTTCCACCTGCCGAAATCGACGCTGCTGATGCTGGTGTCGGCATTGATGGGGTCGGAAAAGATCAAGGATATCTATGGACATGCGGTCGAACGCGGTTATCGTTTCTTCAGCTATGGCGATGCGTCGCTGCTGATCCCCTGAGGTCGCATTCCGGCTGGCATCGAGGGCCCTTCGGGCATAGGTCGGGCATCCAGCCTCCACGCCCCTGAACAAGACGAGACCCGCGATGATTTCGGTGTTGCGCACGACATGGCCGCTTTTGCTTGGCATCCTGCTGCTGATGGTCGGCAACGGCATGCAGGGCACCCTGCTGGGCATCCGCGGCGGGATCGAGGGCATCCCGACCCTGCAGATGTCCGTCGTCATGGCCAGCTATTACGGCGGGTTCATGCTGGGCAGCCTGACCGTGCCCGACCTGATCAAGAATGTCGGCCACGTGCGGGTCTTTGCAGCCCTGGGGTCGCTGATTTCCGCGGTGCTGGTGCTGTTTGCGGTGGAACCGCACTGGATCAGCTGGACCCTCCTGCGATTTCTGATCGGGTTCTGTTTCTGCGGGGTCTATGTCGCGGCGGAAAGCTGGCTGAACACCGGTTCGACCAATGAGAACCGCGGCCAGACGCTGTCGCTCTACATGATCGTGCAGCTGCTGGGCATCGTCATCGCTCAGGCCCTGCTGAACATCAGCAGCCCCGCGGGCTATCTGCTGTTCATCATCCCGTCAGTTCTGGTGTCGCTGGCGTTCACGCCAATCCTGCTGTCGGCCCAGCCCGCGCCGCAGTTCCAGACGATCAAGCGGATGTCCTTTGCCAAACTGTACGAGGCGTCGCCCTTGGGGTGCGTCGGGATTTTCCTGATCGGGGGCGTGTTTTCGGTCCTGTCGGGGATGTCGTCCGTCTGGGGCGCGCAGATCGGCCTGTCGGTGGCGCAGATCAGTCTGTTCGTGGCCGCGATCTATGCGGGTGGTCTGGTCCTGCAATATCCGATCGGCTGGATCTCGGACCGCTATGACCGGCGCAAGCTGGTGCTGGGAATGTCGGCCATCGGCGGGCTGTGCGGTCTGATCACGGTGGCTGCGCAGCCGGGGACCGTGGGGCTGGTCATCGCGGGGGCGATCATGGGCGGGATCGCGAACCCGGTCTATGCGCTGCTGCTGGCCTATACCAACGACTATCTGGACCAGTCCGACATGGCGTCCGCATCGGCGGGCCTGCTGTTCATCTATGGCATCGGCAGCATGGGCGGACCTGTCATCACCGGTTGGATGATGGGCGTGATGGGACCCGATGGGTACTGGGTCTATATGGGCACGCTGCTGGCGTTGCTGACCGGGTATGCCGGATGGCGGACCACGCAGCGTCGGGCGCTGACGCCGGACGAACAGGGCAGCTTTGCCGTCATCACCCCGAACGCCACCCCCCTGGCCGTCGATGCCATCCTGGAGGAGGCACAGTCTGACGACCCCCAGCAGCAGGCCACCGCCTGACCGGCGGCTTGCTGCCTTGGGGTAAATGGTTTAACGCTGAACTATAATTCATCAGCGGGGGACCCGATGGCCCAGAATTTCGACTTGGTGGTGATCGGCTCAGGGCCGGGCGGCTATGTGGCCGCGATCCGGGGCGCGCAGCTGGGCCTCAAGGTGGCCTGCATCGAGCGCGAGCATCTGGGCGGCATCTGCCTGAACTGGGGCTGTATTCCGACCAAGGCCATGCTGCGATCGGCCGAGGTGTATCACCTGATGCACCGCGCCAAGGAGTTCGGTCTGTCGGCCGACGGCATCGGCTATGACCTGGACGCGGTCGTGAAACGCTCGCGCGGTGTCGCCAAGCAGCTGTCCGGCGGCATTGGCCATCTGTTCAAAAAGAACAAGGTCACCGTCATCATGGGCGAGGCCAAGCTGGCCGGGAAAGGCCGCGTTTCGGTCAAGACCGACAAGGGGACCGAGGAGGTCACCGCAAAATCCATCATCCTGGCGACCGGCGCGCGGGCGCGCGAGCTGCCGGGGCTGGAACCGGACGGCAAGCTGGTCTGGAACTACAAGCACGCGCTGGTCCCGCCGCACATGCCCAAAAAGCTGCTGGTTATCGGATCGGGTGCGATCGGCATCGAGTTCGCCAGCTTTTTCAACACGCTGGGCGCCAAGACGACGGTGGTCGAGGTCATGGACCGCGTCCTGCCCGTCGAGGACGCCGAGATCAGCGCATTCGCCAGGAAACAGTTCGTCAAGCAGGGCATGACGATCATGGAAAAGGCAACCGTCAAGAAGCTGGACCGCAAGGGCGATACCGTCACCGCCCATATCGAGGTCGGGGGCAAGACCGAGACGCACGAGTTCGATACCGTGATCTCGGCTGTGGGCATCGTCGGCAACACCGAAAACCTGGGTCTTGAAGAAGCGGGCATCAAGATCGACCGCACCCATGTCATCACCGACGAATACTGTCGTACCGGGGTCGAGGGCGTCTATGCCATCGGCGATCTGGCCGGTGCGCCCTGGCTGGCGCACAAGGCCAGCCACGAGGGCGTCATGGTGGCCGAACTGATCGCGGGCGGTCATCCGCACCCGATCAAACCGGGCTCTATCGCCGGCTGCACCTATTGCCACCCCCAGGTCGCCAGCGTTGGCCTGACCGAGGCCAAGGCCAAGGAACAGGGGCTGGACATCAAGGTTGGTCGTTTCCCATTCGTGGGCAACGGCAAGGCCATCGCCCTTGGTGAATCCGAGGGCATGATCAAGACGATCTTTGACGCCAAGACGGGCGAACTGCTGGGTGCGCACATGGTCGGCGCCGAGGTCACCGAGCTGATCCAGGGCTATGTCATCGGCCGCCAGCTGGAGACGACCGAACAGGACCTGATGGAAACCGTGTTCCCGCATCCCACCCTGTCCGAAATGATGCACGAATCCGTGCTGGACGCGTATGGGCGTGCGATCCACTTTTGATCCGACCGGGATCGCGATGACAAAGGGGGGCGTTTCGCCCCCCTTTTTACGTCAGTCCGCAGGTGTCAGCCGGGTGACGCCCGTGGCTGCGGCGCGGGCCAGATCGGGGTCCAGCGACATGCCGATATATTCGCCGCGCCGCCAAAGGCCTGCCAGATCGTCATAATGCCGCGACAGCGGATGCCCCGATTGCCCGGTCGAGGTGATGAACACCGAACTGTCGGGATCGGCCAGGTCGATGACGCTGCGATAGCCCGCGCCGCCGGTGGCCTGGAACGGGGTGGGGCCTGTGCCGATCTGCCCGGTGCGGGCCACCGTGAACTCTCCGCCCGAGATTGACTGGGTGATGTTCATGATCCAGCCAAGCGCAGGCAGCGCGCCCAGACCCGGATGCATGTGCCGCGCCTGATGGGCATCACCCCAACGCCAACTGGTCACGTCCGGTCCGTACTGGGCAGACAGGTCCAGAATGGCGCGGTCCAGCGATTGGCGGGCGATGGTGGCGCAATCCTCGGTCACGGCGCTTTGCACCACGTCGCACCAGGCGGCGGCGCCGTCACGATTGCGGAACACCCTATCGACGAAATGGGGCTGGAGGTGGATCAGGTCGTCCGCGACCGGCCCCAGTTCATCCCTGACAAGGCGGTCCTGCAGGGCGCCCATCCATGCGGCATAGATCAGCGGCTCTGGCATGTGCTCGTTCATGGCGCCGTCCCATTCGGCCAGCAGGGTCAGGGCGTCCTGACGCTGGCGTTCCGGGGTGCCGGGCGCGGCCGGATCGCCGGTGAACCACAGGTTGGCCCCCACCAGCGGCAACAGCGCGCGCGCGGCCGGGCTGACCACGTCCAGCTGCGCCGCGATGAAGCTGTCGCGGGAATGCACCTCTCGGTCGCCCAACAGGCGGGACAGGCGATCCTGCCGCAGGCCATCGGCGTCGGCCTCCTCGGTCGCAAGGGCCAGACCGTCCTGGGGGCGGCGAGCCTGGGTCGCCAGCGACACGGTGCCTTGCCAGACGGTGCCGGCCAGCCAGCCGGGCGCCGGCAGGGCGCCGCCGGTCGGGTGATCGGGCGCGCGTTGCGGTGCGGCGCCGGCTGCCAGGCGGGTGATGCTGTCGCCCTGTGCCAGCATGACGTCCAGCGCCGGGGCCACGACATCGGCCAAGGCGCGGGTGGCCTGATCCGCGTCGGTGGCGCGCATCAGCCCCATCAGCGCGGACATGGTCCGGTCGCGGTGCGACAGACCGGTCCAACGCAGGGATGGGACATGGCCGATGGGCGTCACGTCGCGCAGGCCGGGGTCCAGACCGGGAACCACGGGGCCGTTCTGTGTTTCCCGCAGGGTGATGGTCTGGGGCGGTGCGTCCAGCACGCGGATCACCTCGGTCCGGGTCTGAAACTCGGTCCAGCCCTGCGATCCACGATAACGGTCGGGGTTGCCGGGCTGAACCTCTTCGATCGCGATGTCGGCCACGTCCAGGTCCAGCGGCGTCAGCGCCCAGGACAGGGTCGGATTGCGCCCTGACAGAACCAGCGGCAGCCCGGGCACCGTGGCGCCGATCACGCCGCCGCCCGTCAGCTCCAGCCGCGCCAGGTAGTACAGCGATGGCACCGTCAGTCCTGCATGCAGGTCATTGGCCAACAGCGATGCGCCCGCCGCCGTCCGTTGCGGTTCCGCCCCGAAGGCATTGCCACCAAGGGCCTGCCCGGGCCGGAGAAATCCAAGCGGATCGTATTCCGCCTGTGCGTCCAGCCGCCGTTCCGGTGCCCCAAGTCGCGCGCCGGGAAACAGTTCGGCATAGGGCGGCAGGGTCTTTGGCGTGCCGCCGCGTTCGACGATCTGCATGCCGCGGTCGGGCCATGCGAGGGCCAGACGCGCGCGCAGGATCTCGTCCCCCGCGGCATCGGTGCCGGCGGCGGCCAGCAGCTTTAGGATCGCCAGCGAATCAGCCGGCTGCCAAAAGGTGATGACGTCCGGGAACAGAAAGAATTCCGGCGCGCCACGCCCCATCGCACTGTCGTTGACGATACGGATCCACTGGTTAACGCCGTCGGCATAGGCCTGAAGTGCGGCGCGCGTATCATCGTCCTGAACCTCCAGCGACGCTCTTGCAGCGCGCTGCAGGCCAAGCCTGCGCACCAGATCGTCGGCGGGCAGGGCACGCGGGCCGTGCACCTCGGCCAGGCGCCCCTGTGCCGCACGGCGCAGCAGGGTCATCTGGAACAGCCGGTCCTGAGCATGAGCAAGACCCAGAGCAAAGAAGACGTCGGGATCGGTTTCACCGAAGATATGGGGTACGTTCTCGGTCGATCGTATGATCTCGACCGGGGCTGTGATGCCCGTCACGGAGTAGCTTGCGGTATAATCGGGCAGCGATCGGACCGCGAAATACCAGATCAGAACGGCGGACAGGACGGCCAGGACGATCAGTGCAATGGTCAGCCGCAAAAGCCAGCGAAACAAGGTCAGCATGTGCGGGCAGGTCCTTGGCCGGGGGCGCGGCACGGGTTGACCCTGTCGCGCATGGATGGTGGTGTATTGCATAGGACAGGCGCGCGGGCTTTTCAACGCACCCCCGTGCCAAGGGTCGCGACCCGAGGGAGATTTACATGACCAAGACGGCGTTTCTGGGACTGGGCGTTATGGGCTTTCCGATGGCCGGGCATCTGGCGGCGGCCGGGCATCAGGTGACGGTGTTCAACCGTAGCCCGGCCAAGGCCGAGGACTGGGTCGGCCGCCACGGCGGTTCTGCGGCGCCGACCCCGCGCAAGGCGGCGGCAGGTGCGGACCTGGTCATGTGTTGCGTCGGCAACGACGACGATTTGCGCCAGGTATGTCTGGGCCCTGATGGCGCCTTTGCTGGCATGGCGCGCGGTGCCGTCTTTATCGATCACACGACCGTTTCCGCGCAAGTCACGCAAGAGCTGGCACAGGCTGCGGCGCAGGCGGGGATCGGCTATGTCGATGCGCCGGTATCGGGCGGGCAGGCAGGGGCCGAAAACGGACAGTTGTCGGTCATGTGCGGCGGTGCCGCCGAGCATTTCGACCGCGCCGCGCCCGCGATCGACGCCTATGCCAAGATCTGCCGCCGCATGGGCGATGTGGGTGCTGGCCAGATGACCAAGATGTGCAACCAGATCGCGATTGCGGGTCTGGTTCAGGCGCTGTCGGAATCATTGGCATTTGCGCAAAAGGCAGGGTTGGACGTGGCCGATGTCGTCGAAGTGATCAGTCAGGGCGCGGCAGGCAGTTGGCAGATGGTCAACCGTCACTCAACCATGCATCGTGGAGAGTTCGAACACGGTTTTGCCGTCGACTGGATGCGCAAGGATCTGGCGATCTGCCTGCAGGCGGGCGATCAGTTGGGGGCGGCCCTGCCGATCACTGCCTTGGTCGACCAGTTCTACAAGGATGTGCAGGCGATGGGCGGGGGCCGGTGGGATACCTCTTCGCTGATCGCACGGCTGACCCGCTGAGGGCCGGCAACCACATGTCGCGGCGTGCCCGCATTTGCTGAAAAGGACTTTGGGGGATGTCGAATCACACCCTTGCCGGACAGATCGAATTCGAGATCACCGGCGTCAACGATCAGGAGGCCACTGGCGAGATGACGATCACCGCGGGTGTGCTCAATCCGTTCGGTACCGTTCAGGCCGGGGCGCTGGTCTGGTTCGGTGATGTGGTTGCCACCAACCTGGTCCTGGGCGGAGAGCAGCCGCAGGAAGGGATGGACAGCTTTCCGGTGGCCATCACGCTGAATGCCCAGTTGCTGTCAAACCGTCGCGACGGGGTGCTGACTGCGGCGGCATGCTGGGTGCAGCGGGGGCGGCGCATCTCGACCGTGCGTACGCAGGTCAGCGACGCGGACGGCGCGTTGTTGCTGGACCTGACATCGACCCATGTCAGCGCCCGCTGACCCAACGGCAGGGACCTACCGCGCGGCTTGAACCGCGCGGCGATCCCGTCATCATAGGACCATGATGGAGGAGACGTCATGAATGGTCTGATGATGCATCGCCCGCTGCTGCAAAGCGGGCTTCTTGATTATGCGGCCGAGAGCTTTCCCGAAGGGCGGGTCGTGTCGCGGCGGGTCGAGGGCGACCTGCACCGACAAAGCTGGGCCGACACCCGCGCTCGCGCCGTTCAGTTGTCGCTGGCACTGGAGAGCCTTGGCGTGGCGTCGGGCGATCGGGTCGCGACGCTGGCCTGGAACGGGCATCGCCATCTGGAAATCTATCACGCGGTCCCTGCGATCGGGGCCGTCTGCCACACCATCAACCCGCGCCTGTCGGCTGATCAGATGGTGTTCATCGCGCATCACGCGGGCGATGGGCTGCTGTTCACCGACCTGACCTTTGTGCCGCTGCTGGAAAAGCTGCAGGATCGCCTGCCGGCCATGCGGTATGTGGTGATGACGGACGCCGCCCACATGCCCGCGACGACGCTGGACGCGCTGTGCTATGAGGATCTGCTGGCGGGCCAGCCGACCGACCGGGTCTGGCCGGAGTTCCCGGAGACGACCGCATCGGGCCTGTGCTATACGTCGGGCACGACGGGCGACCCCAAGGGCGTGCTGTATTCGCACCGGTCGAACATGCTGCACGCGCTGGCGACGGCCGCGGTGCTGGGTCCCGATCTGGGACCACAGCCGCGTATCCTGCCGGTGGTGCCGTTGTTTCATGTCAACGCCTGGGGGCTGCCCTTTACCGCGCCGCTGATCGGGGCCAGCCTGATCATGCCCGGCCCGGCGCTGGACGGGGCCAGCCTGTGGGACCTGTGCCAGGCCGAGGGCGTGCAAAGCGCCTGGGGCGTGCCCACCATCTGGCAGGGTCTGTTCGCCGAGATCCAGGCCCGCGGTGCCAAGCCCGATGCCCTGCGCCATATCGTCGTCGGCGGCAGTGCCATGCCCCGCAGCCTGACCGAGGGTTTCGAGCGTCTGGGCATCGACGTGAACCACGCCTGGGGCATGACCGAGACGTCACCGCTGGGCAGTCAGGGGTCGTTGACGCCGGATCAGCGCGACCTGCCGTTCGAGCGCCGGATGGCACTGAAGCAGGCGCAGGGGCGCCGCGTCTTTGGGGTCGAGATGAAGATCGTCGATGACGCGGGTGCCCGCCAGCCCCATGACGGGCACGCCATGGGCGAGTTGTTCGTGCGCGGCAATACCGTCGCTGCGGGGTATCACGACAATGCCGATGCCACCGCCCGCGTGATCGATGCGGACGGATGGTTCGGAACGGGCGACATCGCGTCGATCAGCGCCGATGGCGTTCTGACCTTGCGCGACAGGGCCAAGGATCTGATCAAATCGGGCGGCGAGTGGATCAGTTCGATCGACGTTGAGAACCTGGCGGTTTCCCATCCGGATGTGGCGCAATGTGCGGTCATCGCGCTGCCCCATCCCAAATGGGACGAACGCCCGCTGCTGGTGATCAAGCCCAAGGGGACGGCCCGGCCGGGACTGGAAGAGATGCGGACCCATCTGGGCGCGCATCTGGCCGGCTGGCAGTTGCCCGACGACGTTGTTTATGTCGACGAAATGCCGCTGACCGCGACCGGCAAGGTCAGCAAGCTGACCCTGCGGGAGCATTTCCGCGACCACGTTCTGCCCGATCTGCGGGAGTAGGGGGGGGCTGCAGCCGCCGGTGTCAGACGTGGTCAGCGTTCCTGCGTCTGCGCGGATGACAGCACGAAGAGCCGCAGGGCGGTGGCAAGGCCGATCTGCGGGGGGCGGGCGTGGTCGATCAGTCCGATCAGGGCGGCACGAGTCAGGTCGCGTGCCGCGGCCTGGGTCGCCAAGGCCTTCCAGAACGCGTCCTCCAGCGAGACGGATGTGCGGTGGCCGTCGATGGTGACCGACCGCTTCAGTGGCGGCGTCATGGGGGGCAGGTCGATCATTCGTCCGGCGTATCAGCGCGGTGCGCGTCCAGCACGCGTGCCGCGCGGTCGCGTTCGGCCTGTCGCGCATCGCGCAGGGGTTTGGCCTCTCCGTGCAGGGCGGCGTTCGTGTCGCCTTTGGCGCGCTTGACGTCGCGGTCACGGGCCTTGCGGGCCTGGCGAAGGTTGATGATGCGGGTCATGGCGGTCCGGGAACGACAAGGGGCGCGCCACCGTGGCGCGCCCCCATGGCTCTGGTCAAGAGGTCAGCCCTTGGGGCTGATCATGTCCTCGGGGCGGACGACGCGGTCGAAGGTCTCGCCGTCGACAAAGCCCAGGGCGATGGCCTCTTCGCGCAGGGTGGTGCCGTTCTTGTGCGCCGTCTTGGCGACCTTGGTGGCGTTGTCATAGCCGATGGTCGGCGCCAGCGCCGTCACCAGCATCAGCGATTCGCGCATCAGCTGGTCGATGCGTTTCACGTTGGCCTGCGTACCCACGACCATGTTGTCGGTAAAGCTGCTGGCCGCATCGCCCAAAAGCTGCATGGATTGCAGCACGTTGTACGACATCATGGGGTTATAGACGTTCAGTTCGAAATGCCCCTGCGATCCGGCAAAGCCCACGGCGGCGTCGTTGCCCATGACATGCGCGCAGACCATGGTCAGCGCCTCGGCCTGGGTCGGGTTCACCTTGCCCGGCATGATCGACGAACCCGGCTCGTTTTCGGGCAAGATCAGCTCGCCCAGACCCGAACGCGGGCCAGAGCCCAGCAGGCGCATGTCGTTGGCGATCTTGAACAGCGAACCGGCCACCGTCTTCAGCGCGCCCGAGAACATGACCATCGCATCATGGGCGGCCAGCGCCTCGAACTTGTTGGGGGCGGTGACAAAGGGCAGGTCGGTGATCTTGGCGATCTCGGCGGCAATCGCCGTGTCCCAGCCGACCTTGGTGTTCAGACCTGTGCCGACGGCGGTGCCGCCCTGCGCCAGTTCATGGATATCGGGCAGGCAGGCCTTGACCCGTTCGATCCCCTTGCGGACCTGATGGGCATAGCCGCCGAATTCCTGACCCAGGGTCAGGGGCGTCGCATCCTGGGTGTGGGTGCGGCCGATCTTGATGATGTCCTTGAACTCGGCGGACTTGGCCTCCAGCGCGGCGGCCAGCTTGTCCAGACCGGGCAGCAGGGTGTCGCGGGCCAGCATGGCGATGCCCACATGCATGGCCGTCGGAAAGGTGTCGTTCGACGACTGGCCCATGTTGCAGTGATCATTGGGGTGGACAGGCTTTTTCGAACCCATCTCTCCGCCCATGATCTCGATCGCGCGGTTCGAAATCACCTCGTTGGCGTTCATGTTCGACTGGGTACCTGACCCGGTCTGCCAGACGACCAGCGGAAAGTTGTCGTCGAACTTGCCCTGGAACACCTCGGTTGCGGCCTGTTCCATCGCGTCGGCCAGATCGCCGGGCAGGTCGCCCGAGGCGCGGTTGACGCGCGCGGCGGCCAGCTTTATCGCGCCCAAGGCGCGGATGATCGGCACCGGCTGGCGTTCCCAGCCAATCGGGAAGTTGATGATCGAACGCTGCGTCTGCGCGCCCCAGTATTTCGACGCGTCAACCTCCAGCGGGCCAAAGCTGTCGGTTTCGGTGCGGGTCTTGGTCATCGGGTCGCTCCCTCACGGTTTCGTGGCGGGTTGTAGCGGTCCGGGGGCTTGGGCGCAATTCGTATGCAACGGTATGCTGGCGCAAACAGCGCCGTCAGCCGTCCATCGCCTGCATCGCCGCCCGCAGGCGTGGCGTCATCGCGTCGGGCAGGGGCAGGATCGGACGCGGCGGCTGCGCCTCGGTCAGGTCCATCAGCCGGGCGCAGGCATGAACGACGCGCAGGCTGCCATGGGCCTGGAACAGATCCCACATCGGCTGGAACCGCGCCTGCCAGACGCCGGTCCCGGCCCGGTCGCCCGCACGGGCGGCGCAGGCCAATGCCAGCGTCTGGTCGGGCCACAGACCCGCAGCCACGCTGAACCAGCCGTCGGCATGGTTCAGCAGTGCGTCGGGACAGCCCCAGTCGCCGCTGTAGCCGATGGCGAAACCGGGCGGCAGATCGGCGCGCAGGGCCGCGATCTGGCCTGCGAAATCACCGCCCGCAGGCAGGGGCATCTTGACGGCGGTGACGGTGGGCAGTGCCGCCAGCCGGGCGATCAGCGCCGGCGTAAAGGTGAAATGCGTGGTCGAGGGGTTGTTGTAGATGCAGATCGGCAGATCCGATGCCCCCGCGACGGTTTCGAAATGCGCGAACACCTCGTTCCCGGTCAGCGGTGTATAGGACATCGGCGCCAGCAACAGGCCCGACGCCCCCGCATCCGCGGCATGGCGCGCCAGCGCCGCCGCGGTGTCGCTGCGCAACGCGCCCACACCCGCAATGACCGGCACTTTGCCGCCTGCGGCGTCCAGCGCGGTTTCCAGAACGGCGCGACGCTGGTCCGCGTCCAGATAGGCATAGCCGCCCGTCGACCCCAGCACCCCGATGCTGTCCACACCCGCCCGCGCAAGGCGCAGGATCATGCGGCGCAGGTCGGCGGGCAGGGGGTTGCCCGCGGCGTCGGTCGGCGTGATCGGAAAGGCCGACAGGCCGCGCATGGTCACGGCGCTATTTCCGCCAGCGGTCCAGCCGCACGACATCGGCCCCGCCGGACGGGGGCGTGTCGTCGCCATCATCTTCGGCGTCCAGCTGATATTCGGCATCGGCCTCGGCGTCCTCATCTTCGTCGTCATCGTCGCTGTCCTGCGTCTCAAAACGCAGGCCGAATTCGACGGACGGATCGACAAAAGTGCGCAGCGCGTCGAACGGAATCTTCAGCGGTTCGGGCTGGTTGCCAAAGTTCAACGTGATGGTGAAATGGTCGGGCTGGATCGTCAGGTTGTCGAACCAGTGCTGGATGACGATGGTCATTTCCTCGGGGTACCGTTCGCGCAGCCAGTCGGCCATCTCGACACCGTCGTCGCGCGTGTCGAAGGTGATGAAGAAATGATGCTCTCCGGGCAGGCCGTCGCGGGCGATCTGGCGCAACACCTCGGCAATCAGCCCCTGCATCGCGCGATGCATCATTCCGCCGTAATCCAGTCCCGATCGCGCCATGACGTCACCCTGCTGTGTCTTGGGGGCAAGCATAGGGATATGACCGGGGATGAAAAGGGGGGCAGGCGCGGAAACCGCGCATCGTCACGCCACCCGATCCAGCATGTCGCGCCGCAGCGCGCGCAGGTCCCCCGCCATGGTCGCTGCGGGCTTTGGCCCGAACCATTCCAGCGACGCGCCGATGTCTGCGGGCAGGCAGGGCAGCAGCGCCGCATAATCGATCGCGCCTGACAGCAGCGGGCACATGCCGTCGCGGCTGCCCTGCGGGTCGTGGACATTGGCGGGGTGAAACACCGACAGGCGGTCGCGCCCGGTGACGGATTTCAGGTGCAGGTGATCGACGTGACTGCGCAGCGCGGACAGTGCCGCCATGGGGTCGGTGCCGGATTCCCAGACATGCAGCACGTCGAAGTTCACGCCAACCGCCGGGTGGTCCAGCGCGTCCAGCAGGGACAGCGTCGCGCCCAGACTGTCGGCCAGTGTGTCGGGATGCGTCTCGACCGCGATGCGCAGGCCGCGGTCGCGGGCCATGTCGGCCACTGTCGCCAGATCGCGCTGGACGGCGCGGCGCTGATCCGCGTCGGCCCGGTCACTGCCCAGCCCGCCCGCGAACAGCCGCAGGCGCGGCGCGTCCCAGACCCCGGTCAGATCCAACAGGGCGTTCGCGTCGGCACGGTTGAAATCCGGTGTGCCCAGGGGCAGGTAACCCGCCAGCATCGGCACCGGCGGGCGTTGTGGCAGGGTCTGCCATTCGGCGGCCAGCGCGCGGGCATGGGGTGCCCAGATCTCCAACCCGTCGAACCCTTCGCGGGCGACATAGCGGGCCAGGTCGCGGGCGGTCACGTCCAGATGGCGAAAGGCCACGGAACAGGTGTTGATCCTCATGCGCACGCCACCTGCCAGCGGTCGAACCACCGGCCCAGAGTCGCCTTGATGCCGCGTTCCAGAACCGTAAGGCGGTCCAGATCGGCCAGCACCTGCAACAGGTCGTCGCCGTCGCCGCCCCGGGCAAAGGCCACAGCGCGCAGGTGGACCGCGTTCAGCCCGCCATGCAGCGCCGCGATCCGGTCACAGCATTCCTCGAACGCGTCATAGTCTGCGCCCTCGATGTCGCCAAAGATCGCCAGCGCGTGTTCATAAGCGTATTTGCGGATCGCAATGACCGGCAGCTCGCGCAACGCAGGTTCCAGATCGGCGCGCGGCAGATCGGCGACATGGGCCTGAACGATGCGACGGACCGCGTCGATCAGCGGCACAGCCTCGGCGTCGAAGGTCGCGTGGTGCATGGCCGCGATGGTCGCATCGTCGGCGGCATGGGCATCGGCATTGTCAAAGACAAAGCCCCCCGCCACGGTCGGCGCCATGAACGCTGCGCGCAGGTCGCGGGCGGGCAATGGCCCCTCCCACCGGAAATCGGGGTCGCGCATCAGCCAGGTGTCAGGGTCCGCCGTGGGCTCCAGCAGGGCGTAATGCGGAAAGCTGGCCTGGGCGAACTTGTTGTCGCGTTGCGGCAACAGCGCCATGTCGACCATCGGCATGACATAGCGGCCGGGCCGCCAATCGGCCAGCAGCGAGTGAAGGTCGTTCAGGTTCTGCGCCTTGAGTGCTGCATCGTCATACCAGCGCGTGACGCGCAGGCCGAACAGGCGCTCGGCCCAGTCCAGATAAAAGCCGTGATCGATCCCCGGCACGTGATAGGACAGGCGCAGGTGGTCGTCGACGATCACCTGCCCGTCCCACAGGCCCAGATACAGCGGGCGATGGTCGATCCCGCCGCGATCCTTCAGCGCCTGGCACAGGCAACTGACAACGCAATGCACCTTGATGTCGGCGGGGTCGTCCTGGGCCGGGGTCACGCCTGCCAGCGCCATGGACAGGGCCCAGACGGTCATGCCGGGGGCGCGGTCGAACGTGTCCTCGGCCATCTGGATGCCGGCCTCGTCCAGATGCAGCATCAGCGTCATCAGGGCCACGGAATCCAGACCCAGATCATGGCCGATCCGTGCGTCGGGGCCAAAGGCCGCCATGCGGGGACAGGACATCGGTCCGGCCAGAATGGTACGGATGCGGTCCTGCGCATCCTGGGGGGTGGGGATGGGACGGGGATCGGTCATGCGGGGGTCTCCGACAGGGTCCGGGCAAGGGTGCGGCGCGCGATCTTGCCGTTCGCGCTGCGCGGCAAGGCGGGCAGGCGGATAAGGCGCACCGGGCGCTGGCGTGGCGACAGCAGGGTGGCCAGATGCGCGTCCAGCCGCGATTCCGCAACGTCTCCCGCATAGGCCAGGGCCGGGCGCTGATGCGCGACGGGATCGGGGATGGCAAAGGCCACCGCGTCGGCGATACCGGGCAGGGACAGGGCGGCGGCCTCGATCTGGGCGGGATAGACGTTCAGACCCGCGACATCGATCACCTCGGCCGCGCGCCCCGCAAAGATCAGGCGGCCGCGCGCGTCGATCACGCCCAGATCGCCTGTGTCCACCGCGCGGCCCGCACCGTGCACAGTGACGGGGGCGGGCGCGTCCTGCCCGGCCTGCAGACGGATGTGCGGCAGGGGCAGGCCCATGTCCTCGGGGCGGTCTGGATCTGGGGCGATGGACAGGCAGCCCGCCTCGGAACAGCCGTATTGTTGGAACATGTGCTGCGTGGCGGCGCGGATCGCGTCGAACCACGGCTGCGGCAGCACCGTCCCCGACGACATCACCGCATGCAGTCCGCGTGCCCCCGACAGCCGCGCCAGCACGTGCAGCAAGGGGGGCGCAGCATAGATCAACGGATCCCGGATCTGCGCCAGCTGGCGCAGGATGGCACGCGGATTGGCGTGGTCCAGAACGACCGGGACATGCCCCCGCGCCTGACCCACCAGCACCCCCGCGATCAGGCCATAGGAATGGGTGATCGGTGCGGCGATCACCGGGGTCATGTCGGCAGCCTGTGGAAAGGCGCGCAGATAGGCGTCGATTTCCGTCTGTATGGCGGCCCAGCTGCGGGCGATGATCTTGGGCGCGCCGGTGGTGCCGGAACTGGTCTGGATCAGCACGCCCCCCGGCGCATGGGGCGCATCCTGTCCCAACCCCGCCAGCGCGGCGTCGGTCAGCATCAGGTCGCACCCCGCCCGCCGCGCCATATCGCGCGCCTGATCCGGCGGCGTTTCCGGGTGGATCGGATGGCACGACGCCCCCGCGTCCCGCAGGCGCAATATCTGCGACAGGCACGCCGCGCGGTCGGTCATCAGCAGTGCGATACGCGTGCGGTCGGGGTCGCGGCCCGTCAGCAGGTCGGGGATGTCCGGTCCGAACGGGTCGATCGGCGTGTCGTTCAGGTGGAACAGGCGGGTCATGGGGGTGTCCTTCAACGGGTTCGGCGCGGGATGGGATTCGGCACGGCCCAGCAGCCCCGCGGCCAGGCTCTCTGCGGGAACGGTCGCCGCATCGGTGCCAAGGCCGGGGGGGTGGGGCAGGGCGGCGCGGGCCAGCCGCCAGAAGGTCGCCTCGGGCAGGCGATCGGTGCGGTGCAGCAGATCGGCCAGGTCCGACAGCACATGGGTCACCAGACAGTCGGCAATCAGATCACGCAGGTCGGACGCACGCCCCATGCGGTGATACGTGCCATCCGGGGCACCCGCCATCGCCGGTTCGATGAGGGCCAGGTCCGGGGCGGGCAGGGTCAGGCGGTCGGGCACATATTCCAGGCTTTCGCTGAAATCGCGGGCGATCAGGCCGGTCGGCCACCCCGCGTCATGGGTCATCAGCAGGTTCTGTCCATGCGCCTCCAGCGCGATGCCGTGATGGGTCATCAGCCGCCAGACCGGTCGCAGGATTGCCAGCAGCCGTGCGGTCCAGGCGCGGGTACCATGCGCGTCCAGCCACGGCGCGATCAACGGGCGGCCGTCTGGTTGGGTCAGGGACAGGGCCGACAGGGGAACGGCGCCGGGGGGCGGCGGGCTGCGCCGGATGACGGCCAGCCTGCCCCCCAACTGGTCGCGCGCCACGATCGCAGCGCCATGTTCCGGCAGGATCGTCAGCCCCGCCAGGTCATCGTCCGACGCCACCACCCGCCCCAGCCAGTCCGACAGGACGGGCGCCACGGCCACCGACCACGGCACCAGATCGCGAACCGAAGAGGTGACCCCAACGCCAACCGACAGCTTCAGGTGGTCGCCCCCGTCACACGCGGCCAGCGTCCGAAGCGATGCCGTGGCCTGCATCCGCGGCCCGTCGATCGGCAGCACCCGCAGCGCGCCACGCGCCATCAGGGCCTGCACCGCGGGGTCGCGCTGCAGGGTGCGCCATTGCCACGGATGGACGGGAACGGCACCCGGCGGCGCCCAGCCCTGTGCGGGGTCTGTCCCCGCCCGCGTCACCAATGCGGAATCGACCGACAGCCAGACAGGCACGATGGGACGGCCGCCTTCGGGGCCAAAAGCCGCATTGTCGGCGTCGGAAAAACCGATGCGTGTCTTGAAGCCGGGGTGATAGGGGTGCCCCTCGATCAGGCTCGCTTCCAGTGCGAGGCCGGTCAAGGACAGGCGACCTGCGCGCGCCGGCCCCGCCATGCGCAGGAAATGCGCGCTGCGCCGCATGGCATTCAGCAGGGCGGCGGGGTCGTGGCCCGCCGTGGCCATCGCCCCTGCAAGGGTATCGGCATCGAGCAACCGGCCCATGGCGTCGCGCGGATCGTCCAGCAGCCGCACCCGGCCACTTGCCTGCAGGCGATGGGGCGCGCGGATGGTCAGGCCGCCCACGCTCCACCCACCCGGCGCTGGGGTCAGGATGCCCTCGAATGCCAGTGCCTCGATCGTCTGGCGCAGGGCGCGCGTGTCAGGCGACATCGGACAGCATCCCGGCATGTGCCAGTGCGGGTAGGGGGTTCGGCACGCGGATCATCGGCGCGCGTTCCCCGGGGATCAACAGTTCGTCCACCCCGCGCAGTTGTGTCAGCAGGTTGCCCTTGGCGGGCAGATATGGCTGCGTCAGCCAGCGCCGTGCCAGCGCACCGCCATAACCCGGCAGCCGTGCCAGCCCGCCAAGATGGGCGGCCAGCGCGGTCAGCGCGCGCGTTTCCGGCCATATCCCGTCCAGTGCCATGCGATGGACCACGCCAAAGACCTGGTTCACGATCAGCGAATAGGCCAGCGCATCCTCGGCCTCGGGGCGCGGATAGACCAGTTGGGGAATGGCGCGCAGCGCGGCGCTGGCCATGTTGTCGGCGACATAGAACCCCTGATTGTCGCGAATGTCGCAGCGGCTTGGCAGGCCGCAGGACAGGTCCAGCAGTGCGTTCTGTTGATGCGCTTCGACGGCGATGCCGGTCGCATCATACAGGCGCAAAAGGGGGGCGACGGCGCAGTTCAGATACGCGTCGAACCAGGTGGCCGGGTCGTGCCCCGCCATAACCTGCGCCAGCATCGAGGCCTGCCCCGGCAGGGGTTCCGCAACCAGCCCGGCGACCTGCATCACCCGCCCCCCGCGCGCGCCGCGCCACGGATTGCGGCGCAAGATCACCTCCAGCCCGGATTCGGCACGGCCCGGCAGAGAGAGCGTGATCCAATGCGGATCATCGACCAGCCGCAGCGGCCCGAACCGCCCTTGCAGCACCGAAATCCGCGCCGCCATCGCCGCGCCAGCCAGCAGCTCGTGATGCTTGTTCACACGTCGTGAATTCGTGATGGTCACGGGCAGCGAAACCTTGACCTGCCATGGGCTGTCGCCGCGCCACAATGTCCGTACCGACGAGGTCGCCCACCATGCCGGACCCATCGGCCCAAGGTCGCGGATATCACCTGACGCCAGCAGCGCGGCGATGGCCGGATCGCGACGGGCACGGTCCCAAGTCAAAGGATGCGCGGGCAGCAGGATACGCCCCGGTTCAAGCTCCGTGTCCATGCCCGGTAGGTCGCGGATGCGGTCCGGGTCCGTGCCCGCGATCAGATCGTCGCGCACCGACAGGCCGACAAGACGCGCCGCGCCGCGCCAATCCGGTGTCATCGCATGCTGTTCTTGGAGGGACATGCCCGACAGCGCCTTTGGGCAGGGGTGCATCCAGTGTCCGAACATCACGGCCTGTTCGGCGGCCAGCCAGTCTGGCACGGGCTGGGGCCGCGCCATGCGCTGTCCGCAAATGGTGGCAATCCGGTCGCGGCTGTCGTGTACACGACGCGCCAGCGCCTCCCCGTCCGGACCATGGTCGCTGGCCAAGCGGTGCAGAACAAGTGACAGTGCAATATCGGGGCCGATGGCGCGCGATCCCTCCGGTCCATGCTGGACCAGCCCATGAATGCGCGACAAACCCGTGGCCAGGGGCACGTCGGTCACTATCTCGATCCAGCCGCCTGCGACGGGGACAAGATTGCGTCCACCGCCAAGCTCTCGGATGTCGCAGATCAACAGTGCTCGGAGGCTGGCCAAGTCAGCGACACAAGAAGGGTCGCAGGACGCGCACGGATCGAGACGTGTGCAGGTCGTGTATCGTGCATCGTCATGCTGGACGGCATGCGTCGGACGAGGGTTGGAAAAGGTCATCTGCGCCTCGGGGTGCGGCCTTGGGCCGGGAAATCACGAGGCTGGCAGATGCTGGCAGATGGGGATTATATTTCTTTATCGTTTAAGTCAACTATCGGCGGCGCGATACGCGACCGATGCCTGCAACTGACCTGGCTACCACAGATCATCCGTCGAGGCGGGTTCCGCGGCGGTGACCAGACCACCCAGCCGAACCGCCTGTGCCCGCAGATCCAGCCCTGCCGCGGCACGTACAAGATCACAAGGATGCCCGGATGGCGTCTGCTGTGCCAGGACGCCCAAGAAGTGGGACAACCCCTCGACCTCCTGACGCAGCAGATCGGCAACCTGCAGCGACTCCGCCGCCGCATCTGTAACCTGTAACATCGCCCCCAACGCGGCATCGATCTGTCCCAGACCCAAGGCGATGCGATGCGCCTCGGCGGCCGCGCGCTGCAGCGCGGTGTTCAGGCATGGGTCTGGCGGCACAGTCACTGCAGTTTACCCGTGACCGATTCGACGCAGCGCAGCAGTGCCTCCTTGGTAAAGGGCTTGGCAATAAAGTTGTTCATTCCTGCACGTTGCCCCCTTTCAATCATTTCGCGTGTCGCGGTGCCGGTGATCAGGATGAATCCGATGCGTTGTGTGCTTGGGTTCTGCCGCAGCGCCTCCAGCAGCGCGAGGCCATCCATCCCGGGCATGTTGTAGTCGGAAATGACCAGATGCACCGGTGCCGCCGCCAGTTTGCGGAACGCGGTCTCTCCGTTCGCCTCGTACTGGACGTTGACCAAACCGGCCCAGTCCAGCGCCTGTTCGATCAGCGAGCGGCTGATGGTCATGTCGTCAACCACCATCACATGAAGGTTCGATTTCAGTGCCATGTTGTCCCTTTCACGCCGTGGCAGATGCCGGCGTCGCATTGCGCCGGTATTGAGTGGTTCCTGTGGCTGCGAACAGGCCAGCAGCCGGACCGTCAAGCCGCTCCGAATGGCCGATGAACAGCGCGCCGCCGTCATTCAGGGCGGCGCCAAAGCGCGACCAGAGACGCTGTCTTGCGGCGCTGTCAAAGTAGATCGCCGTATTCCGGCAGAAGATCACATCGAATTTGCCAGAGAACGGCCATTCGTCATGCAGGTTCAATTCGCCAAACCGCATGAGGCGCTTGACCTCTGGTTTGGCCTCGAACCCCGATGCGTTGGGCTGGAAATACCGTTTGACCTGCGCAGGCGGAACCGGGGCCAGCGCCTCGGCCGCGAACCGGCCGTGTTGGGCGCGTTCCACCATTTCGGGGTCGATATCGGTTGCCAGGATCAGGACGTCGTGCTGTGCCGCGTCGGGAAAGGCATCCAGCAGCGTCACCGCGATCGAATAGGGCTCTTCTCCTGAAGAGGACGCCGCTGACCACAGGCGCAGGCGCCGACCCGCACGGGCCTGTGCGATCAGTGGCTGAAGCACCTCCTGGGCCAGCGCCTGAAAGTGGTGCCCTTCGCGAAAGAATGCGGTGACGTTGGTGGTGATGGCGGACAGAAGGTGCCGCCGTTCCTGTGGCCCGTCGGCGCCATCCAGCCGGTCGCAATATGCGCCATAGTCGGGCAGCGACAGAGCACGCAGCCGTCGGTTAAGCCGTGCCATCAGCAAGCTACGCTTGGATTCCGCCAGGATGATACCGCTGTCCTGATGCACGATTGCGGCGATCTTGCGGAACTGACTGTCCGTCAGCACCGGTCCCGCGGGGGCGGGAGCCGCAAGGGGCGCCGACCTCACGCGTCGACCCCATGCGCTGCGGGAAGCAGCTGTGCCAGGTCGATCTTGCGCAGAATGCGGCCGTCGTCCAGCGTGATCATCCCGACAATGAACTCTCGCGCCGGATTGGACGCGATGTCTGGCACCGCTTGGATGTGATCGTCGTTGATGGGCAGAATGTCGGACACCAGGTCTGCCAGCAGCCCAACGATACGCCCTGCATGCATCGCGATGATGACCACATGTCGGTGCGACGGCGTTGCCGCCCCAAAGCCCAACCGCGCCGACAGATCGATCACGGTGACGACTGACCCGCGCAAGTTGATCACGCCTTTGACGTAATCGGGGGCGTGGGGCAGCATCGTCGTTGGCGTCCAGCCGCGGATTTCACGGACCAGTCCGATGTCGATGCAGAAGTCCTGATCGGCCAGCTTGAAGGCCACCACGTCGCTTTTGCCGACGGAATTATGCGAGATTGATTGGAGCATGCGTCACCCGTTCGATGCCATGGCGGCCATGCGGCGGCCCTGGTCGTTGGACATGGAAAGAAGGATTTCTTCGGGGTCGATGATCAGGGCGATCTTTCCGTCGCCCAGGATCGTGGCGGCAGATACGCCCGGCACGCGGCCATAGTTCTGTTCAAGACTTTTGATGACAACCTGGCGTTGATCAAAGATCGCATCCACCCGGAATGCCGCGCGCTTGCGGCTGTCTGTCTCGACGACGATCAGCACACCGGCATCCGGGTCACCCGCAGGTTGGGTCACGCCAAAACTGTTGCAGAGGTCGATGATGGGGATCAGCTCTCCGCGGTTGGACAGCAGCTGCGATCCATGGCCCACGCCGTGGAGCATCGTGTTTTCCGGACGCAGTGTCTCCTGCACCGCAGTTATTGGCAGGACCATTGTCTGATCACCCAGTTGGATCAGCATGCCCTCGACAACGGCCAGTGTCAGCGGCAGCGCGATCGAGAAAGTCGTGCCCTGACCCTCTGTCGACTGGATCATCACACGACCACCAAGCCCCATGATTTCTCGGCGCACTACGTCGAGGCCGACACCGCGTCCTGACAATGCAGAGACTTCGTCTTTGGAGGAGAAACCAGGAAGGAACAGCAGTTGGTCGATCTCGGCCGGTGAAAGGTTTGCGCCCGGTACGATCAGGCCGCGATCTTCGGCGATCTGTCGGACCTTTGCGCGATTGATGCCGCCGCCATCGTCCGATACTTCGATCTGGACGCGGCCGGACCGATGGGCCGCCGACAGCGTGATCGTGCCTTCCTGCGGTTTGCCGCGGCGCTGGCGGGTCACGCTGTCCTCAAGCCCGTGATCGACGGAATTGCGGATCATGTGGGTCAATGGCTCGACCAGGCGTTCGATCATGGTCTTGTCGACCTCGGTCTGTTCGCCAATGGTGATCATGCGCACCGGCTTGCCCGTCGCGTCCGCAGCCTCGCGCAGAATGCGGTGCATACGCTGGAACACCAGCTTCAGCGGTTGCGCACGGATGGCCATCACGCTTTCCTGAATGTCGCTTGCAAGCTGACGGATCGCATCCAGGCCGGCGATGACATCGGGTTGCTCATGCAGGCCCGCCGTCTGAATCACCTGGGACAGCATCGCCTCCTTGATGACCAATTCGCCGATCATGTTCATCAGGCGATCGACCCGGTCCAGGGCAACCCGGATGGTTGGCGCTGCCTGGGCATTGTCGGCCTGTTGGACCGTACGCGCCGGCGCCGCGGTGGGCGTGTCGCGTACGACATCCGCCACTGCGGCAATTTCCGTGGCGATGACCGGCGCCTCTTCGACAGGCGGAGGCGGAGGCGGGGCGTCATCGCTCATCAGGCGGATCGACAACGTACAGCAGTCCTCGACGAATTCGAAAACAGACATCACATCCGTCTGTGTTGCCGCACCTGTCAACCGGACACGCCACGACAGCCCAGGGTGTTCGGCAGACCAGTCTTCAAGAAGGGCGACACCGTCACAATCCAGATCGATCTCTGCGTCGCCCAACTTTTGCAGGGCGTTCAGCAGTGCCAACGGATCATTGCCCGATCTGTAAAGCTGAAAGGTCGGTGTCATCTGGACCAGCAAGGACGCGGCCGGCGGCGTGATCGGGTCAAAGGATAGCGGCGCGTCGAAATCCAACGAGATCGGCGTAAATTCAAACGTGGTCTCTTCCGGGGTGTCGGTGTCGATGAGCGCAGCCAGTTCGGTCATCAGCCCGTCGACCTGTGCCGCATCGGCTTCCTGTCCCGATCGTGCCGTTGCCACGAGATCCGTCAGGCAATCAGAGCAGCGGTGCAGCAACGCCATGATCTGCGGCGTCACATCAAGCTTGTCCGACCTGACCAGATCCAGAACAGTTTCGAACCGATGGGCAAAGGTGACCAGTGTGGTCAATCCAAAAGCTGCGGCGCCCCCCTTGACCGAATGCACCGCGCGAAACACCGCATGCACCGTTTCAACGTCAGAGCCGGGCTCCTCTATCTGGCGGAGGCCAGTGGCAAGAACCTCGAGCAGTTCGTCGCATTCGACGAAGAACATGTCGCGGAATTCGTCCATGTCTGCCATCGTCAGCGCCCCAGAACTTTGTCGATGACGGCGATCAGGCGCTCGTCCTCGAAGGGTTTCACGATCCACCCGGTGGCTCCTGCACTGCGGGCGCGCGCCTTGAGGTCGGCGCCACTTTCGGTGGTCAGGACCAGGATGGGCACATCGGCATAGGTGCCGGTCGCGCGGACGTTTTCGATCAGGCCGAAGCCGTCCATGCGGGGCATGTTGATGTCGGTAATGATCAGATGCGGGTCGGCCTCGCTAAGGGCGCCGACGCCGTCCACGCCATCCACGGCGAGGAACACGTCAAAGCCGGCATTGCGCAGGGCTTTGGACACCAGCGCGCGGATTGTCGGCGAATCGTCGACCGCCAGAATTCGGGTCGTCATGCGGGTCCCCCGGTTTGAAGAAGCTGGACCGAGGCGCCGACAGCCTGGATCGTCGTCATAAAGGGTTCCGAGGCATCGCGGATCGACAGCGTCTTGCCGTCGGCCTGCCATTGCTTTCGCGCTGCAATCAGCAGCTCGACTGCAAGGGTTCCCATCCGCATGACCCCGGACGCATCCAGGATCGCGTCCGCACCCCGGTGGTCCAGCAGGGTTCTGGAAAAGGCTGAGACGGCCTTGCGGTCGAACGTCTCGGGCAGGGGCAGGGCGTGCATCTCAACTACCTCGTATTGTCGTCGGCATCCCCATCGCTAGCAGCCAGGAGTTAAGGAAACATTGCTGCCGTCGATAAATTTTATGTCCTGTAAGCGTTTATTTGAAAACGATATTTTAATCTTTCCGGGCGATGGTCCCATTGACCAATTCAGGAGTATACCTGTGTCGCATCCGGTCCTGCTGATCGTTGATCCCAATAACGCCCGTCTCGGCGCCCTGCTGCGACGATGCGAAGAACAAGGCGGTGCCACCGTTCTGGGCGCAACCACGCCCGGAGAGGCGTACGTGCTTATCGAATCGCACCTGCCGCGTCGTGTGGCCGTCGCAGCCGAATTCGCCGAATCGATCGAATTCGATGCGTTGGCGGACATCTTGACGATGATCGACGCAGGCGTGGTTGTGTACGGTCAGGTCCGCGTGCCTGCCGGGGGCTATCCAGTTCTGTCCAGTCCGGAACAGATGTTGGCACGATTGTTCAGCGGCCTGCAGCCTGCTCGCCCCACCCCGGCCCGCGCGATCGACCCGGCACCGACGGGTTCTGACGGTGGAGGAGGCCTGATCCTGCTGGGAGCCTCGACCGGTGGAATCACCGCGCTTGAGGCGGTGCTGGCATCTTTTCGCGCCGACTGTCCGCCGACGATGATTGTGCAGCACATTCGGCCCGGTTTTGCCGATGGGCTGATCCGACGCCTTGATCAGCTGCTGACGCCACGCGTCGTCGCAGCAGAGGACAACATGCCCTTGCAGCGCGGTGTCATCTACCTGGCTGCTGTCCCGGATCGCCATCTGGGCGTGTCGTTGCGCGCTGGTCCCCGTGCCCGGCTGTCGGCAACCCCGCCGGTCTCTGGGCACCGTCCGTCCGTCGATGTGCTGTTTTCCGATGGTGCGGCGATTGCCGACCGCCTGGACGTGCGCGCCGCGTTGCTGACGGGCATGGGGGCGGATGGGGCGCAGGGTCTGTGTGCGCTGCGTCGCGCGGGTGCGCACACGATCGCACAGGATCGTGCCACGTCGGTCGTATGGGGCATGCCCCGCGTTGCGGTCGAGATGGGCGGTGCAGTCGATGTGTTGCCCCTGCCTCGTATCGGATCCGGTCTGATGTCCCGAGAGCCTGTCCGCATCCGGAGGCAGTCATGATCCGCGACGAAGCGACCCGCGTCATCCACGTCGTACAGGGAGAGCATGCGATCAGTGACGATCCCGACGCGGTCCTGACGACTGTTCTGGGCTCCTGCGTGTCGGCCTGCATCATGGATACCGACATGGGAATTGGTGGATTGAACCACTTTCTGTTGCCGGATGCAGGACCGGGCGGACCTGATATTCGCTATGCCGCCGCGGCTATGGAAGTCCTGGTGAACGGACTGATGAGGCGCGGCGCCGCTCGCAGCCGTTTGCGCGCCAAACTTTTTGGTGGCGCAAGAATGATGGCTGGCCTGCCCGATATCGGTCAGCGCAACGCCGATGCTGCGCGTCGCTTTCTGCAGGACGAAGGTATTCCGGTAATCGCCAGCGATCTGTGCGGCACCCAGGCGAGGCGCATCCGGTTCTGGCCGGTCATCGGCAGGGTTCAACTGCACCTGCTTGGCGAAGCGCGTGCCCCTGTGCGCGAACAGCCGATGCGCCAACGAGGGGGAGATATCGAGCTGTTCTGATCAGAAGCCTTCTTTCGCGCTGTTCCTTTGCCGCTTGCGGGCGGCAGCCCTTTCCCGTGGTCCCGTCCGAGTTCCTTCGGCATCTGACCTGCATCGGAGTTTGTCGCCTTGTTGAAGAATATACGCATTACCACACGCATCACAGCGGGCTTCGGTCTTATCCTGCTGATGCTGACCCTGTCTGCCGCCGGCACCTGGTATCAGTTGAACCGGCTGCGTGATGTTTCCGACGTAAAGAAAAATGCCGAGGCACGGGCGCTGATCGGAGCCGACCTGAACCATGGCGTCAGCGAGGCCAATATCGCATTGGGCAACTACCTCGATGCGCCGACAGACGCGGCTGCGGGGGTAATCGTCACCGCGATGCAGCGTGTACATCAGCTTGCAAGTGAGCTGGACGCCTTGGGCAGCAAGAATGGCGTGCCGATGATGACGCTGAACGATCGTCATATTGCCGAGTCGCAGGTGCTCGTAGACCTCTACCGGACGCGGATTGCGCAGGTCGACCGAATGCAGCAGGCAGGTGTCGACCACCGGCGGACCATCGACCAGTTGCAGCGCCTGTTCGACAGTCGCAACGCACGCGAAGAGGCCTATGCCGCGATGGCAGCATCGAATTATTTCCTGGTGACTCGGGCGCGCGTGGACCGCTTTTTGTCGGGTGCGGATGTCGCAGACTTTGACGAGGCACTGGAACCGTTCAATTCCGCACAGGCGCAGTTGCGCGAGATCGGCCGCAGCACAATTCCCAGCGATGCTGGCGCCCTTGTAGCCTCCGCGACGGCAGGTCTCGACGACTATTGGGCCGATGCCACGGAATTGCGCGCGTTGGAGCTGGAGGTCAGGCAAGCTGCATCGGTCGTCGCGGCAACGGAAGAGGAAGCCTTATCGCTTGTTCAGCTGATTCGCGAAACTGCCGTGGGGCAGGCAGCCGAAGCGGACGCTGCATTTGAAGAGATCATGCAGGCCGCCATCGTCGCCATCCTTGGTGGTGTCGCAGTGGCAATCGCGTTGGGCATCGTGATCGCCACATACTTGTCGCGTGATCTTCGGGTCCGCTTGTCCCAGACTGTGGAGCAGACCAACCGTCTGGCGCGGGGCGATCTGAACACAGAGGTCCGTGGCACCGAGGGCAGCAACGAATTGGCACAACTGGCCCAGGCCCTGTCGATATTCCGCCAGAATGCGGTCGAGGCGCAGTCGCTGGCCGAGGAGACCCGTCGCCTTGAGGCAGAGGCTGCAGCCACGCGCGATATCGAGGCGCGCCAGCAGGCGCGTGTGGTGCGTGACATCGGCGCCGGTCTGGATCGTCTGGCACAAGGGGACCTGACGCAGCAAATCGCGAATCCGCCATCGGATCCGTTCCCTGCCGGCTATGACGGGCTGAGAGAAGCGTTCAACAGCGTGGTCGACAATCTGACCGGCACGATCAAACGCATCACCGATGTCGCGGATCAGGTCCGCGGCGGTGCCGGCGAGATCACCTCTGCGGCACAGGATCTGGCCAGCCGGGCGGAGACACAGGCAGCGACACTTGAACAGTCAGCCGCAGCACTCAATCAAATGAATGCCAGCGTGAATTCGACCGCCGAACGCGCTCGCCATGCCGAGCAGGCCAGCCGCCAGAACCGTGACATCGCCGAAACCAGCGCCGAGGTCGTGCGTGATGCTGTGACCGCAATGCGCGGGATCGAGGCATCCTCGGAACAGATCACCCGGATCATCGGTGTCATCGATGATATTGCGTTCCAGACAAATCTGCTGGCTCTGAACGCGGGAGTCGAGGCCGCCCGTGCCGGAGAGGCTGGGCGCGGTTTCGCGGTCGTCGCCTCCGAGGTGCGTGGCCTGGCTCAACGCGCATCGGATTCCGCACGCGAGATCAAATCGCTGATTTCGCAGTCTGCGTCACAGGTCAAGGCTGGCTCGGC
This sequence comes from Paracoccus sp. Ld10, assembly GCF_045064235.1. Classification (NCBI taxonomy): domain Bacteria; kingdom Pseudomonadati; phylum Pseudomonadota; class Alphaproteobacteria; order Rhodobacterales; family Paracoccaceae; genus Paracoccus; species Paracoccus sp. Ld10. Next base: position 564,979 of record NZ_JBISHD010000032.1, on the reverse strand, counting down.
CTTGGTCGGAAAGACGGGCGATAGCCTTGGTCAGATTCTGACGAAGGCGCATGAGGTGTCTGAACAGATCACCGCGATCTCGCTTGCCGCGAACGAGCAGGCGATCGGGCTGGCAGAAGTCAATACCGGGGTGAATCAGCTGGATCAGGTGACCCAGCAGAACGCGGCGGTCGCCGAGCAGGCCAATGCAGCAGCTGCATCCCTGCAAGAGCGCTCTGAAGACCTTATCCGTGAGATCTCCGGCTTCCGCGTAGGAGCCCGGACGGGTCGTCCGGAAATGGCCCGCGCCCGCGCATCAAGTGCGCTGCCCATGGTCGAGCCCGTGCCCCTGCGTGTCGTCGGGGGAAGAAACGAAGGACAGATGTTCGAATTCTAAGAGTTTCGGACACACCTGTTGACCGGCCCGCGTCGATTTTATCGGCGCGGGCTTTGTCGTTCCATGCAAATGCCTTTTCTGCAGAACCGCTATCAGCTAGGTCAGATGCGGTTTTATCAGGATGGGATGATCGGCATGCTGCCTTGGGTGCAACTGGCCTGTGCGATCGCGCCGGATGGCGACACCCTGCGGCTGATGCGCCGAGGCGACGAATTCTCGATCCGCCTGCAGGGTGGAAACGAACTGATGAACAGTCGCCTTGGTGGATCGGAGGAAGCTTTGGCGACCTTGGCGATGGACCGCCTGGGGATGCGCCCAGCACCACAAATCCTGATCGGGGGCTTGGGCATGGGGTTCACCTTGCGCGCCGCTCAGGCCATTGCTGCGCCTCAAGCTGGCTTGATCGTCGCTGAGATCGTTCCGGACCTGATCGATTGGGCCGAGCATCATATGGCGGCAGTCTTCAAGGATTGTCTGTCCGATCCGCGGGTACAGGTCAGGCTTGGTGATGTAGCCGCGCAAATCCGCCAAGCTGCGGGCACGTTTGACGCGATTCTGCTGGATGTCGACAACGGACCAGGCGGATTGACGCGATCAGGAAACGATATCCTGTACGGGACTGCGGGCCTGCAGGCGGCGCGGCGTGCCTTGTCCCCCGGCGGCGTTCTGGCCGTGTGGTCGGCAGAGCCGGACGTTGCATTCGAGCGGCGCTTGGCCGGCTGTGGCTTTGATGTCAGCACCCATGGTGTGCGTGCCGCCGGTTCTGGACGCGGATCGCGGCACGTCATCTGGGTCAGTGTGCGTCGGGATGACTGATGGTCATGAAAAAGCGCGCCCCTTTCAGGGCGCGTCTATCGGCCAGTGGGTCGAGGTCAGACAGCCTGACGATAGTTCTGCTGTGTGGCCTGTGGCCGTACGTTTGCCATCGTGAAGCTACTGACGATTCGCGTCAGATCCTTGACCTCTGTGTTCAGCAGGGCGCTTGTCGCGTTTGCCTCCTCGACCATGGCGGCGTTTTGCTGGGTCACGTCGTCCAGATAACGCACGGCGCTGTTGATTTCGGAAATGCTCAATGACTGGCGTTGAGCAGTGGATGACATTTCGGTCACGATCCCCTCGATCTCGTTAAAGACCGTGACGATGTCGGACAATGCCTGATGTGTCGCCCCAACGAGGGATACGCCATGGGTTGTTTGCTGGACGCTTCGGTCGATCAGGGTTTGGATGGTCCGCACGGCCTCCGCCGATCGCTGCGCCAAGGCGCGAACTTCGGCGGCAACGACCGCGAATCCGCGCCCCGCCTCTCCCGCCCGGGCGGCCTCGACCCCTGCATTCAGCGCCAACAGGTTCGTCTGAAATGCGATCTCACTGATCACGCCGATGATCTGGCCCATTTCGCTGGCACTGGAGGAGACGTCATCCATCGCGGTGCGCGTCTGGTCCATAATCTGGCTGCCGTGTGCCGCGACCTGGCGGGCGCGGGCGGCCATCTCTTCCGCCTGACGACTGCGGGTTGCCGAATCGCGAACTGTCTCTGTCATTTCGTTCAGTGCGGCGGCGGTTTCTTCCAGGCTTGCGGCCTGCTGTTCGGTCCGTCGTGCAAGGTCGTCCGATGCGGCTGCAATCTCGCCCGTGCCGTTACCGATCTGGGCTGCGGAATGGCGCACCGACCCGATAATGCCTGCCAGCTGTTCAACGGTTTCGTTGAAGCGGGTCCGGGCGGACAGATCAGGGTCTAGCCTTGCGGTAAGATCGCCTTCGGCCAGCCGACCCAAAGCGTTCGACAGCGCATCAAAGGCGCGTTGCTGGGCATCCTCGACCTCCTTGCGGCGTCCGTCGATCTGGTCGAGATACGTCGAGATCGACAGGTCGATATCCAGCAGCGAAGCCCGCACCAGCACCGAGATGTCGTCCGCCAAACGCTCACGGCTGGCGGCGGTCCACGTGCGTCGTTCGTTCAGCAGGTCGCGGATCACATAGTCAAGCACCAGCCCATAGCCGCCGATGTACCAACGCGGTTCCAGCCCGATGCGGGCGTGGACGGCGCCGATGCGCCGGACGGCCAGGGCATAGGCCGGTCCAAATTCTCCCGAAGCGATGCGCTCCCAGTGGCGGGCCTGACTGCCTTTGGCGCGGTCAGCATGTGCCGGATCGCTGAAATGCCGACGCAGGGCCGGGGTGGCCGCAATCTTGGTATAGAATTCCGAAAGGGCAGGTCCGACACTGGCGGCAATTCGTGGAGCCATCGCTTTGAGCCTGGCCTGCGACGCAGTGTCCAGGCCCAGAAAATCCAGCCTGTCCTGCAAGTTGATCGTGTCGTGGGAATCGGGGATTGTCACCGCTTGATCCTTTCGCATGGCAAAGGCGGACAGGCCGAGCAATAGACTAATATCATTAAGAAAAACTGAATGGAAGAATTTACACTTTGGCGAGAAAGGTACGTAAAGCTCAAGCCGCTGTCGGCTTTGTCCTACCGACTTACGCACCAGACCGACGTTGTTACAGGATTCACGTTTCGAGGTGAGCTCCCCTTACCCCGCTGATCTCATGCCACGCGCCTGATCTCGGCGGTGCCGAGTGCGTTGAAGCGGTTCATGAGTGCGACGCGGATGTGGACCTCGCTTCAGAGCTTTCGCCGGATGACGTCCTGCAGCATTTCCCGATCCAAAGTCAGGTCGGCGACGATCTTTTTCAGGCGACCGTTCTCGTCCTCAAGCGCCTTCAGCCGACGCATTTCGTCGGGCAGCAGCCCGCAATACCGCTTCTTCCAGTTGAAATAGGTCGCTTGGCTGATCCCCGCCTTGCGGCAGATCTCGCCCACCGGCGTGCCCTCATCGCCTTGCTTCAGGATGAACGCCTTTTGCGCTTCCGTGAACTTCGATGCCTTCATCATTCTCTGCTCCTCTCCCAGCCAGAGAAGGTTAGCCGAAAACTCCAGTTTCAAACGGTCCAGTTTTCAGGGGGCAGAGCAACCGTACGGGCAAATTTTCAGTCGCCCGACTTGTGGACGAGGCAGACCGCAAGACCGCGTGGGAGTTCCTCGACCATCTGCTCAAGGTCGTCCCCTGTCGCATCCACACTATCCGGACCGATAACGGCATCCAGTTCACAGAGCAGGCATCCGTCGATCTTAGTCCTGCTTGACCTGATCCGCGATCCAGGTGCGAAAGCGGGCAAAGGCCTGGTCGCCTTGGCGGCGCTCTGGCCACGCCAGCCAATAGGCGCCTTCGCCGGGAACGGCTGGGCAGAGGATGGGTTGCAGGCGGCGTTCGTCGATCTCGGGCTGGGCCAGATAGCTGGGCAGCAGCGCCACCCCCAGGCCTGCGATGGCCGCCTGGATCATCATCGAGAACTGGTCCATCACCATCCCCGACACCAAGGGCGGCGTCCCGCCCTGTGCCGCGAACCACGCGGCCCAGCCCGACGGCCGCGTCTCCAGCTGCAGCAGCGGCAGACCCGCCATGTCGGAGGGCTGGGCGACGGGGTGGCGCGCCAGCGTGTCGGGGGACGCGCACGCCGTCAGCCGTTCGTCGAACAGCCGCAAGTGATGCGCATCGGGCCAGTCGGGCTGGCCGAAATAGATCACCGCGTCAAAAGGCTCACTGGCAAAGCTGAAGCGCTGGATCTTGGTCGACAGGTTGATGGATATACCGGGATTGTCCGACAGGAACTGGCCGATCCGCGGCGCCAGCCAGCGCGTCGCGAATGTCGGCAGCACCGACAGGGACAGAACGCCCCCGCCCGGATTGGCGATCAGCCCCATGCTGGCGCGCTGGATCACATCCAGCCCCTGCGTGATGGATGCGGCATAGGTGACCGCCTCGGGGGTGGGGGTCAGGCGCTTGCGGTCGCGGATGAACAGCGCCTTGCCCAGCTGCCGTTCCAGCGAGGCGACCAGCCGACTGACGGTGCTTTGCGTCAGGTGCAGATCGTCCGCGGCGGCGGTGACGGATCGGTGGCGCATGACCGCCTCGAACGCGATCAGCTGGGACAGGCTGGGCAGGAAGCGGCGTTGGCGCATGGGTTCATTCATAGAGTGCATGAACCCATGAGGAAATAGCGTTTTTCACAAACGTCCGGCTGCGTTACCTTGTTGGCAACAGTCATCACATGCAGGACCCATCGCCATGCTGGACAAGACGACCGTCGATCACAAAGGCACGGCCTTTGCCTGGGAAGACCCCTTTCTGCTGGACGACCAGTTAGAGGAGGATGAACGCATGATCCGCGAGACGGCGGCGTCATTTGCTGCCGACAAGCTGGCCCCGCGGGTCACCGACGCCTATCTGAACGAACAGACCGACCCCGAGATCTTTCGCGAGATGGGCGCCAGCGGCCTGCTGGGCGTGACCATCCCCGAGGAATATGGCGGGGTCGGTGCGGGCTATGTCGCCTATGGCCTCGTCGCGCGCGAGGTCGAGCGGATCGACAGCGGATACCGGTCGATGATGTCGGTGCAGAGCAGCCTGGTGATGTTCCCGATTCATGCCTATGGGTCCGAGGAGCAGCGGATGAAATATCTGCCCAAGCTGGCATCCGGCGAATGGATCGGTTGTTTCGGCCTGACCGAACCCGATGCCGGGTCGGACCCGGCGGGCATGAAGACCCGCGCGGTCAAGACCGAAGGCGGCTATGTCCTGAACGGGGCCAAGATGTGGATCTCGAACAGCCCGATCGCGGACGTGTTCGTGGTCTGGGCCAAGTCGGATGCCCATGACGGCAAGATCCGCGGGTTCATCCTCGAAAAGGGCATGAAGGGCCTCAGCGCGCCGAAGATCGGCGGCAAGCTGTCCCTGCGCGCCTCGATCACCGGCGAGATCGTCATGGAGAATGTCGAGGTCGGTGAGGACGCCCTGCTGCCCAATGTCAGCGGCATGTCCGGGCCGTTCGGTTGTCTGAACCGCGCGCGGTATGGCATCAGCTGGGGCGTCATGGGGGCGGCCGAAGATTGCTGGTTCCGCGCACATCGGTACGGGATGGATCGCAAGCAATTCAACCGCCCCCTGGCCGCGACACAGCTGTTCCAGAAAAAGCTGGCCGACATGCAGACAGAGATCGCCCTGGGCCTGCAGGCGTCGTTGCGGGTTGGTCGCCTGATGGATCAGGGCCGGTTCGCGCCCGAGATGATTTCGATCATCAAGCGCAACAACTGTGGCAAGGCGCTGGATATTGCGCGGCTGTCGCGCGACATGCATGGCGGCAACGGCATCCAGGCCGAATACCACGTCATGCGCCACGCCCAGAACCTGGAGACGGTGAATACCTATGAGGGCACGCATGATGTCCACGCCCTGATCCTGGGCCGCGCACAGACGGGGCTGCAGGCCTTTGCCTGAAGGCCCGCCGGCTGGCCCGCTGTCCGGTCTGCGCGTCGTCGAGCTGGCGCGCATCCTGGCCGGTCCTTGGATCGGCCAGACCCTTGCGGATCTGGGGGCCGAGGTGATCAAGGTCGAATCCCCCGAAGGCGACGACACCCGCCGATGGGGCCCGCCTTTCATCGAGCGTCCCCGCGCGGATGGCACGATGGAAACGGTGGCCGCCTATTTCCACGCGACCAACCGTGGCAAGACCAGCGTCACCTGTGATTTCAATGACGCGGACGATCTGGACCGCCTGCGGACGCTGATCGATGGCGCCGACGTCGTGATCGAGAACTTCAAGGTCGGTGGGCTGGTCCGGTTCGGACTGGACCATGCAACGCTGTCGGCGCGCAATCCGGGGTTGGTCTATGCTTCGGTGACGGGGTTCGGGCAGACGGGGCCGCGGGCCAGCCAGCCGGGATACGATTTCATGGTTCAGGGCATGGGCGGCATCATGGATCTGACCGGCGATCCTGCGGGCGATCCGCAAAAGGTCGGCGTGGCGTGGATCGACATCTTCACGGGCCTGTACGGTGTCATCGGCATTCAGGCGGCGCTGGCGGAACGTGCGCGGTCGGGGCAGGGGCAGCATGTCGATCTGGCGCTGTTCGATTGCGCGGTGGGGGTGCTGGCCAATCAGGCCGCGAACCACCTGCTGGGCGGGGTCGAGCCTGCGCGCCTGGGCAATGCCCATCCGAACATCGTGCCCTATCAGGTGTTTCCGGCGCGTGACGGGCATCTGATCGTCGCCTGCGGAAACGACCGTCAGTTCCGGTCGCTGTGCCTGGCACTGGACCTGCCCGCACTGGCAGATGACCCGACGCTGGCCACCAATGCACAGCGGGTTGCGGAGCGCGAAGTCCTTTGCGCCTCGCTGGCGCGGGCGATGGCTGTGCGCGATCGCGCCGACCTGATCGCCGCACTGACGGTTGTGGGCGTCCCCGCGGGACCGATCAACCGCGTGTCCGAAGCCCTGTCCGATCCACAGGTGCAGGCGCGAAGCATGGTCGTGGCGCCCGGGGGGATCGCGGGCCTGCGAACACCCATCACCCTGTCGCGCAGCAGGACCGTGGCCCAGGGCGCGGCCCCGGCACTGGGCGAGGGTTCGTTCAGCTGGCGGCGGTGATCAGCGGCTGCGCCTCATGCAGCGGCATGACCGCGCGGGTCGCCTGATCGCCGAATGCACAATCAAAGACGATGTCGCTGCCCATGCCAAAGACGCGCGTATCCGGGCGCAGCGCGTCCTTCAGCTTGTCCACGGGCGACAGGCTGGTCAGGCCCTGGGGTCCCGATCCGATGATCAGCGGTGCGATGGACACCTGCAACCGGTCCAGCAGGCCTGCCTCCAGGAAACCGGTGATGGTGATGCCGCCACCCTCGATCAGCAGCGAGCCCATGCCAATGTCGCGCAGTCCGTCCAGCACCCGCGCAGGGTCAAGGCGACCACCAGGGGCGGGCAGGCGCAGCACCTCGATCCCGGGCGCGCGAGGGCGGTCTATGCCGGTAACGATGATCCGCCGCGCGCCATCGGCCACCAGCACCAGTGCGTCATCGGGCAAACGACCACGCGGGTCGATGATGATGCGCGCCGGATTGTGGCCGCTGCACAGGCGTACGGTCAGGCGGGGCTGATCGTGCAGCGCCGTCTTGACGCCGATCACCACGCCATCGACCAACGCGCGCAGGCGATGCAGATGCGCCAGCCCCTCGGGGCCGGACACGTCGCGCGCGTCGCCGGTGGCCGTGGCCACGCGCCCGTCCAGCGACTGGCCGATCTGGGCAATCGTGACAGGGCCCAGATCGCGTCGCGCGATGGGGCCATACAGATCCATCGCCGCACGCTCTGCCGGGTTGAACCGACCGCAGCATGCACAGGCCTGACCGGTGCGAACCGACAAGAGCCGTTCCCAGACCCGAGAGGTGACGTTAACGGCATGCATTGGCGATCCTCCTCGGGGTATCAGGCGCTGCCGGGGGGCAAGGCCAGCATATCATGATGCCCGATCAGGCAGCGACTGTCGCCGGCCATTGCGATCCGGCTTCTGCCCCAATCGGTGGCGACCGACAGGCCGGCGTCGGCAGCAGCCTCCGCGATGCCTTGGACCAATGCGCGATGCAGCGGCGCCTGATCAGGGCCAACGCGCCATGGGCTTTGCGCCGTGTGGACCGTGCAGCCTGCATCGCGAAAGATCTGCGCCGCCATCACGGCAGCGTCCGGCCCAAGCGCAGGGCCAAGACCCTTGTCGCCGCGCTGATGGTAGTTGAACGCGCGTGTCACGTCGTCATCTCGAGGCAGTTCAGGGTCCCAGGACATGATCCCGTCATAGGACAGCGCGGCATAGAACGGGACGCCCGCATCGGCCAAACGAGCCGCCAGCGCGACGATCCATTCGGCAGGCATCAGGTCCAGCAGCGCCGATGCCGTGACCAGAGTCACGCCCTCCAACGGCAGGCTGTCCAAATCGCGCAGGTCCAGTTGATGAACCGTCGCCCGACCCGGCGCCTCGGTTGCGGCCCGTTCCAGAAGGGCGGGGTCGTTGTCGACCAGATGCCAGCGGGCGTTGTCCGGCAGGTGGGACCCCAACGTGCGCAAGGTCGACCCCGTGCCACAGCCCAGATCGAGTACGACAGGGTTCGCCCCTGCCAAGGCCGCCGCCTGCGCAAGCAGGGCCGCGTCGCGTGCCGCCATGTCGGCAGGTTCGCGCAGGCCCAGCCATTCCGCCGAAAACCCCATGGTCAGATGTCCCCTTCGTACCAGGCGCGGGCCATGTGGCTTTCGTGCAGCAGCACACGCAGCTTCTTGACGCGCCCGCCGTCTTTCAGGCCACCGTCGCGCACGGTCGTGGCCATCTGGTCGAAAATATGCTTGCACAAGAATTCGGTGGTCGTCATTTTTCCTTTGAACTCAGGAATATCGTCGAGGTTCTTATAGCGCAGCGGGGCCAGGGCTTCGGCCAGCGCTTCGGTCGCAAGACCGATGTCGACGACCAGGCTCTCGTGATCCATCTCGGCCGCGAAAAACGCGCAATCGACGGTGAACGTCGCTCCATGCACCCCTTGGGCCGGCCCAAAGGTCGGCGACGGGAAAGAATGGGCGATCATGATGTGGTCTCGAACTTCGACGGCGAACATGGTGTCTCCAGATGGGTCAATAGGCGATGCGGTGGCACAGCGTGGCGGGATCGGCCAGAATGCCGGGATAGGCGCCGGGCAGGTCGGCGAACGCCGTCTGCCCGGAGATCAGCGTGTCCAGCCGCGCGTCGCACAGCAGGTCCAACGCCTTGGTCAGACGGCGGCGATAGGTCCAGCGGGGTGCACGGTCGGGCGGGATGCTGCCCACTTGTGTGCTGACGATGCGCAGGCGGCGGCTGTGAAAGGCCCCCCCAAGGGGCAGGGCCACCTGTTGCGTACCGTGCCAGCTGGCCTCGGCGACGGTGGCCTGCGGGCCTGCCAGCGACAGGGCAAGGCCCAGCCCGGCCTGCGAGGCGCTGGTGTGAATCACAACGTCCCGGTCGCCGGTTGCATCGTCCGGTGCCGCAAAGGCGCAGCCCAAGGCACGGGCGATAGCAGCGCGGTCGGGCAGAGGGTCGATGACAGTCACCTCTGACCCCGGCAGGCGCGCGGCCAGATAGGCCGTCAACAGTCCGACGAGCCCGCCGCCAACGATGGCAATGCGGTCACCCGCGCCCGCGCCGCTGTCCCACAGGATATTCAACGCCGTTTCCATGTTCGCGGCCATGATTGCGCGCTCTGGCGGCAATGCATTGGGCAACGCGATCAGCGCGTCGTCGGACAGGCGGAACTCGGTCTGGTGGGGAAAGAGCGCAAAAACATGGCGACCGGCCAACGCCCCTTCGGTCACCAGACCGACATTGGCATAGCCGTATTTGACAGGGAACGGGAAGTCACCCTCCTGAAAGGGCGCACGCATCCGGTCGCGTTCGGTTTCCGGTACCTCACCCGACAGAACCAGACGTTCCGTGCCGCGGCTGATGCCCGAAAACAAGGTGCGGACATGGACGCCATGGCCTATGTTCGCGGGACGCAACTGCGCCACGCCTGGTGCGGTGCACCATAATGCGCGGGCCGTCATGCCAGCAGATGTCCCGACTTGCGCGCTTTTGTGTCCAGATAGCGGGTGTTTTCTGGTCCGCGACCGACCTTGAGCTCGACCCGTTCGACCACCTCTATCCCCTCGCTGTCCAGACGGGCGATCTTGGCGGGGTTGTTGGTCATCAGCCGCACGCGCCCGATCCCCAACTGACGCAGCAGCGCCGCACCCGTGCGGAAATCGCGCTCATCATCCTCAAATCCGAGTCGGTGGTTGGCCTCGACCGTATCCAGGCCCTGATCCTGCAGGCTGTATGCGCGCATCTTGTTGGCCAACCCGATGCCGCGACCCTCTTGGTTCAGGTACAACAGTACGCCGGTGCCGTTCGCCTCCATCGCGCGGAGGGCTGCCTGAAGCTGTGGGCCGCAGTCGCATTTCAAACTGCCAAGCACGTCTCCGGTGAAACACGCCGAATGCAGACGCACCAGAACAGGCCGGTCGCGATCCGGGGTTCCGACCTCGACCGCGTAATGTTCGGGACCGCCATCGTTGGCGCGAAAGACGTGCAGCCGACCATTCCGCGCAGACAGCATTGGAACACGCGCATGGGATACCGGGCGCGGATCGCGGGGAAGCAGAATCTGGTTCAGCACATCCTCGGCGGACAGAATGCCAAGATCGTTGCGCATGGCGGTTTCGACGACATCGGGACCGGTGATCACCAGAACCGCAGGCAACAGTTCCGCCGCCTTGACCAATCGAATTGCAGCGTGGTGCAGGACGGTCGGCGCGTGCTGTGGTGCCTGAGGCAGGGCTGCGGATGCAGGCATTTGTCGGGACGGATCAGCCAACGCCTGAATCCAGTTCAGCCGCGCACCGGCGGGAACGGGGAACAACGCGACCTCACCTTCGTGCGGGCGATGGCGCAAGGCCTCGGCGCGGCGGGCCGTCAGGACCAACTCGCCCCCGGCGCCCAAGGCGGCAAATCGCTCAGCCGACAACGTCTCGACCGGCAGGATCAGCGCCGCCGCAGGTTCGCCCAGCAGAACCACGGGCAGCCCCAGCCTCAGATCGGAAACCATGCGCGCAACCCGCTCTGCCGTGCGCAACGTCAACGGGTCACCAGTCGCGGTGATCGACGGCGCAACAAGGGTGGTGGGCGGAAATACGTGCATCGGTCAACTTTCGTCCCTGATAATTTGGGTGCCACGTTTGTCGCAACGTCTTGAAACACGTAGCAGTTCCGCAAAGGTTGCCGCGTTGTGGCACAATGTCGCAAAGTTCGGCGCGCCGTTCCGAACGACCCCGGCTTTCTGGACGCGGCATCCGGATGGACATAGGGTGGACCCGCATAACCTGAGGATACCCGATGCAACTGCGTGCCTATATGGGGCTGATCCGGTCGCTTGCCATCTATTACAATCCCCTGCGCCGCAAAGAGTTGCGGACGTTCTATGGCCAACTGTTGCAGCCGGGCGATCTGGCGTTCGACATCGGCGCGCATGTCGGCAGCCGGGCGCGCGCCATGCGTGCCGCCGGGGCCCGCGTCATCGCCTGCGAGCCACAGGAACCGTTCGCCGGTTTTCTGCGTCGCAGCCTGCCGCGCGACATCGTTCTGGTGCAACAGGCCGTCGGCCCGACCCAGACCATGGCCCGCATGGCGGTGTCGTCGCTGCACCCTACGGTGTCGTCGCTGAGCACAAGTTTCGCGACCGAGGCCGCCGACGCGCCGGGGTTCGAGCATGTCCGGTGGGACCGAAGCCAGGACGTGCAGATGACCACGATGGACGCGCTGATCGCGGCCCATGGCATGCCGGATTTCGTCAAGATCGACGTCGAGGGGTTCGAACTGGACGTGCTGTCCGGGCTGAGCCAGCCCGTGCCGATGCTGTCTGTCGAATACCTGCCCGCGTTCCGCGACCGCACGTTGGCGGTGATCGACCGGCTGGCCGAACTGGGGCAGTACCGGTTCAACCCCGTCACCGGAGAGGCGGGGGTGTTCCTGTGGGATGACTGGCGCGACGCGGAGGGCGCGCGTCTGTGGGTATCCGGGCTGGACCCTCGGGGCGGATCGGGCGACCTGTACGCGCGGCTGGCCTAGCCCCCCGCGCGCAGGGTGGTGGCCAGCCGGTCAAAGATCGCGGGCGGGGCGGTGATCACGGTACCCGTATCCTCGGGGCGTTCGTCGGGGGTCCAGCCCTCGACCCGCATTCCGGCCTCGCGCAGCAGGACCAGACCCGCGCTGATGTCCCACGGGCGCAGGCGGCGTTCCCAGAATCCGTCCAGCCGCCCGGCCGCGACATAGGCCAGGTCCAGCGCCGCCGCACCCATGCGGCGCACGCCCGCCGTCCCCGGCAACACCCGCGCCAGATCGGCGGCATGATCGTCGATATGCGGCATGCTGCCGAACGGCAGGCCCGTGCCGAACAGCGCCGCGTCAAAGCCCGGTGGCGCGGCGGGGGTCAGATCGCGGCCGTTCAGCTGCAGGCCCGACCCGGCCATGGCGCTGAACGTCTCTCCCTTCAGCGGGTCGTGGATCACGCCCAGCACCAGCCGCCCGTCCTGTTCCAGCGCAATGGACACCGCCCAATGCGCGATGCCGCGCAGGAAATTGCTCGTGCCGTCCAGCGGATCGACGATCCAGCGGCGGTTGCCCGGGATGGCGTCTGTTTCCTCTCCCAGCCAGCCGTCGGTGGGGTTCGGGCCCAGCAGGCGGTCGCGCAGCAGGGCCTCTGACCGGTGATCGGCCTGCGACACAAAGTCGCCCTGACGCTTGGCGTCGATGGTCAGCAGGTCACGGTCGTTCCAATGCGCGCGCAGCAGCTCTCCGGCGGCATGGGCGACATCGATGGCCAAAGTCAGGTCGTCGGGCGTACCCATCGGGGATCCTTTCGGGGGCGGCTGCATGCCGCGTCACGGAGCAGAGTTCGGGTTTCGGGCCGTTACACGGGATTATCAGTTGCACGATGCGCACCAAGGGGCAATCTGCGCGCAGCACCGCCCTGCGGCAAGGGTGGCCGGCCCCCTCTGGCCCGAGACCAAGGAAGACAGACCATGCGCTTCGTCAAGGCGACCATCGGTGCCATCGTGATCATCGCCGCGGCCGCCGGGGGCATGACGCTGTCGGACCGGCTGCTGGACGAACCCGAACAGGCCCGCGACCGGGGCGGCCCCTCCGGGCAGGCGGTCCCCGTCGAAACGGTGTCCGTCCAGACCGCCCGTTTCGTCGACAGCGTCCGTGCGGTCGGCACCGCGCGGGCCCGCAGCGCGGTCGACCTGATGCCCGAGGCAAGCGGCCGCATCACCCGCATCGCGTTCCGCCCCGGTGCCCAGGTCGCGCGCGGCGACGTGCTGCTGGAACTGGACGACCGGGCCGAACAGGCGGATCTTGCCGCAGCCGAGGCGACCCTGGCCGAGGCAGAGGCCGCCTTTGCCCGCCAGGAACGGCTGAACGCCAGCGGATCGGCGTCGGACGCGGCGTTCCAGACCGCCCGCGCGGCCCAGCTGCGCGCCCAGGCCGAACGCGACCGCGCCCAAGTGGTGCTGGAGGATCGCCAGTTGCGCGCGCCGTTTTCCGGGGTCATCGGCCTGACCGACCTCGTCGAGGGGCAGATGCTGGACAGCGGCACCCCCATCGCCACGCTGGACGACCTTGAGGTGATCGAGGTCGATTTCGGCGTACCTGAAATGCTGTTGCCGCGCCTGGAGGTGGGGCAGGGGGTACAGCTGCGGTCGTCGGCCTGGCCCGACCGGGTGTTCGACGCGACGATCAGCCTGGTCGATACGCGCGTCGATGCCGCCACGCGGTCCATCGCGCTGCGGGCGCAGATGCCCAACCCGGACCGCGCGCTGACCGGCGGGATGTTCCTGCAGGTCGAACTGGTACTGGATCAGCGCGAACGCCCTGCGGTCCCCGAATCCGCGCTGAGCGTCGAGGGCGACGTCCAGCGTGTGCTGATCGTGCAGGGCGATGAGGCGGCCTGGGCCGACATCCAGGTGGGCCAGCAATCCGATGGTCTGGTCGAGGTTCTGGGGGGGCTGGATCTGGGCACACAGATCATCGTGTCGAACCTTCACCGCGTTCAGGCGGGCACGGCCGTCACGGCGACCCCGCGCCCTGACCGTACTGCCGCAGCTGATCCCCTGACCGGAGCAGACGGATGAGCGTTCCCGACTTTGCCCTGCGCCGCCCGGTCTTTGCCACCGTCATCAACCTGCTGATCGTTCTGATCGGGGCGGTGGCCATCACCCGCCTGCCGGTGCGCGAATTGCCCTCGGTCGAGGCGGCCGAGGTCAGCGTCCGCGTGAATTACACCGGGGCCGCCCCCGACGTGGTCGACAACCAGTTGGCCACCGTGATCGAGGGCGCGCTGGCCGGCGTCAGCGGCGTCACCGCCATGCGCACCAGTTCCGACAGGGGCCGGATGCGCAGCGTGCTGACATTCGATCCGGGCCGCGACATCGACAGCGCCGCCAACGACGTCCGTGCCGCCATCGAAGGGGTGCTGAACGACCTGCCCGACGGGGCCGACACGCCAAGCGTGGAAAAGAACGACGACGAGGGCGACCCGGTGATCCGGCTGGCCCTGTCCAGCCCGTCGATGACGCCGCTGGAGCTGTCGGATTACGCCAGCCGCTTTATCACCGACAGGTTGGCCCGCCTGCCGGGCGTGGCCAATGCACAGGTGTTTGGCGAACGCGCGCCGTCGATGCGCATCTGGCTGGATCAGGCGCGCATGGCCGCCTATGGCATCACCACCAGCGACATCATCGGCGCGCTGCAGGCCAACAACATCGAGCTGCCCGCAGGCCAGATCGAGACGGGCGCAAGGCAGCTGCAGGTGCTGGCGCAGACGCGGTTCAATTCGGCTGACGTGTTCCGACAGGTCGTGCTGCGCAACGAAGGGGGGCGCCCACTGCGCCTTGGCGACGTCGCCCGCATCGAGGAGGGCGCCGAGGAGACCACCACCATCTATCGCGCGAACGGCGTCGTCGCCCTGGGTCTTGGCGTGCTGCCGCAGGCGCAATCGAACACGGTGGCCATATCGTCTGCCGTGCGGGCCGAACTGGCCCGGATCCGGAACACCCTGCCCGACGGCATGGCGCTGACCATCACCACCGATGAGGCCGTGTTCATCGAAAGCTCTATCGAACAGGTCATCCATGTGTTCCTTGAGGCGGTGGCCCTGGTCACGGCGGTGATCTTTCTGTTCCTGGGGTCCGTGCGGCTGTCGCTGGTGCCGATCGTGACCATCCCGGTATCGGCCCTGGGCGCGGCACTGGGCATGCTGGCCCTGGGGTTCACCATCAACATCCTGACGTTGTTCGCGCTGATCCTGGCCATCGGTCTGGTCGTCGACGACGCCATCGTGGTGCTGGAGAACATCCAGCGCCACCGCGCCATGGGCAAATCGCGGGCAGAGGCCGCGCGGCAGGGCGCGGGGCAGGTCAGCTTTGCCGTCATCGCCACCACGGCCGTGCTGATCGCCGTTTTCGTCCCGGTCAGCTTCATGGACGGCGAACTGGGCCAGCTGTTCGCGGAATTCGGCATCGTGCTGGCCATTGCGGTCGCCGTGTCGGGCCTTGTGGCGCTGACCCTGTCGCCGGTTCTGGCCGCGCGCGTCATGCCGCGCGACGATCGTCCGAACCTGCTGACCCGCACCATGAACCGTGCCATTGTCTGGCTGGAACGCGGCTATGACCGCATTCTGGCGCGGTTGATCGCGCGTCCCGTGGTGATTTTGGCGGGCACCGCGTTTCTGGTCGCGGGGGCGGTGTCGGTCTATCAGGCGCTGCCACGCCAGCTGACCCCGGACGAGGATCGCGGCAGCTTTCGCATCGTGCTGAACGCGCCGCAGGGGTCGAACCTGGAATACACCGACGCCGCGACGCGCAAGGTCGAGGCGATGATGCAGCCGCTGCGCGATCAGGGCATCGTCGAGAACATCACTGCCATCATCGGTCCGGGCGCGGATTCGCGTCGTGCGTTGATGTTCGTGAACCTGGCGCCGTGGGACAGTCGCGACGTCACCGTGGACGAGGTCATGGCGGACCTTCGCCCGCAGCTGACCGCCATGACAGAGGTGTCGACCTCGATCCGTCCCTCGGGGGGCTTGGGCCTTGGCGGTGGCAGCGGCTCGATTAGTTGGTCCATCGGCGGCCCCGATCTGGCGCGCGCTGCTGAATGGGCCGAAGGCGTGGCCGCAAATCTGGCCAATTCCCCGGGCCTGTCCGGGATCGAGGTCGATTACGCCGCCAATCAGCCCGGCGCATCGCTGGAGATCGACCGCACCCGCGCCCAGGATCTGGGTCTGGACAGCGAGACCGTCGCCCAGACCCTGCAGGTGCTGTTCGCGTCTCGCAATGTCGGTGAATACACCAGCGACGGCCGCCAATATCCGGTGATCCTGCAGGCCGCACCCGAAGATCGCGACAGCCTTCAGGACATGCTGTCCGTGCTGATCCGCAACACGCGCGGCGACCTGATCCCGCTGTCGGCATTCGCCGACGTCACGACCGGGGCCACGGTACCGTCCATCGACCGCTATGACCGGCTGGTGTCGGTCGAGACCGAGGCCGATCTGGTCGAGGGGACCGATCTGGCCCGCGCCATCGCCATCGTCGAACAGGCCGCGACCGACCTGCCCGCCGGCGCGTTGCTGGTCTGGCGCGGACAGGCCGCGGATTATCAGGAGAATCAGGGCGGTGTCGCGACCGTCTTTGGCATGGCGCTGTTGATCGTGTTCCTGGTGCTGGCGGCACAGTTCGAAAGCTTTCGCACGCCGCTGACGATCATGCTGACGGTGCCCTTGGGGCTGGCGGGGGCGGTGGCGACGTTGTTGTTGACCGGAGCGTCGGTGAACATCTTTTCACAGGTGGGGATGATTCTGTTGATCGGGATTATGGCCAAGAACGGCATTCTGATCGTCGAATTCGCCAACCAGCTGCGCGAGGAGGGTCGCGATCTGGTCACCGCCGCGCGCGAGGGTGCCGTGACGCGGCTGCGGCCCGTTCTGATGACGACCATCGCCACGATCCTGGGGGCAGTACCATTGGCCACCGCGTCGGGGGCGGGGGCGGAAAGCCGTCGCGCCATCGGTGCCGTCATCGTGGGCGGGCTGTCGCTGGCGTTTGTGCTGACGCTGTTTCTGACGCCGGTGATCTATGTTCTGATTGAACGGATCGGTCGCCGGGACGTTCCCGTGGCCGATCCGAAACCCCAGCCCGCGGAATAGGGGTCAGTCCCGCGCGGCGATCATTTCAAGGATCACGCCAAGCGACGTGCCCATATGCGCCCGCATCAGATCGGCCGCCCGGTCCGCATCGCGGGCGGTGATCGCCGTCAGGATGGCGCGATGTTCCGCACGCGACGTGGCGATGCGGGCCGCGCGCACCCGGAACTGGGCGTTGCGCCACGGCAGGCTGCGCCGGTTCAGGTCGGACAGAAGATCGGCCAGCACGGTGTTGCCCGCGCCGTGGCGCAGCGCCTCGTGAAAGCGCATGTTGGCCTGCGCGTAATCCGCGCCGGGCAGGTCGTCGCGGTCCAGGATCCCCGCCAGCAACGCGTGATCCGTCGGCGTCATGCGCAGCGCGGACAGGCTGGCGCACAGCGCCTCCAGTTCGGCCACGGCCTCGAACAGGTGGCGGAGGGCGTCGCTGCCCATCCGGCGTACCAGAAAGGCACGGCGCGGCCCGCGTTCCACCAGCCCCTCCGTCGCCAGCCGCTGCAGGGCCTCGCGGACCGGGGTTCGTGACATGCCGAACCGCGCGGCAAGGGACGTCTCTGCCAACGGGTCGCCGGGGCGCAGCGTGCCCGCGATGATCTGCGCTGACAGCGCTGCGTGGATCTGATCGGCCGATCGGGTCGGGGACATCGGAAAATCCATCAATTGTATTCTTGTGCCCACAACATGTATACATAGCGGAACCGCTTGACCATGTGATTCCACGCCGGAGAGCCATTCCCATGACCGCATTCGATTTCCTGTCGGGCCGCAGGCCGTCCACCCTGTCCGGACGCGCGATGGTCGCCACGTCGCACCCGTTGGCCAGCGCCGCGGGACTGGCCGTTCTGGCCGAGGGCGGGAACGCGGTCGACGCCGCCATCGCCGCCAGCGCCGTGCAGGCGGTGGTCGACCCGTTGATGACCGGGATGGGTGGCGATTGTTTTGCACTGTACGCGCCTGCGAACGGGCCGGTGCGGGCGCTGAACGGGTCTGGGCGCGCACCGGCCGCCGCGACCATCGACGCATTGCGGGCCGCGGGGCTGACCGACACGATCCCACAGTCCAGCGCCCATGCGGTGACTGTGCCCGGCGCGATTTCCGCGTGGTGCCGGTTGCATGCGGATCTGGGCAGCCTGCCGCTGTCGCGGCTGTTCCGCGACGCCATCGGCCATGCCCGCGACGGTTTTCCGATCACCCCCCGCGTGGCCCAGGACTGGGCTGAGGGGCAGGCCACCGTTGCGGCCGATCCGCATGCAGCGGCGCATTTCCTGCCCGTGCCCACGGCCGGCACGCGCTTTGCCCAACCCCTGCTGGCCGACCGACTGGAGGAGATCGCGGACCACGGGCCTGCCGCGTTCTATCAGGGCGACACCGGCGCGCGCATGGTCGCGCATCTGCGGTCCCTTGGCGGGCTGCACACTGAACAGGATTTCGCGGAGGCGACGGACGGGGCCGAATGGGTCGACCCGATCTGTGCCAGCTATCGCGGGTTCGACGTCCACGAATGCCCGCCGAACGGACAGGGGCTGGCCGCCCTGTTGATCTTGAAGATCATCGAGGGGTTCGACATGGCCGCGCTGGCGCCCGCCGACCGCATCCATGTCCACGCCGAGGCGACCAAGCTGGCGTATCACCACCGCGACGAACTGCTGGGCGATGCGGACCATTGCGCGGGGCTGACCGACCGGTTGCTGTCGGACGAGGCCATCGCCGCCCTGCGCGCGCGCATCGACATGACCCGCGCCCAGGCACCGGCCCTGTGGGACGAACCCGAACACAAGGACACCATTTATCTGTGCGTCGTGGACGCGCTGGGGAACGCAGTGTCGTTTATCAATTCGATCTTTCACGGATTCGGGTCTGGGCGGCTCGACCCCGCGACCGGTGTGCTGTTCCAGAGCCGGGGCGCGTCGTTCCGGCTGATCCCCGGCCATCCGAACGCCATCGGCCCGCGCAAGCGTCCGATGCACACCATCATTCCCGGCATGGTCACGCAGGGCGGGCGTACCGTCATGCCGTTCGGGGTGATGGGCGGCCATTATCAGGCGGCGGGGCATGCGGCGTTCCTGTCGGCGGTGATCGACCGCGGCCTGTCGCTGCAGGCGGCGATGGACGAACCGCGGACCTTTGCCACCGAAGGCGTCCTGCAGGTCGAACCGACCCTGCCGCAGGACATCTGCGACGATCTGGCCGCGCGGGGTCACATGATCCGGCGTCTGACCGGCCCGATGGGCGGGTCGCAGGCGATCCGCATCGGGGACGGTCTGCTGGAGGGCGGGTCGGACAGTCGCAAGGACGGCATGGCCATCGGCCTGTAAGGAGACGGACATGGGATTTCTGAAACGCATCGGCATCGACAGCTACATGCTGATGCTGCTGGGAACGGTCATGGTGGGGCTGATGCTGCCGGCGCGCGGCGTGGCGGCGGATGCCCTGGGTCAGGTGACCTATTGGGCGGTGGCGCTGCTGTTCTTTCTGTACGGGGCCAAGCTGGATCCGGCATCTGTTCGGGCGGGGCTGCTGAACTGGCGGCTGCAGGGGCTGACATTCGCGGCGACCTATCTGATGATCCCGGTGCTGGGCATGGCATTTGCGTTGATCTTTGGCGATCTGCTAGGGCCACAGGTCACCTTGGGGCTGGTGTTCCTGGCGGTGCTGCCCTCGACGATCCAAAGCTCGATCGCGTTCGTGTCGATGGCGGGGGGCAATGTGCCTGCGGCGATCTGTGCGGCGTCGCTGTCGAACCTGATCGGCGTGGCGTTGACACCCGCGCTGGTCGCGCTGCTGCTGCAGACCGGAGAGGGCGGCGTCAGCCTGGACGCGGTGCTGCGCATCGGCACGCAGATCCTGCTGCCGTTTGTTCTGGGTCAGATCCTGCGCCCGTGGGTCGGCGCGTTCGTGCGCAACCGCAAGATGCTGACCCTGGTGGTCGACCGCGGCGCGATCCTGCTGATCGTTTATTCCGCCTTCAGCGCGGGCACGGTGTCCGGCCTGTGGGCCACGATCCCGCCCACCGCACTGATCGCGCTGATCGCGGTGATGCTGGTCCTGCTGGCCTGTGTGTTCAGCCTGATGGTGGGGGCTGGCCGGGTGTTCGGCCTGCCGGTCGAGGATCGGATCGTCCTGTTTTTTTGCGGGTCGACGAAAAGCCTGGCGACGGGCCTGCCCATCGCCACCGCACTGTTCCCGGCCGAAACCGTCGGGGCAACGGTCCTGCCGCTGCTGATCTATCACATGGCGCAGCTGCTGATCTGTGCGATGATCGCCCAGAACCGGGCGCGGCGGAACGCCACGGCGCTGGTGGCGTGACCGTCGCGCGATAGGGGGAACCGGCTGGCCCGGACCACGTTGCCTTGGACCCAGCACCGCGGTCCAAGGAGCCCCCAATGGCAAAACGCCCCGCCGCCAGGTTGTCCGTCAACGGCCAATCCCACGAATATCACGGCGACCCTCGCCGTAGTCTGCTTGATGTCCTGCGTCTGGACCTTGGGCTGACCGGCACGAAAAAGGGTTGCGACCACGGCCAATGCGGCGCGTGCACCGTGATCGTCAATGGTCGGCGCATCAACTCCTGCCTGACGCTGGCGGTCATGCATGACGAGGATGAGATCACCACCATCGAGGGGATCGGCACCCCTGATGCGCTGTCGACCCTGCAGGCGGCGTTTGTCGACCATGACGGGTTCCAGTGCGGCTATTGCACCCCCGGCCAGATCTGTTCCGCCACTGCCATGATCGAAGAGATCCGTCAGGGTTGGCCCAGTGCCGTCACCGCCGATCCCGCCGACAAACCCGCCGTGGCCGATGCCGAAATCCGCGAACGGATGAGTGGCAACCTGTGCCGCTGTGGTGCCTATGACAATATCCTGGCCGCCATTCGCGACGCCATGTCCCAGACGGAGGCCGCCCAATGAAGGCATTCGAATACGACCGCGCGGGCGATCTGGCACAGGCCGTCGGCAGCCCCGCGATGTTCATCGCAGGCGGCACCAACCTGCTGGACCTGATGAAGTTGGAGGTCGCAACGCCCGACGCCCTGCTGGACATCAACCGCGTCGGCCTGAACGACATTGCCCCCGTGGGCGATGGCCTGCGCATCGGCGCCTTGGTCAGCAATTCCGACTGCGCGGCGCATCCGCAGATCCGTGCCGATTGGCCGCTGTTGTCGCGGGCCATTCTGGCCGGTGCCAGCCCACAGTTGCGCAACAAGGCGACGATGGGCGGCAATCTGTGCCAGCGGACGCGGTGTGGCTATTTCATGGACGGGCGGTCGCCCTGCAACAAACGCGAACCGGGAACCGGCTGCGCGGCGCAGGGTGGGGTGAACCGCAACCATGCGATCCTTGGTGCATCTGACGCCTGCATTGCAACCTATCCCGGAGACATGGCCGTGGCCCTGTCGGCACTGCGCGCCATGGTCGAGACCGAGGGTCCGCAGGGCACGCGCGAGATTGCGATGCGTGATTTCCACCGTCTGCCGGGTGATGACCCGTCGCGTGACAACGTGCTGAACGCAGGCGAGGTGATCACCGCGATCCGCCTGCCAGCGCCGATCGGTGGGCGCCAGCTGTACCGCAAGGTGCGTGACCGTGCGTCCTATGCCTTTGCGCTGGTATCCGTCGCGGCCGCGATCCGCATGGACGGTGACCGCATCGGCGCCGCGCAGATGGCCTTTGGCAGCATCGCCCACAAGCCATGGACGGATGAGCGCATAGAGACGCTGCTGGTGGGCGAACGCGCCACGCCGGCGCTGTTCGACAAGGCGGCTGACCTGCTGCTGGAGGATGCGCGCGGCCAAGGCCATAACGATTTCAAGATCACGCTGGCTCGCCGCGCGCTTGCTGCGGTGCTGGCGGAAGCCACGGGGGAATGACCATGAGCGATACCTATGACACCCCCGATACCCGTGACATGCTGGACAGGACCCGACAGGGCGTGATCGGCAAACCGCTGGACCGACCCGAAGGGCCGCTGAAAGTGGCGGGAACTGCGACCTATGCTGCGGAATACGCTCGACCGAACTGTGCCGAAGGCGTTCTGGTTGGCGCGACGATCAGCACGGGCCGTGTTACCAGAATTCACCGCGAGGAGGTTCTGGCGATGCCAGGCGTTCTGGGCGTTTTTTCGTCGGAACGCATGCTGCGCCGCGCGGCACAAGGAACCGCAGGAGAGGCACCCGAACAGGACGTCTCCAAGGTCGATTTTCCCATGCAACCTGTCGCATTGGTCGTGGCAGAGACGTTCGAACAGGCCACGACGGCTGCCAAGGCGCTGCGCATCGACTATGACGATCAGTCGGACGGTGCGACGTTCATGCCACTGGATGCCAACGCCGAGCCCGGCGCAGATCCGATCACCGCAGGCGATCTGGATCGTGCCATGCGTGAGGCTGCCTATTCCGTCGATCTGACACTGACGACGCCCGGCCATGTCAGTGCTGCGATGGAACCGCATGCAGCAGTTGCGGAATGGGATGGGGACGATCTGACCCTGTGGGGAAGCCTGCAGATGCTGAGCTTCAACGTTGCTGAGCTGGCCGACAGTCTGGGGATCGACCCCGAACGGGTGCGGTTGCTGTCGCCCTATGTCGGCGGCGGATTTGGATCAAAGCTGGGCATTTCGCACGAGGCGGTGGCCGCAGCGCTTGCCGCACAGGATCTGGGCCGTCCGGTCCGGGTCGTCATGAGCCGTCAGCAGGTGTTCCAGTCGATCATGCGGCGGTCCGAGACCGAACAGCGCATCCGGCTGGGATGCGGTCCCGATGGTCGCCTGACTGCATTCGGGCACGAGGCGTTGGTGTCGAACCTGCCCGGAGAAAGTTTTTCCGAGCCGGTGACCCAGGCATCCGAATTCCTTTATGCCGGAGAAAATCGTCTTTTGGCGGTACGCAAGGCCGACATCACGCGCCTGACTGCCGGGTCCGTGCGCGCGCCTGGAGAGGCTGTCGGCATGCAGGCGCTTGAAGTGGCCATGGACGAATTGGCCGAGGCTACGGGCATCGACCCTGTCGAATTGCGCAAGCGCAATCTGCCCGACGCCGTCCCCGGAGATGGGACGCCCTATTCCTCTCGCAGGCTGATTGAGGCACTGGACGCGGGCGCCGCCGCCTTTGGCTGGGACAAGCGCAGTTCCACGCCGTGCGCACGGCGCGAGGGCGAATGGTGGATCGGCATGGGTGTCGCATCTGCTGCGCGCGTCAACATCCTTGCCAAGGCCGAGGCGCGGGTCACGCTGACGGCCGATGGCCATGTGATCGTTGAAACGGACCACACGGATATCGGCACCGGAAGCTATGCCATTCTGGGTCAGGTCGCGGCAGAAATGCTGGGGCAGCCCATCGACCGAACCACGGTTCGTCTGGGCGACAGCCGCCTGCCGCCGGGTGCGGGTTCGGGCGGAAGTTGGGGCGCATCGTCGACCGGATCCGCGGTGTTTCGAGCATGCGAGGCGATCCGTGCGACGTTGGCGCAGACGCTTGGGTGTGCCTCGGACGATTTGCTGCTGCAGGATGGGATGGCGTGGGCCGAGGGGACAGAACCGCGGCCCGTGACGGACCTGCTGTCCGAGGACCTGATCCGCACCGGCAGGATCGAACCGGGTGACCTGATGGAGAAGGTCAATCAGTCCACCTATGGCGCGTTCTTTTGCGAGGTCGCGGTCAACGCCTTTACCGGCGAAACCCGCATTCGTCGTATGACCGGGGTGTTCGGATTTGGGCGGGTTCTGAATGCCAAGACGGCCCGTTCGCAATGTCTGGGTGGCATGGTCTGGGGTATCGGCAGTGCCCTGACCGAGGAACTGTCCTTTGACAGCCGTGACGGTCATCTGGTGAACCACGATCTGGCCGAATATCACGTCCCGGTCCATGCAGACATTCCCGACATGGAGGTGATCCTGCTGGAGGAACGCGACCCCCATGCGTCACCGATCCAGGCCAAGGGTGTGGGCGAATTGGGCATCTGCGGGGCGGCAGGCGCTGTCGCGAACGCGATCTACAACGCCTGCGGCGTGCGTTTGCACGATTTTCCGATGACGCCGGACAAGCTGCTGGCGGGTCTGCCTGACCCGTTCGTCCCGGCGGCTTGAACGTCTGCGGGGGCGGCGCGCCGCCCCCGTTCCCCTGACAGGAGCCTGACATGACCGACGATCCATCCAAAACTGACGACAGCGTATTTTCGTATGATGGCCCTGTCGGAGGTTGGGGTTCCGCACAAGGGATGGCACAGGTGGCCCGCGCGGTCAGGCCGGGCCTGGGTGCGATGGATACCTTGCGCCGTCAGAACAAGCCCGGGGGGATGATGTGTTCGTCCTGTGCGTGGGGCAAACCTCCAAACCCGCATGTCGTGGAGTTCTGTGAGAACGGTGCCAAGGCGACCCTGTGGGACCTGACCAAAGAGCGTTGTGGCCCGGACTTCTTTCTGGATCACACCGTTTCGGAATTGGTCACATGGTCGGAATACGACCTTGAGATGGCGGGCCGCCTGACTCACCCCTTGCGCTATGACGCGGCCAGCGATCGGTATCTGGAGACGACCTGGGATGAGGCCTTTACCGAAATCGGACAGGGTCTGCGCGCGATGGAGCCAAAGGCCGTCACATTCTATGCGTCCGGCAAGGCAGGTCTGGAGGCGTCCTTTCTGTACGGCCTGTACGCGCGGGTATTTGGTCACGTGAACCTGCCCGACAGTTCGAACATGTGTCACGAGACCACATCGGTCGGGCTGAAGACGGTCGTTGGATCGCCGGTCGGCACCTGCGTGCTTGACGATTTCGACAATTGCGACATGATCCTGCAGATCGGTCAGAACCCCGGTACGAACAGCCCCCGCATGCTGCACCCGTTGCAACAGGCCGCGAAACGTGGCTGCTGCATCGTCGCCATCAACCCGTTGCGCGAAAAGGGGTTGCTGGAGTTTGCGAATCCGCAAAGCCCATGGCAGATGACGATCGGCGCCCCGACGGAAATCGCGGACACGTACCTGCAGGTACAGGCGGGCGGTGATATCGCTGCGCTGACGGGAATCGCCAAGCATGTGCTGGCGCTGGAACGGAGCCAGGGTGGCGTTCTGGACCATGATTTTCTGAACATCCATACGCATGGCATGCAGGCGTGGATGGATTGGGTCGATGCGACCGACTGGTCCGATCTGGAGCAGGTCAGCGGTCTGACCCGCGCGGCGATGGAAGGGATCGGTGCGATCTA
Organism: Paracoccus sp. Ld10; assembly: GCF_045064235.1. NCBI lineage: Bacteria > Pseudomonadati > Pseudomonadota > Alphaproteobacteria > Rhodobacterales > Paracoccaceae > Paracoccus > Paracoccus sp. Ld10. The sequence goes on along the minus strand of NZ_JBISHD010000032.1, from coordinate 539,763 downwards.
TGCCAGGTCCCGTGCCGTGATCGGTGTCTATGGCATGGGTCTGACGCAGCATGTTCATGGCTCTGACGCGATCGGGACGCTGGTCAATCTGCTGTTGCTGCGGGGCAATATCGGCCGCAAGGGGGCAGGATGCAGCCCGGTGCGCGGCCATTCCAATGTCCAGGGTCAGCGCACCGTCGGCATCACCGAAAAGCCGGACCTGGCACCCAACGATCGTCTGCGCGACCTGTTCGACATCCAGCCGCCGATGGAGGAGGGGTGGAACACCACTGCCTTTGTCGAGGCATTGCTGGAGGGGCGGGCGACCGGGTTCGTGGGGTTGGGCGGCAACCTTGCCCGCGCGGTGCCTGATACCGACCGTGTTGCGGCTGCGTGGCGGTCGATGCCGCTGACCGTGCATGTGGCTACACGCCTGAACCGCACCCATCTGATGCCGGGCAAGGCATCGTGGATCCTGCCATGTCTGGTGCGCGCCGAGCAGGACATGCAGTCGGGCGTGAGCCAGCAGGTCTCGGTCGAGGACAGCTTTAGTCATATTCACGGCTCGATCGGCAACCGGACGCCGGCCAGCCCGCATCTGTTGTCCGAGACCGTCATCGTGGCGCGAATGGCGGCGGCGACGCTGGACCCGAATCCCAAGATGCCATGGGCAAGGTGGGCCGCCGACTATGCCCGCATTCGGGCGCTGATCGAGGCGGTTTATCCTGAGGACTTCAAGGATTTCGAAGGCCGCATGAACCAGCCGGGCGGGTTTTACCGTGACAATCCGGCGCGCAACCGCGACTGGCAAACAGACAGCGGCAGGGCACAGTTCACATGTCCCGCCAGCTTGGACGCGACGGGCCTTGGCACGCAGGATGGTGTCTTTCGACTGATCACGCTGCGGTCGAACGATCAGTTCAACACCACCGTCTATGGCATGTCCGACAGACTGCGCGGGATCGAGGGTGACCGTATGCTGGTGATGATGGCGCGCGAGGATATGGCGGCCGCAGGGCTGGTGGCGGAACAGCGGATCACGCTGACTTCGGCTGCTGACGATGGAATCGCCCGGCGGGTCGACGGGTTGCGGGTCATCCCCTATGACATTCCGCGCGGCTGTATCGCGGGTTATTTTCCGGAGCTGAACCCCCTGTCACCGCTGTCACGCGGCGATCTGGCGTCCGGCACACCCGCGTCAAAGGGTATCCCCGTCCGATTGGGCTGATCGGTCATCACGTCCGACCTGACCATGTTCGGCCCGGCCGCGATCTTGTGGCACAGCGCCAGAAACGTCGCGCGTTCGGTATCATCAAGGACGCCGAAAATCTCTTCCTGCCGCTGGCGTGCGGTCTGGCGGATCACGGCAAGCACGTCGTTCCCCGCAGGTGTCGGGTATAACCGTTTGGCCCGCGCATCCTGTGGGCAGGGACGCTGTTCGATCAGGCCGCGCGTCTGCAGCAGGGCCAGCGCACGGCTGAGCGTGTTCTGCGGACGTGGAAACAGGGCCATCAGGTCGCGCGCCCGCAGGCCGGGAAAGGTGACCGTCGCCAGCAGTGCCGACCAGCATTGCACCGGCATATCGTGCAGCCGTTCGATATGGCGGTTGGTCACCTGATTGTTGGCCAGCACGACATAGCTGATCGACAGAAGTTCGGACAGATCGCCCTTCAGCATCCGGTCCAGCATCGCATCGGCATCGTCGGTCTGCATTCAGGTCCTCGCGGCGGCGCATGGGGCATCGATATCAATGCGACGATTGACCGTTGCACAATACATCCGGATGGATCAATCGTGGCGGCCATCACGATCCAGGCACGGCGACTGTTGCGCCACGAGGTCGCCAATTGACAGATCCTGATTCGAAAGGCGTTGTCCGATGCCGCAATTGCTGGCCTTTTCCATCCTGGCGCTGATCCTGTGGATCGGTGATGTGGTCTCGACCCGGACGCGGTCGTGGCTGCCGTCCGTTTTTGTCTGCGCGATTTTGTTCCTGTTCGGATATTGGACGTTCTTTCCCGAAGACATCGTTCAGGTCGCAGGGTTTCAGACGCCGATCGTGTTCTTGGCGATGTACCTGCTGATCACGAACATGGGCACGCTGCTGTCGTTTGCGGAACTTGCGCGGCAATGGCGCACGGTGGTCGTGGCACTGTCCGGCATCGGCGGCATCTTGGCGCTGCTGTTTACCGCGGGGGTGGCGGTACTGGACTGGCAGACGGTGGTGATTGCGACGCCGCCGCTGGTCGGCGGGGTCGTGGCGTCGCTGATCATGTCGCAGGCGGCGGCCGATGCGGGCCTGCAGGCGCTGTCGGTGCTGGCGATCCTGATCTATGTGATGCAGGGCTTTGCGGGCTATCCGCTGACCGCCATCATGCTGAAGCGCGAGGGGCGGCGCGTGCTGGACCTGCATCGGGCAGGTCGCTGGCAGGGCGTGGCCCCGGTCGCCGAAACCGGTGACGCGCCAATGCCGCCGCGTTTGTTCGCACGTCTGCCTGCGGCCTATGACACACCGTATTTCAAGATGCTGCGGCTTGGCGTCGTGGCGCTGGCGGCCTGGGGCGTGTCGGAAATGGCCGCCCCGGTGGTCACCATCAGCCCATTCGTGCTGTGCCTGGTGTTCGGCGTCGTTGCGACGTCGGTCGGGTTCCTGGAGCGTGAGCCGCTGCGCAAGGCCAATGCCTTTGGGTTCACGGTGCTGGTCCTGATGGTGTTCATCTTTGACGGGCTGAAACGTGCCACGCCTGAAATGCTGGGCCAACTGGCCGTGCCGCTGGTGACGATCATCGCGATCGGGCTGGTGGGGATGTATGTCGCGTCCTGGGTCACGGGTCGCCTGCTGGGGATCACACCCGCGATGGCATTTGCCTGTTCGCTGACCGCGCTTTACGGGTTCCCGGCCGACTATATCATCACCAAGGACGTCATCGACACGCTGACCGACGACGCCGTCGAACGCGAGGCATTGACCGCGCATCTGCTGCCGCCGATGTTGGTCGCGGGCTTTGTCACGGTGACGATGGTGTCGGTCGTGCTGGCAGGTTTGTTCGTGGGGCTGATCGGATGACAGGGTTTGCGGATGTGCGCCGGATCGAGGCGTTGATCGAGGGCATCGATGGTTTCAATGCGACGCCCGGTCGGGGTACCACGCGGCTGACCTACAGCCCCGAATATCGTGCCGCACGAAATTTCGTGGCCGGCCGCATGGTCGAGGCCGGGTTGCAGGTCCGCGAGGATGCCGTCGGCAACGTCTTTGGCCGGTTGGAGGGCGCGCGCCCGGACCTGGCGCCGATCTTGGTCGGATCGCATCTGGATTCGGTGCCCAATGGCGGTCGTTTCGACGGCCCTGCGGGCGTCGTCGCGGGGATCGAGACCGCGTTTCTGTTCCGTGATCTGGGTCTGCGTCCTGACCGCCCCATCGAGGTGGTGGCCATGATCGAGGAGGAAGGCACCCGTTTCGGCGGCGGCCTGTTCGGGTCGCGCCTGCTGACCGGACAACTAGACCCCGCAGTGCTGGACGATCTGTGCGATGATGCGGGCGTGTCGGCTGCACAGGCCATGACTGACTATGGGCTGGACCCGGCGCGGGCGGGGCAGGCGGCGTTGCTGCCCGGATCGGTGCATGCCTTTCTGGAACTGCATATCGAACAGGGCCCGGTCCTGGAGGCCGAGGGCCAGGACATTGCCATCGTCGATCGCATCGTGGGGTTGGCGCAACTGCGCGTGACCGTGCGCGGTCAGGCGGGCCATGCCGGCACCACGCCGATGGACCAGCGCCGCGATGCGCTGGCCGGCGCGGTCGGCATCCTGTCGCTGTTGCCGGATCTGGCGCGGCAGGTCGGGCGACAGTCGGTGCTGACCGTCGGCAAGATGGAGGTGCTGCCCGGCGGCGCCAATGTCATCCCTGATCTGGTGACCTTCACCGTCGATCTGCGCGCCCCCGCCGAAGAGGACGTGCTGCGCCTGATAGAGATGGTGCAGGGCGCCGTGGCGCATGCGCAGGGCAACGGTCTGACTGCCCAGGTGGAACGCCAGCTGTATGCCCCACCGACGCCCCTGTCGGAACAGATCCACGCCGCGCTGTCCGCGCAGGCCGAGACGCTTGGCGTGTCGCACCGGGTGATGGTCAGCGGCGCGGGGCATGACGCCATGATCATGGCGGGGTTCGCGCCCACGGGACTGATCTTTGTGCCAAGCCGGGGCGGAATTTCCCACGCACCCGAGGAATGGACCGATTACGACCAGCTGGCGCGCGGCATCGACGTGATTTTTGCAACCATCCGCCAGATGTCGGGTGCGACGCCGCGCTAGCGTTCCAGAACCAGCAGGTCGCCCTGAAAGCTGACGCGGGCAAAGCGGCGCAGATAGGACATGCCCAGCAGGCTGTCCTGCAGCGCGCTGTCGATCACCACCGCCCGCACGTCACGGTCCACCACATCGCCGATCGCGAATTCCGCGATTGTGACGGGGGCCGTCGCCACGCGGCCGTTGGCTGTCACCGCCTGCCCCCCGAACCGCAGCGCGTCCGGGTCCAGCCCGATCGCCCGGGCATCGTCGCGGCCAAGCGCGATGCTGGTCGCGCCGGTGTCCACGATGAAATCGATGGGTGTGCCGTTCAACACGGCCTCCAGGTGGAAATGGCCGCCGGGCCCTGCGGGAACCTCTATCCGGGTGCCATCCTCCAGCACCTGCTGACGGGGGCCATAGGTCTGCTGCCACCAGTCGTATCCGGCCGCCAGCCCGGCGATGATCACCGCCCACAACAGCAGCGCGCGCAGGGCGCGGCCACCCCGGCCGGACAGTTCGAACAGCATCGCGCCGCCGATGACGACCAGCAGCATCGCATAAAAGGCCAGGCGGGCGATGTCGTCGCCGCTCATCCGAACAGGCCCGATCCGCGCAGCCCGTCGATCACGAACTGCACCGACAGCGCGGCCAGCAGCATGCCTAGCAGCCGCGTCACCACCATCACCCCGGTCCGCCCAAGCGCGCGTGCCAGCGGCGTCGCCAGCGCGAACAGGACCATGCAGATGCCCAGAACATTCAGCATCATCAGGTGGACCATGACGACATGGCCCAGACCACGGTTCTCTCCGACCAGCAGGATCATCGTGGCAAGCGCGCCGGGACCGGCCAGCAACGGCATGGCCAGGGGAAAGACGGACGGATCGTCGGCGTGGTTCTCTCCTTCGGCCTGGCCTTCGCGGCGTTCGGTGCGGCGTTCGAACAGCATGTCCAGCGCGGTCAGGAACAGCAACAGGCCGCCCGCGATGCGGAAGGCCGAAATGGAGATGCCGATGGCCGACAGGATCGCGTCGCCCGTCAGTCCGAACAGCGTCAACAGCACCGCGGCGATGATCAGCGACCGTGCGCCGATGCGCCGACGTTCCATTCCCGACTGGCCCGGCGTCAGCGCGATGAAGATCGGGGTCAGGCCGATCGGGTCGATGACCACGAACAGCGTGACGAATGCGGTCAGGTACAGTTGCAGATCCATGCAGCCCTTATTGCGCGCCCCGAAGTGCCTGCCAAGACGGGACGCGCCGTCAAAATCGCGTCATCGCATGGTAGACCGGGCAGGGGCGATGGTGAATCATGCGGCGTGGGCTTTCAACGGCTGCGGACTAGGCCTATAGTTGGCCGCAGTCCTTGAACTCAGGTCAACGGCCTGACACCGGTACGGAGAACTGAAATGCACGCACCGTCCCCCATGGCCCTTCTGGTCATCGCCATCGTCGTCCTCGTTCTGTTCGGGCGCGGCAAGGTTTCGTCCCTGATGGGCGAATTCGGCAAGGGAATCACCGCCTTCAAGAAAGGTCTGAATGAACCCACCGCCGAACAGCCCGCGGACAAGCCCACGACCCTGGACACGCCGACCCAGCCTGTCGCACCGGTTCATACCGTTCCGGGCACCGATGCGCGCGACGTGACGCCGCATACCGACACCCGTACCTGAACCGTGCGCCACAAGGTCGAGTTTTCGAATGCTTGATATCGGCTGGAGCGAATTGCTGATGATCGGCGTGGTCGCGCTTGTCGTCATCGGCCCCGAGGATCTGCCCAAGCTGTTCCATACGCTTGGACGGTTGATGGCGCGGGCCCGGGGCATGGCCCGCGAGTTCACCAGCGCGATGGAGGACGCAGCCAAAGGCAGCGGCCTGGACGAGGCTGCCAAGGGCATGAAGAACCTGTCCTCGCTGACCTCCAAGAACAGCCGCGGTCTGGACGCATTGGACCGCGCCGTGACCAAGTTCGAGAAATGGGACCCCAAGACCAACATGGGTCAGCGGATCCAGCCCGACCCAGCAGCCCCGGTTGCGGATGGCGGTGCCGATGCCGCCGTGCCCGCGCCCGCCGCTCAACCCGCGAATTCGGCGACGCAGCCTGCGGGCCAGACCCCTGCCGAAGTGGCGCCCAATCCCGATTCGCGCCGCCGCATCTCCGGCGTGCGGCGGTCGGACACGAAGGACCTGTAAGTGTCAGCGCATACTCCGATCAACGATGATCTTGATGGCAGCTCGGCCCCGCTGATCGAACATCTCAAAGAACTGCGCACCCGGATCATCTGGTCCGTGCTGGCCTTGATCACGGCGATGATCCTGGCCTACCTGATCTGGAACCCGATCTACAATTTTCTGACTAGGCCGATCTGTGCCGCTCTGGAAGAGCGTGGCCAGGAATGCGGCCTGATCCTGCTGAAGCTGCAGGAGGGCTTTTCGGTCGCGGTCCGCATCGCGTTCTTTGGTGGGTTCATCATGTCGTTCCCGGTGATCGGCTATCAGCTGTGGCGCTTTGTCGCGCCGGGTCTGTACAAGACCGAACGCCGTGCATTCCTGCCGTTCCTGCTGGCATCGCCCGCAATGTTCGCGCTTGGGGCCGCCTTTGCCTATTACATCATCCTGCCGATGGTCTTTGCCTTCTTCCTGGGCTTTCAGCAGGGACCGCTGGCGCTGCCGGACGATCCTGCGGCGGCGGGGGACGGCACCCGGTTGGCGGGCATCGTCTTTCAGGGATCGGTCAGCGAATACCTGACCCTGACCACGCGGTTCATCTTGGCATTCGGCCTGTCGTTCCAACTGCCCGTGGCGCTGGCGCTGTTGGGTCGGGCGGGGCTGGTGTCGTCGCAGTCGCTGGCCAACACGCGCCGCTATGCGGTGGTGATCATCCTGACGCTGGCTGCCTGTCTGACCCCGCCCGACGTGGGCAGCCAGCTGGTGCTGTTCTCGGTCGTGTACGGGTTGTACGAGATTTCGATCCAGATCGTTCGCCGCATCGAAGTGGTGCGTGAACGCGACCTGCGGGCAAAGGGCCTGTGGATCGAGGACGACGAATGACGGTTGCGCTGACGCGGATCGCCGATGCGCTGGACCGGCTGGCCCCGCCACCCGCTCCTGTGCCCCGGTTCGACGAGGCGACCGCCTTTGTCTGGCAGGCCGACCCTGATCGCCTGGTGCCGGTGGCCCATGTGGCCGGGGTGGGGCTGGACCAGCTGATCGGCATCGACCGGTCGCGGCGTACGCTGTTGGACAACACCCTGCAATTCGCGCGCGGCCTTGGGGCGAACAACGCCCTGCTGTGGGGCGCGCGCGGCATGGGAAAGTCGTCGCTGGTCAAGGCCGTTCATGCCGAGGCCGTGGCGCAGGGCCTGCCGCTGGTTCTGGTCGAAATCGCGCGCGACGACCTGCATTCCGTCGGGCGGCTGCTGGCGATCTTGGGGTCGGTCCCCGAACGCCGGTTCGTGCTCTTTGCGGACGATCTGTCCTTCAGCCATGACGATACCCAGTACAAATCGCTGAAGGCCGTGCTGGACGGCGGCATCAGCGGCCGGCCCGCAAACGTGGTTCTGTACGCCACATCGAACCGCCGCCACCTGATGCCGCGCGAGATGATCGACAACGAACGCGCCAGCGCCATCCACCCCGGCGAGGCGGTCGAGGAAAAGGTCTCGCTGTCCGACCGGTTCGGCCTGTGGCTGGGCTTTCATCCCTGCGACCAGGATCAGTTCCTGGCAATGATTGACGGCTATTGCGCGGCCTATGACCTGACGGTCGATCCCGACGATCTGCGCGCGCAGGCGATCGAATGGCAGGCCACGCGTGGCGCCCGGTCGGGCCGCGTGGCGTGGCAATTTTTTACCGATCTTGCCGGGCGACACGGTCTGGCGGTCTAGGCCGTGGCGGTGCGTCCCGCCACCGTCCTGACCGGGACGCGGATCCGGGAACGCCGGATGGCGATGGCCCGGCGACAGGCTGATGTTGCGCGTGCGGTGGGCATTTCGCCCGCCTATCTGAACCTGATCGAACACAACCGCCGCCCGGTCGGCGCCGACCTGATCGCCCGACTGGCCGAGGTTCTGGACGTCCCCCCCGACGAACTGGCCGAAGGCCGCGAAGAGGTGCGCATTGCCGCCCTGCGCGAGGCTGCGGCCCACCCCGTTGCCGGGGGCACCGTGCCTGAACTGGATCAGGTCACCGAATTTCTGGCCCGCTTTCCCGGCTGGTCAGGCCTGCTGATCGCGCATTCGCGGCGCGGCGCGGGGCTGGAACGGCAGCTGGTCGACCTGTCCGACCGCATGACGCGCGACCCCTATCTGCTGACCACCCTGCACGAGGTGTTGTCGGCCGTGACCTCTGTCCGGTCCACGGCGGCGATACTGGTCGAGGAAGGCGACATTTCGGCCGAATGGCGTCAGCGGTTTCACGCAAACCTGCATCAGGACAGCCAACGCCTGTCCCTGACCGCGCAGGCCTTGGTCGCCTATCTGGACAGTTTCGAGGCCGAAGGCCAGGCCAGCACCCCCCAGGAGGAGGTCGAGGCATGGCTGGCCGAACCGGGCAGCGCCGATCCCGATCCGGGTGATCTGACGTCGGATGCGGCCCGTGCTATGGCCGCGGACCTGCTGGCGGGTTTGCTGGACGACCGGGACGCCCTGTCGGACCGCGCGCTGATGGACGCGATCCCGGCTGCGGGCACGCCACCCGACCCGGTGCGTCTGGCCGCGCGGCTTGGTCAGCCGCTGGATCTGGTGATGCGGCGTCTGGCCGATCTGCGCCCCGAGGGGTTCCAGGGCGCGGGCCTGTTGATCTGCGACGGATCGGGCGTTCTGACCCTGCGCCGCGCCGCGCAGGGGTTTGCATTGCCGCGGCCGGGGGACAGCTGTGCGCTGTGGCCGCTGTATCACGGGCTGGCCGTGCCGCAGGTCGCGCTGGAACGGATCGTGGTCACCCCCGACGGGCGGGCGTTCCGCACGCTGTCGTTTGCGCAGCGCCGCCAACCGCACGGCTTGGACGGCCCGCTGCTGACCGAGGCGACGATGCTGGTCCTGCCGTTCGACGGACCGCCGCCCGACGACGCGCTGCCCATCGGGCCGGCCTGTCGCATCTGTCCGCGCGCCGACTGTCCGGCGCGGCGCGAACCCTCGATCCTGGTCCCGCAGGGCGGGCACGCCCAAAGGGCCCTTTGACACGGGACCGTGATCCGGCACATGATCCGCGCCGGGCCGCAGGGGAGAGGGGCGGATGCAACTGGACATCCTGATGATCGAGGACGAGCCCAACATTGCCGAGGCAGTGCGTTTCATTCTGTCGCGCGAGGGGTGGACGGTCGATCTGCACACCGACGGCGCCGGCGGGATCGAGGCGATCACGGCCGCCCGCCCGCGTCTGGTGATTTTGGACCTGATGTTGCCCAACCGGTCGGGGACCGAGATCCTGCAGGATCTGCGCATTGCGGATGATGCCGGTCTGGCGGCGACCCCGGTGCTGATGCTGACCGCGCGGGGACAGGCGCATGATGACGCCGCGCGCGCCGATGCGGTGTTGGCGAAACCGTTCGACAATCAGGAATTGCGCGCCACCGTTCGCCGGATGCTGGCGTGATGCCTGACCGGCCGCTGTTTCTGGAACGCGCCTCGTTTCACCGTCGTCGTCTTGGCGATGCGGCGCGGGTGTTGCCGGTGCTGACGATGCTGCTGTTGCTGGTGCCGGTCTGGTGGATGCCGGGCAGCCTGTCCTATGCCGGTGGCGCCGCCGGACTGTTCGGGTTGTGGGCGGGGCTGATCGTGGTGATCCGCGCGCTGCATCGCGCCCTGCTGCGGGCCGAGGCCGCGACCATGCGCGCCGAGGCGCCACCGGGCGACCCCGATGCCCTTTGAGGCGCTGGTCGGCGCGTGCCTTGCCTATGTCGCGCTGATGTTCGCGGTGGCCTATGCCGGCGACCGGGCTGCGGCGCGCGGGCATGTGCGCTGGTTGGACCATCCGCTGGTCTATACGCTGTCGCTGTCGGTCTATTGTTCTGCCTGGACGTTCTATGGTGCCGTTGGCTACGCGTCGCGGTCGGGGCTGGAATTTGCGACGATCTATCTGGGGCCGACGCTGGTCTTCACCGGGGCGTGGTGGGGGCTGCGGCGGCTGGTGCGCGTGGCGCGGATGCATCACGTGACCTCGGTCGCGGACCTGATCTCGGCCCGGTTCGGGAAATCGAACCCGCTTGCGGCCATCGTGACGCTGATCGCGGTCATCGCATCCACCCCCTATATCGCCCTGCAACTGCAATCGGTGCGCCTGTCCTTTGACATCTTTGCCACCGATGCGCCCAACGGTGCGGATGCGGGCGCGATGGGGGGTACGGCGCTGTGGGTCGCGGTGGGGCTGGCGCTGTTCACCATCCTGTTCGGCACCCGAAACCTTGCCGCCGATGAACGCCACCACGGCGTCGTCACCGCCATCGCCCTGGAGGCGGTCGTCAAGCTGGTGGCCTTTGTGGCGCTTGGGGTGTTCGTGGTCTGGGGTCTGGCCGATGGTCCCATCGACATGCTGGACCGCATCGCCATCGCAAGCCGCGATCCGCAGGTGGCCCAGGGATGGCTGCTGAAACCCGACCGCTGGACGGCGCTGATCGTGGTGTCCGCCGCCGCGATCCTGACGCTGCCGCGAATGTTTCAGGTCATGGTCGTCGAGGCCGCGGACGAGGAACGCCTGCATGTCGCGGGCTGGGCCTTTCCGGCCTACCTGTTCGTGATGTCGCTGTTCGTGATGCCCATTGCCGTGATGGGGCGCGAACTGTTGCCCGCCGGGTCGGACCCAGACCTGTACGTGCTGACCCTGCCTGCGGCGGCGGGTCAGGACATGCTGGCGCTGCTCGTCTTTCTGGGCGGGTTTTCGGCGGCGACGTCGATGGTGGTCATGTGCGCGATCGCGGTCGCCACGATGGTGTCGAACCATTGGCTGGTGCCCGCCTGGCTGGCTCTGCGCCGCATTCCCGCCCCGGACGAGACCGACGACCTGCGCGGCTTTGTCCTGAACGCGCGGCGGGTGGCGATCCTGGCGGTCGTCGCGTCGGGCTGGGTCTATCATCAGGCGTCGGGGGGCACGGCGGCTCTGGCCGCGATGGGGCTGGTTGCGTTCACCGGCATGGCGCAGGTCCTGCCCGCGATGCTGGGCGGGCTGTTGTGGCGCGGCGCGAATCGCAAGGGGGCCTATGCCGGTATCGGCACCGGGTCGGTCCTGTGGATGGCATTGATCTTTTTGCCGTCGGTGGGCGTCGGGGGCGACCTGCCGGTGCCGCCGGGGGTCGATCCGTGGACCGCTGCGGTGGCGCTGTCGCTGACGGTGAACACGCTGGCCTTTGTCGGCGTGTCGATTTTCGGTTTTCCCGATCCGGTCGAACGGTTGCAGGGTCTGTCCTTCGTGTCGGCGGTCGAGCCGATCCGCCACAGCCGCATGCTGCGCGCCGACGACCGGGCCGAGCCGTTGCTGGCGATGGCGCGCCGGGTCTGGGGGCCGGACGCCGCGCTGCGCCATTTCCAGGCCGAGGCGCGTGCGCAGGGCAAGACCGGCTATCTGCCCGACCTGACGCCGCGGTTTCTGACCCGGCTGGAACGGCGGCTGGCGGGGTCCATCGGATCGGCCACCGCGCATGCGATGATCGATCGCGTGGCGGGGGGCGTGGCGCTGACGGTGGCCGACCTGCTGCAGGTCGCCGACGAGGCGCAGCGCGCTAAGGAAGAGACGCAGCGCCTGGAGGCCGCCCAGGCAGAGCTGACCCGCACGGCCCGCCAGTTGCGTCAGGCCAACGACAAGCTGACCGCGCTATCGGTGCAGAAAGATGCGTTCCTGGGCCAGATCAGCCACGAACTGCGCACGCCCATGACATCGGTCCGGGCGTTCTCCGAGATCCTCAAGGATCCTGACCTGACGCCGGATGAACGCGGAAAGTTCGCGGGTATCATCCATGACGAGGCCGGGCGCCTGACACGGTTGCTGGACGACCTACTGGACCTGTCGGTGCTGGAAAGCGGGCGGGCGCAACTGACGATCTCTGTCGCGAACCTGCATGATCTGATCACCCGCGCGCTGTCTGCCGCATCGGCGACGCGGCCCGAACGGGGGTTCCTGATCGACCGCGACCTGCCATCGGAACATCTGGGCCTGATCACCGACGCGGACCGCCTGCTGCAGGTACTGATCAACGTCATCAGCAATGCGCGCAAGTATTGCGATGCCGCGCATCCCGTACTGATCCTGCGTGTCGGTCATCCCAAGGGCGGCGGCGCGGTCATCGATATCATTGACAATGGCAGCGGCATCGACAGCGGGCGACAACAACTGATCTTTGAGAAATTCGCGCGCCTGAACGACCCGGCGCGTGCGGGCGGGGCGGGCCTGGGGCTGGCGATCTGTCGGGAGATCATGCTGACGTTGGGTGGCGACATCAGCTATCTGCCGGGGCAGGACGGGGCGGCATTCCGCATTCAGCTGCCCGCGCGGCCCCCGGTGCCCGCCGGTTAACCCTTTTTCAATCCTGACGGTCCATTTTGAAAGGGCAGCGACAGCCTGATTCGGACGTGACATGACCCAAGCAGACCCCGGCAACCAAGCCCCTGGCGTATTGCGCCGCATGCTGCAGACGCGCGCGCAGGTCAGGCTGGGGCAGGGCGGGGCGCCGCAATTGCCTGCATCCCCCCCGCCCACCCCATCCCGCGCCGCAGCGACCGCCATCGGGCGCGCTGCCGACCGGTTGTACCAGCTGCCTGTCAGGACGCTGTCGGTACAGCCCGGGGCGCTGACGCTGGCTGAACTGCCCGAACTGCTGCCCGAACTGCCGCTGGTCGTCGTGCTGCAGGGGCCGGGCGATCTGCTGGGGGCGGTCGCGCTGTGCCCGCAGGCGGTGGCGGCGCTGGTCGAATGGCAGGCATTGGGGCGTGTGACCTCTCGCGGGTTGGAACGGCGACGGCCCACGCGCAGCGATGCGCTGCTGTGTTCGGATTTCATCAATGCCATGCTGGCGGAACTGACCTCCGAAATGAAAGGTGTCGACGGGTTCGAGGGTGTTGCAGGCTATCATTTCCTGACGCATCTGGACGACCCGCGGCCCCTGTCCCTGATGTTGGAGGATCGGCCGCTGCGCAGCTTGTCCTTTCATCTGGCGATGGGGGCTCCGGACATGCGCGAAGGGCATATTCTGCTGGCTTTGCCACAGCCCACAGCCCAGGCGCGCCCCCGTCCTGACGCCCCCCCCACCGTTGAACCACTGCCGCCCGCGGCCATTCCCGCGCGGATCAGTCTGGCGGATGCGATGCAGGACGCGCCGGTCGCCGTTACCGGCATTCTGTGCCGCAAGCGCGTGTCACTGGCCGAGCTGCGCGGGTTTCTGGACGGGCGGCTGATGAGCCTGCCGCGTGCGTGCCTGACACAGGCGACGCTGGAAACGCAGGACGGCCAGATCCTGGCCACCGGGAAATTCGGCGAGGCCGAGGGATGTCATGCCATTCGCCTGCGCGACCCCGCGTTGGCCGGGACAGACGACGGCACCGCTTCGATGCTGGGGCAGGGGGTCGCGATGATGGGCGCGCATGACCCGGGCGATCTGTCCCAGCCCGATCCGTTCCGCGCCCAGGGGATGGCGCTTGACGACGTTGGCCTTGCCATGGGTACGGACCTGACTGTTCTGCGGGGGTGACCGGGCGCTTTTTCCTTGAATTCCCCGCATTCTGGTCCCATGTAACGTCGGTCCCGAATCTGACGGGATGACAAGAACGGAGTGACCATGGCCAAGGAAGAAATGCTCGAATTCCCCGGCGTCGTGAAGGAACTCCTGCCCAATGCGACATTCCGGGTCGAGCTTGAAAACGGCCATGAGATCATCGCACATATGGCAGGAAAGATGCGCAAGAACCGCATCCGGGTTCTGGCAGGCGACAAGGTGCAGGTGGAAATGAACACCTATGACCTGACCAAGGGGCGGATCAATTACCGCTTCAAGTAAGCCGTCCTTCGGGACGGCCGACACCACCGGAGGCCATGACATGGCCAATGCATGTCCCAGGCTGATCCTGGGATCGGCCAGCCCCCGGCGGCTGGACCTGCTGGCCCAGATCGGGATCGTTCCAGCCGCACTGCGTCCCGCCGATATCGACGAGACCCCCCGCAAGGCCGAACCGCCCCGCGACTATGTCCGCCGCATGGCTGCCGAAAAGGCAGCCGCGCTGGATCTGGCCGATGACGAGGCGCTGCTGACCGCCGATACCACGGTCGCGGTGGGCCGCCGCATTCTGGGCAAGCCCGAAAACCGGGACGAGGCCGCGTCGTTCATGCGGCTTATGTCGGGGCGTCGCCACGTGGTGCTGACCGCGATCGCGCTGCGCCACGGCCCGCGCACCGCCCTGCGCCTGGTCGAGACCAAGGTCCGCATGCGGTCCATCGATCCGGCCGCGCTGGAGCGGTATCTGGACGCGGGTGATTGGCAAGGCAAGGCCGGCGGCTATGCGATCCAAGGCGCGGCCGCGGCCTTCATACCGTGGCTGGAGGGGTCGTTTTCTGCCGTGGTGGGCCTGCCTTTGTCCGAAACCGCCGCCATGCTGGCCGCAATCGGCATCCATCCCAAGATCAAGGAACATACCTGATGAAGGGTCGCCAAGTCGTTCTGGGGCATTTGTTCGGCCTCGAATCTGCAGCTCTGATGCAGGACGGTCAACTGATCGACCTGCTGGTGGCCAGCGATCCGCTGACCGCGCTTGCACCGGGCGCAATCTGTCGTGCCTCGACCGACCGGTTCATGAAGGGGCAGGGCGGCGTGTTCCTGCGCTTGCCGGACGCCCAGACGGGCTACCTGCGCGACCGCAAGGGCGTGTCCGAGGGCAAGCCTCTGCTCGTCCAGGTTGCGGGCGTGGCCGAGGACGGCAAGGCCGTGCCCTTGTCCACACGCCTGCTGTTTCGCGGCCGCCACGCACTGGTCACGCCGGGCGCGCCGGGTGTCAACGTCTCTCGCAGCATCCGCGATGAGGATCGCCGTGACCAGCTGGAGGCCATCGGCAAGGCGGCCTTGGGTGACCGCGACCACGGGTTGATCCTGCGCAGTGTCGGGTTGGACGCCGACGACGACGATATCCGCGCAGAACTGGACGACCTGATCGAACTGACCGACCGCATCTGTGCCGAAATGTCTGGCGCGCCCGAACTGCTGCTGGACGCGCCCACGCCATGGGAACAGGCCTGGATGGACTGGGCCGAACCCGCCCCCGACGCCGTCGAGGAGGGTGACGACAGCTTTGAGCGTTGCGGCGTTCTGGATGCGGTCGATGCGCTGCTGTCGCACCGCGTGCCGCTGCCGGGCGGCGGCGATGCGTCTGTCGAGGCAACGCGGGCGCTGGTTGCGGTCGACGTCAATACCGGCAACGACACGTCGCTGGCCGCGGGCCTCAAGGTTAACATCGCTTTGGCCCGCGAACTGCCGCGCCAGCTTGCATTGCGCGGTTTGGGCGGTCAGATCGTGATCGATTTCGCGCCGATGCCAAAGCGGGACCGTGCGACACTGGACCAGGTTCTGCAGGGCGCGTTTCGCGGCGCCGGGTCGGAAACGACCCTGGTCGGCTGGACTGCGTTGGGCCTGTACGAACTGACGCGCAAGCGCGACCGCGTGCCACTGGCACGGTTGGCGGCAGCGACCGGAGGATCGTGATGGCCTGCCCCATCTGCAAAAAGGACAGCCAGCCACAGTACCGCCCATTTTGCTCCAAACGGTGTGCTGATGTCGACTTGGCCAAGTGGCTGCGCGGGGCCTATGTCATTCCCGGCGCGCCCTTGGAGGATCTGCCGACCGACGATGAAAGCAGGGACTGATTTGTTGTTTTGAAAAGCGCCGGGCATGACAGGAAAAATCGCAGATTTGGTCTGGACAGTCCCGCCGCCGCTTCGTAAACACCGCCTACCCAAGACCCGACAGGGTCTACCGGGGCCCGGATAGCTCAGTTGGTAGAGCAGCGGATTGAAAATCCGCGTGTCGGCGGTTCAAATCCGTCTCCGGGCACCATTGAATAATAAAAATCGAACGAATTCGATATGCTTTGCTGACCTGCTGCGGGTCGATGCGATTTCTATTTCATCGCGGCACCATGGCACGCCGGTGGCATAGATGATTTGTGCGTAAGGACTGCGCGGTAAGCCGCTCTCGTTACCGTCTTTTGTTCCATTCGACGTATATGTGGACATCAGGATTCATGGATCTGATGGGCGACCTCTGTGATCTCACAGCTCCCACTTTGTCGGAAGGCCTCGACGCTCACGCGATCATCTATCGATGGTTGGGCGGCTGACATCAAGAAGCCTGTGATGGTGCTTGTCGGCGCGGAGGTGCTGCGGGTAAAGCCTGCTTTGCACCATATCATTGCGGTGACACGTGCAGTTGTCTTCTCCGTGCTAAATGGTCCGGGGTGCACGCCCTTATTGGTGAAGCAAGAGATCACCTGACGCCCGATGGGCAGGATCAGCGTGGTAACGAACGCGGCGCCGTGAAAGACTCACCCACGTGCGTCAGCCTGATGACGCACCGCACCGATCATGGCGGCAGAGGTTCGATGTTTGATGGTTCGTGCATCGGGGTGGCTTAGCCCGTTGCGTGGTGTTGTGACCCTGAGACGACCGGTTGACCGTGCTCTGACTGTCCAATGTCGCGACAAGGTATTTACTCAAGGCCGCGACGTTGGCCTCAATCCTCTGCGCCGCGATGAGGTGATCGAGGGTCACGTGCGAAATCACCGGCTAATCCTGCCCCGGCGCCGTTGATCAGGAGTTTGCCCGAGGTCTTCAATTGCGTGACAAGGTCGTTGATCTGCATCTGTGAAGCGGGGGCGTCCGACCTGAGCGTGGTCGTATCTGCCACTGGCTTCCTCAGGGGGCGCGATCAGGGTTCGCAGGATTTTGGAGGCCGGCGAGGAAGGCTGTGACAATGCGGTTTTCCGGATGCTGGCTACGGTCCGCTTCGGAATGCGCCTCGGCTGTTCAAAGAGCCGAACGGGTCTGCAACTCCGGACGCCCGGCGCAGCCCCCGTGTTTTCCGTGCCGCCGTAGTACGGTAATGCCGAAGATCCCTGATCTGCATCAGTAGGCCTGACGGGTAGTCGTTCATGGCGGCATCAATCATCCATACCATTAACCTTTCGTCAAAAGACCCGAGGCAAGCTGTGCAAAGGCTGCGATGGCGTCTGTCATGACTTCGTCGGGCGCATCGCTGGCAGCAACCCAGAGCGCGGCGTTCAGCGCGGCGCCATTCAGCAGCCTTGCTGCGGCCTCCAGAGAGACAGGCCTGATGGCGCCTTCGTTGGCCAGAATTTCCAGGCTGCGCATGGTCGCGGCAAGGCATTTGTTCTGGCTTGGCCACCGCGAGGGATCCCCAAGGACCGCAGGGCCGTCCAACAGGACGATGCGCCGTACTTCGGGGTTCCGCGCCGCCATGATATAGGCCGATCCCTCCGCAAGAAGCTTGTCCCACGCACTGCCGCCCCTGCGTTCCGCCTCTGCCATGGCCGCCGCCGCCATTTCGCCATCCACCTCTTCGACAACGGCGGCAAGCAGCCCGCGCTTGTCCCCGAAGTTGTGGTACAGCGCCCCGCGCGTCAGCCCGACGGCCGCTGTCAGATCATCCATCGATGTTCCGGCATACCCTTGTTCCGTGAACGCCCTCCGTGCGGCCGCGATAAGTTTCGCGCGGGTCTCTTCCATCATCTGCGCCCTCTTTCCAGCCATGGTCTCTCCGATGCCGATGCCGATGCCGGCAGTTGACATACGCGGCGTATGTAAAATAATGAACATACGCAGCGTATCTGAATTCGCCGTAACAGGCGACACCATGAGAGGATATCTTGAATGCTTCGCAATGAACCGGTTTTCCCCGCCGACCGCCATTCACTCTATGAGCAGCACGGGTACTCGGCCGCCATCCGATCCGGGGATCTGCTTTTTGTCTCAGGGCAGGTGGGCAGCCGTTCCGATGGCACACCTGAACCCGACTTTGCACAGCAGGTTCAACTGGCGTTCGACAACCTCCTTGCCGTGCTGGAGGCGGGGGGATGTGGCCCTGAGGACATCGTGGACGTCACCACCTTTCACACCGATCCCGAAACGCAGTTTGGTGCGGTCATGGCGGCAAAGGCCCGGGTCTTTCCACGTGCTCCATACCCGAACTGGACGGCTGTCGGCGTGACGTGGCTGGCTGGCTTTGACTTTGAGATCAAGGTGATCGCCCGCTGCCCTGCCTGATCATGGCCGTTGGCGCAGACATTCCTCCTGTCTGCGCGATTGCTTGTCACGAACAGGCGCGGACGACCTGAGACAGTGCCCCATTCCTCGGGGCACTGGCAGGGGACGCCCTGTCAAAGCCTCTACCTGATCGCCTTTTGTGCCGGGTGCATAAGGCCGTTTGCCAATCGGTACTTGGGGTCGATCACTGCGGGCGCAGTCATTGTCTGGGGTCTTTCGCCAATCTGTCCCAGAGGGATTGGCATATGTCATGGGATCGCCACCGATGCGACGTCATGGATCTGGCACCCCGGCTGTTCTGTCATGAAAGGTTCACTGGCCGGAGTATATTTATTCCATTATTCCGGAATAATGGAACATAACCATATCGCCCATGCCTTTGCCACTCTTGGCCACCCCGGACGCCTTGCCGTCATCCGGTTGCTTATGCGGTTCGCCCCCCGCGCCGTCCGTCCGACCGAGATCGCGCAGGCACTGGGGCTGAAGCCCAATACCCTGTCGCATCATCTGTCCGACCTGACCGATTGCGGGCTGGTCCGCGTGCGGCGGCAGGGGCGGTCGTTGCTGTATTCGGTCGATCTGGACGCGACCGGACGCCTGCTTGCCTATCTGGCACTGGATCTGGGGCGGGCGCGCCCGGACCTGCTGACCCAATTTCCCCCACCCGAGGACACGACAATGTCTAAGACCGGTTTCCACGTGCTGTTCATCTGTTCCGGCAATTCCGCCCGTTCGATCTTTGCCGAGGCGCTGCTGCGCGATCTGGGCAATGACAGGTTCGTTGCGCATTCCGCGGGCACGCGGGCGGGGACGCAGCCGAACCCCCATGCGCTGCAGGTGCTGGACCGCAACGGCCATGACATCACGACCCTGCGGTCCAAGCACCTGTCGGAATTCCAGACGCCGGACGCCCCGGTCATGAATTTCGTCTTTACCGTCTGTGACACGTCGGCTGCCGAGGAATGCCCCCCTTGGCCGGGTCAGCCGATCACAGGCCACTGGGGCCTGCCGGACCCGGTCAAGGCGCAGGGGACGGATGCCGAAAAGGCGCTGGTCTTTGCACAGACCTATGCCGCCCTGCGCCGCCGGATCGAGGCGTTCGTCGCCTTGCCGGTGGCCAGCCTGGATCGCATCTCACTGCAAAGCCGCGTGGACCAGATCGACGCCAGGGAATTTTCAGAGGATTGAGCCCATGACCAGGATCGCATTGAACGGCTTAGGCCGTATCGGCAAGCTGGCCATGCGCCGGATGATCGACCTGGGCCTGGGGGACCGTATCGTTCTGCTGAACGACGCGGCGGGCGATGCGGACCAGCACGCTCTGTTGATGGAGTTCGACAGCGTGCATGGCCGATGGCCCGTGCCCGTCGCTGCCGATGGCGCGGCGCTGGTTCTGGATGGGCATCGCATTCCGCTGACGCATCATCGGACCATCGATGCCCTGCCACTGCGCGATCTGGGCGTTGATCTGGTCATCGATGCGACCGGGGTGTTCAGGACGGCGGACCGCATCGCGCCCTATTTCGATGCGGGCGTGGCCCGAGTTGTGGTCAGTACGCCGGTCAAGGATGGCGGGGCGCTGAACCTGGTCTATGGCGTGAACCACCACCTGTATGATGGCAGCCAGCGCATCGTCACGGCGGCCAGCTGCACGACCAACTGTCTGGCCCCGGTGGTCAAGGTCGTGCACGAGGCCTTGGGCATCCGCCACGGGTCGATCACCACGATCCATGACGTGACCAACACCCAGACGATCGTGGACCGACCGGCCAAGGACATGCGCCGCGCCCGGTCGGCGCTGATGAACCTGATCCCCACGACCACGGGCAGCGTCACGGCGATCACGCTGATCTATCCCGAACTGGCGGGTCGTCTGAACGGCCACGCGGTCCGGGTGCCACTTCTGAATGCGTCGCTGACCGATTGCGTGTTCGAGGTCGAGCGTCCCACCACCGTCGATGAGGTCAATGCCCTGTTCGCCGCCGCCGCCGCGGGTCCGCTGGATGGCATTCTGGGGTTCGAGACGCGCCCGCTGGTATCGACCGACTATATCAACGATCCGCGCAGCGCGATCATTGACGCGGGATCGACGATGGTGGTGAACGGCACGCAGGTCAAGGTTTACGCCTGGTACGACAACGAATGGGGCTATGCCTGCAGGCTGGTCGATGTCGCACGGATGGTTGCGGGGCGGATGGCATGAACCCGGTCCGCCCCTATGCCGCGGTGACGGCGGCCTATTGGGCGTTCATGCTGTCGGACGGCGCGCTGCGCATGCTGGTTTTGTTGCATTTCAACGGATTGGGCTTTTCGCCGGTGCAGCTGGCGTACCTGTTCCTGTTGTACGAGGTTGCGGGCATCGTCACAAACCTTGCGGCCGGCTGGCTGGCGGCGCGGTTCGGGTTGGCCGCGACGCTCTATGCGGGCTTGGGCATCCAGATCGCCGCACTGGCCGCGCTGGCACAGTTGGATCCGGCATGGAGTGTCACGGCATCGGTGACGTTCGTGATGGCGGTTCAGGGCGCGTCGGGCGTGGCCAAGGATCTGTCCAAGATGTCGTCGAAATCCGCGGTCAAGGTTCTTGCCCCCGCCGCCGACGGGGGGCTGTTCCGGTGGGTCGCGGCACTGACGGGGTCCAAGAACGCGGTCAAGGGGCTGGGCTTTTTTCTGGGTGCCACGCTGCTTGCGTTGGCGGGGTTCCAAGCGGCGATCTGGGGGATGGCCGTGGTGCTGGCGCTGATCCTGTCGGCGGTGGTTCTGTTCCTGCCCCCCGGCCTGCCCGGGCGGGTCAGATCATCCGAAGGATGGTCCGGCTGGCGGTCACGCGACAGTCGCGTGAACCGCCTGTCCCTTGCGCGGATGTTCCTGTTTGGCGCCCGTGACGTGTGGTTCGTGGTGGGCATTCCGATCTATTTTCAGGCCGTCCTGTCGGACGGGACCGCCGAGGGCCGACGCGAGGCGTTCTTTCTGGTCGGCGGTTTCATGGCCCTGTGGATCATTCTGTACGGTGCGGTACAGGCAGCGGCGCCGCGCATTCTGGGCGGTGCAGGCCGAGCCGAGGCCGATGTGATCCATGACGCTGTGCGGTGGGCTGGCTGGCTGGTGCCCATCCCCTTTGCGATGGCCGCGGCGGTTCTGGTCGCGGGTGATCCGGCGCCGTGGCTGACGGCACTGCTGGTGCTGGACCTGTTGGCGTTCGGCTTTGTCTTTGCGGTCAATTCCTCGGTCCATTCCTATCTGATTCTGGCATTTGGCCAGGCGCACCGGATCACGCGGGATGTCGGGTTCTACTATATGGCCAATGCGGCGGGCCGTCTGATCGGCACATTGCTGTCGGGCCTGTCCTATCAGATGGGCGGGCTGCCCTTGTGCCTGGTAACGGCCGGATTGTTGGCAGCGGCCAGCTGGTGGGCGGCCCGTCGGCTGGTGACCGGACACACGCCCCACGGCAATCCTCACACCCTAGAGTGATACATCAGAGGTCGGTCGGCGCGCCGTGTTGCTGAATGCCAAAACGACGATCTGCCCGGACATCCGAACCGGGCAGGGGCGATCGTGGTCTTGTCATCGCGACCATCAGGCGACAGCACATATCATGGATGTCACCCAAAACCGGCATTCGCAGGGCACAGCCTGTCGCACGTGTTGGGGATGGTAGGCCCGGCAGGACTTGAACCCGCAACCAAGGCGTTATGAGCGCCCTGCTCTAACCAATTGAGCTACAGGCCCCCGCAGCACGCATTGCCTAGTGCCGCTTGGCGCCAAGGTCAAGCTTGGGCGTTGCCCTGAAGACGGGGTTCCGTTATCGGGGGCCGACATCAGCCGGGGGCCGACATGACACAGAACGGGATCAGTTATCGCGACGCGGGCGTCGACATTGACGCGGGGAACGCGCTGGTCGAACGGATCAAGCCTGCCGCCGCCGCCACGCAGCGGCCGGGCGTCATGGATGCGCTTGGCGGGTTCGGCGCGTTGTTCGACCTGAAGGCGGCGGGCTATGATGACCCGATCCTGGTCGCGGCGACCGACGGTGTGGGCACCAAGCTGCGCATCGGTATCGACACCGGGCATCTGGACGGGCTGGGCCAGGATCTGGTGGCCATGTGCGTCAACGATCTGGTCTGCCAGGGGGCGGAACCCCTGTTCTTTCTGGACTATTTCGCGACCGGCAAGCTGTCGGTGGACGAGGGCGCCCGCGTGGTCGAGGGGATCGCCCGCGGCTGCAAGGCCGCGGGATGTGCCCTGATCGGCGGAGAGACCGCCGAGATGCCCGGCATGTATCATGACGGCGATTTCGACCTGGCGGGCTTTGCGGTCGGCGCGATGAACCGCGGCGCGGCGCTGCCTGCGGGCGTGGGGCAGGGCGACGTGCTGCTGGGCCTGGCATCCGACGGGGTGCATTCCAATGGCTATTCGCTGGTGCGCAAGGTTGCCGAACGCGCGGGTCTGGCGTGGTCCGACGCCGCCCCCTTTGCCGACACCACCCTGGGCGAGGCGCTGCTGACCCCCACGCGGCTCTATGTGAAGCCCGCCCTGGCGGCGATCCGCGCGGGCGGCGTGCATGCGCTGGCCCACATCACCGGCGGCGGCCTGACCGAAAACCTGCCCCGCGTTCTGCCCAAGGACCTGGGCGCCGACATTGATCTGGGCAGCTGGCCGCTGCCCCCCGTCTTCGGCTGGCTGGCGCAGGCCGGTGGGATCGAGACGTCCGAGATGCTCAAGACCTTCAACAGCGGCATCGGCATGATCCTGGTGGTCAGTGCCGACCACGCCAACGTCTTGACCGACCTGCTGGCCCAGCAGGGAGAAACCGTGCACCGTTTGGGTACCGTTACCGCGGGCGCGGGCGTGCGCTATTCCGGCACGCTTGCGTGAAACGCGTTGCTATCCTGATTTCGGGGGGCGGATCGAACATGGTCCGCCTGCTGCAGGACATGACCGGCGATCACCCGGCGCGACCCGTGCTGGTGGCGTCGAATGATCCGCAGGCGGGCGGGCTTGCCCGCGCCGCCGAGATGGGCGTGCCGACCGCGGCGGTCGATCACCGCGCCTTTCCGCGCGACCGTGCAGGGTTCGAACAGGCCCTGCTGGAACCGCTACTGGCGGCAGAGCCGGACATCATCTGTCTGGCGGGGTTCATGCGCATCCTGACGCCCGATTTCGTCCAGCGATTTCAGGGTCGGATGCTGAACATCCATCCGTCCTTGTTGCCCAAATACCCCGGACTGGACACCCACGCCCGCGCGATCGCCGCCGGTGACGCAGAGGCTGGTTGCACCGTGCATCTGGTCACGCCGGAACTTGACGCAGGCCCGGCCTTGGGTCAGGCGCGCGTGCCGGTGCTGACGGGCGACGATGCCGCGACCTTGGCCGCGCGCGTGCTGGTACAGGAACACCGCCTGTATCCGGCGGTGCTGCGGCGGTTCGCGTCAGGCGACCGGACGCCCCTGATCCTTTAGCCCCACAAAAGGGCCAGCGTCGCGGCAGGGTCTTCCTGGGTCCAGATTTCGGGGCCAAGGGCGATGAAATCGGTGATGGGCGACAGTTGGGCGATCAGTTCCCGGGTGATGGCACCTTCGGCCACGACCGGGGCCTCGATCATTTCCGACCACCACTGGAACAGTTCCAGCTCGACCGGATCGCCACGATACAGCGCGCTGTCGCTGACCGGACCAAAGGCCACGTAATCCGCGCCCGCCTCGGCCGCATTGATGCCCTCGTGGCGCGACGTGCCACAGAACGCGCCGACGATCGCATCGTCGCCCAGCTCCTTGCGGGCATAGCGGACGGCCTTGGCACCATCGTTCAGGTGAACCCCGTCCAGGCCGTGGCGCAGCGCCAGCTTGACGTGGTCGTCAATCACCACCGCCACGTCGCGGGCATGGGCGATTTCCCGGGCCATGTCGGCCAGGCGGCCCAGTTCGTCCTCCTCGGCGCCGCCGCGAATGCGCAGGCAGGCAGGGGCGACACGGTCCATCACCTCGGCCAGCATCGGTGCCAGGCTGGATGCCTGCGCACCGGCGGGGGTCATCAGGTACAGTTGAGGGGCGTCGGTCATGGCGATCTCCTTTGTGTCGCAGATAGCGCAGCTTGCCCGCCGCCGCCAGACGGACTATCTGCCGGACCATGCAGATCGAACGCCAACCCGTCATCATCCTCGTGCGCCCGCAGATGGGCGAGAACATCGGCGCCGCCGCGCGCGCGATGCTGAACTTCGGCCTGACCGACATGCGCATCGTGGATCCGCGCGACGGGTGGCCCAACCCAAAGGCCGTTGCCATGGCCTCGGGGGCCGCCGGTCGCGTGTTGGACACGGCCCGCGTCTATCCCACCTTGGCCGACGCGATGGAGGGCATCGATTATGCCTATGCCACCACCGCACGCGGGCGCGAACTGACGAAACCGGTCCATACCCCCGCCACCGCGATGGCCCATGCCCGCACCCATGATGGACGCACCGCGATCATCTTTGGCCCGGAACGCACGGGGCTGGAAAACGACGACATTGCACGGGCGAACGCCATTGTGACGGTGCCTGTGAACCCCGATTTCCCGTCGCTGAACCTGGCGCAGGCCGTGCTGCTGATGGGGTATGAGTTCGGGCGTGACATCCTGCCGCCCGAACCCGCGCCCCATCTGCGGCGGACGCCCGCCGAATTCCCCGCAGACCGCATCGAGATCGAACGGTTGGGCGATCATTTCGACGACCAGCTGACGCAGGCCGGGTTCTTTTTCCCGGAGACTAAGGCCGCGTCGATGCGTCTGAACATGCGCAACATGTGGTCGCGCCTGACCCTGACCAAGGGCGACGTGCGCATCCTGCACGGTGTCCTGCGTCAGTTGACCCGGCGCTGAGCCGCCCCTAAACCTTTGTCCGAAAGGAGCCCCGCGATGGCCAAGCGACCTGTCTTCCAAGAGGTCTCGGAGCCGACCGCAGCCCGACCCGCCCAGACCACCGGCATGATCGACGCCCGCCCCCGCGGTGCACGCCGCGCGATTCGCGCCTGGCTGGCGGTGCTGTTCGTCCTGGTGCTGGCGATGATCGTCGTGGGGGGTGCGACGCGCCTGACCGGCTCGGGCCTGTCCATCACCGAATGGAAACCCGTGACCGGGGCCATCCCGCCGATGAACGCCGCCGACTGGCAAAGCGAATTCGACCTCTATCGCCAGATCCCCCAGTACCAGGAACTGAACCGCGGCATGTCGCTGTCGGAATTTCAGTACATCTATTGGTGGGAATGGGGGCACCGCCTGTTGGGCCGCGTGGTCGGTCTGGTCTGGGCCTTGGGCTTTGCCTTTTTCTGGGCGACCTCGCGCATTCCCGTTGGTTGGACGCCGCGCCTGCTGGGCCTTGGCGCGCTTGGCGGACTGCAGGGGGCGATCGGCTGGTGGATGGTCAGTTCGGGCCTGAACGACGGCATGCTGCGCGTCGCGTCGTACCGCCTGGCCACGCATCTGGGGATCGCCTTCCTGATCCTGGGCCTGATCACCTGGTACGTGCTGCAGCTGTCCCGGTCCGAGGCCGAGCTGATGCGGTCCCGCCGCGCCGGGGAGGCCAAGCTGTTCCGCATGTCAACGGGGCTCACGCACATGACCTTCCTGCAGATCCTGCTGGGCGCGCTGGTTGCGGGGATCGACGCGGGCCGCACCTATACCGGCTGGCCCACGATGGGCGGCGAATGGATCCCGGCGGCGATCTGGGACGGCACACTGGGCTGGCGGAACTTCTTCGAGAACCCGGCCCTGGTCCAGTTCATCCACCGCATGACGGGCTATCTGCTGGCGATCTTTGCCGTCGTGGTCTGGCTGCGGGCGCGTCGCTCGCCCCATCCGGTGACGCGCGGGGCGTTCAGCGTCATGATCGTGGCAATGGCTGCGCAGATCGGGCTGGGCATCCTGAACGTGGTCCACGCATCACCCCTGCATCTGGCGCTGACGCACCAGTTCGGCGCGGTCGTGCTGTTCGCGATGATCCTGCGGGCGCGCCACCACGCGCGCTATCCCTTTGAAACCTCGATCCGAGGAGCGATCCGATGACTGCGCTGACCGACCTGCTGGCCTTCCAGCGCCAGACCGAAGCCCTGTCCTCCGTCGCCGAACGGCTGGGTTGGGACCAGGAAACCGTGATGCCGCGCGGCGCCGCCGAACAGCGCGCCGAAGAGATGGGCGCCATGGAGGAGGTCCTGCACGAGCGTCGCACCGACGCGCGCATCGGCGAATGGTTGGACGCTACTGACCCACAGACCCCCGCCGACCAGCGCGCCGTGGCCTTGATCGCGCGCGATTTCGCCCGCACCAGCCGCATTCCCGCGCGGCTGGCATCCGAACTGGCGCGTCTGACCTCGCTCGCGCAGGGCATCTGGGCCGACGCCCGCGCCAAGGATGCGCCCGACGATTTCCTGCCGACGCTGGACCAAGTCCTGATGCTCAAGCGCGAAGAGGCCGCCTGTCTGGCTGACGGTGGCGATCTCTATGACGCGCTGCTGGACGATTACGAACCTGGCATGACCGGTGCGCGTCTGGCGTCGCTGTTCGACGCGATGCGCCCGCGGCTGGTCGCCCTGCGCGACGACGTTCTGGGCGCCGATCAGCCGCAGTCGCTGAAAGGCCATTTCCCCCAGGAAACCCAGCTGCGTCTGGCGCGTGCCTGCGCCACGGCATTCGGCTATGACTGGACGCGCGGGCGGATGGACCTGGCGGTGCATCCGTTCAGTTCGGGCCGCTGGCAGGACAGCCGCATCACGACGCGGGTGGTGGAAACAGACCCGTTCAACTGCCTCTATTCGACCATCCACGAGGTCGGCCATTCCAGCTATGAACTGGGTATCGACCCGGACTATGCCTTTACCCCCCTGGGTCGCGGCGTGTCGATGGGTGTGCACGAAAGCCAGAGCCGGATCTATGAAAACCAGCTGGGCCGCGGCCGCGCTTTTACCGGCTGGCTGTTCGAACGCATGTCCGAGGCTTTCGACGGCCTGAACATCACCGACCCGGATGCGTTCTATGCGACCGTGAACCGCGTCACCCCAGGCTTCATCCGCACAGAATCGGACGAGGTGCAGTACAACCTGCACGTCATGCTGCGTTTCGATCTGGAACGCGATCTGATCTCGGGGCGCCTGGACACACGGGATCTGGTCGAGGCCTGGAACGCGCGCTTTCTCAAGGATTTCGGCGTTGCGGTCGATCGGCCCGCAAATGGTGTTCTGCAGGACGTCCACTGGTCCGTCGGCCTGTTCGGCTATTTCCCGACCTATGCGTTGGGCAACGTCTATGCGGGTTGCCTGAACCATGCGCTGCGCAGTGCGGTGCCAGATCTGGATGCCTCACTGGCCCATGGCGACGCCACCCCGGCCACCGAATGGCTCCGAGAGAACGTCCAGCGCCATGGCGGCCTTTTGCCGCCCGTCACCGCGATCGAGACTGCCGCGGGCCGTCCTGTCGGCCCGGAGCCCTTGCTGGACTATCTGGAAAGCAAGTTCAGTCGCATCTACGGCCTCTGACACCGGATCCATTTGTATCAAAGGCAAAGCCCTAGGAACGATGTTCCGGGGGCTTTGCCATCAGGCGGCGGGTCGTCGAGACCATACTGTCCCGCGTTCGCTGTCAGCACACAGGTTGCGGAGGCACGGCCAGTCGCCAAGACGGTGCAAGACAGATCAAATACGAATACTGTTGCCGTCCCGCATCCTGTTGCATGGCGTAATGCCTTTTTGCTGTGTCGTCAGCGTTGTGGTGTGTCGCAACTGTTGAGCAGCAGGCGTGATCACAGGGTCAAGTAACGCGTGGCATCTGGCACACTGGGCTGCTCCTTGCCTTCAGCCCCTCAGCCCGCCAAACATGATGTTTACGCGGTTGCAGCTTTTGAAGCGTCGCTAATTGCGACATGCTGGCTGTTTCCCAGTGTGACCACAGGTATGCTCGCGCTCCGACGCTACCCTGTTCCAATTGTATCACCACACCCAAAGCAGCCTATCATCGTTTGGTATGGTACTGAAGAAGGTCAGGGAACCAATCCATCCGCGCACGTGACGGTCGGTCAAATGTGATGGCGCAACGTTAGGGTCGGGAGTCTTGGAAAGGCCCTTTGAAACCGGTGGAGATGGTCAAGCGGTAACGGGGTCTTTGCCTGGATGATGGCACGCCTGGCCGCCTGGCGTTTTGATCTGACGACGATCATGATTGATGCGACATTTTTAGAGGCGCACCGTATGGCCTGCAGCCAGCGTACGAAAAAGGCCGGGACGGTCGCCAGATCGGTACGAAAGAAAAATTGAGGGACGACGAAACTGCCGGGGGGACGGTTTCGCCCGAGAACAGAACACAAGGCTGAACGCCAAGATGGATGCAAAGGGCCGACCGGCTTTTGGCGGGCATGCGCGACGATGCGGACTGGCTGAGAAAAGCACGACAGACCAACGATAGAATGCACCATCCATGGCCTGCAGTCCCGCATGATGACGGTGGAATATGATTGGCATCGGCCCAAATGGCGCAAACGCATTGAGATCATGTTCGGTCAGTTGAAGGACCAGAGACGGGTCGCCATGCGCTATGGCAGACGCACCGAGACCAGTCTCTCCGCGATCGCTCTGGCTGTGATCAAGCACGCGCCCTGAGCCAACGGCATGGCGTCGTCCCGGTGACGTGATCTGCTATGTCTATCGTGGCGGTGACGACACGATTGCGACGAGGGACGTTGAGACGGAGTATGACAAGGTGGACGTTCCGCGATGCATTTAAGGCATAAGGCCAGGCTTGTGCCTGATCATGGTGTGGCGGTGGCAGGTCTGGACCTGTCCACGATTGTCCCAGTTGCGGCATCGGCTCCATCGATTGTGGAATGGTCCATCTGCGGGCGGATTGTGCCATCCTGAGGCAGCGTTCGGCCTTGATATGCCGCTGGTTCAAGGGCAATGGGCGAACGCGGTTTCGTGCCCAAGGCGACATGGGGGTGGCCATCAATGCCAGACATCGACACATCCGGCTGATCAGCTGGCTCTGATATGAGCCGCAGATTCCGCGCTGGCGCGTCGACGGCTAGCTTACCACCAGACCGGGATATGTGGGATCCACAACGCAAGGCTGATCACGGCGATCGAGACGACCTCCAAAACCAGTGATCGAGCCTGTTGCGCTGTTCTGGACGTGGGGTGGCGCGCGGCCTGCACTGGACTCATAGGCTGATGTTGCGACATGCATTGCGGGTTTGGCCATGGCGTCGTGGCGCGCCAACGGATGCCTGTGAACGCCTGGTCGTTGCCCGCATTGAGCCTGTAAGCGCCGCCGTCGAACCGGGCGGGGCAGGCGATCGAATGTTTCCTCTGAACGCCATTGACACGACATCAGCCCACATAGGGTATCGCCCTTTTGGTGAGGTCCGCGCCGATATGCTGACACCATCGAACGCATCTGCCTGCCCCGGCGGCGTCATTCGAAGCCGGGATACCTTTACCCAACGGCGTTCGGGCCACGTGCCACCCTGACGAAAACCGCTCTCAGCGAAACACGCCACAGGTGGCACCCAGTTCGTGGCGGGTGCCGAGCTACCCTTGGGCGGGGGTGCCAGCCCCCGGTGTCCAAGGGCCCCAATCACTCGGCGGCGCGAGCCATCGGGTTGTTCGGGTGGCTGGTCCAGTTCGCATAATCACCGCGCGGCATGCCGGTACGCTTGTCGATCTCACCGATCTCCAGCTCGCGCATGGTGATGCAATCCGCGACCGGGCAGACGTCGACGCACAGGTTGCAGGCGACGCATTCCTCCTCGATCACCTCAAACACGCGGCCGGGTTTCATGGCGATCGCCTGGTGGCTGGTATCCTCGCAGGCGGCATAGCATCGGCCGCAGCTGATGCAGGCGTCCTGGTCGATCACCGCCTTGGTGACGTAATTCAGGTTCAGGTGCTGCCAGTCGGTGACGTTTGGCACGGCCCGTCCGATCAGGTCGGACAGCGCCATGTCATGGCTGTCCAGATAATCGTGCAGGCCGGTGATCATCTCCTGCACGACCTTGAAGCCATAGGTCATCGCCGCGGTGCAGACCTGCACGTTGCCTGCGCCCAGGGCCATGAACTCTGCCGCGTCGCGCCAGGTGGTCACGCCGCCGATGCCGCTGATGGGCAGGCCTGCGGTGGCCGGGTTGCGCGCGATCTCGGAGACCATGCTCAGCGCGATCGGTTTCACCGCCGGGCCGCAATAGCCGCCATGGCTGCCCTTGCCGTCGATGGTGGGCTGGGGCGCGAACAGGTCCAGATCGACCGATGTGATCGAATTGATCGTGTTGATCAGGCTGACCGCGTCGGCGCCGCCGCGCCGCGCGGCCTCGGCCGGCTTGGTCACGTCGCTGATGTTGGGCGTCAACTTGACGATGCAGGGCATGCGGCTGTGTTTCTTGACCCACCGCGTGACCATCTCAATGTATTCGGGCACCTGGCCCACGGCCGATCCCATGCCGCGTTCGGCCATGCCGTGGGGACAGCCAAAGTTCAGCTCGACCCCGTCCGCGCCGGTATCCTCGATCCGGTGCAGGATGTCGCGCCAGCTGTCCTCGTCGCAGGGCACCATCAGCGAAATGATCAACGCCCGGTCGGGATAGTCGCGCTTGACCGACTTGATCTCGCGCAGGTTCACCTCCAGCGGGCGGTCGGTGATCAGCTCGATGTTGTTGATGCCCAGAACGCGCCGGTCGGCCCCGTGGATCACGCCGTATCGCGGCCCATTGACGTTCACGACGGGCGGGCCTTCGGAACCGAGGGTCTTCCACACCACGCCGCCCCAACCGGCCTGAAAGGCGCGGCGGACGTTGTATTCCTTGTCGGTTGGTGGGGCCGAGGCCAGCCAGAAGGGGTTCGGGGATTTGATGCCGATGAAACTGCTGCGCAGGTCTGCCATGGGGTGCGTCCTCAGCCGGGGATTTCGACGGGACGTCCGGTCAGCCGGGCGTCGATGTCTTCTGCTGCGTCGCGGCCCTCTGCCACGGCGGTCACGGTCAGGTCGTCCCCGCCCGCGGCACAATCGCCACCGGCCCAGACGCCGTCCAGCGTGGTGCGGCCCGGCCCGGTGACCAGGATCTTGCCGCCCGCCAGCTCCAGCCCCTCCGGCGCGCCGTCCAGACGCTGGCCGATGGCGCGGAACACCTGGTCGGCCCGCAGGCGGAACCGATCCTGGGTCACGTGCAGCCCGTCCGGGCCATCCTGGGTATAGGCGAACTCGACCTCGGTCACGGCGCCGTTGCCGTGGACGGCGATGGGGGCGGCGTTGCAGATGATCCGCACGCCGCTGGCTGTCGCGTGGTCCTGTTCGTGGCGGCTGGCGCCCATGCGCGACTGATCGCGGCGATAGACGATGCTGACGTTTTCCGCGCCCAGCAGACGGGCCTGCACGGCGGCGTCCACGGCGGTCATGCCGCCACCGATCACCACCACGTCGCGGCCCACGGGCAGAGCGGTCAGGTCGCCGGCCTGACGCAGGTCGCGGATGAAGCTGACCGCGTCCAGCACGTGCTGGCGGTCCTCACCATCGACGCGCAGCGCGTTCACGCCGCCGAGACCCATGCCCAGGAACACCGCGTCGTATTCCGCCTGCAGCGATGCCAGTGTGATGTCGCGGCCAATCGCCTTGTTGTGGCGCAACTCGATGCCGCCGATGCCCAGCAGCCAGTCCACCTCGGCCTGGGCGAACCCGTCCACGGCCTTGTAGCTGGCGATGCCGTATTCGTTCAGCCCGCCGGGCTTGGGCCGCGCCTCAAGGATTACAACGTCATGACCCTTGGCGGCAAGACGATGCGCGGCGGCCAGACCCGCAGGACCCGCGCCGACCACAGCGACGCGTTTGCCCGTGGGGGCGGCGCGTTTGAACGGATGCGTCCCCTGGGCCATCAGCCCGTCGGTCGCATAGCGTTGCAGGGCGCCGATCTCTACCGGCTTGCCCTCGGCCTCCATGCGTACGCAGGCGCCCTCGCACAGCTGTTCGGTGGGACAGACGCGGGCGCACATGCCGCCAAGGATGTTGGCATGAAAGATCGTCATCGCCGCCGCGTCGGGGGTGTCGGTGCCGATCTGCCGGATGAACAGCGGGATGTCGATGCTGGTCGGACAGGCCGTGATGCAGGGCGCGTCATGGCAGAAATAGCAGCGGTCGGCCGCCACATGCGCCTCGTGGCGGTCCAGCGGCGGGGCGACGTCGACAAAGTTCGCCGCCAGCTGGTCGGGGGTCAATCGTCCCGGCATGACGCCGGGGCTCAATCTCGCTTGGGACATTTTTGTCTCCTGGCTCACCTGTTGGTGAAATCAGGCTGACACAGGTCTATTTTTTTATCAAATGGTAAAATCTAGGCCGCAATGCTTTGCGGAAATTTCAGGCAGGCAGGTCCAGAACCGCCGCCAGACCACCCAGATCGGACCGTTCCAGCCGCAGTCCGCCGCCATGCAGCGCGGCCAGATCGGCAACGATGGCCAGACCCAGCCCCGCGCCGGGGGCGCCCAATTCGTCCAGACGCGCGCCGCGCATCAGGGCGCGGGGGGCCTGATCGGCAGACAGGCCGGGCCCGTCATCCTCGACCCGCAGAACCAGCCGGTCGGGCGGCGTCGACACGGTGATCCGCAACCGGGTGCGGCCCCATTTCGCGGCGTTCTCCGACAGGTTGCCGATCATCTCCTCCAGATCCTGACGTTCGCCGGAAAACGCCGCGTCGGGGCGACAATCCACATCGGCGGTCATCCCCCGGTCGGCAAGCGGCCAACGCAGCACCAGCAGGATGTCGTCGATCACCGGTGCGACAGGGGTCCGCTGACCCAGCAGGCGCGGCCCGGCCTGTCGTGCGCGGCGCAGGTGCCAGCCGATCAGCCGGTCCATGCGGGTGATCAGCGCCTGGCCCGCGTGGTCCGCGGGCAGTTCGTTCGACAGGGCCGCCAGCGGTGTCTTCAGCGAATGGGCCAGGTTCCCCAGATGCTGGCGCGACCGGGTCAGCAAGGTGGCATTCTGGTCCAGCGCCGCATTGATCTCGGTCGTCAGGGGGCGCAGTTCGGACACGTCGGGGCGGGCCAGACGGTCGCTGTCGCCCGAACGAACGCGAGCCAGATCGGCGCGCAGGCGGTCAAGACTGCGCAGGCCGATCGTCACCTGGATCAGGCTGGCCGCCGCCAACCCCAGCCCCAGGACCGCCAGCGCCACGGCCAGAGGGCGCACGATCTGGCTAACGGCGGCGTCGATCTGGGACCGAGGGGCGGTCACGGTGATCGCGATCAGGGCATCGCTGTCGGGTATGGTCAGCTCGCGGCGCAGCACGCGCAGGCCTGCGGTGTCGGTATCGCGCCCGACCGCCCCGGTCAGATCGCCCGCGGGCCCCGTCAGCTGTCCGTCCAGCAGGGACGGCGAGCGCGCCACCGTGGCGTCATCCGCCGTCACCTGCCAGTACCAGCCCGACACGGGCAGGGTGAAACGCACGTCCAGCGGCGTATCGTCCAGTTCGATGCGATCGTCGTCGACCTCCAGCTGGCCGATCAGGCTGTCGGCGACGGCCAGCGTCTCGGCGTCGAACCGGTCGGTGACGAAATCCTCCAGCAGCTGCGCGATCAGCAGGAACGCCCCCAACAGCGCCGCCGTCAGCCACACCGCCGCCAGCAGCAGCAGCCGGCCGCGAATGGACCGGGTCACGCCGACCTCAGGACATAGCCCTCGCCACGGCGGGTCTCGATGATGCCCTCACCGACCTTTTTGCGCAGGCGGCCGATCACGACCTCGATCGACTTGAAATCGCGGTCGGTCTCGGCCTCGTATAGATGTTCGGACAGTTCGGTGCGGCTGATGACCCGGCCCTGATGGGTGATCAGATAGGTCATGATGCGCTGTTCGAACGCCGTCAGCCGCAGCGCCATGCCGTCCAGGGTGAACACGCCCAGCTGCCCGTCCAGCTGCAGCCGACCGGCCGCGATCTGGGGGCGGGCGTGACCGGCGGCGCGGCGGATCAGGGTCTGGGCGCGCAGCACGACTTCGTCCAGGCGGAACGGCTTGACTGCGTAATCGTCCGCACCTGCGCGAAAGCCCGCGACCTTGTCGGTCCAATCACCGCGTGCGGTCAGGATCAGGACGGGCATGCCGATGCCCTGATCGCGCCAGCGGGTCAGGACCTCGATACCGGGCAGGCCGGGTAGGCCCAGATCCAGCACGGCCACGTCATAGGTTTCGGTCGCGCCCAGAAACTCGCCCTGGGTGCCGTCGGTTGCGATGTCTGTCACGAAACCGGCCTGAGCCATGGCCCTGGACAGCTGGTCGGCCAGCAGGGGGTCGTCCTCGACGATCAGAGCGCGCATGTCGTGTCTTTCAATTCTTGATGCGGGGCGCGCGACGCGCCTCCAGCTGGCCGCGTCCGGCCACGTCCAGAAAACGCCCCGTGCGCGCGTCCACGCGGATGTTGAGGATGTTGCGCTGTGCGGTCAGCAGGCGGAACTCATAGATCAGCTCGACCCCCGCGGCGCGTTCTTCGGGCAGGGGCGGGCGCGTCTCGGCTGCGACCAGACGACCATGATAGCGGGCGGTGACCGCCTCGGCCATTCGGTGGAACGGCTGCGGCTGAAAGCTGCTGCCCCAGGGGTCGGTCGGGGACACGGGCTGAGACAGCGCCGCCAGCGGCGCCATCAGGACCAGAACCAGAAGCATGGGATTCGTGATGCGTGTCATGGTACCCACTATGACCGCATTGTGGGAAATGAAAACCAAACGGCGCGTTGGCGATCCGTTCGGGTCCACTGGACTAAAGATGATTCGCAGAAGGCCGGAACCGCTGGCCGACATCGACCCAAGGAGTGTCACATGACCCGCAAGCATCTTGCATCCACTGCCGCCCTGATCGCCATCATCGCCGGGGCCGTCCCCGCCATCGCCCAGACCCCCGACGTGGAGCTGCCCGGCGTGCTGCAGGGTCTGGATCTGGACCGCATCAGCGTCGAAACCCGGCGTGACGGTCAGCGCGAGTACGAAGGCCATCTGCCGGACGGCACCCAGATCGAGGCCATGTTCGACATGGCCGGAAACCTGATCAAGGTCGAGGCCGATGACGGCGCCTTGCCCGCACCGCTGATCGATGCCGCCGTGCCCGGCGACGTCCTGAATACGCCCGCAATGGCGCTGTTCACCCGCTATGAAGAAATCAGGCAGACCCCACGCCACCTGGAGATCGCAGGCTGGCAGGAAGACGACACCGAGGTCCAGGCCCGTTTCGCCCCCGACAACACGCTGGTCCAGATCGCCACCGACGGTACCGCCCTGCCGCAACCGATCATCGACGCGATGCTGCCCCAAGCCGTGCGCGGCAACGAGATCATGGCGCAGTTCGCATCGATCGAAGGGATCATGGCGGAATACGGCCATTTCGGGGTCAAGGGAGAGGATGCCGATGGTCAGGAGATGCGCGCGGCGTTTGATGACGCCGGGACCGTCCTGCGGTTCGGTCGCGACGACGACCGCCGCGACGACCGCAACGGCCACAATCGCGACCGCGGCCCCCGCGGCGATCGCCCCGATGGCGATGGTCCCCGCGGTGACGGCCCGCGCGGCGACGGTGCGCGTGGCGATCGCCCCCATGGCGACGGCCCCCGTGGTGATCGTCACAATGGCGATGGCCCACGCGGTGATCGCCCCAATGATGGCGGCAACCGTGGCAATGGTGCGCGCGGTGACATGCCCCCCGCGGCGCAGCTTGATGCCGCGGCGGCCAGCCAGCGTCTGACGGAGGCGGGCTATAGCGACCTTGGCACGATGCAACAGAAGGGTCCGCGCGTCATGCTGGACGCGACCAACCCTGACGGAGAGACCGTCACCCTGGAGCTGGACCGGCAGGGTCAGCTGGTGCGCGAAACCGCCCGCTGATCGTCGCTGACATCTTGCCGCAAGGGCCGTCCCGTGAGGGGCGGCCCTTTTGCATGTCGCAGGCATCGGCTGTCCAACCAGGCACTTTGCGTTGGCGCGGCGTCGGTCTAAGCTGCGAGCCAAGCCAAAGCCCTTGGCGTTGTGTCATTTTATCGACACGCATGCGGGATAACGGGAAACGGCTGAGTGACAATGACATGGAGGATCTCTCAATGACACGGATCGACCGACGCGGCCTTCTGCGCGGGGCTGCGGCCACGGCTGGCGTGGCGCTGGCCTCTCCCTACCTGGCGCGCGGCGCCATGGCGCAGGGTGCGGGCCAGGTGAACATCTTTGCCTGGGCCGGCTATCTGAACGACGAGATCCTGGGCGCCTTTCAGGAGGCAACCGGCATCACCCCGAATTACACCCCCTATGGCACCAACGACGAGCTGCTGAACCAGCTGCGTGCCAATAACGGTGCCGGGTTCGACCTGATCTGGCCGACGGTCGACCGCGTGCCGAACTATGTCGAATTCGGGCTGATCCAGCCGCTGGACGAATCGCGCATCGAGGTCGCCCGCGTCCTGCCCAGTGCCTGGGAGAATTCGGTCAACCTGGGCGCGGTCGTGGACGGCGCACGCTATCAGGTGCCGACCGACTGGGGCACCGAGGCGATCGCGTTCGACACCGAACAGAACCCGCTTGAATACGGCACCGCCTCCTATGGCGACCTGTGGAAGGACGGCGCGCAGGCGACCGTGCGCGGGCATTCCTCGCTGATCGGCCTGGGCCTGTGGCTGGAGGCCGAGGGCAAGCTTCCGCGCCCGCTGCTGGACGCCTTTACTTCGCCCGAGGCACAGATCGAGATCTTTGACGTGATCCTGGCCGAGGCTGTCGCGCGCAAGGGCAACATCATCCAGTTCTGGACCAACGAGAACGAGGCTCAGGGCGCGTTCCGCGTCAACGGCGCGACCGTCGGCCAGACCTGGGATTCGACCGCGGCCGCGCTGGCGGGCGAGGGCCTGCCCGTGGGCTTTATCGCGCCCAAGGAAGGCGCGCTGGCCTGGATGGAGGGTCTGTCGATCCCGACGGGCGCCGAAAACCTGGACGGGGCCTATGCGTTCATCAACTGGTTCCTGACCCCCGAGGCCGGCGCCATGTACACCAACGCGACCAAGATCAATTCGACCGCGGTCGGGTCTGATCAGCTGACCTCGGACGAGGCCAAGGCGTTCTTTGCCGCCGCCTATCCGGGCGATGCGTTGGAAAAACTGTGGTGGTGGCCGATCCAGGAAAGCTGGTACATCACCAAGCGCAACGAGTATCAGGACCGCTTCCTGTCGGCCTGAACCCAACCGGGGGCGGCCCGGGCCGCCCCCATATCTTTGCAGGAGAAAAGATGTCCCATTCGGTCGAACTTGCCGGCATCGGCATGACTTTTGGCACCACCCGCGCCGTCAGCGATGTCAGCTTCAAGGTCGAGGCCGGGGAGTTCTTTTCGATCCTGGGTCCGTCGGGCTGTGGCAAGACGACGATCCTGCGCATGATCGCGGGGTTCATCGAACCGACCGACGGATGCGTGCTGATCGGTGACCGGGACATGGCGGGCCTTGGCCCCAATCAGCGCCCGACCGCGATGATATTCCAGTCGCTGGCCCTGTTTCCGCTGATGTCGGTGCGCGACAACATCGCCTTTGGCCTCGAGGCCCGCGGCATGGGCCGCACCGAACGCCGCGCCAAGGCCGACGACCTGCTGCGTCTGATCGCGCTGGAGGGATACGGCGACCGCATGCCGGGCGAACTGTCCGGCGGCCAGCGCCAGCGCGTGGCTATTGCCCGCGCCCTGGCCGTCGAACCAGGCGTCCTGTTGCTGGACGAACCGCTGTCCGCGTTGGACCTGAAACTGCGCCAGCACATGCGCGCCGAACTGCGCGCCTTGCAGAAACGCACCGGCGTGACGTTCATCTATATCACCCACGACCAGTCCGAGGCGCTGGCCATGTCGGACCGCGTCGCCGTAATGTCGTCGGGGCTGCTGCAACAGGTGGCCACCCCGCGCGACCTGTACGACAACCCCGCCACCCCCTTTGTCGCCCGCTTTGTCGGAGAGACGAACGCAATTCCCGGCCGCATCACGGACGTTCAGGCGGGCACCGCCCGCATCGACACCGATTTAGGCCCGCTGCTGGGCCGCGCGGGGCAGGGTGCCGCGCAGGGCGTGCAGGGCACGATCTATGTCCGCCCCGAGGCGCTGATGCCCGGGGGTGGCGAAAACCCCGTCCAGGCGCAGATCGAACGCGTCGATTTCGAAGGCTCGTTTGCGCTGGTCCACGGTCGTTTTGACAGTGGGGCGGCGTTGACCGCGTCCGTGCCGTCGACGCGACTGGCCGATGCGCCCGTGCCGGGGCACCGCGCGTCGTTCGGTTTCCAGCAGGCGCATGCTGTGGTGCTGGGCGATGGGTGATCTGAAAAATCGTTTCGGACCGGGGCTTTCGACGATTTTTCTGATCCTGGTTCTGTTCTGGCTGGCCGTGATGGTCCTGGCCCCGAACCTGATGATGATCGATTACGCCCTGCGCCCGAACCTGCCACCTGCCGCGCTGGGCGGGCCGGACGACACCTATTCGCTGTCGAACATCCTGTATCTGGCGGGCGAGCCCACGCACCGCGCGATCTTTTTCAAGACGATCTGGGCCAGCGGGCTGGTGGCCGCGGTGACGTTCGCCGTCTGCTATCCCATCGCCTTCTGGATGGCACAGCGGGCCACGACAGGACAATTGGCCATTGCGCTGATGCTGATCATCATTCCGTTTTTCATCAACGAAGTGCTGCGCACGCTGGCGTGGTTCATCATCCTGGCCTATCGCGGGCCGCTGAACGCGGTGCTGTTGAACATCGGCCTGATCGACGCCCCGATCCGCTGGCAGGGCAATGGCGGCGTGCTGGCCGCAATGGTCTATGCCTATATCCTGTTCATGCTGCTGCCGATCTACAACGCCATCGAATCGCTGGAAAAGGCCCAGATAGAGGCTGCCCGCGACCTGGGCGCGTCCCGCTGGCGCATCCACACCCGCGTGGTAATCCCACATGCCAAGGCGGGCATCGCCACGGCCTTCGTGTTCACCTTCATGCTGGCCGCTGGATCATACGTGGCCCCCGCGCTGCTGGGATCGCCGGGCAGCCGATGGTTCACCGAGATCATCTATAACTGGTTCTTTGAGGGTGGCGACTGGAATCGCGGCGCGGCCTATGCGCTGGTGCTGCTGGTCCTGTGCCTGGCGGTCGTTCTGGTCACGCTGCGGCTGTTCCGCGTCAACCTGACGGATGTCGCGAAATGAGGGCGGAGCGTATCTTCAACGCCATGTTCTGGCTGTATCTGGTCGTGTTCGCGGCCTATCTGTTCACGCCGCTGATCATCATGGGCGCGGCCAGCTTCAACGAAAGCCGCTTTCCCACGGTGATCCCGTGGCAGGGAACCACGACCGATTGGTTCGCGGCCATGTGGGCCGACGGGGCCATGTGGCAATCGCTGTGGACCTCCGTGCTGGTCGCGGTCTGCGTGGTGGTGATCGTGGTGCCGGTGGGGACGGCGGCGGCATTGGTGCTGACATCGCTGCATGCGCGGGCGCGCAGTTTCGCCTATGCGGTGATGGTGTCGCCGCTGTTGACGCCGGGGGTGGTGATCGGGATCTCCACGCTGATCCTGTGGCGGCAGATGGGTGTCGGCGGCGGCATCGTCCTGATCGTCCTGGCGCAATCCACCTTCATCATCTGCTATGTCATGCTGATGGTCATGGCGCGCCTGCAACGGTTCGACCGCACGCAGGAAGAGGCGGCCCTGGGCCTCGGCGCCAGCCGTGTGATGGTGTTCCGGCGGGTGACCCTGCCGTTCCTGCGGCCCGCGCTGATCGCATCTGCCGGTCTGGCCGTGCTGCAGTCGATCGAGAACTACAACACCACCCTGTTCGTGCGCGGGTTCGAGACGCCGCTGACCGTGTTCATCGCCACCAAGGTCCGCACCGGCCTGACCCCGGCGGTGAATGCGCTGGCACTGGTCATCATCGTGGCGACGGTCATCGGCGCCATCGCATACGAGGTCGCGCGGCGACGGCGCGGGGCCTAGCCGTTCGGCAGAATCAGGTCGGGCGCCCGGCTGCCGGTCAGGACCAGGTCCATGTTGGGCAGGTCGTTGGCCTCCAGCTTGGCGCGGGCCTGATCGGCGGGCAGGTGCGACCAGCGGGCCGTCAGTCTGGCCCGCAGGACTGGTTGCGGCACATCCAGCATCACGGTCAGCGCGAAATGACGCGTCAGGTCGCGCCACCCCGGGCTGTCCAGCAGCAGATAATTCCCCTCTACCAGTATCAGCCGTGCCGATCCCGGGACGTGACGCGCGGCGGCGCGGCTGATCTCCAGGTTGCGGTCAAAGACGGGGATCAACACGTCACGCCCGTCATCGGCGGCCAATCGGTCCAGCATCACGGCGAACCCGTCCAGGTCGAACGTCCAAGGCGCACCCTTGCGCGGCAAATCGCCGCGCGCGGACAACAGCCCGTCGTCGAGGTGGTATCCGTCCATCGACACCAAGGCCGCCGCCGGCACATCAGCCAGCATTGCATCGGTGACATGGCTTTTGCCCGCACCCGGCGGTCCTGCCAGTGCGACCATGTGTCTGCCCGATCCGCAGGAGAGATCGCGCAGGCGATCGCGCAAGTCAGAAAGGTTCGTCGTCTTGGTCATCATGTCACCTTGCGGGGTCGCGTCACGCCGCACCATTTTCGATACGCCGGAACCAAACAACCGGCCAATGCCTTAACGCAGACGACAATTTCTGGCGCAGGATGACAAGGGGCGCGACGTGGACGAACGGGACGACTGGCACCTGACCCAGGCGCTGCATCACGAACAGGGCAGGGGCGATCCGTTTGCAGCAGCCGTCCGGGCCACGCGGATGGCGATGGTCATCACCGACCCGAACCTGCCCGACAACCCCATCGTCTTTGCAAACGACGCCTTTCAGCGCCTGACCGGTTATGACCGCCCAGAGATCGTCGGACGAAACTGTCGCTTTCTGCAAGGGCCGCAGACGGATCTTGATTCCGTTGCCCGGATCAGGGACGCCGTCGGCAAGGGTACGGATATCGCCATCGATATTCTGAACTATCGCAAGGACGGAACGTCGTTCTGGAATGCGCTGTATCTCAGCCCGGTGCGGGATGACGACGGCAGCATCCTGTTCTTTTTCGCCTCGCAACTGGATGTGACAGACCGAATTGATGTCCAGTCGCGGATGGCGCGCGAAAAGTCCCGGGTCGAGGCCGAGGTGACCCGCCGCGTGGCTGAACTGCGCGACTCGCTGGATGCGCAGCGGCTGTTGCTCCACGAGGTGGATCATCGCGTCAAGAACAACATGACCATGATCGGGTCGATCCTGCGCCTGCAGCTGCGCGAGGCGGCGGACAGCGATACCGCCGACATGCTGCGGGCCATGATGACCCGGATCGATGCCTTGGCGACGGTGCACCGCCATCTTTATCAGGCCGATGACGTCACGCGGTTCGACATCGGGTCATATGCGGTGAACCTTGCGTCCGACCTGACGCAAAGCCGCGCGGAATGCGACGTCCGCATTCGCGCCGATCTGGGCCGGGCCGAGGTGCCTGCCGGGCAGGCCGCCGCGATCGGCCTGATCGTGAACGAGATCCTGACCCATATGATCCGCCTCGCAGATGCGGGGCAGGGGCAGGTTTTCGACATCTCGTCGCGGACCACCCCTGCACGGGTAGAGCTGTCTATCGGTTTCGGCCCATCCGGCGCGGCAGCGGCACAGACAGATCCCGGTTACTCACCATCCGGGGTGAATGAACAGATCATTGCGCGGCTTGCCGTACAGACACGCACACGCGTGACCTGGTCCCGCAGCGACCAGGGGTCGATCTACGTCAGTGTCATCATCGACAAGGAAAATCCATGAACCGCCCAAAGGCGCCGCTGTCGATCCTGGTGGTCGAAGACGAGTTCATCATCGCGATGGATATTGAAATGATGATCGAGGATTGCGGCCATCAGGTGCTGGCGGTCGCGTCGTCGTTGCAGGATGTGATGGCCCTTCCGCCCGACAAGGCCCCTGATGTGGCATTGGTCGACATGCAGTTGGCCCGTGGCAGCACCGGGCTGCAGGTGAACAGCGCCATTCAGAAACAATGGCCGGACACGATCGTCGTGTTTGTGACCGCGAACCCAAAGAAAATCCCCGATGATTTCGAAGGCGCGCATGGCGTTATTGCCAAACCGTTTTCGTCAGCAGGGTTTGTCGCGGCCCTGAAATACCTGGAGGAAGGCGTCTGCGACCCGCCGCCTGTGTCGCCTGAACCAGGCAGCTTTGTAGCATCCGCCGCGTTCGCGGCCAAGTGGGCCGGCACGCCACAATCGGGCTGATCACCACGTGCGATCTCGATGCGCCGGTCGATACTAGCCGCCCGTTCGGTTGGATCCGGGCCGTTGTTGACATCCGATTGTCAGACAGCGGCGTCCCGACCGGTTGTACGCAGGCACCGGGGGGCCATTACGCGTGGACGGGGGATAGCGGATCGCCGACAAGACATTATGATGGGACGACATGCACGCCGCCGCGCGTGATCGATACGGAGGGAGGCGGGATGACCCAGGACCAGGCACAGGCGCTGCTGCGCGCGATGTTCGACGCGGCGGTTGCCGCAGCCGATCCCGCACAGGTTCTGGCCGATCATCTGCCGCCCAAGCCGCAGGGCCGTTGTATTGTCGTGGGTGCAGGCAAGTCGGCCGCCGCCATGGCCGCGGCGCTGGAGGCTGCCTGGCCTGATATCGATCTGTCCAGCGTCGTGGTCACGCGGCATGGGCATGACGTTCCGACGCGCCGCATCACCGTCTGTCAGGCGTCGCACCCCGTCCCCGATGCGGCATCGCAGGATGCAGCCGAGCGGATCTTGGCCGCGGCGCAGGCGGCGGGGCCGGACGATCTGGTGTTGGCGCTGATTTCGGGCGGGGGGTCCGCGCTGATGGCGGCGCCGCGCCCGCCATTGACGCTGGAGGACAAGATCGCGGTCAATCGCCTGCTGTTGCGATCCGGGCTGACGATCGAGGATATGAACCGCGTCCGCCGGCGTCTGTCGGCGATCAAGGGCGGGCGGCTGGCCCAAGCGGCGGCACCCGCACGTTTGGTGACGCTGGCGATTTCCGACGTGCCGGGCGACGATCCGGCAGCCATCGCGTCGGGTCCGACCGTGCCCGATCCGACCGCCGGGCAGGATCTGTCCTGGCTGGTGGACCGGCTTGGCCCGGACCTGCCACAGGCTGCGCGTGAATTGCTGATGGCGCCGCCGCAGCCCGCGGACGCCTTTGACGTCGACTACCGCCTGATCGCCACGCCCCAGATGTCACTGATGGCAGCAGCCCAAATCGCCAAAAAGGCCGGGGTGACGCCCATCCTGCTTGGCGACGCGCTGGAGGGAGAGGCCGCGCAGCTGGGCATCGCCATGGCCGGTATCGCCCGCGCCACCGCCGCCCATGGCACGCCCGCGCCTGCGCCCGCCGTGCTGTTGTCGGGGGGAGAGACGACCGTGACGATCGGCCAGGGTGTTCCGGGCCGCGGCGGGCGCAATACCGAGTTTCTGTTGTCGCTGGCGGTGACGCTTGGGGGACAGGCCGGCATCCACGCGTTGGCCGCCGACACCGACGGCATCGACGGGACCGAGGATGCCGCAGGCGCCATCATCGGTCCAGACCTGCCGCAACGGGCCGCGGAACGTGGCCTGAACATGCGCGCAGCCCTGGCGGCGCACGACAGTTACAGCCTGTTCGACGCAACAGGCAGCCTGATCCGCACTGGGCCCACCCTGACGAATGTCAACGATTTCCGCGCCGTGTTGGTGATCCCGGCCGACTAGGCCAGGATACCCGGCTGGTCGATGCGCAGCCGTTCTAAAATACGTTCTATATGGCTCAGGTGGTCGCGCAACGCACCTGCCGCGGCCTCGGGGTCGCGGGCCCGCAGGGCGGCCAGGATCTCACGGTGCTCGACAAAGGCGGTGGACGCGCCATAAGACAGCGACAGAAACCGCGCGCGGTCCATATGTCCCTTGTTATCGCGCACCAGGTTCCAGACAAACTCTTTGCCCGCCGCCGCGCAGATGTTGCGGTGGAACTGGTCGTCCAGTGCATGGAAATCGGCGCGCCTGTCGGTCAGGCTGGCGGCCTCCTGCAGGTCGATCAGGCGGTCCAGCCCGTCCCAGTCCGCAGGTTGCAGCCGCAGCGCCGCGACCCGCATCGTCGCCTGTTCCAAGGCGCTGCGAATGAAATGGGCGTGCATCACGGCCTCGGTCGAGATCGGGGTGACGGTGGTCGCGCGTTGCGGGCGGATCT
This sequence comes from Paracoccus sp. Ld10, assembly GCF_045064235.1. NCBI lineage: Bacteria > Pseudomonadati > Pseudomonadota > Alphaproteobacteria > Rhodobacterales > Paracoccaceae > Paracoccus > Paracoccus sp. Ld10. Next base: position 495,007 of record NZ_JBISHD010000032.1, on the reverse strand, counting down.
GGATGAAACCCAGCTGGGACAATCGATAGAACGCGTCGCGGACCGGCTGGCGCGACACGCCCATCTGGGCCGCGACCTCTGCTTCGGACAGTTTTGCGCCGGGGGGCAGGTCCAGCCCCACGACCTGTGAATACAACAAATCAAAGATCTGATCGGTAACGCTGCTAACCCGGATATCCTGCAAGGGAGGGAGGTGTTTCAGAACCTGATTTGCCATCATCATCCCCGCATTGACCGACTGTGCCAACTAGCATATTAGACGACTAGTGATATGACAAGTTGGGCACAGAGAGATCTCATGGCGCTGTTGCACAAAGACCGCCTGTTTCCCACTCATGGCCGCGCGCGTGATCTGGCCCGCGCGCTGTACGATCAGGTCCGGGACCTGCCGATCGTCAGTCCGCACGGCCATACTGATCCGCGCTGGTTCGCGCTGAACGAGGCATTTCCCGACCCTGCGCAGCTGTTCGTGACGCCGGACCACTATGTGTTCCGCATGTTGTGCTCTCAAGGCGTGTCGTTGGGGGATCTGGGCCTGTCCCGCGCCGACGGCGGCACGACCGAAACGGACGGGCGGACAATCTGGCGGTTGTTCGCGCGTCACTATCCGTTGTTTCGCGGGACGCCGTCGCGGATGTGGCTGGACCACAGTTTCCAGCATGTCTTTGGCATCGACCGTCGCCTGTCGGAGGATACGGCTGACTGGTACTATGACCATATCGCCGATTGCCTGTCCCGCCCGGAATTCCGCCCCCGCGCGCTGTTCGACCGTTTCAACATCGAGGCGATCGCCACCACTGAGGCCGCGACCGACGATCTGCGCTGGCACCGGATGATCCGCGACAGCGGCTGGGGGGGCAGGGTGGTCACCGCCTATCGGCCCGACGGCGTGATCGACCCCGAAGCCGAGGGTTTTGCCGACAACGTCGCGTTGATGGGCCAGCAGACCGGGTTCGATACAGCCTCATGGGACGGCTATCTGGACGCGCACCGGGCACGACGCGCGTTCTTTATCGCACATGGTGCCACATCCAGCGATCATGGCCATGCCAGCGCCCGGACCGAGGATCTGCCGAAGGCGAATGCCGCAGCCCTGTTCGCCAAGGCGCTGCGCGGCACCTGCACCGCAGAGGAGGCCGACGCGTTTCGCGGTCACATGCTGACCGAGATGGCGCGGATGAGCCTTGAGGACGGACTGGTCCTGCAGATCCATCCGGGATCGCGCCGCAACCATTCCGACGACGTGCTGGCGATGTTCGGGCGCGACAAAGGTTTCGATATCCCCGGGCGCACCGATTATGTGACCGCATTGCGGCCGTTGTTGAACGCGGTCGGCATGGACCCGCGCCTGACGGTGATCCTGTTCACCTTGGATGAGACCGCCTATGCCCGCGAACTGGCACCCATGGCCGGTGTCTGGCCCTGCCTGCGGCTTGGTCCGGCATGGTGGTTCCACGACAGCCCCGAAGGGATGCGCCGCTTTCGCGAGATGACCACGGAAACGGCAGGCTTTTACAATACCGTGGGGTTCAACGACGACACGCGCGCCTTTTGTTCGATCCCGGCCCGTCACGACGTGGCGCGCAGGGTCGATTGCGCCTGGTTGGCCGATCTGGTCACGACCGGACGTCTGGAGGAGGACGAGGCCCATGACGTGGCGCGCGACCTGAGCCATGGTTTGGCCAAGCGGGCTTACAAGCTTTGACGGTCGCGATGCGGTATGACGGTATGATGCTGGACCCGACGGCAGACCCCTCAGGCGCCAACCCGATGCGTGCGCCCGGCGCAGGGGTCGGTTCTGGCGTCAGAACGACGGTGATCGACCGCATGGCCACCGTTCCCGACACGTCCACGGACAGGTGCGAACTCCGACAGCGGTCGACCGTAGTCGCACCGCCCGGCGCGGCCGGATCCGGACGTGTCCGTAAGGGATGGATGTCGTGTTCAGGGAAACGCGCACCACGCGATCGGATCATCGGATACCGCGCTGCGACCGCCCGACCCAAGCAGGCAGATGTGGGGCTGGCGCGAATGACACCCGGCCACGCTGATCATCGTCGTGCCGACGCATGCGGCCATTCCTTGCCGGGAGGAGCGTACCCATCCGTCGTCGGCGCGCGGCTTGCTGTCCGGCAGCATCGTCGCCGCCGCATCATTTTCATCTGAAAGGACCCGCTATGACGCATGTCGAGACCCGCCACGCGATCCATCCGGATCACGCCCGCGGCATGGATACCGCCCAACTGCGGCAGCATTTCCTCGTCGAGGGGCTGTTCGTCGCGGGCCAGATCCGTCTGACCTATACCCACTACGACCGCTTTGTTGTCGGCGGCGCTGTGCCCGAGGGGGCGCCCCTGGTGCTGGACGCGATCGACGAGACGCGGACCCCCAGCTTTCTGGACCGCCGCGAGATGGGTGTCGTCAATATCGGCGGTCCCGGCCGGGTCGAGGCCGCGGGCGAGGGCTGGGACATGGCCAATGGCGATGTGCTGTATCTGGGCATGGGGGCGGGGGCCGTCACGTTTTCGGGCGAGGGACGGTTTTATATTACTTCGGCGCCCGCGCATCGCGCGCTGCCGCATCGGTTGATCACCGTGGATCAGGCCAAGAAGGTCGAGATGGGCGCAGCCGAAACGTCGAACAAGCGGGTCATCAAGCAGTTCATCCACCCCCTGGTGATGGAGAGCTGCCAGCTGGTGCTGGGCTATACGTCCCTTCAGGAGGGGTCGGTCTGGAACACCATTCCCTCCCATGTCCACGACCGGCGGATGGAGGCCTATCTGTATCACGGAATGGCGCCGCAATCGCGGGTGCTGCACCTGATGGGCGAACCGCAGGAGACGCGCCACCTGTTCGTGGCCAATGAACAGGCCGTTCTGTCGCCGTCCTGGTCGATCCATTCCGGCGCGGGCATCGGGGAATACACCTTTATCTGGGCGATGGCGGGGGACAATGTCGATTACACCGACATGGACTTTGTCCAGCCGGAGGATCTGCGGTGACCGCCTTTTCGCTTGAAGGGCGCACCGCGCTGGTCACTGGCGCCAACACCGGCATCGGTCAGGCCATCGCCGTCGCCATGGCGCAGGCCGGGGCCGAGGTGATCGCCAGCGGCCGGCGCGATTGCGACGAGACGCTGGCGATGATGGGGTCGGGGCGGTCGCTGACGCTGGATTTCGCCGACCCGATGGCGGCCCGCGACGTGTTCTCGGATCAGCCCATCGACATCCTGGTCAACAACGCGGGCATCATCCGCCGCGATGACGCCGTCGATTTCACCGAGGCCGATTGGGACGCGGTGATGGACGTTAACGCCAAGGCGTTGTTCTTTACCTGCCAGGCCTTTGCCCGCGCCGCCCTGCCGCGCGGTCGGGGCAAGATCGTCAACATCGCCTCGCTGCTGTCGTTTCAGGGGGGCATCCGGGTGCCGTCCTATACCGCGTCGAAACATGGCGTGGCGGGACTGACCAAGCTGATGGCCAATGAATGGGCCGGTCGCGGGCTGAACGTGAACGCCATCGCGCCGGGCTATATCGAGACGAACAACACCGAGGCGCTGCGCGCCGACCCTGACCGGTCGCGCGCCATTCTGGACCGCATTCCGGCCGGCCGGTGGGGCCGACCCGAGGATATCGCCCAGACCGCGGTCTTTCTGGCCGCGCCTGCGTCCGATTACGTCAACGGTGCCATTCTGAACGTCGATGGAGGCTGGCTTGCCCGCTAGGTTGCACCACACTGCGTCCGCCGCACCCGCAGGCATCGTCCATCTGGGCCTTGGCGCGTTCTTTCGCGCGCATGGGGCGATCTATGTCGAACAGGCGATGGCGGCGTCGGGGGGGGACTGGGGCATCATCGGCGTGTCGTTGCAATCGCCCGGAACGCGCGACCGGCTGGCCCCGCAGGGCTGGGCCTATACCGCGCTGGAACTGGGCCCGGAGGGAGAGACCGCACAGGTCGTCACCGTCCTGCGCGATGTTCTGGTCGCGCCGGAAAACCCGCAGGCGGTGCTGGACGCGATGGCCGCGCCCGCGGTCCGCATCGTCAGCCTGACCGTCACGGAAAAGGGGTACTGCCATCAGCCGTCAACCGGTCGGCTGAACGCCGATCATCCCGACATCCGCCACGATCTGGCGGGTCCGCTGCCGAAATCGGCGCCGGGGTTCCTGGTCCGCGCGTTGCAGGCGCGGCGGGCGGCGGGGGTGGGGCCGTTCACCGTGCTGTGTTGCGACAACCTGCCGGAAAACGGCCGTGTCGTGCGCGGCGTCGTGCTGGACCTGGCGCGGCTGATCGACCCCGATCTGGCAACGTGGATCGAGGCGAACGTGGCATTCCCCTCGACCATGGTGGACCGGATCGTGCCCGCGACCACGCCCGATGATCTGGACCGGGTCAAGGCCCTGACCGGCCAGCGTGACGAAGCGCCTGTGATGCACGAGCCCTTTCGCCAATGGGTGGTCGAGGACCGGTTCTGTGCCGGACGCCCCGATCTGGGCGCGGTCGGGGTGCAGCTGGTCGATGATGTCACGCCGTTTGAACACATGAAACTGCGGATGCTGAATGGCACCCATTCCAGTCTGGCCTATCTGGGATACCTTGCGGGGCACCAGACCATCGCGGACACGATGGCCGACCCGGACATGGCGCAATTCGTCGATCGCCTGTGGCGGTCCGAGATCATCCCCGCGCTGACGCCTCTGCCTGGTACCGATCTGGCAGCCTATGCCGATGCGCTGGCCGCGCGCTATGCCAACCCGGCGATCCGTCACCGGACGTGGCAGATCGCCATGGACGGCAGCCAAAAGCTGCCGCAGCGCATTCTGGGCACCATCGCCGAAGGGCGGGCCGCAGGGCGGCCGGTGCCCGGCCTGACCCTCGTCATGGCGGCATGGATGCGCTATGTTTCAGGGCGTGACGAGGCAGGCGCGGCCATTGAGGTCAAGGATCCTTTGGCACCGCAACTGGCCGCATTGTGGCACACCGATCCGGTCGCGACGGTCGACGCGTTTCTCGCTTTGGCGCAGGTTTTTCCGGCGTCCCTGCGCGATGATCCCGGGTTTCGGTCCGATCTTGTCGGCGCCCTGAACTTGCTGCTCGGCCACGGTGCACGGGCCGCTGTTCGCGCCTGAACAAACGGGATAAGGCGTATCTTCCCCGTTATGGTGCACTGTTGCGCGCGCCGCGCAGGGGGCAAAGACCCATGCGGTTCAAGGGTGCTGATCATCGCGATGCACGATGCTGGCGTCCATATCCTCGGTCCAGCCGTGCGCCCTTGGCGTTCGCCCCTGTGCGCCGGTCGACCGGGTTGCAGATCCCTGTCTGGACAGGCACCATGTCGACCGGACCGCCCGCGAATGTTTGTTGATCACAGAAAGGTAGCGTGCATGATCTGCCGGAGAGATCGTCGGCCATTGCTTCGCTTTGCTGCGCGATTGGCGGGGCCTTCCTGGTGCGTCAACCCGTCGTCCTTGATGCGAAACGAAAGTCTGGGCGCGGTTGTCGACATTCATAGAGGTGGTGTGAGCCTTCGCGCGATGCGTCCGGACATACCCATTGAACGACGCCCGGCGCGGCATCGATGCGCGCCAAAGGTTCGTCAACGTGACACGCCGCCCGGAACCACTCTATACGAGAGCCATGGCACTGGTTTCCGGACCAACTGCACTTAAGCCGCCATGTGATGCAGGCGTGACACGGAGAAATGACCGGCGAACGGCCTGCCTTTGCAGAGATAAGCAACGATCGCGCGCCCTTCTCCGGTCACTCCTAACGGCCATCGCCGGACGGTGATCATTTTCGGATCATCCGCGTGATCACGTGATCAATTGCGCTGACGCGCAGCGATACGGCACACCGATGGACCATAGTCTTGTAAAAAATGCCCTGTTCATCGAAATCGTTGGGGTGATGAACAGGCTGTCGTCCGTACGGATGTGGACCTGACGGCGCGCGGCACGTGCGCCGCCTGCGTGCAGTGCTGCGCACGATCGCCAGATAGCATGCACAGCAGGGTTCCAGAATGTAAGCGCGTTTCCACAGGGCCGTGGCGCCTTGAACGGAACAGACGCCGTACGGGGCTGCTGACATGAAAGGCCGGTCCAACCGCCTTTCTTTGTCTGACGGGGGGAACGGCTGCAGGCGGTGGTGGCACCCCGGGTTATGCAGGGCTGCCGGTTTCCGGTCGACCGGGGCCACGTCTATTGCTGGCCGCGAGAAACATCTATCCCGGGCCCGACGTCCCGCAAGCACGACCGTGATCTGCGAAACCCGGCGCTATCGCTTTGGGATCACGGTCGGACGCCTGAAAGGCAAAGGTGGTGTAGCCACGGTATGTGACAGATGCCCTGCGGCCTGCTTGCGGCTGTCTGTTACAGCCGTGAGCAAAAACCGGTCCGGACCCACAGGGGGCACACGCTGTGACGGATCAGCGTTACGGGCGTGCGTCCGCGACTGCTTGCCGGATCAGGGCGCCTGGATGGCGGATGACCTGCCGCCCAAGCGCATGGCCGGCCCGGACGGCATCCGCGCAATCAGAGCCTGTCAGCCACGCCGCCAGATAGCCCGCATTGAAGCTGTCACCAGCCGAGGTGCTGTCGACCGGGGCGTCGATGCTCAGATCATCGATGCAGCCCTCACCGTCATGCCCGCCGAACAGGATCGGACCGCCGCCGTTCTTGACCACGACCTGTGCCGCGCCGAGGGTCAGATACCGGTCAAGCGTGGCCCGGGGGTCAGCGTCGCCGAACAACGCGGCTTCGTCATCAAAGCTGGGCAGGACAAGGTCAGCCCGACCTGCCGCATCCTGAGTGACCGTGCGCATCGTTTCCGCGTCGGACCACAGTCGCGGGCGAAGGTTGGTGTCAAAGACGACCGTCGTGCCGGCCTGCCGGGCATCGTCCAGTGCCTGCAGCAGGCTTGCACGCCCTTGGGGCGGCAGGATCGCCAGCGTGATCCCCGACAGATAGGCCATTTTGCAACCCTGTAGCGCCGTATCCAGCAGGGCGGGATCATCGGCCAACCGTCGTGCGGCGGAATTATCCCGCCAATACGAAAAGCTGCGTTCGCCGTTTGCCAAGCTAATCGCGTACAAACCGATCTCGGCATCAGCCTGGCGGGTGACATGAGCGGTGTCCAAACCCTCTGCCTGCAGAAAATCCACCATCCGGTTCGAAAAATCGCCGGTGCCGACGCGGGTCAGGTAATCCACCTGCCATGCGTCGTCCAACAGGCGGCGCAGATACCAGGCGGTGTTCAGCGTGTCGCCCGCAATTCCCATGCGCCACAGGTCCGGATCAGAGGCGCGCGACATCTCGACCATGGCCTCGCCGATGGACAGGATACGGGACGGGGATGCGGGACGAAGATCAGGGTGCGGCATAGGACGGGGCCTTTCAGTCGGTGAAATAATCAGGATGTGCCGCGGCCATCTGCGGCAGTTCGGTCAGCATCTGTTGCAGGTGGATGCGGATCGCACCCTCGGCCGCGTCCGCGTCGCCGGCCTGCAGCGCGGTCAGGATGGCGCGGTGTTGTGCTATCGTCTCGCTTCGGTCAAAGACCCGCATCGACAGGTGACGCAGGCGGTTCATCTGAGCCTTGAGCCGTTCCAGGTCTTGCCAGACGCCCGCCTGAGATGCAGCCAGCGCCATGGACCGATGAAAGCGGTCATCGGATTCAATGAACCCGGGCACATCACTTGCGACGTCGCAGCGTTCCTGTTCGATCAGTTCAGACGCCATCGCGGCCAGATCGGGACGTGTGTTCGCGACCTGGCGGGCAAGGTCGCTTTCGACGGCCTCGCGGATGAAACGCGCCGACAGGACTGCACGCATCGATATGCGTCCGATATACGTGCCGCGTTGGGGCCGGACCTCGGCAAGACCGTCTGCGGCCAAGCGGATGAATGCCTCGCGCACAGGTTGGCGCGACAGGTTGACCTGTGCCGCGATTTCGGTTTCGGACAGGCGGGTTCCCGGCAGCAGATCGCCGCGCAGCACGCAGCGGTACAGCCACTCATGGACCTGCTGGGACGTCGTTGCAGCGCGAACCGGAATCATGAAAAACCTCTTGGCGCCGGACTATACCATACTTCCATACAAGTAAAGCGACCGCCGGTTCGCTAACATTTTAGCAAGGGTTTGCTGCCAAAATCGCGTGGATGAGCGCAATGTGACGGGACTACCCCTCTCGACCATTACCCCGTTTTTCAAAGGCTGCCCCATGAAGACCACAGCCCTGTTTCTTTTGCTCGCGCTGGGGGGGGCGGCACAGGCCGGCGACCCCTTGTTGACCGTTGATGGCCCCGATGGCACGCGTAACTATGATCAGGCCGCGCTGAGTGCGCTTGGACTGGTCAGCTTTACCACCTCGACCATCTGGACGGAACGGCAGACAGCCTTTACCGGCGTACCATTGCAGGCGGTTCTGACAGACGCGGGCATTGACGCAGGCGTCGTGTCAGCAGTCGCCATCAACGAGTACGCGGTTCAGATTCCGGTGACGACCGTGACGGCGGACTATCCCATCGTGGCCCTGCAGATGGACGGAAAGGCGATGTCGGTGCGCGACAAGGGTCCGTTGTGGCTGGTCTATCCGTATGATTCTGACCCCGCCCTGCAATCCGAACTGATCCTGGCACGCAGCATCTGGCAGATGGTTCGCATCGAGTCGCTCCGGTGATAGACGTGGCGGGCCGTGATCTGCACACTCCCTGCATGGCGCGTGCTGTAAGATTGATGCCCGCCTGTTTTGGTATTGCGATCGTGGTCATGGGCCTGGCGGTCTGGATGCTGCAGATGGACGCCCGCCGCCAGATCGACGAGATGGGGACCGCCGCCACCGACAACACCCAGTGGTTTCTGGCCCAGTCAGAAGTCGAGGTCATGGCCCTGCAGCGTGCGGCCATGCTGCTGGCTGCACCGGGCGCCACGGCTCAGCAGGCGCAGGATCTGCGCCGTATGTTCGACATTTTCTATTCGCGTATCCTGACCCTGGAGCAGGGGCGGACCTATGATCGGCTGCGGGCGAAACCGGGCATCACCGCTGTGCTTGACACTATTCAAGCCGACCTTGGCATGGCGTTGCCCGCAATAGACGGCGATGATGTTGGGCTGATCGCGGAACTGCCCCGGATCATCACGACCATTGATAAGGCCGTGCCCCTGATCCGGAAAATATCCCTTGAGGGGGTCCGCTTGTTTGCCGAAACGTCAGCATCGCGTCACCAGGGTGTGGCGCGCGCGCTGACCACGCTGTCATTGCTGGTCGTACCGTTGTTCATTGTGCTGACGGGCAGCGTGGTGGTTCTTGCCATAATGGTGCGCATGGCGGGCGATCGAAGCCGCCGTATTGCTGCTGTCAGTGACCGCCTCGATTCCCTGTTCGAGGCGTCGATCGACGCGATCCTGGTGGCCCGCCCGGACGGGCAGATCCAGGGTTTCAACGCCGCGGCACAGCGCATCTATGGCTATGACCGGTCCGAGGTTCTGGGCGGCGACGTCGTCGATCTGCTGACCCCTCACGACGATCGTGCGCAGGTGCAGCGCGGCTTGGCTGCGGTCCGCGACGGCACGACCCGCCTGAATGACGGCACGCCCGAGATTCTGCAGTCGACGGCACGGCACAAGTCCGGCCGCATCATCCCGGTCGAATTGTCCATGTCTGTCGCCCGCGGCGAAGATGGGCCGCTGATGGTCGCGTTCGTTCGCGACGTCTCCCGGCGTGCCGCACAAGAAGATGAACTCATCGAGGCACGCGACCGCGCCGTGGCGGGCGAACAGGCCAAGACCCGCATGATCGCCGTGATGAGCCACGAGATGCGCACCCCGTTGAACGGTATCCTGGGGCTGCTGGACCTGCTGTGCCTGACCGAGCTGGACGACCGTCAGCGCCAGTACATCGCCGCGATGGAGCATTCGGGCCGGATGCTGCTTGGCCATGTCAACGATGTGCTGGATACCTCGCGGGTGCGCAGCGGCCGCCTGGTGCTGGCGCAAAATCCTGTTGATCTGCGGGCGCTTGTCGATACGGCTGTTCTGGGGCTTCAAAGCCAGGCACAGGCGGCTGGGACCACTCTGACGACGGTGCATACGGGCGGTGTTGGCGGGCCGGTGCTGGGCGATGCCGCACGTCTGGAGCAGATCGTTGTCAACCTCGTCGGAAATGCCATCAAGTTTACCGAAAATGGACAGATCACGGTTCATGTCGACAGGACGTGCCAGCAGGGCACTGTCGAACTGAGCGTTACGGACACAGGGATCGGCATCCCGGCAGCCGATCTTGATCGGATATTCGATGCCTTCGTGACCCTTGGTTCGACGTTCGATCGCAAGGTCGAGGGAACAGGGCTGGGTCTCAGCATCGTTAAAGGTCTGGTCGACACGATGGGTGGGCAGATTGCTGTGACGAGTGAACCGGGCAGCGGCACGTCGTTCCGTGTGACGTTGCCCCTGCAACCTGCCTTTGCCACGCAAGATAAAATGTCACCGGCTGCCGTTGCCAGTCCCGAATGCCCCACATTGAGCGTTCTGTTGGTCGAGGACAACGCCATCAACCGCCTGGTCGCGCGTGAAATGCTGCGGAGGCAGGGATGCGAGGTGACCGAGGCAGAGGACGGTCTGGTCGGCGTCACACTTGCGGGTACCCGCCGCTTTGATCTGATCCTGATGGATATCAGCATGCCGCGCCTGCACGGCGTAGAGGCCGCACTTCGCATCCGCGCCGGCGGCCCCAATCGGGACACTTCGATTGTCGCTTTGACTGCTCATGCGATGCCCGAAGATCTTGCCAGATTTCAGGCAGCCGGCATGGACAAGACGCTGGTAAAGCCGCTCAGTCGCGCTGCATTGGGCGCGCTCCTGCAATCGATACGACCGCCGCGCCCGCTGCCTGATGCTTGATCGCGTCTGGCGACAGGGGTCTATCTGTTGCAAAAACTCCGGGGTTGGTGGTGAACTTTTCCGGAGGGGCTTGGGGGACGGGTCCGGCACGACTATTGTTGTTCGAAAGACGAAATCAAGAACGAGGCAGCAGCATGGCAACGAATCGTCCCTTTGGCGACCGACGGACCTTCCTTCAGGGGCTTGCGGCGGCTGGCGTCCTTATCCCCGCCACGGCCTATGGTCAGGCCGACGCGGGACCGCAGCGCAACCAGTCGTCGTTCCGTGCCCGGCACTGGCGTGATTTCTATCCCTCGATCGGCAAGGGCGTGCTGCTGGCGGACGTGACATCGCGCGCCGTCCATTACTGGTCGGGTGACGAGAGCGTGCATTTCGTGTTCCCCTGCGCGATCCCGATGACGGACGAACTGACACGCCGTGGTCAGACCGAGATCGTCCGCAAGGTCGCCAACCCATCCTGGACCCCCACGCCCAGCATGCGTGTCAAGGACCCAAGCCTGCCGCAGCGGGTCGAGGGCGGAGCACCTGAAAATCCGTTGGGGAAATTCGGCCTGTATCTTGGCTGGCCCGCCTATCTGGTTCACGGGACCCATGACACGCGCAAGATCGGGCGGCGATCGTCGTCTGGCTGCTATGGCCTCTATAATGAACATGTCGAACGGCTGTATGCGGTCGCGGAAATCGGCACACAAGTCACGGTGTTCTGATCGGCAATCGGGGCGTTCTGCGCCCCGTGTCAGCCGTGGTGAAACGCGACGGTCTTGTTGCGGGCGTATCCACACAGTCCCTCGGGCCCCATTTTGCGTCTACGACTCAATATGTCGATCTGCAGACAGGGCGAGCTGACACCGATACCGGTAGCATGGTTGTTTGTAAAAACCTGACCACCGTTCAACCGGCTTGCGACGCACAACTGACGACGCCCTGACGTTCCACATGCCAGCGACCAGCCGTACCGTTGGCGATGCACGGCGCTTTTATCTCTCAGGCAAACGGCATCATGACATGCACAGGACCATAAATCATTCGCTGCGCCAGCGTTTGATCGGGCCGGACGCTCGCTGGCACTAGCGGACTCAAATCGGATCCTTTCTGTGCCGGAGCGACCCTCAGGCCCCGGACGATGTCGGCGGTGCGTCGGCGGAGATGGTTTAGACGCCTGCGTGATACCAGGAGGCGGGACACCGCCGTACAGGTCTTGCTGGCATTTTTATACAGGCAGCGATCAGGATCAGGATCGTCCAATCGACGTTGGGATCGTTGAAAGTGATCTGGGGCGGATTGTCCGTAATTTGACGCGTGTCAGGCCCGGCATTCGCCGCAGCTGCGCGCAGAATGCCGGGCCCGCTCCGACCGATTGGATAATAGACGGGTGAGGCAGCTTGAATGCCCGGAAAACGCGGCAGCCACATCGGGTCCCAACGGCGAAAGCCTCGGGGTCCAAGCCCTCCCGATCCGCAGTTTGTGTAGAAAGCAGCGCGGTCATGGCGGCGTCATGGCCGGGGGCAGCACCACGGCGTTGCCCGTGCCCGGGGCTGGCGCGACTGCGCCGCACAGGATTAGCCCCACTGAATGATGATGCCACAGACGCCGCGCGGTTCATGCAAGCCAGAGCCCTGTGGATAGAGGGTCGTGGTGCCGATCAGCTTGCCTGCAGTACCGCTGTGGCAATTTGGAAGATGAGCCAGCGCGATCCAAGTTCAACGCGAGTGGCTCAGGCGCTTGGGGACGAACAGGGTCTCGCCCATTGCAAGGTCATTTGGCCGGCCCATGACCTGATCGGACATCTGCACAAGAGTTTGCGCATGATCAGTAGTAGTCAATGCCTCCTATGACGCGTCCATGGTGGCTCGGGCCGAAGTGATGGCCGCATGGACGTTAGCTGCGGTTCCGCGCCCGATCAACCCGATGACACGGTACATCGGTGGGTCCTCTCTGACAGGATGGCACTGTGGGCCGTGCCCGGCTGCCGTCCAAAAAGGCCATGCGTGTCGCGATGCGCGTCCGTTCGTCAAATGTCATTATAAGCCACTGTAGTTATATCGAAAATTAAGGTCTGTCATGGTGTAAGCGTGTCCCGATGCAGACTTGGCGAAGACGATGGATCGGATGACAGCCGGCATGGTGTGGCCGCCAGCGCTGGCGCGTGACGCGGGCAGGGTGTCCGTGGATTCAGCCGTGGCACCCCGAGCCCCGCAAAGGGCCAAGCCGGGTAGGCTGTGCCTGCTCCAAGCGTTATTCATACCGGTGATGTCGGATCAGCTCACATCACTTCTGATAGGCAGGCGGGCGGCCTGTACGCGACAGAAGGGGATCCGGGGTGCGGCCTTCATCGATGTGCTTACCGCGGGAGGCGGTCACGGCGCATGTTTCGCAGTTGCCAACGCAGCCAACCGCCTGTCCCGTGACCTGCGCCCTGTTGCAGGGCGTGGTTGCCGCACGGCTTTGCCGACAATAACCTGACCGAAGCGGCCGCCCCGTTCATTGCCAAGGACAAGCCCGCCTATGATCAGCCTGCGACTGCAGGCCAGGGGCGTTTGGGCGGGGCGATCCGTTCCCATGCCCGTGCGGCCCGCAGCACCCCCAGATCATCAAACCGGCGGCCGGCGATCTGCAAACCGATCGGCACGCCCGCAGCGTCGTATCCACAGGGCACGCTGATCGCCGGCTGTTCCCCGATGTTGAAGGGCGCGGTAAAGGCGATGTGCTGCATCGCACGGGTCACATCGTTGTCGGCCGGATAGGCCCAATCCGCCGGAAAGCCCACATTAGGGGAGATGGGGGACAGGATCAGGTCCAGATCGGTCGTGACAACCGTAGTGCGACGGCGAATCTCGACCGTGGCGCCATAGCTGCGCCAGACGTCCTCTCCGGAGCGGCCCAACCCCGATTCTGCCCAGTCCCGCACCTGCGGCAGGACCGCCGCCCGCTGTTGCGGGTTCAGCGCCAGTACGTCCAGCCCTGCACGTGTGCGCCAGAAATCGTCCAGTCCCTGCAGCAGGTCGGGGGTCATCCAAGGATCGATGGGGCAGATGATTGCGCCGGCTTGTTCGAACAATGCGGCGGCTGCGGTCACGGCATCGCGAACCTGCGGATCGACGGCCATGCCGCAACCCGCATCCGCCAGCACCCCGATGCGCAGGCCCGCCAGATCCTGATCAAGGTCCAGCCAGTCGATCGTCGCGGGGGGCAGGGACATGTGGTCGCGCGGGTCCGGCTGCGACAGCACCGCCATGGCCATCGCGGCGTCGCGCACCGTCCGCGTCATCGGTCCCGCAGCGCGGCCCATGAACGGCGGATCGATCGGCACGCGGCCCAGGCTGGGCTTCAGCCCCACCAGACCGCACCACGCCGCAGGCAGTCGGATCGAGCCGCCGATGTCGGTTCCAAGGTGGATCGGCCCGTATCCCGCCGCCCCGGCGGCCCCGGCCCCGGCGCTTGACCCGCCGGGGTTCATTTTGGTGTTCCACGGATTGCGCGCCAGCCGGTGAAAGCTGGACAGGCCCGACGACAGCATTCCGAAATCGGGCATGGTCGTGCGGCCCAGAAAAACCGCCCCAGCCTCGCGCATGCGGGCGGCAGGGGGGGCGTCCTGGGTCCGCGGGGTCATGTCGCTGACCGCGGTGCCAAGGGGCATCGGCAAACCGCGGGTCGCGATGTTCTCCTTGATGGTGATCGGCACACCGTCCAGTGACACGCCGTTCACCGTCAACGGATTGCCGTTCCGCCAGCGGTCCTCCGAGGCGCGGGCAGCCTCCAGCGCCGTGTCGTGATCAACGGTCCACATCGCGTTCAGCACCGGCTCGCATGCATCGATCCGGTCCAGGACGGCGCGGGTCACCTCGACGGGGGACAGGCTGCGCTCGGCAAAGCCCTCGGTCATCGCGGCGGCGGTCAGGTCGTAAAGTGCGTTCATCGGGCCCTCAGGTGATCTGGGTCAGCAGGCCCGCCGCCAGGCGCGCACGCTCGGTCAGGCTGGAAACCTCGATATGCTCATCCAGTGTGTGCAGGCCGCGGCCACGCACGCCGATGCTGTCCAGTGTCGGGACCCCCATCGCACCGGTAAAGTTGCCGTCAGACCCGCCACCGGACCGATCCGACGACAGGTCGAACCCGATCTGCGCGGACAGATCGCGCGCCAGATGGTACAGGGCCATCGTGCCGGGCTGCGGCTCCCAGACCGGGCGGGTGACGCCGCGGGTGACGGTGAACCGGACCCCGTCCCGTTCGCCCTGCAGGGCCAGCATGGCCGCAACGCCGTGGTCCAGATCGGCCTGCGTCTTGGCCATGGACAGCACCTCGGCCCGGCATTCGGACGCGACACAGTTGACCCATTGCCCGGCATGGATGACACCCACGGAAAAGGTGCAGTCCCCGGTGGTCATTGCCTCGATTTCCAGGATGCGGCGGGCCATTGCGGCAATGGCCGACCGCCCGTCTTTCAGTGCCCAGCCAGCGTGGCTGGGGCGTCCATGGGTCAGCAGGTCGAAACGCGCGATGGCGTATCGGCCGATCACCGCGCCCCCGTCTGCCAATGCGGGTTCGGGCACCAGCACGGCGCGCTGTCCGCGAGCGGCATCCTCGATCAGGGTGCGGGTGGCGGGGGTGCCGACCTCTTCGTCCGGCGTGAACAGGAAGGTCACGGGCAGAGGGGTGGTCAGGCCGGCGCGCGCGATCTGGCGCATCGCCTCCAGGAAAACGTAATTTCCGCCCTTCATGTCCTGAATGCCCGGGCCCCAGGCCTTGCCGTCCTGAACCCGGAACGGCAGCTTTTCCAGCGTACCGATCGGGTGAACGGTATCCAGATGACCCGACACCAGGATGCCTGGCTTGCCCTGATCCGGATGCGGAAAAGTCGCACGGATCGAGGTGCCGAACCCCTTGGTTCCCGGCACCGTCTCGACCGTGGCCCCGATGGCAGACAGGTCGCGCGCGGCCAAATCCATCATGCGGCTGACGGCGGCCGCGTCCCAGGTCGGGCTTTCGCATTCGACCCAGGGGCGCAGTCCCGCCAGCATCGCATCATCGTCAAACGGCAGGTCAAGCGCGCTCATGCCGCCACCGGCAGGCGACGTTCGATCAGCCGGGCATAGATGGACGCGCCGACCGGCAGGATCGCCTCGTCCAGCACAAAGCCCGGATTGTGCAGCGGTACGGTGCCCGTGTGGCCGACATTGCCATAGGCGCCGGGAACCTGCTGCAACATGTCGGCGAAATCCTCGGATCCGGTAAAGGGGGCGCTGTCGTCGCGGACGTTTTCGGCGCCTAACACGTCGGCGGCGGCCTGGGTCCAGGCGTCCGACAGATCGGCATCGTTCACCAGCACATCGAAAATTTCGCGAAAGTCGCAGGTGATCTGCAGGTCGAACGCCTGTGCGGCGCCGTTGCAGATGGCGCGCATGCGGGCCTGCATCAGATCGCGGACCTCTGGCCTGAAAAAGCGGATCGTGCCCGCCAGGGTCGCGGTTTCCGGCACGACGTTATAGGCGCTGCCCGCGTGGATCTGGGTCACTGACAGCACGGCCTGATCCAGCGGCGCGACGTTGCGACCCAGGATCGTCTGGAACTGTCCAACCAGCCCGGATGCCGCGACCAGTGCGTCACGCGACTGTTGCGGCATCGCGGCATGGCTGCCCTTGCCCGTCACGGTGATGTCGAAAAAGGACGCCCCCGCCATCGCCGGCCCCTTGCACAATGTCGCCTTGCCCGACTGGCCGGTGGGCTGGTTGTGCATGCCGTAGACCTCGTCCACTGGAAAACGCTGGAACAGGCCGTCGGCGATCATGGCGCGGGCGCCGCCCAGACCCTCCTCGGCGGGCTGAAAGATCAGCACCGCCGTGCCGTCGAAATTGCGCGTCCGGGCCAGATACTGCGCAGCCCCCAGCAGCATCGTCGTGTGCCCGTCATGGCCGCAGGCATGCATCTTGCCGGGCTGTGTCGAGGCATGGGCAAGGCCCGTCGCCTCATGGATCGGCAGCGCGTCCATGTCGGCGCGCAGGCCGATGCGGCGGTTGCCCTGGCCGCGGCCACGCACGATGCCCACGACGCCGGTCTGGCCGATGCCCTCGTGGACCTCGTCCACGCCCCATTCGCGCAGCTTTGCCGCGACGACGGCGCTGGTGCGGACCTCCTCCATGCCGATTTCGGGGTGGGCATGCAGGTCACGGAAGATGGCCGTCATGTCGGGGACGGCGGCGTCGATCTCAGGCAGGTTCGGCATGGTTCACCTTTGGCATCTCACGAAAGTTCTGAAAGTCCCATGACCGGCCGGGGGCGGCCTCGATCAGGGCGCGGGTATACGGGTGGGCGGGTGCCGCCAGCACCTGGTCGGCGGGGCCGTGTTCGACGACCGCGCCACGCTGCATGACGATCACCTCGTCGCAGATCTGGGCGGCCACACGCAGGTCGTGGGTGATGAACACGATGGCGATGCCCAGATCACGCTGCAACTGATCCAGCAGGTCCAGCACCTGCGCCTGCACCGATACGTCTAGCGCCGACACCGCCTCGTCGGCGACCAGAACGTCGGGGCGCATCATCACCGCGCGGGCGATCGCGATCCTTTGCCGCTGCCCGCCAGAAAACTGATGCGGATAGCGGGCCAATGCGTCCGTGGGCAGGCCCACGACACCCATCAGGCGCGCGGCCTCGGCCATGGCATCGGCGCGTGATGTGCCATAGTTCAGCGGCCCCTCGATCAGGCTCTCGCCGATGGTCCAACGGGGGTTCAGCGACCTCATGGGATCCTGGAACACCACCTGCAGCTTGCGCCGGTGCGGGCGCATGGCGCCGCGCGACAGGCCCGCGATGTCGGCATCGTCCAGCAGGATCCGCCCCGAACTGGGGTCGATCAGCCGCATGATGCACCGCGCAACCGTCGATTTGCCCGAACCGCTTTCGCCGACGATGCCCAAGGTGCGTCCCCGCGACAGGGAAAATGTTACGTCTTTGGCCGCATGGGCCTGCGGCAGCTTTTTCAGGATGCCACCGCCGCCATAGATCTTGTTCAGACGCTCGACCTTCAGGACCGCGTCGTCCGCGGCGGGTCGGGCGTCGCGTGGTGACAGGCTAGGCACGGCCTGCAGCAGCTTGCGGGTGTAATCCGCCTGCGGCGCGCGCAACAGCGTCTCGACCGCACCGTGTTCGACGATCTCTCCGTGCTTCATGACATAGACGGTGTCGGCAATCTCTGCGACGACACCCATGTCATGGGTGATGAACAGCACCGCCGTGCCGTGATCACGTTGCAATTCGTCGATCAGCGCCAGGATCTGTTTCTGCGTGGTCACGTCCAGCGCGGTCGTGGGTTCGTCCGCGATCAGCAGGACCGGTTCCAGCACCAGCGCCATCGCGATCATGATCCGTTGGCGCTGACCGCCCGATAACTGGTGGGGATAGGATCGAAAGATGCGTTCAACGTCGGGCAGATGCACCTGTTCCATGATCGCCACGGCGCGCCTGCGGCGCTCCGCCGTTGGCAGGTCCGTGTGCAGCTCCATCACTTCCATGATCTGGTCGCCCACGCGCAGCACCGGGTTCAGCGCGGTCATGGGTTCCTGAAAGATCATGGCGACGCGGGCCGCGCGCAGTTCGCGCATCTGGGCCTGCGTCAGGGGCAGCAGATCGCGGCCCTGCAGCTGAATCGTGCCGCCGGCAACGCGCAGTGCCTGGGGCAGCAGCCCCATGATCGCCAGTGAGGTGACCGATTTCCCCGACCCGGATTCGCCCACCAGACAGACGGTCTCGCCTGCGCGGATGGTCACGTCGATGGATTTCAGAACACCCGGATTGCCCGGCGTGTCCGGCAGGGTCACGGTCAGGCCGCGTGCCTGCAGCACCACGTCCTTGGCGTCGAAATTGCGTGTCTTGAACAGCATGGTCTTACCCCGCCCGTTTCTTTAGCCGCGGGTCCAGCATGTCGCGCGCCGCGTCGCCCAGAAGGTTGATCGACAGGATGCACAGCGACAACGCGATGCCCGGATACAGGATTAGTTCCGGCTTGATGCGAAAGAACAGCCGACCCTCGGCCATGATGTTGCCCCAGGTGGGGGTCTCGGTGCTGACGCCCGCGCCCAGAAAGGACAGGATCGCCTCGGTCAGGATGGCGGATGCCAGGATATAGGTGCCCTGCACGATCAGCGGTGCGGTGGTGTTCGGCACCAGGTGCCGCACCAGGATCTTGGGCATGGGCGTGCCCAGGGCGATTGCGGCCTCGACATAGGGTTCCTCGCGTGCCGACAGGACCACGGCGCGGACCAGACGGACGACGCGGGGGATTTCGGGGATGGTGATCGCGGCGATGACCGATCCGACCGACGGCCCGTTCAGCGCCACCAGCGCGATGGCCAGCAGAATCGACGGGATCGCCATCAGTGCGTCCATCATCCGCATGATGATCGCGTCCGCGGTGCGGAAGAACCCCGCGATCATGCCGATGATCAGCCCCAGCAGGACCGACACCACCGCCGTGGCGATGCCGATGATCAGCGACAGCTGTCCCCCGATCAGCACCCGGCTGAAAATATCGCGACCGAAATTATCGGTGCCCAGGGGGTGACCCTCGATCGGACCCTGCAGGCGCGCCATGGGGTTCATGGTCAGCGGGTCGTGCGGCGCGATCCAGCCCGCCAGCAGCGTCAGGACGACGATGAACGCCAGCACCAGTGCCGCAATTTTGCTGCCCAGGCCGAATTGCGGCAGGCGCAGCGCGCGCAGGACCGGCTGCATCGCCGAGGTCGGTTGCGGTACCTGTACCATCAATAACGGATCCTTGGGTCAAAGAGGCTGTAGCTGAGGTCGATCAGCAGGTTCACCAGCACGTACAGAAAGCTGGTCAGCAGGATCATCGCCTGGATCACCGGGTAATCGCGCGCCAGGATCGCATCGACCGTCAGGCGGCCGACGCCGGGGATGTTAAAGACGGTTTCGGTGACCACCACGCCCCCGATCAGCAGGGCAAAGCCGGTGCCGATCACGGTCAGGATGGGCACGGCCGCGTTCCTGAGCGCGTGGCGGAACAGGACGGTGCGTTCGGGGGCGCCCTTGGCACGGGCGGTGCGGATATAGTCCTCTCCCAGAACCTCCAGCATGTTGGCGCGGGTCATGCGCGCGATCAGCGCGATATAGATCGTCGACAGTGTCAGTGCGGGCAGAAAGGCGTTCGACAGGAACCCGCCCAGTCCCGCAGACAGCGGCGTGTAACCCTGAACAGGAAACCAGCCCAGTTGCAGCGAAAAGATCAGGATGAACAGATAGCCGATTACAAAGACCGGGACCGAAAAGCCCAGGACCGAGAATGTCATGACCGCATAATCGGCGGCGCTGCGATGTTTCCATGCGGCCAGCACGCCCATCGGCACGGCCAGGGCGACCGACATGATGATCGTCAGCACTGCGATGGACAGCGTCGGCGCGATGCGGTCCGCAACCATCGTGGCCACCGGCGTGTTCGAGATCAGCGAAACGCCCAGATCGCCGTGCAACAGCTGTCCCACCCATGTCACGAACTGCACGTGCAGCGGGTCGTTCAGGCCCATCGCCTCGCGGATGCGCGCCAGTTGGGCGGGGGTGGCCATGTCGCCCGCGATGATCGCGGCCGGGTCGCCCGGCGTCAGGCGCAGCAGCAGAAAGACAAAGACGGCGACCAACAGCATCACCGGAATGACGGCAAGGCAGCGCCGCAGGATATACCCCAGCATCAGGTTTCTCCGATCGGACGGGAAGGGGGGCGGCAGGACCGCTCCCCACGCATTTTCAGGGGCAGGATCACTGCGATTTCTGCAGACCCCAGAAGACCGGCACGGGCGAGTTGATCATCTCGGTGATCGTGGTGCGCCGCGCCTGGGGCAGGGTGTATTGTCCAAGCGGGATCAGCAGGGCGTTTTCCATCGCGTGGGCCTGGATCTTTTCGGCGACCGCGGCCTGGGCGGTGGCGTCCGGGGCGTCGATGAACTCCTCCTTGAGGCTCTCGATGGTCTCGTCGGTGGGCCAGCCGAACCAGGCGTCGTTGCCCCGTCCGTTCAGCATCGGGTTGGAAATCGGGTTCGAGATTTCAGGCACCATCCAGTTGGTGATGAACACGTTCCAGCCACCCTCGGCCGGGGCCGCCTGACTGGCGCGGCGCGTCACCAGCGTCTGCCAGTCCATCGGCTGCAGCTCGACCTCGAACCCCGCCTCGCGCAGCATCTGCGATACGACGACCGGCTGGGTGGCCAGCGCGACCATGTCGGTGGGTGCCATCAGCACGACGGGTGTGCCGTCATACCCCGACTGTTCCAGCAGCGACCGCGCGTCCTCGGCGCCGCCTCCCTGGGTCAGTGTGTCCGTGCCCGCCACGCTTTCCAGCGGGGTGCCGCAGCCCAGGATCGCGCCGCAGACCGAATAGTATTCGGGGTTGCCGACCATCGCGGCCAGAACGGGTTCCTGGGTGATCGCCTTGATGGCGGCCTGGCGCACCTGAACGTTGTCAAAGGGCGGGTGCAGAAAGTTCATCCGCGTCATCGTCTGCATGCCGGTGGGTTCGCGCGTCTCGACGACGATGTTCGGATCGCCCTCCAACAGCGGGATCAGGTCGACCTGCATCGCCTCGATATAGTCGATCTCTCCGCCCGACAGCGCGTTCACGGCGGTCTGGACGTCGGGCATGTTCACCCATTCGACGCGGTCCACGTTCACGACCTTGCCGCCTGCCATCCAGTCGGAGGGCTCTTGGCGGGGCACGTATTCGTCAAACTTTTCATAGACGACCATCAGGCCCGGCTGAAACTCTGCTTCGACAAACCGGAACGGCCCTGATCCCACGTATTCGGTGATCGCCTCATCAGCCGAGGTTTCGGCCACGCGGGCGGGCATGATGAAGGGCGGCAGGGCAGATTGCTTGGACAGCACGTCCAGCATCGGCACAAAGGGTTCGGTCAGGGTCCAGGTGATCGTCGTGTCGTCGGCAGCCTCAAGGCTGGCGGTGCGGTCCATGATGACCTGGCCGCCCGCATCCTTTTGTCCCCACCGGTTCAGCGAGGCCACGGCGTCGGCCGCCGTCACCGGCGCGCCATCATGAAAGGTCAGGCCATCGCGCAGCGTGAATGTATAGGTCAGCTGATCGTCCGAGATGGTCCAGTCGGCCATCTGCGGCTGTGGTTGGAATTCCGCATCCTGGGCGATCAGCACGTCATAGATCATATAGGCGTGGTTGCGCGTGATATGGGCGGTGGTGATCACCGGGTCCAGCACGCGCAGGCCGGAATGCATCACGGCCTTGACGGTGGTCTGGGCCCAGGCCGTGCCTGTCAGCATGGTCGAAACCAGCAGGGTGGCGGTCAATGTCTTGAGCATGGTGTCCTCTCTGTTGAACGGGTCCGCGGGCTGTTCTTGGCGTCAGCCTTGCGCGGGGGGTGTGAAGGGGGCGCCGCCCGGCTCTAGCCGAAGGCCGGGGGCAAGGTGGCGGAACGGCAGGCTGGCCGGGCTGACGGGCATCGGCCCGGGCGCGGCGCAGGTCAGGATCGCCGCCGCGATGGGGGCGAAATCGGCACGGAAGTGGTTCGAGCTTTTGACGACCAGAATGGCCTGATCCTCGGGGACGATGCCCAGGAACCGGAACATCTGCCGATCGGCCATCTGCGCCTTTTCTGATGCGACGGCGATGCGCACGCCGCCGATGCGAAGGCAGGCCGACGGCCCAAGCGCCAGATGCGCGCCGCCGTAATAAGGGCCGGTTGCATGACACGTCCCGTCTGACAGCGCATTGACGGTGAACCGACCCTGAAACGGCGCGTCGCCCGGAATGCCGGACCGCCCGCCCAAGGACAGTTCGACCGTGGCGCCCACCCCTGCGGCATGGGCCGCCGCCGCCGCCGCGGGGTCGGTAATCAGCCCGATGGCCGCATTCTGTGCATCGGCCGCGACCAGCGCGCGCAGCATGCCGGTCGTGTCGGAGTTGCCCCCCGCGCCGGGATTGTCCTGCGTATCAACCAGGATGACCGGCTGGTCCGCGGTCCGGCGCATTGCCTCGGCCACGCCGTCGGCGGGGGCAAAGCAGTCGCCGCGAAACGCGGGTTCGGCCTCGCGCAGCGCCTGCGCCAGGCGGTCGGCCATCGCATCGGCCTGCGCCTGCGTGTCGGCATAGGCGATGACCGAAGGGCGGCAGTCAACGAAATCGGCTGCCGGAAAGCCCATTAACAGCGACGCACAGCCCTGATCGTCGCAGGCAGCGACCATGTCGTACAACGCGGCGGCGGGCTGGGCATCGGTCGCCTGCCACGCGATGGGGATCAGAAAGTCCAGCTGCCGGAATGCCTTGGCATTCGGGGCACCACCCATCAGCCGGTCCAGATGCTGTGCAGCGCGATGCCCGGTCTGGGCCATGTCGACATGCGGATAGGTGCGAAAGCCGACCATCAGGTCGGCACTGTCCATCATCCGCGCGCTGATATTGCCGTGCAGGTCCAGCGCGGCGACGATGGGCATGTCGGGGCCTACTGTCTGCCGTATCCGGGCCAACAGCGCGCCCTCGCCATCGGGGACGCCATCGGCCACCATCGCTCCATGCAGGTCCAGGAAAACACCGTCCAACGGGCCCGCTTGACGCAGTCCCCGCAGGATCTCCTCCATCAGGTCCCGATAACAGTCGGCCGTCACCGGCGCCGACGGTACGGCGCCCGCCCAGACCAGCGGCACCATGTCCCAGCCTTGTCGTTCGCCATACGCAATCGCACCGGCGATGGGCAGGTTCACGTTCCGCGCGCGATCAGTGATCTGTTCTCCCCGGCAAAGCGGCAGATAGCCACCGCCTTGTTCAAAGGCCGCCATGTCGGCGGGACTTGGAGCAAAGGAATTACTTTCGTGAACAAACCCGGCAAGTGCGATGCGCAGGGGACGGGCAGGGGGCGCCGGGATAAGCAATGTATTGTCATCCGATACAGTTGCATTGTATTGCGAGCGTATTGACGTAGAATTGTTCGTGTCAATGTCGGAGATTGCATGCCACGCAAAAATCACGCGCCGGACATTCCGCAGGCAGATGATGCCCTGTTCGTTCAGTCGCTTGCCCGCGGAATGAGCGTTCTGGAGGCGTTTCGCGATGCTGACGGTGCTCTGTCGTTGACACAGATCGCCAATCGGGCCTCGCTCAGCCGCAGCGCGGCGCAACGGTTGGTGCACACTTTTCGCAAGTTGGGGTACCTGACGCTGTCAGAAGATGGCCGCGGCTTTCGTCTGGACCTGCCCATTCTTGATCTGACGCATGATTATCTGCGCCTCAACCCGTTGGTGCGGCGCGCAAGTCCGGTCCTTCTGGACCTGCGCCGCAATGTCCGCGAACGGGTCGACCTGTCGATTTTCGACGGACAGCGCATGGTTTATGCCGCGCGGATGCAAAGCAAACGCGAGACGTTCTTTGCAACCTTGGTCGGCAACACCGTGCCCACGACCTGTACATCGGGAGGGTGGGCGGTCATGGCGATGCTGCCCCCGCCCGAGGTCGACCGGATCCTGGCCCAGGCCAGCCTGCAGCCGCTGACCCCCCGCACGTTGACCGACCCTCAGGCAATCCGGGATCAGATCGAATTGGCACGACAGACGGGCCACGCGCTGGCGGTGGAGCAGATCCTGATGGGAGAGGTCGCACTTGGAGTGGCGATCCCGGATGCGACAGGACGCCCGATTGCCGCCATCCATATCGCCGGATCGCTGTCGGAATGGGACCCCGAGGAGTTCCGCCGCCGCAACGCGCCCCTCGCCGCCGAGGCCGTCCGCAGCATCATGTCCGCGTAAGGCACGTTGATGCTGTCCTGCGTTGCCGCACAGAACAGGCGGACCTGTCGCGGTTTGGTGCCGCTCGTTTTGTGGCATGATGTGCGGCAAGTGAGATAAACTGTGGGCGCGGTAAGAACGGATGAATTTCGAAAAAATGCGGCGTGGATCGCCCTGACCAGCGGGCTCTCATGCAAACGAATCGCTGATGATCTTGGGATCGGGATGGCGACGCTGAACAAGTGGATAACCAAGCATGGTGACACAGATGCGGTGTCGATTGAGGATCGTGAACTTGCGCCTGAGACCGACCGGCTTCGGCGTGAGAACCGCATACTTCGCGAGGAGAGGGGCATCCTAAATAAAGCCACCCGGCTCTTCACGAGCCATGGAGGGCATGAACGCCATGGATTCGAGGGAATGCCATACACCGTGAGGTTCCGGTTCGTTGAGGAACAGTGCGGGGCTTTCCCGATCGACCGGCTGTGTCGGGTGATGAATGTCAGCCCCCGCGGGTTGAGGGCTTTGCGCAGCCGCCCTGCCAGCCGCAGGCAGCACATGGACATGGTGGTTCTGGCGCACATCAAGCAGCGATTGCGACTGAGCCGGGATAGCTACGGCCGCCCCAGGATGAAAGAAGAGCTAAAGGATGTCGGCGTCGATGTCGGGCACCGCAGGGTCGGGCGCGTTCGACAGGAAAACGATTCCCCGGATCGTTTTCAGAACCGGTCTCACTGCGCGAGAACGGTATCGTCGTTGAAAGAACGAGGAAGTTCACAGCGACCACTGACAGGGACCACACGTAGAACATCGCACCGAACTTAGCTCGGACCGTGACTTCACCGTAGATCGACCGAACCAGAAATGGGCGGGCGATATGAGCTACATCTGGACCCGCGAGGGCTGAATGTATCTGGCGCTCGACCATGGTCCTCGGAGCGATGGCGGATATGGTCTCGCTCCTGAACCTGCATTCCCGGCGGGTGATCGGTTGGGCCGTGAGCAACCGCATGAAACGCAATTTGGCGATTCGGGCGCTGAAGATGGCCATTGCTCTGCGAACACCACCTCGGGGCTGCATCTTCCACGAGCCGACCGTGGCAGCCAACGCTGCTCGCATGACTACCAGAAAATCATGCGCGAACATGGCCTGAAAGCGTTATTGAGCTGCAAGGGCAATTGCTATGACAACGCTGCTGTCGAGACCTTCTTCAAAACCATCAAGCCAGAGCTGATCTGGCGACGCACTTGGGAGACTCGCCGCTAGGCTGAGACGGCCATCTTTCACTACATTAACGGCTTCTAAAACCCGCGCCGCCGGCATTCAGCCTTGGGATGGAAAAGCCCCTTGGCCTTCGAGCGCTATGTGGCCTAAACAAGCACTCGGGGCGGTACGAATACGCGACATGACCACACAGGCAATTCATCCTGTGGATCCAGCGGGGCTCTGTTTCACAAATCGGATGTAGGTCGAGGCTCCGCGTTCCGCGGACAGTCTCATCGCCCTGCTGCAATGACGGGGATGCCGCGTGGGGTGAGGCCGTTCAGGGCGGCGACTCGGCTCCGATGCATTGCAACTTCGCCGTCGCAATTTCCAAGTGCGGCTTGCGCTGACCAACGATCGGACGCGATGGGAGATCGCGGAGGATCTTTGCATCGGGCTATCGACGCTGAGGCGAGCGCATGGTCGGGGGTGCGATGCAGGGGGGCCAAGTGAGGCCTCTGTCGATATGCAGGCCGGACTGAAACGTCTGTGGCGGGAGAATGCGGTCCTGAAGCATTTAAGCCGTATTGAGAAAATATTT
Source organism: Paracoccus sp. Ld10 (assembly GCF_045064235.1). Taxonomy (NCBI): domain Bacteria; kingdom Pseudomonadati; phylum Pseudomonadota; class Alphaproteobacteria; order Rhodobacterales; family Paracoccaceae; genus Paracoccus; species Paracoccus sp. Ld10. Next base: position 468,564 of record NZ_JBISHD010000032.1, on the reverse strand, counting down.
GTGGGATCGTTTCCCCGGCTAATCGTGATATCCTGAAAAAGCCGCAGTAGTTGCGAGCGGTCAGGGTAACGGCGCTCTCGAATGTAGCAGCCGGGGTTTCGAAGCCAAGCGTTTTCCGTAGCCTTGCGTCGTAGCCACAAAGCGACTGGTCAAGATCATTCTGCGTGTAAAATGGATAGGTCCTTCCCATTCGGGAAGTATCGGCGAAGCAACCAATTGATGTTTTCTATACTACCACGCTGCCACGGACCCTTTGGATCACAAATGAAGGCGCTGACGTCTGTCGCGATGGCGAATTCGCGATGAGACGCCAATTCCATTCCCCGGTCCCAAGTCAGCGAAGCCGTGACGCCCGGCTTGCCCGAGGTGATGCTGATAGTGGTTAATCCGGTTGATATCGGCTTCGCAATAGCAGCGCGCTGTAAGTTCGCAGCGTCCGTCCTCATCGAGATCCACCTATGCCCTTGCACGCAGCCAAGCGCAAAACTTCGCCCGCCAACCTGTCGTGGTGAACGCTTTCCACTGGGGCGCCGGTCTTCGGCGGATGAAGGGTCGCGCGGGTGCGCCGTGCCGTATCTTCTAACTCGTCGCGGATCACCAATCTCGAGACACTGCCACGCTACATCGGGCGTCAGACTTTCCATTTCCATACGGTCAAATACGTGGTCACTCTCTGCCGTCACGATGATGGCCAGCCCGCGCGCTGTTCACGGTCAAGCGGTGCGAACGGACACCTGGAGATTTGCTGCGACTGAATCGGCACGTTTGGGAATGCGGCAACGCCACGTGTAGATCGCGCCCCGACGGAAGATGAAATTGGCGATGCCCATGGCGGGTCCCTTTGGCTGGGGACATAAATGCCATGATGGACAATGGTCGAGATCGGCCGTCCGTCTTCAATAAGACGATAAGGTTCAACGACTTAGAAGATATTGGCTGGGGCGGTAGGATTCGAACCTACGGTACACGGTACCAAAAACCGATGCCTTACCACTTGGCCACGCCCCAACTGTGCAGGGTGATTACCCAAGCCCGCAGATGGGTGCAAGACGAAAAATGCAGAAATCTTGCCCCGGTTCGAAAGGCTCGGTATCGACGTGGTATGGAACATGCCGATATCATCATTCTAGGGGCCGGTGCGGCCGGATTATTTTGTGCCGGATCGGCCCTTGCGCAAGGCAGACGGGTCGTCGTGCTGGATCATGCGCCCACGCCTGCGGAAAAGATCCGCATTTCGGGTGGGGGACGGTGCAATTTCACCAATCTGGCGACGGCGCCCGACCGATTCCTGTCGGGCAATCCGCGTTTTGCGGCCAGCGCCTTGGCACGCTATCGCCCGCAGGCTTTCGTCGATCTCGTCGACCGGGCGGGAATTGCCTGGCATGAGAAAACCCAAGGGCAGCTGTTCTGCGACGGCAAGGCTACGCAGATCACCGATATGCTGCTTGATCGCATGGCCGGGGCGGATCTGCGCCTTGGCACGGTGATCGACGGGGTCGCGCAGGACGGCGAGCGGTTTGTGGTGGCGACCTCTGACGGGCCGATCACCGCGGGGCGGGTCGTCGTGGCCACCGGGGGCAAGTCCATCCCCAAGATCGGCGCGACGGGGCTGGGCTATGACTTGGCCCGCCAGTTCGGCCTGCGCCTGGTCGACACGCGTCCCGCGCTGGTGCCGATGACCTTTGCGGAACAGGATCTGGCATTGTGCCGCCCCCTGGCCGGACTGTCGGTCGAGGCGCGGATCACCCATGGCACGGGCAGCTTTCGCGACGCATTGCTGTTCACGCATCGCGGGCTCAGTGGGCCGGTGATCCTGCAAATCTCAAGCTTTTGGCAGGCTGGAGAGGCGCTGACGGTTGACTTGGCTCCCGACCGCGACATCGCCGCCGCACTCAAAGCGGCACGGGGCGGCAAGGCACAGGTCGCAACGGTTCTGGCGCAGATGCTGCCGGAACGGTTGGCGCAGTCCGTTGCCGCGGACGCGGGGCTGGCGCAGGCTCGGCTGGCCGATCAGCCGAACGCCCGGTTGGACGCGCTTGGTGCCCGCGTGAACCGCTGGCAGGTCCGGCCCGTGGGCACCGAAGGTTATCGCACCGCCGAAGTTACCCTGGGCGGCGTGGACACGCGTGATCTGGATGCGCGGACCATGCAGGCGCGGCAGGTACCGGGGTTGGCCTTTATCGGGGAATGCGTCGATGTGACGGGTTGGCTGGGCGGGTACAATTTTCAATGGGCCTGGGCATCCGCAGACGCCGCTGGTCGCGCCGCCTAGGCCCGCGGCGTCGGACTGAGCAGGTCGCGACCGTCATCGATGCGGCCACGCTCGACCATCTCTTCGAACGCGGCGTCTGCGTTCGTGTCCGACAGGCGTGCGTCCGCGGGCCGCGAAGGGCGGGCGGGGGCGGGACGCGCCTCGGTCTCTGGCTGTTCCAGCCGAATACGGTGAACAGGGTCCGGCACCAGATAGCCCTTGGTGTCCAGCGCATGGCGCAGCAGGCGAAATGCCTCTCCTCGCGCCAGGTCGAAATCGGTGCCATCCTGGGACACCCATCCGCCGGCGCGAACGACGACATGGTCCGGACCCTCGGCATCCAGCCAGGCGACGGGTTCAGGGCGTTTCAACACAAAATCCATCCCAGCCAGCGCCCGGAGTACCAGATCGCGGGCACGCCCCAGATCGGCGCCCGGATCGATGGTCAGATCGACCATGAACCTGCGTTCGGAATTGCGCGTGTAATTGATCAGAACGGCCTTGTAGATGATCTGGTTCGGGATGCGGATGTGGTCGCCGTCCAGCGTCAGCAGCGTCGTGCCCCGGCTGGTCAGGCGGATCACCCGACCGCGCAGGCCGTTCACCTCGATCAGGTCATTGGGGTTGAAAGGCTGGCGCAGCGACAGCAGCATCGTGGCCACAAACCCCTCGATCGTGTCACGGGCCGCAAAGGACAGCGACAGACCAAAGATGCCGGCCGCACCCAGTAATGTGCCCAGCAGCGCCCGTGCCCCCATCAGGTCCAGCGCCACGACCAGTGCCACGATCCAGGCGGTCAGCCGGATCGTCTGTGCCAGGAATCCTGCGATGAAGGGGTTTGGCGCGATCCCGGACAGGGTCCGTTCCCGCCGCGACAACCAGCCCCCCGCCAGCACGATCACGGTCCCCACCGCCAGACCAAGCGCCATAAAGGGCAGGCCGGCGATCACCGCGGTCAGGCGCGACTGAAAGCGGTCACGGACGGAAACCAGCCGCGTGCCCAGATCGGTGGACAAAGTCACCTGATCCTCGATGGCGACGACCCCTTCGACGCGGGCCAACAGGGTTTCCAGACGGGATATCGTCTGCTGCTCTGTGACCTCGCCGATCAGCGTGACGATTCCCGCATCAACACGGGCGCGGACCCCATCAAATTCAGGTACTTGTGCCAAGATACTGGAAATGCGCGCAAGGATGGCCAGATCTGTCGCCTGGTCGTCCCTGGTTGAGATCGCCCCGCTTGGCGTCTGTGGTGCTGACGGGTCGGCGATCTGGGCACCTGCGGGGGTCGCCAGCGCCAGCAGGATCAGCAGGACACGGATCATGCGGACAGCGGATCGGCCTTTGCCAGCCGGTCGAAGGCCATCAGCGAGGCAATCAGCGCCGGCATTCGGTCCAGGGGGATCATGTTGGGGCCGTCCGACGGGGCGGTGTCAGGATCCTCATGGGTTTCTATGAAAACGCCGGCAACACCGAGGGCCACTGCGGCGCGGGCCATGACCGGCGCGAATTCGCGTTGTCCGCCGGAACTGCCGCCCTGTCCGCCCGGCTGTTGAACCGAATGGGTGGCGTCCATGATCACCGGATAGCCGGTGCGCGCCATGATTGGCAGCGACCTCATGTCGGCCACCAATGTGTTATAGCCAAAGCTGGCGCCGCGTTCGGTCAGCAGGATGTTGTCGTTGCCGGTCGATGCGACCTTGTCCGCGACATTGGGCATGTCCCACGGCGCCAGGAATTGACCCTTCTTGATGTTGACCACCGCGCCCGTGCGTCCGGCCGTCAGCAGCAGGTCGGTCTGACGACACAGAAATGCCGGGATCTGGATCACGTCGACCACTTGCGCCGCGCGCACCGCCTGATCGGCGTCATGGATGTCGGTCAGCACGGGACAGCCAAAGCGGTCGCGAACGGCGGCCAGGATGTCCAGCCCCTCGTCGATGCCAAGGCCGCGGCGACCCGACAGCGATGTGCGGTTCGCCTTGTCATAACTGGCCTTGAAGATAAAGGACGCGCCCGCGTCGGCACAGGCCCTGGCCATGACGTCGGCGATCATCAATGCGTGGTCCAGGCTTTGCAGCTGGCAGGGTCCGGCGATCACGGTCAGCGGCAGGTCGTTGCCGCAGGTGATCGAACCGATGGGGATATGTTTGGCAGTCGTCATGTCGATACCTGTTCGCGTAGGATGGAAGCCGTCAGCGACAGCATCAGATAGATACCCGAAAACACTAGGAATGCCACCAGCGTGTTCTGGAACGCGCGGGGATAGGTCGCTTCGTCTGGTGGAATGGGCGCGATGGACAGCGACAGATATCGCACCTGCTTGTTCGCCTCGATCCGCGCGGTCTCCATCTGGGCGGCGGCAGCGGCCAGCATTTCCTGACGTGTCAGCATCTCGGCCTCGGCCACGCGCAGCTCTCCGCCGATGGCGGCAAGCGAGCTGCGGGTGTCGTTGCCCTGCGTCAGCTGCAGGCGGGTCTGTGCGATCAGATCGCGCAGGCGTGCGATGTCGCCTTCGACGGTCGTCACGCGGCTTTGCAACGGGCGGGCATTTGCCTGCAACTGACCCAGTTCAAGCTGCTTTTCGGCCAGTTGCCCTTCGAGGACGCTGACCTGTGCCATCACGACGCCGCTTTCTGCAACGGGGTCCAGCACGCCCAGCCTTTCCTGCAACTCCTGTACGCGGACCTGGGCTGCAAGCATCTTGTTCTCAGCGTCCTGATAGGTGTCCCGGGCTCCGTCCATCTGGTCGGCTCGCATCCTCGAGGTCAGCGCATCAACAAGTTGTTCCGCATACGAAATAAGTGCTCGCGAAAACTGCTCGCTCAGCTGCGGGTCCGGGGCGATCACCTCCATGTTCAGGACGCCCTCGGTTGGGTCGTACCCGATCTTGACCGAGTCCTTGTACAGACTGAACGTCGCTTCGTTCGTGGCGTCGGCGGGCAGACGCTTGATCGCATCGACCGACGGGTCCTGGAATGCACGGCGAAAGCCGAGATCCTCGTCAAGCCGCAGCATCGCGTCGCGTGATGTCAGATAGCTTTGCACCGCAACCGCATCCTGGTTCGTACCAAGGCCAGACCCGCCCAGCATCCCGCCCAGCCCACCGGCGCTGGATCCGCTTTCGGCGGACTGGATCTGGAACTGCGATACAGTGGCAAACAGAGGAGACGCATAGCGTCCATAGTAGATGCCGACCAATGCGGTCGGCAGGAACACGAACACCGCCAGACGCATCACCAGCATCGCCATGCGGCGGCGGCGGCGGCGGGCCAGGTCGCGTTGGATGCGATAGATCTCTGCGGCGCGCTTTTCCTCGGTCAGTTCCTCGCGGGATGGCAGGGCGGGGCGGCCGGGAAGCGACGGGCTGCGGTCGGGCAGGATCGACGGCACTGGCGCTTGCCGCACCGCGGGTGCGTTGGGGGCCGGTGCCGCCTGCGCGCGCGTTCCTTCCGACGACAGAATGCTGCTGACAGCGGTGCGATGAGACGGGTCGATCCCCCGGTCGCGCAGGCGCAAAACCGCCTCTTCTGCGGACGAGACCTCTATCTGGTGCAGGGCCGCGATCCGCTTGGCGATGCGCAACTGACGTTCGGTCAGCTTTTCGGCGCGAATTGCGGCCAGGCGAGGCTCGATGTCGCCTGCATCCGCCGGGGGCGCGGTCGGCGTATCCTTGGCGGGGGTGGGCGGGGGCAGGCGAAAATCACCAAGACCATCATCGATCGGTTCCGTCGACAGGAACCGCTCCAACCGGGCTTGGCGTTCGGACGCCTCTGTTGGGGGTGCGTCACTGCGACGCGTGACCTCCAGCCGGGGCAGGGCGGGAATGTCCGGCGTTGCCTCGTCGCGTGGCACGGGGGGCTGCGGCGTGACCGAGGCCATCGGCTGCGTATTGTATCGGCGTGCTTTAGGAGGTGTAGTCATAATATTGCTTGGCCTCGTCGAGGGTCTCGAACAGATACAGCCTGCCGTCACGCAGGATCGCAGCGCGGTTGCAGAATTTCTCGATCGTGCTGGGCTGGTGGGACACGATGACGGTGGTCGCGGTCTGCAACCGCTCGAACAGGACACGACCGGCCTTGCGGTTGAATTCCACGTCGGTGGTCTGTGGCATCCCCTCGTCGATCAGGTAGATGTCGAAATCGAGCGCCAGCAACAGCGAAAAGTTGAAGCGTTGCCGCATGCCCGTCGAATAGGTGCCAACCGGCATGTCGAAATATTCATGGATGTCGCACAACCAGCGCGTAAAGGCCGCGACATAATCCGGGTCCAGACCATAAATGCGCGCGATATAGCGGGCGTTCTCGTTTCCGGTATGCCGGGTGACCAGGCCCCCCATGAACCCCAAAGGAAAAGAAATGCGGCATTCGCGGCGGATCTTGCCCTCATCGGGTTTTTCCAGCCCGCACATCATGTTGATCAGCGTGGTTTTGCCCGTACCGTTGGGGGCCAGGATGCCAAGCGACTGTCCAAGCTCGACCCGGAAAGAGGCCTGCTCAAGGATGATCTTGTGCTGCTTGCCGGTCCAGAACGACTTGGACACGTTGTCAAATTCAAGCATGGCCTTGCTTTGCAAAAGAAATTTGGCACGAGGCGTGCCATGCCGGAGCCTCGACTGCCAAGGCGACCTTATGGTGGGGCGGACGGGGTGTCCAGTCCCGGCATCGGGCCCTAAAAATTGTGATCTGGCCAGCCTTATATCACCGCAATTTCGCCATAAATGCGATTCATGTGCGACCCTGACGCCCCACTGGCCGACCAAATCGGCGCCTGCAGGCTGTGCGCGGACCGGTTCGCCGTGACCGCCACGCACCATGCGCCGCGACCGGTGGTGTGGTTCCGACCCGGCGCGCGCATCCTGATCGTCGGTCAGGCGCCCGGCGCGCGGGTTCATGACAGCGGGCAGCCCTTTACCGACCGGTCCGGTGACAGGCTGCGCGACTGGATGGGGGTGGACCCTGCGACGTTTTATGACCGTGATCGCATCGCCATCGTGCCGATGGCGTTCTGTTTTCCGGGATACGACGCAAAGGGGTCGGACCTGCCGCCCCCGCCGATCTGTGCGGCGACGTGGCGACAGCAGGTCATGGACCAGATCGACCCACAGATGACCCTGCTGGTCGGGGGGCACGCAATGCGTTGGCATCTGGGTGTACGCGACGTGACACAGACCGTGCGGGACTGGCGCGCCCATTCGCCTGCGGTTTTTCCCTTGCCGCACCCAAGCTGGCGAAACACGGGATGGCTGCGCGCCAATCCGTGGTTCGGGTCCGACCTGCTGCCGGTGCTGCGGGACCGCGTGGCTGCAGTTTTGGACTGATCCAGCGTGCTATGCCCGGTATGCTGCGCCCGCCGGGCTTGTGTTTTGGACACGCATCCGTGACGATAAGACCATCCGGCAGGAACGCGCCGATCGCGTTTGCCTGTCAAAAACCGTTAGGGAGAAGCCGACATGGGCAAATTGAAAACGATCCTGCTGGGCACCGTCATGGCGTTGGGCGCGACCCCGCTGATGGCGCAGGAAGAACAGTTCATCACCATCGGCACGGGCGGCCAGACCGGCGTTTACTACGTCGTGGGTCAGTCGATCTGCCGTCTGGTGAACCGGGATACGGCCACCACCGGGTTGCGCTGCACCGCGCCCGCCACGGGTGGATCGATCGACAACATCAACCAAATCAAGTCCGGCGGCATGACCATGGGCGTGGCCCAGTCCGACTGGCAGTTCCACGCCTATAACGGCAGTTCGGATTACGAAGGCGATGCCTTTACCGACCTGCGGGCCGTGTTCGCCGTCCACCCCGAACCCTTTACCGTCGTCGCCCGCGCCGACAGCGAGATTGAGACCTTTACCGATCTGGTCGGCAAGCGCGTGAACGTCGGCAACCCCGGTTCCGGGTCGCGCGGCACGTTCGAGGTCGTTTTGGACGCCATGGGGATGAGCATGGACGACTTTGCGCTGTCGTCTGAACTGCGCCCTGCCGAACAGTCGGCCGCCCTGGGCGACAACCAGGTCGATGCCATCAGCTATACCGTGGGCCATCCCAACGGTTCGATCCAGGAGGCGACCTCGACCGTGGACGCGACCCTGGTCGACGTGTCCGGAGAGGCGATCGACGCGCTGGTCGCGGACAATCCGTTCTATTCCAAGGTCACCATTCCCGGCGGCATGTATGCCAATAACGACGAAGATACCGAAACCTTCGGCGTCAAGGCGACCATGGTGACCTCGGCCGCGATCCCCGAAGAAACGGTTTATCAAGTGGTCAAGGCGGTTTTCGACAATTTCGACCGCTTCAAGGGTCTGCACCCCGCCTTTGCGAACCTGACGCCCGAGGAAATGGTTGCTGATGGCAACAGCGCCCCGCTGCATCCCGGAGCCGAGCGTTACTATCGCGAGCAGGGTTGGGTCGAGTGATCCGACACTGACCGGGGCGGCCCTTTGGGGCCGCCCCATCATCATGCTTCAACAAGAAAAACATGCATCGCAGGGGGTGCCGTGATGAGCGACGACGACAAGACCAGGGAACGCCAGCAACAGGCCAGCGCGGTCGAGATGCAGGCCGCGGGCCACGGTGCCCTGACCCAGGAAGAACTGGACGAGCTTGTCGCATCCTCGGATACCGGGGCGCGCACCCCGCCGGGTATCGTGGGCAAGCTGATCCTGGGGGTAGCCCTGTGCTGGTCGCTGTTCCAGCTGTGGATCGCCTCGCCGCTGCCCTTCATGCTGAACTTTGCCATCATCAGCGCCACGGATGCCCGCGCGGTGCATCTCGCCTTCGCGCTGTTTCTGGCTTTCATGGCCTATCCCGCTGAAAAATCACCGTTCCAGATTGCGCTTGGGGTGTCGGTTCCGGTGATCCTGTCTGGGCTGTTCATCTATGGCGCGCCTGACGCAATGCCGCTGTGGTGGCTGGCGCTGGCCGGGACGGGCGTCGTTGCGGCGGTGCTGCTGGGCAGCCCCAAGAGCCGCGTACCGCCCTGGGAATGGGCGCTGGCGCTGGCGGGCGTGGCGGTCACCATGTACGTCTTTGTCAACAGCGACGCACTGGGACGGCGGGTCGGCGCGCCGATCACCACCGACCTGATCATGGCCGTCGTGGGCATCCTGCTGCTGCTGGAGGCCACGCGTCGCAGCCTTGGCCCGGCCCTGATGATCGTGGCCACCGTTTTTCTGGCCTATACCTTTCTCGGCCCCTACATGCCGTCGATCATCGCGCATCGCGGCAATTCGCTGGCCGAAGTCGCCAACCACCAATGGGTGACAACCGAGGGCGTGTTCGGCATCGCCCTTGGCGTATCGACCAGCTTCGTCTTCCTGTTCGTGCTGTTCGGCGCGCTGTTGGACAAGGCGGGGGCCGGCAACTATTTCATTCAGGTTGCCTTTTCGCTGATGGGCCATCTGCGGGGCGGCCCGGCCAAGGCCGCCGTGGTCAGCAGCGCGATGACCGGGCTGATTTCCGGATCGTCCATCGCCAATGTCGTGACCACGGGCACCTTTACCATTCCGCTGATGAAAAAGGTGGGCTTTTCCAGTGAAAAGGCCGGTGCCGTGGAAACCGCGTCGTCGGTCAACGGCCAGATCATGCCGCCGGTGATGGGGGCCGCGGCCTTCCTGATGGTCGAATACGTGGGCATCCCCTATTTCGACGTGGTCAAGCATGCCTTTCTGCCCGCGACGATCAGCTATATCGCGCTGGTCTATATCGTGCACCTCGAGGCGATGAAGGCCGGCATGCAGGGCCTGCCACGCGCCTACACACCGCCGCCGTTGTTGCGCCGGCTGATGTTCGCGGCCTTCCTGATCGCGGGTATCTGTGCGCTGTCGATGGCGGTCTATTACTTGATGGGCTGGATGCGTCCGGCATTCGGCGCAGCCGCCCCCTATGCGGTCTTTGGCATCCTGACGGCGGCCTATGTCGGCCTGCTGTGGGTTGCCGCGCGCGAAGAGCCGTTGCAGATCGACGACCCCAACGCACCGGTGACCGCCCTGCCGCTGCCGGGACCGACGGTCCGGTCGGGGCTGCATTTCATCCTGCCGGTGGTGGTGCTGATCTGGGCGCTGATGGTGGACCGTCTGTCGCCGGGGCTGTCGGCCTTCTGGGCCACCGCCTACATGATCTTCATCCTGCTGACGCAGCGGCCGCTGATGGTGCTGCTGCGCGGATCGGACCGCACCGGCAACGCGCACACCGGACGCGCGCTGCGGGCCGGGTTCGACGATCTGGTGGACGGGCTGATTTCCGGCGCCCGCAACATGATCGGCATCGGCATCGCCACGGCGACCGCGGGCATCATCGTGGGCGCGGTCAGCCAGACCGGCGTTGGATCGGCCCTGGCCGAGGTGGTCGAGGTGCTGTCGGGCGGCAACCTGCTGGCCATCCTGGGCCTGACCGCGGTCCTGTCGCTGATCCTGGGGATGGGGCTGCCGACCACCGCGAACTATATCGTGGTCTCGGCGCTGCTTGCCCCGGTCATCGTGACGCTTGGCCAGCAGAACGGGCTGATCGTGCCGCTGATCGCGGTGCACCTGTTCGTGTTCTATTTCGGCATCATGGCCGACGTAACCCCGCCCGTGGGTCTGGCATCCTTTGCCGCCGCGGCCGTGTCGGGGGGCGATCCGATCAAGACCGGCGTCATCGCCTTTGGCTACAGCATGCGGACGGCGGTCCTGCCGTTCCTGTTCATCTTCAACACGGATCTGTTGCTGATCGATGTGGGCTGGGGACAGGGCATCTTTGTCTTTGTCACGGCGACCATCGCGATGCTGCTGTTCGCGGCGGCGACCCAAGGGTGGTTCCTGGTCCGCAGCCGCCTGTGGGAGACGGCGATGCTGCTGCTGATCGCGTTCACGATCTTTCGCCCCGGCTTTTTCTGGGGCTATGCGTTCCCGCCGTTTGAGGAACGTCCCGGAACCGAACTGGTCCAGTCGCTGGAAGACAGCGAAGTCGGCGATGGCCTGCGCCTGCGCATCGCCGGGCTGAACGACATCGGCAGCCCGGTCGAGTTCACGGCCCTGCTGCCCGTCCCCGAGGGCGCGACCGGCGCGGAACGGCTGGACGCGGCGGGCATCACCCTGATCCAGGACGGCGACCGGACGCTGATCGACAACGTCGCCTTTGACAGTCCGGCGCAGGCGGCGGGGCTGGATTGGGATCAAACCGTTCTGGCCGTCAATTCCCCGGTCGATGCGCCGTCGCGGTACTGGATCTATATCCCGGCCTTTCTGTTGATGGGTCTGGTGATCTGGTCGCAACGTCGGCGCGAGGACCGCCCCCAGCCCATGAAAGGACCGCGTCATGCATGATGTCGTATTGTTGCCGATCGACCTTCAGCATCCAGAAAGCTGGGAAAAGGCCCTGCCTGCTGCCATGCGGCTGGCGGGGGACCATGGCGTGATCCACCTGTTGGGGATCGTGCATGATTTCGGCAGTTCGATGGTGGCAACCTTTCTGCCCAAGGGGTACGAGCAGAAGGCCCTGCAAAAGATGAAGGGCGCGCTGGACGATTTCGCCAGCCAGCATTTCCCGGACCAGTCGCGTGTGCAGGTCCATGTGGGCCACGGCCACGTGTCGGAAACCATCCTGAAGGCCGCGGCCCGCCACAAGGCGGATCTGATCGTGATGGCCAGCGACAAGCCGGACGAGCTGCGCAGCATTCTGGTCAGCCGCGATGCGAACGCCGTGGTCCGCCATTCCCCCGTCTCGGTGATGGTGGTGCGCTAGACCATGCGGACCGACCTTGAGATCGCGCGCGCGGCGACCAAGCGCCCGATCAACGACATCGCCGCCAGCCTTGGCCTGACGCCGGACCAGATTCTGCCCTATGGCCATGACAAAGCCAAGATCACCCATGACGCGCTGGCCGGTCTGACCGGGCCCGAAGGCCGCCTGATCCTGGTCACGGCCATCAACCCTACCCCTGCGGGAGAGGGCAAGACCACCACGACCGTGGGTCTGGGCGACGCGCTGAACCGGATCGGCCACCGCGCCACCATCTGCATCCGCGAGGCCAGTCTTGGCCCGAATTTCGGCATGAAGGGCGGGGCGGCCGGGGGCGGGCGCGCGCAGATCGTGCCGATGGAGGAGATGAACCTTCATTTCACCGGCGATTTCCATGCGATCACCTCGGCGCACAACCTGCTGGCAGCGATGATCGACAACCATATCCACTGGGGCAACGCGCTGGACCTGGATATGCGGCGCATCACCTGGCGGCGGGTCATGGACATGAATGACCGGGCGCTGCGCGACGTGGTGGTGGGTTTGGGCGGGCCGGGGAACGGGTTCTCGCGCCAGTCGGGCTTTGATATCACCGTCGCGTCCGAGGTGATGGCAATCCTGTGCCTGTCGCGCGATCTGGCCGATCTGCAGGACCGGCTTGGCCGCATCGTCGTAGGTTATGACCGCGACCGCCGGCCCGTCACGGCCCGCGATCTGCAGGCCGATGGCGCGATGACCGTCCTGCTGAAGGACGCGCTGCAGCCGAACCTGGTCCAGACGCTGGAGAACAATCCGGCCCTGGTCCATGGCGGGCCGTTCGCCAACATCGCGCATGGGTGCAACAGCGTCATTGCGACGCGCGCCGCGCTGCGCCTGTCCGATTACGTGGTGACCGAGGCGGGCTTTGGCGCCGATCTGGGGGCCGAGAAGTTCCTGAACATCAAGTGCCGTCTGGCGGGTCTTGCGCCCTCGGCCGTGGTGCTGGTGGCGACGGTGCGGGCGCTGAAAATGAACGGCGGTGTGGCCAAGGCCGATCTGGGGGCCGAAGATGTGGCCGCCGTCACCGCGGGCTGTGCCAATCTGGGCCGCCATATCGAAAATATCCGCAGCTTTGGCCTGCCAGTCGTGGTGGCGCTGAACCATTTCGACGGCGATACCCCGACCGAGATCGCGGCCTTGCAGGCCTATTGCGCCGATCAGGGTGTGCAGGCAGTCCTGGCACGGCACTGGGCCATGGGCGGTGCGGGGGCCGAGGATCTGGCCCGCGCGGTCGTGGCCCTGGCTGACGAACCCGCGCCGTTCGCACCGTTGTACCCCGACGCGATGCCGCTGTGGGACAAGATCCAGACGATCTGCACCCAAATCCACCGCGCCGCGCGGGTCGAACCCGGACCCGGCGTGCTGGATCAGCTGGCCGCGTGGCAGGCGGCGGGGCATGGGCATATGCCGGTCTGCATCGCCAAGACGCAGTACAGTTTTTCGACGGACCCGGACCTGCGCGGCGCCCCCACAGGGCATGTCATCCCCGTCCGCGAGGTGCGGCTGAACGCCGGTGCGGGGTTCGTCGTGGCGATCTGTGGACAGATCATGACCATGCCCGGCCTGCCGCGCCACCCCGCCGCCGAAGTCATCGGGTTGGACGATCTGGGACAGGTCGAGGGGCTGTTCTGACGCGATCAGGCGGCGGCGGCTTTTGCCTCGGGCTCGAACAGGCGGGATAGCTGGGTCAGGCGATCCAGCATCTGCAGCATCCGGGGCAGTGATGCACCCTGCGTGAACGCCTCGACACACAGGCGTCGCGTCATGGCCCTGATCGCCGGGGTCGTCGGGCCGTCCGAATGGTACTGCGCGATCCGTGCGCATTCCATGAACGCCTCCACGTTGCCGGCGATCGCGGCGCGGTCCCACATTTGGCATAGTTGATCCGGCAGCGGGCTGGCGATGGCGACCGTCCGTCCGGCCAGCCATGCGGCCTCTGCGCTGGCAAGACCGATCAACCGTGTATCCTGCCGCGTCAGACCCAGCCATCCCCGCACATGCCGGGCCGCAATCGGGTCGCGAAAGCAGGCGCGTGCCAGACGTTCCAGATCGGCGGGTGTGGCATGTCGTGACGGTTTCAGTCGGACCAGCCAATTCTCTCCGGTGGCGCGGGTCAGGCTGGTCGCCACGAACAGGGCCATGTCGGCAGGAATGTCCATGACCGCCATGCGATCTGCCAGTTCGCGGGCGACGGTCTGGACGGGATGGGGTTGCAACCAAATCGGTGCGGGGCCGCGCCAGCGTTTCCATGCCGCCATGTGTAGGGCCATTGCGACCTGGACCGTGGGTTGGACCGCATCCGAAAATGTTTGATCAGCCGTGCCGAAACCCAATTTGACGGGAAACGATCCGTCGGGGCGCTGAGCCTGGATCAATTCGGACATCATGTCGCCCACGGGGTGGTCGTCGTCCAGCAGGCGCAGGCAAAATGCCATCCGCGCGACGGATGCCGTGCAACGCGCGTCGCGTCCCCAGTCCGCCAGCGCCTGCAGATGATCAAAGATCAGCGTAAAGGCCCGCGGATGGGACAACCGGGGCCGACGGGCGCCATGGCGGTACAATTGCATCAAAAGCTGCGAAACGTTTGCGACGTGATCCGAGGTGATGCGGGTCGGAAGAGTGGTCAGGACCGTTTCCGCCTGTTCCAGCAGGGCGACGTCGTCGCATAGGGCCAGCCTGTATGCCAAGGCGATGTCGGGATCATCGGCCAATGCCTCGCACGCCAATTGCCAGAGGGGGTCGGTCGGTGCGACCAACCCGCCTGCCAGCGTCAGCCGGATCATCGCATCGTCTCGTGCTCCATCAAGGACGCGCAGGGCGCCCTGTCGGACCAGCTCGGGCGTCAGCCGCCGCAGCACGATCACCTCGATCGGGGAAATTCGTCCGCGCAGCCCCGACAGCACGGGTGCGATCTGTCCCGCCAGGGCCAGTGCGCCGATGTCGGGATGGTTCACAGGGCAGGGATCGGGCAATGCCATGATGCGCTGGCGCAGCCATTCAAGGCCGCGGTTGGACAGCAGTCGCATCAATTGGTCCAGTGATCCATCCATCTGTGCCCTCGTCTGTTTCGTCATAATCATGCGCGGAGGACGCCGTAAAGCAAGGATCGGATGCAGACAATTCGCACCACCGACCGCACAATGCCGGGAATTGCGTCGGACGCGCGGGCGCGTTAAAGCCGCGACATGACAAACCGCCCCGACCTTCCGCCCGAAATCGCCCGCCGCCGGACCTTTGCGATCATTTCGCATCCCGATGCCGGCAAGACCACCCTTACCGAAAAGTTTCTGCTGTACGGTGGCGCCATCCAGATGGCCGGGCAGGTGCGTGCCAAGGGCGAGGCACGGCGTACGCGGTCGGATTTCATGAAGATGGAACAGGACCGCGGCATCTCGGTGTCGGCATCGGCAATGTCGTTCGATTTCGACGGACACCGCTTCAACCTGGTGGACACGCCGGGTCACAGCGATTTTTCCGAAGATACCTATCGCACGCTGACGGCGGTCGATGCGGCGATCATGGTCATCGACGGGGCCAAGGGCGTCGAATCGCAGACCCGCAAGCTGTTCGAGGTCTGTCGCCTGCGCGACCTGCCGATCCTGACGTTCTGCAACAAGATGGACCGCGAATCCCGCGACACGTTCGAAATTATCGATGAGATCCAGGAAAACCTGGCCATCGACGTGGCCCCCGCATCCTGGCCCATCGGCGTCGGGCGCGAATTCATCGGCTGCTATGACATGCTGGGCGACCGGCTGGAGCTGATGGACAGGGCCGACCGCAACAAGGTCGCGCAGTCGATATCCATGCAAGGGCTGGACGATCCGCGGCTGGCGGAACATGTGCCGGCCGACCTGCTGGCCAAGCTGCGCGAAGAGGTCGAGATGGCGCGCGAACTGTTGCCCCGCTTTGATCAACAGTCGTTCCTGGAAGGCCACATGACGCCCATCTGGTTCGGCAGCGCGATCAACAGTTTCGGTGTTCAGGAATTGATGCAGGGCATCAGCACCTATGGTCCGCCTCCGCAGCCGCAGAACAGTGCGGAACGCGAGATCGCGCCGGACGAGAAGACAGTGACCGGTTTCGTGTTCAAGGTTCAGGCCAACATGGACCCCAAACATCGTGACCGCGTGGCCTTTGTCCGTCTGGCGTCGGGGCATTTCGAACGTGGCATGAAGATGATCCACGTGCGCACGAAAAAGCCTATGGCGGTGTCCAACCCGGTTCTGTTTCTGGCCGCCGACCGCGAACTTGCCGAAGAGGCCTGGGCCGGCGACATCATCGGTATCCCGAACCACGGCCAGCTGCGCATCGGCGATGCCCTGACCGAGGGAGAGACGCTGCGCTTTACGGGCATTCCGTCATTCGCGCCAGAGCTGCTGCAGTCGGTGCGCGCGACCGACCCAATGAAGGCCAAGCATCTGGAAAAGGCGCTGATGCAGTTCGCGGAGGAAGGCGCCGCCAAGGTGTTCAAACCCGCCATCGGATCGGGTTTCATCGTGGGCGTCGTCGGCGCGTTGCAATTCGAGGTGCTGGCCAGCCGGATCGAGCTGGAATACGGCATCCCGGTGCGGTTCGAGGGCAGCCAGTTCACCAGCGCCCGGTGGGTCAGCGGCGCCAAGGCGGTTGTCGATGCGTTTGCGGAAACGAACAAGGGGCACCTGGCCCATGACCACGACGGCGATCTGGTGTACCTGACCCGCCTGCAATGGGACATCGACCGTATCGGGCGCGACCACCCCGACCTGAAGCTGACCGCGACCAAGGAGATGATGGTCTAGGGCCCGGCTTCCTGCCCAAAGGCCATTCCGTCCATTTCCTGCCCGCTCTCATCGACCGGATGGCACCAGACGGTGAAACCGACCAACTGATGCGGGCCGAAACTGGCCAGCATCGCAACGTCCGCCGCATCGCGGCCCCGTGCGACGACGACACGCCCAAGGCGGCGTTCGTTGTTGCGCGGGTCGAACGTCCACCAACGGCCGGACAGGTAAACCTCGATCCACGCGGCGAAATCCATCGCCGCATCGACCTTGGGAACGCCAATGTCACCGACATAACCATTCACATAGCGCGCGGGTATGTTCAGTGCGCGCAGATAGGCCAGCGAAAGATGCGCGAAATCGCGGCAGACCGCCATGCCGCCCTTGCTGGCATCATTGGCGGTGCGAAAGACCGATGCGGTGCCATAATCGAACTGCAGGACCTGGTGGCCGTGGTCCAATACCGCCTGAACCCGGCCCCAGCCCGGTTGCAGATGACCGAACAGATCCCATGCCTGCTGCGACAGGACATCGCTTTCGACATAGCGTGACGGCATCAGATAGATCAACGCGTCGTCGGGCAGATCCTCCACCGGGATCTCCTGCGCGGCGAAATCGACGTCGTCCCACATTTCGTCGTCGTGCAGGGTAACGTCGCTGCGCAGCGTGAACTCGCCCGCGGGGGCGACCATGCGACGGCTGATATTGCCAAACAGATCCTTATATTCATGCACATCGACATGAGGTTTGGTTATGATCTGTTCGGGTGCAACGAAATCGGTTTGCCGTGCCGCCTCGGGGGCGACAAGGCAGATCAGAGGGGTCGGCTGTTCGACCGTAATGCGGAATTCGTGACCGACCCGGACGCGCATCAGGAAACCAAAGCGTCCATGGTGATCTCTGCGTTCAGCAGCTTGCTGATCGGGCAGCCGGTCTTGGCCTTTTCCGCGATTTCCATGATTTTCGCCTGATCCGCATCTGCTGTGATCGTCGTGGTCAGATGCGCTTTCTTGACCGCGAACCCGTCGCCATCCTTGTCCATCGAAATGTCGGATGTCGTCTTGATCGACACGCCCGTGATGCCGTCCTGTTCCAGCATCATCGCCAGCGCCATGGAAAAACACGACGCATGGGCCGCACCGATCAGTTCCTCGGGGTTGGTGCCGGGCTTGTCCTCAAAGCGGGTGTTAAAGCCATAGGGCTGGGCGGACAGCGCGCCCGACTTGGTCGAAACCTGGCCTTTGCCCTCTTTCAGGCCGCCAGTCCATTCAGCCGATCCGGTACGGGTAATCATGAGATCAATCCTTTTCTTGGGTCAGTGTTGCGCGCTCAACGCGGCAACACCATCCAAGGTTCAGGATTGAGGGCCAACCAGGCGTTGATGTTCCGTAATCGCATAGCGGTCGGTCATGCCTGCAACGTAATCAAGCACCAGCCGCGCGCGGTCCGTCGGATCGTTCAGCCGCACTGCCGCATCGCGCCACTGGTCGGGCAGGCGGTCGGGGTGGTCCAGGTACATCGGGAACAGGTCGTTCAGCATCTGGGTGACGTGATGGCGTTCGACGACGACCGACGGCGCACGGTACATCCGCTGGAACAGAAAGGATTTGATCGCCTTGATGTTCTGGTACAGCGGCTTGGAGAAACGGATGATCGCGCCGTCCATCGCACGGATGTCGTCGGCCGTCCGGGGCTGCAGCGCGGTCAGGCGGTTCTGGGCGACGGCGATCACGTCCTCGACCATGACGCCGAACACGCGGCGCAGCGCCTCATAGCGGCGGCGGGTGGGGTCCAGATTGGGATACAGGCGGTCGACCTCGGCGAATGCCGGACCGATCACGGGCAGTTCCGCCAGATCGGCCTCGGTGAACAGGCCCGCGCGCAATCCGTCATGCAGGTCGTGGTGGTTATAGGCCACGTCGTCGGCGACGGCTGCCACCTGCGCCTCGGCGCTGGCATTGGTGTGCAATTCCAGATCCCACAGCGCATTCACGTCATACAGCGCATAGGGCAGGTCGCCGGTCACCGGGCCCCCCGTCGGGCCTGTCCCGACAATCGGGCCATTATGTTTGGCGATGCCCTCCAGGCTTTCCCACGTCAGGTTTAGCCCATCGAAATCGGCATAGTGCCGTTCCAGCCGCGTGACGATGCGCAGCGCCTGCGCGTTGTGATCGAAGCCGCCGTGGGGCGCCATCAGCGCCGACAGCGCATCTTCTCCGGTATGGCCAAAGGGGGGGTGGCCCAGATCATGGGCCAGGGCCACGGTCTCGGCCAGGTCGGTGTTCAGGTTCAGGGCGCCCGCGATGGTGCGGGCGACCTGCGCGACCTCGATCGTGTGGGTCAGGCGGGTGCGGAAATAGTCGCCGCGATACCCTTCGCCGTCATGTTCGACAAAGACCTGGGTTTTATGCTTCAGCCGGCGAAAGGCGCTGGAGTGGATGATCCGGTCACGGTCGCGCTGCCAGGGCGAACGAAAGGTCGACAGGCTTTCGTCATGCAGACGCCCGCGGCTGTCTTGCGGCTGGCAGGCATAGGGCGCGAGTGCGGTCACGGGGTCAGCCTTCCTTGCGGGTTCACCCCGCGGACCCTATATTTGATGCAACCAGACGAAAACGGGAACGCCCCATGAACCTGCCGCCCAAAGTGACCGACCGTGCCTATGACCGCCTGTCCCAGATCAATGCGGGCAAGGACCCGGTGCCGCTGCGCGTTGCCGTGCTGGGCGGCGGGTGCTCGGGGTTCCAGTATGACATCCGTCTGGACGCGCCCGAACCCGACGACCTGATCCTGGAAAAATCAGGACAGGCGGTCGTGGTTGATCCAGTATCGCTGCCCTATCTGGCCGGCGCGGTGATCGATTTCACCGACGAACTGATCGGCGCCCGTTTCGTGATCGAGAACCCGAACGCCACCGCCAGCTGCGGCTGCGGAACCAGCTTTTCGATTTAATCACAGGGGATGCTGCGCGGGTCCAGCCGTTGTTCCAGATAACGGAACCGGGTTCCTGACGGCAGCGTCTCGACCACCTGCGTGTTATTCCAATCCGCCAGCTGACAGACCACCCGGTTCTGTCGGTCGATTATGCGCAACGCGTTGCCGTCCCTGTCCAGCGTGATCGACTGCCCCTCGCGGCGGGTGCCATCGATGCGAAACGGCAGCAGGTGCGGCAAAGTGACGGCCGGGGTACCGAACATGTCGGGCAGCCCCTGCCAGTCCTGCGGCTGTCCGCTGGCTACCGTCATCCGGTGATCGCCCGGTGGCACCAGCAGCCGCAGCACCGCCCCGCCGCGCAGATAGGCGCTGATGACCGGCGTGCCGTCCGCATCCGTCAGCGTGATCGCATGATCCATGTCCGATGGCGCCCGGACCTGCAGCGGGATCGTCGCGGGCAGGGGGGCGGTCTTTTCCAGCAGTCCGGTGACCGGGCGCGCGGCGGCGGCCATTGGCAGGAATATCAGTAGGATCAGCAGTCGGATCATCACGGCCCCCTTGCGGTTCGTGTTGCCAAACGCGGCGACGGCGCTAAAGATGCCGCCCATGAAAATCGCAAGCTTCAACATCAACGGCGTCAAGGCCCGCATGCAGGCGCTGACCAACTGGCTGGCCGCGACCGATGCCGATCTAGTCGTGCTACAGGAAATCAAGTCCGTGGACGAGAATTTCCCGCGAGAGCATTTCCAGGACCTTGGCTGGCAAGTGGAAACCCACGGCCAAAAGGGCTTCAACGGGGTGGCGATCCTGTCACGCCTGCCGCTGGAGGACGTGACCCGCGGCCTGCCCGGCGACGATGCCGACGAACAGGCCCGCTATATCGAGGCGACGGTGGTCGGCACGCAGGCCGTGCGCATCGCCGGGCTGTACCTGCCCAACGGCAACCCCGCGCCGGGGCCGAAATACGACTACAAGCTGGCTTGGATGGAGCGTTTGCGCCTGCGCGCGGCCGACCTGCTGGCGTCGGAAATGCCGGTGGTGATGCTGGGCGACTACAACATCATCCCCGAACCCCGCGACGCCGCCCACCCCGACCGCTGGACCGAAGACGCGCTGTTCCTGCCCCAAAGCCGGGCTGCGTTCCAGGCCATCGTGAACCAGGGCTGGACCGACGCGGTACGCATCCGCGATCCGTGGGCCACGCGGGGGCCGTTCACCTTCTGGGACTATCAGGCGGGGGCGTGGGAGCGCGACAACGGCATCCGCATCGACCATCTGTTGCTGTCGCCGCAGGCGGCCGATCTGATGATCGAGACGGGCGTGGACCGCGACGCCCGAGCCGGCGAAAAGCCAAGCGACCACGTCCCGGTCTGGGTGCGACTGGCGGCCTAGATCACCAGAACGCCGGAATGCTTGGCCATGTGTTCCGGTTCGACATGAATGGTGACCTGTGATTCCGGCAGGCTGGCCTTGATGCTGGCCTCGATCCGGTCGCAGATGTCATGGGCATCCGACACCGTGGTCCGCCCGTCCACGACCAGATGAAAATCGATGAATGTGACCGCGCCTGCATGGCGTGTGCGCAGGTCATGCGCCTCCAATGCGCCGCTGGCCTTGTCCGAGATGATGTCGCGGATCTTGGCCAGCGTCTTTTCAGGAACAGCCTCGTCCAGCAAGCCCGACACCGACGATGCCATGACCTTCCATCCCGACCACAGGATGTTCACGCCGACCAGCATCGCCAGCAGCGGGTCCAGATACGACCAGCCCGTCGCAACCGCCAGGCCGATGCCCAGCAACACGCCGCCCGACGACACCACGTCGGTCAAGAGGTGCTTGCCATCGGCCACCAGGGCGGGCGATCGCAGTCGCCGCCCCTGACGGATCAGGACGCCGCACCAGATCGCGTTCAGCACCCCGGCACCGGCATTGATTGCCATGCCCAGACCCGCGGCCTGAATCTCTCGCGGGTTCTGAAAGGCGTGCCATGCCTCGCGCAGGATCAGCAGGGCGGCGACGATGATCAGCACACCTTCCAGCACGGCGCTGAGGAATTCTGCCTTGTGATGGCCATAGGGGTGCGCCTGATCCGCGGGGCGTTGTGCGACCGATATGGCGACCAGCGCCGCAAGCGCAGTGGCCACGTTGACGATGCTTTCCAGCGCATCCGACAACAGCGCCACCGATCCGGTCAGATGCCACGCAAGACTCTTCAGCCCAAGCACGATCAAGCCGACAAGAATGCTGCCGACGGCGATTTTCAGGCTGCTGGACATCAGGTCGTCCCCTTGGCCACAAACGGAATGGTTGTGGGCAGCATGTCGCAGATAAGGCGTGAAATCTCAAGCCATGGCTGCACCCATTTGCCCGTCGGAGACACGCGGATCCCGTGCCGTCGCTGCAATGTCTTGTCGGCTGAACCAAATTTGATTTTCAAAGCAGCCTTTGGTATTCAGGCGATCATCCGGGCTATGACGGTGATGGCGGCCCTGTGGGACATGCCGTGGCGGTGACGGTCATTCACCTGTTGCAATGTAGTATCGCAAAGAACGCCAGCCGTCATTGTTCTGCACGTCATCGCGCGAACGGCACGGTAGTGATTTTGATCCGCCAGGCCCCGCATAAGGTGACAGTGCCAGCAACGCGGTCAGGGGAACCAAGGCTTGGGCTACGCTGCAATAATCGGCTGACGTCCGGGGCTGACCGTTCATCGGACGGACTGATCCCGCAGGTTCCGTGATGTGTATGCCAAGCATACAGAAGCCGTTCATGGCGGCGATGCACACCCGGAGTCCGGCGACCTGAGGAGAAAGACCGGCACCTTGCCCCCCCGCTAGTGCCACGTAGTGTATCGTTGTCCAGATGCGGCTCTAGGCTCTGGACTCATAACCAATAGATAACGGTTGCATCGAGCGCGATCGCCGAGAGGAAGACCTTGGGGCACCTGTCATACCGAGTTGCGACACGCCGCCAGTCCTTGAGCCTGTCGAACGTGATCTCGATGCGATTGCGGCGTTTGGAGCGACGCTTGTCGTATTTCACGGTTGTCCTGCGCTGCTTGCGCCCCGGGATGCATGCGCGTATCCCGTTGTCTTCCAACGCTTTTCGGAACCAGTCGGCATCATATCCGCGGTCCCCGAGCAGCCAGCCGACATCCGGCAGGCTGCTCTGGGACGCCCGCGCGCCGATGTAATCGCTGACCTGCCCGGCGGTAACGAAAAGGTTCAACGGCCGGCCCTGGCTGTCACAAATGGCATGCAGCTTGGTGTTCATGCCGCCCTTGGTCCGACCGATCAGGCGACCGCGCCCCCCTTTTTCACGCCCATGCTGGTCACGGTGCGGTGTGCCTTGAGGTCGGTCGCGTCGATCATGACGGTATTCTTTTCGCGGCACTCTGCGGCCAGGCCGGCCACGATCCGGGCAAAGACGCCCTTGTCACTCCATCGCTTCCAACGGTTGTAGAGTGTCTTGTGCGGACCGTATTCCGCAGGTGCATCACGCCAGCACAAACCATTGCGGTTGATAGAGATAATCCCGCTCAGCGCCCTGCGGTCATCGACCCTTGGCCTGCCGTGGGACTTCGGAAAACAAGACTCCAGACGCGCCATCTGCGCGTTGCTCAGCCAGAAGAGATCAGACATATCACCGCTCCGTTTCCAGAACCCTGAATCACGCAGCCAATCTGAAATCAATGGGTCCAGAGCCTAGCCGCGGTATCCGCTTCGTCGTCGCCCTGCACCCGATCAGGATATTCGGCCACGCGAAGGGCGACATTTCGTGCCACGGCTATCGGGTAATGGCCTTTCACGGCGTCGCGTTCTTGCGGCGCGGGAGGGCGGCCTGGGCACGGCGTGCTGGGACCGCATCGTGGAACCTGCCAGTGCCGTCGGCGGTCACCGACTTCTTCGCCAATCGGTATCTGGCTCGGCTGATCCGGTAGGACAGGGGCGTCACCGATACGGCTCCCGATCAATCTCAATAATACGGATCTTCGGCGTTTCCTGATCTATCATCAGATAAACCCTGCGCCATACTAAACGTTTGAGACCAGTAGGCTTGCTGGCGTGAAACTCGGCTCCGCTAGCGACCTTGACGCAGGTGTTGTCGATCAGCAGGTGCAGCTGCCCCTTCGGCCCACGATATGGGAGGTTTTCGGTGACGATCCTTGGCGGCGCGACAGCGTGCAGACGGAGCGCCTTGCCGAACAGCACCGTTATCGAAAGACAGGTCTGCATCGCTGCAGCCTGGCTTGGGGCCGCACCTGCCTGTAGAAGCGCCATCCCAGCCAACACGCTGGACTTATGCTATCAACCCCTCATGCAAATTGTGCAACGCAGCCGGTCAGGATCCAAAAAGGTAGGCCCGCGTGAATCGTTGACCTGTTGGTTGGCCTGATCAAGTACACGCGAGATGCACCTCTGCTGCTTGGGCCACGTCAAGGTGCCCTTTGGAATGGCAACACTGTCCGCCAAGTCAAAAACTTCGAAAAATGAACCTGCGGAGTAAGGCATGAACATTCGCTGGTCCCAGGGGGGCCGGCAAAGGTTGCACGACGGGATGGACCGGAACTTGCCGGACGCTTCGGCCATGCCCAAGGGGCAGAAATATGGTCAAAGATGCCGGCGACTTTACCCGCTGATGTAAGGATTGCGAATAGGGCCGGCTTGTTACAGGCAGAAAACCTTGCTGTTCGATGGTGACCGACTGAACCTTCGAACCGAGGGCATCACGCTGGCGATAGAACCTACAAAGGCGACTTGAATGTTGCGAAGACGTCCCGTGAAGAACAGCATGATTACCCCCCTCCGCGGCAGTTTTGCATCCTCAGTCTTGTATGGATCCGGTGCCTGGCTATCAACGCGGCAGGCTTGATTTTCGCCGGCTATATATGTCGAACCGACCGACAGAAGGACCGAACCTGTCAATCGACCAGAACTGCGCGCTGGTCATTCAACCGACCGGTTCGGCAATCTTGCGATGTCCCGGGTTTCAGGTTTCAGCCGTTGTGCCGTTGGTACTGAATGGTTTTGTCCATGGAAGAGTGTATTCATTGCCCTTTCGCCCGCGTCCCAATGATGGGAGGGCATTTCCTACACATGTCATGCCTTGGTCCCAAATGGGGACCATTCCGGTGCTTTGTCAGATCGGCCATATCTGTGCGTTCATGCCGCTGGCAGTTGGGGAGCTTAAGGGACGCTGAGCTGCGGTCATGACGCGGCGGCCTGCCACTCGCGTGGTTCAAAGTTCAGCCTCTTGTCTCCCCTGATCGCGGGGGGCGTGATCGCACGATCGCTGAACAGCCGGTGAGGGCGCGGTATCCAACGTGATTTGGGCGGACAATATAATACGTTTGTGCGCGATCACGGTGCGCTCGTCGCATAAGGTACTAAATGGACCGGACCGCTTTTTGCCACAGGGTCGGTCATTGACCCTTCAAACTAAGGTTTGCCGGCCCGATCGTCGTGGAGCCATGCAAAGTGATCCCGTAGTTTCCGGCAAGGCGCAGCGACAAGTCGGGCGGTACAGGCCGCCCGGCTTGCCGGCCAAGGGAACCGGTCCCCTCAGCTTTCCTTGTCGCTGTCGTCGTCGCCAAAGCGGGCATCGTCTGAGAACTCGTCCTCGCCTTCGTTGACGAACTTTGAGGACAAAGCGATCGAGTGATTGTCATGGACGGGGTCCATCACGACATCCGACGGGATCTCTCCGACAAGCCATTCGCGCAGTTCTTCGCGAATCTCGGCGGGCTCCTGGCCGGTCACCTCGACCAGATAAGCGACAAACGCGCGCTGGTCGCCGTCGATCTCGTCCAACTCGGTGTCCTCGGCCTCGGGCCACTTGTCGATGATCGCTTCATAGAAGGCCGCCCAGTTTTCCTGAACATGGTGCCACTTCATCAATAACCTCCTGTCGGAAGGCTGCCCTGAAACCAGCGCGCCGTCCCTGTAATGTCCTCGCCGACACCGGCGACGGTGTTGCAACCGGCCAGCATCGTGCAAGCCGCTACTGTAACCCAAAACATCCGCATCAGTTCGTCTCCTGCCACCAGACTTCGGGCAGAAAGCCCGGCCAATCCCCGTACATGGGTATTGCGTCTGGGTATTTAAGATCTGCGGCATGCGCCAGCCGCGAGATCGGCGAGAAACTGACCGGGATCACATATCGCCCCGCGGTCAGCACCCGGTCCAACGCCTGCACGGCGGCGGTGAAATCCTCCGCCGTGTCGGCGGCCACCATCGCGTCCATCATGGCCTGAGCCGCGGGGCTGTCGATGCCCATCCAGTTGCGCGTGCCGGGGGTGGTCACCCCGTCGCGGCCCCAATACAGGCGCTGTTCGCTGCCCGGCGACAGCGACAGCCCGCGTTCGTACCATGTCATGTCGAACTGATAGTTGTTCGTCCGCTCGATATATTGTGCCGAATCCAACATCGTGATGCGCGGCGTGATGCCCAGGGGGCGCAGCGCCTCGACATAGATGTTCACGATCTGCTGAACCTCGGACCCGCTGCGCATCGCGGTGCCGTTCTGGTTCAGCAGGATCTCGAAGGCGAAGGGGCGGCCCTGCGCGTTCCGCAACTGACCGTC
The DNA here is from genome assembly GCF_045064235.1 of Paracoccus sp. Ld10. Taxonomy (NCBI): domain Bacteria; kingdom Pseudomonadati; phylum Pseudomonadota; class Alphaproteobacteria; order Rhodobacterales; family Paracoccaceae; genus Paracoccus; species Paracoccus sp. Ld10. The sequence continues at coordinate 442,276 of NZ_JBISHD010000032.1, read as the reverse complement.
CTGCACGGTCCAGCCGGCCTCCTCCATCAGCGCCATGGCGCGACGGACGCCGGCACGGTCCATGGGCCGGTCCGACCCTTGGGGAAGGGCATAGCCGTCCAGCGTGCCGGGGGGCAGGTCGGCCGCAAATGGCGTCAGCAGGTCGGCCACCAGACCCGTCGCGGGCCCATCCTGCATCGCCAGAACCGAGTTCGAGAAATAGGAGGTGATCCGCGGATCGGCACCGCCGTTCAGGGTCTGATTGATGAACCGGAAATTGAACATCTCGATCAGCGCCTGCCGCACGCGCCAGTCGGCGAAATCCGGGTTTCGGGTGTTCATCACCAGCCCCACGATCCCGGACGGGCGTTCGTTCGGGATCTCGGATTGCACCGCGCGTCCGTCGGTCATCAGCGGAAATCCGTATTCGCCGGCCCATTTCTGCGCCGACAGCTCGCGCCAGACGGTGACCGCACCGGCCTTGAACGCCTCGAACATGGCATTGGCATCGGCGAAATAGTCATAGCGGATGCCGTCGAAATTGTTCACCCCGGCCATCAATGGCAGGTCGCGGCCCCAGTAATCCGGGTTTCGGCGAAAGCTGATCGAGCGTCCCGGTTCCACCTGATCGACGATATAGGCACCGCTGCCGATCGGCGCCTCCAGCGAGGATGCCGCGAAATCCTGCCCCTCCCACTGGGCCTTTTTCAGAATCGGGCGCAGCCCCATCAGCAGGGACAGTTCGCGGTCGGGTTCGACAAAGGTCAGCCGAACGCTGCGCGGGCCGGTGGCCTCGATCCGGTCGACCCGCGACCAGGCCGCCAGATAGCGGGGATGGCCCTGTGTCCCAAGCGTCTCATAGGACCAGATCACGTCGTCGACGGTCACCGGGCTGCCGTCCGAAAACCGCGCCTCCTCGCGCAGGGTGAACTCGACCCAGGCCCGGTCGGGGGCGACATCGATCGTCTCGGCCAACAGGCCGTACAGGCTGAACGGTTCGTCGATCGACCGCATCATCAGCGACTCGGTAACGTGGACACCCACGCCCCACGCCGCGTTGCCCTTGAGCACCCAGGGTTTGAGGCTGTCGAACCCACCCGGTTCAGCCAGCCGAATCGTACCACCTTTTGGCGCGTCCGGATTGGCATAGGGCAAGTGTGCAAAGCCCTGTTGCAGAGCAGGTTCTCCATAGATTGCAATGCCATGGGCAGGTTCAGCAAGGGTTGCCAGCGGCATAGATGCAACACCGACGGTAAGGCTGGCCATACCTAGAACTGCCCCCCTGATCGCGGATTTGTTAAGGTTTTCGAAGATTCGCATTGCCCGCCGCCCCGTCGTTTCTTGTTTGGCCGCATTATCAACAGGCTTGACCAGCGGGCGTCAACCAAGGCGACAAGATCGCTGTTGGACTCGGGCGGTTCCTCGCGTATAAATAGGGCACTGCTCGATAGGTTTCTTGCCTGTATGAAACCTGCCTCATAACTTGCGCCCGCCTTGTGCGGGCGTTTTTTTTTGCCCATGCTGCGCCTGTAAACCGCCCCCGTGGGCCGTCAAGGAGCAGCCGATGTTCGAGAAATTCCTTAAGGGCAAGACCGCCATCGTCACCGGGTCCAATTCCGGCATCGGGCTGGGCGTGGCAGACCGGCTGGCGAGGGCAGGGGCCGACGTGGTGCTGAACAGCTTCAGCGACACTGCCGAGGATCATGCGCTGGCCGATACGATGGCACGCGAACATGGCGTGACAGTTCGGTATATCCAGGCCGACATGTCCAAAGCCGATGACTGTCGCGCGCTGATCGAAAAGGCGGGTGCCTGTGACATCCTGATCAACAACGCGGGCATCCAGCATGTTGCGGCGATCCCTGACTTTCCGGTCGCGAAATGGGACGCCATCATGGCAATCAACCTGTCGTCCGCGTTTCATACCACCGCTGCGGCATTGCCGATGATGCGGTCGGCGGGATGGGGCAGGGTGATCAATATCGCATCCGCGCACGGGCTGACGGCCAGCCCCTATAAATCTGCCTATGTCGCGGCCAAGCATGGCGTCATAGGGCTGACCAAGGTCACGGGTCTGGAAACCGCGCGCGAGGCGATCACCGCCAATGCCATCTGCCCCGGATATGTGCTGACCCCACTGGTCGAAAGCCAGATCCCGGACACGATGGAAAAATACGGCATGGATCGGGATGAGGTGATCGAAAAGGTGCTGTTGGAACGCCAACCGTCCAAAGAGTTCGCCACGACGGATCAGCTGGGGGACACGGCCGTGTTTCTGTGCAGCGATGCTGCGGCCCAGATCACCGGCACCACGATCAGCGTCGACGGCGGTTGGACCGCCCTGTGATGGGGAACCACGCGGGACCCGGCGCCGTTCCTCTCAAGTTAATGTGAGGATGCGGTGATGAAGGGTCTCTTTGCGTGGTTTCTGGGGGTTCCGGTCGTTGTGATCGTGATCCTGTATGTTCTGGGCATCTTTTGATGCGAACGGGCGCTCCGTGATGCGGGGCGCCCTTTTTCCAGTTACAATCGATCAGGACAGGCTGTTCTGGATGGTCTGGATGTCGGAATTCGTCAGCGTTTTGGCGATTTCCTTGCGCAGCCTCAGCTGCAGCTCCTTGTGATAATGCTTGCGCATGACGCCAAGGGTCGATGGGTCGGCGATAATCGCGATATCCTCGAACTTGTTCTTTAGGACCATGGCGTTCAGATAACGCGACAGATGTGCCGCGAATGTCGCCTCTTCATCGTCTTTGGGCGATGCTTCGTCGATCTGCGCGCCGTCGTTCGACAGGCTGTCCTGCGTGACCTTGGTGGTTTCCGTCAACTCCAGCCCGAATTTGGCGACGTTGCGAAACAGCGTGGCAGAGTGGCCGTCGGCAACGACGATCAGGGCATTATGGGGCAACATTCTCAGCTCCTTCTTGCGTTCGCTTTCACGGGGTCAACGCAAGCCGGGACGTGTCAGTTGCAGCCCTCGCAAAAGCGTCGGATGCGTGACATCGCATCGCTCAGCACAGCGTCACCTGTCGCATAGGAGATGCGGAAATGCGGCGACAGGCCAAACGCAGCGCCAAAGACCACCGCAACGCCGGTCTCGTCCAGCAATGCGTTCGCAAAGGCCTCGTCGCTGTCGATCAAAGTGCCGCCGGCGCTGGTCCGGCCGATCAGCCTCGCCATCGACGGATAGACATAGAACGCCCCCTGCGGCACCGGGCAGTCCAGCCCCGGGCAGGCGTTCAGCCCCGCCACGACCAGATCGCGGCGCCGCTGGAACACCGCGCGGCTGTCGGTGATGTAATCCTGCGGTCCGGTCAGCGCGGCCTCGGCAGCGTACTGGCTGATCGAGCAGGGGTTCGAGGTCGATTGCGACTGCAGCTTTGCCATCGCCCGGATCAGCGGTTCGGGCCCCGCACCATAGCCGATGCGCCAGCCGGTCATGGCATAGGACTTGCTGACCCCATTCATGGTCAGGACGCGGTCCTTCAGCCGGGGTTCGACCTGTGCAGGGGTGCAGAATTCGAAACCGTCAAAGACCAGATGCTCATAGATGTCATCCGTCAGCACCCAGACATGCGGATGACGCAGCAGCACCGCGCACAGCGCCGCCATCTGCGCCCGGTCATAGCCGGCACCCGACGGGTTCGACGGTGAGTTCAGGATCAGCCATTTGGTCCGCGGCGTGATTGCCGCCTCCAACGCGTCGGGGGACAGGCGGAACCCGGTCGTCTGATCGCATTCGACGATGACCGGGGATCCGCCCGCCAGCAGCACCATGTCAGGATAGCTGACCCAGTAGGGCGCGGGGACGATCACCTCGTCACCGTCGTCCAGCGTCGCCATCAGGGCGTTGTAGAGGATCTGCTTGCCGCCGGTGCCGACGGTGATCTGGCTGGTGGTATAGTTCAGCCCGTTTTCGCGCGCGAATTTTTCGGCGATGGCGCGTTTCAGCGAGGGTGTGCCGTCCACGGCGGTGTAACGGGTGTGGCCCGCGTCAATCGCGGCCTTGGCCGCGTCGCGCACGTTCAGGGGCGTGTCGAAATCGGGCTCTCCGGCGGACAGGCTGATGATGTCACGACCCTGCGCGCGCAGGTCCGCCGCGCGGGTCGTCATCGCCATCGTGGGAGAGGGTTTGATACGGGCCAGCCGGTCCGAGATGAACGCCATAAGACACCTTGCTTCTGTCGGTTTGAACTGTCGGCCAGCATGGCATACGCTTCGCAGCACCGCCTCACAAGGACGAGAGACATGATCGACAGTTATGCCGAACCGGTGGCGACCCTTGGCGACCGCCTGACCGCTGCGCGCGAAGGCGCGGGTCTGGATATTCCCGCCATGGCCGAGGCGCTTGGCCTGCGCCCCGAGACGCTGGAGGGGTGGGAGGTCGATCAGGCCGAACCCACGGCCAGCCTGATGGGACGGATCGCCACGGTCACCGGCGTATCCCCTGTTTGGCTGTTGACGGGACAGGGTGCGGGACCGCAAGACGCAAGCGCGGGGGCGGCCCTGCGCGCCGAGCTGGCCGATCTGCGCCGCCTGCTGGCCGAGGCCGCCGCACGCGTGGACCGTCTGGAGGAAGCACTGTCGCATGGCTGAAACGCTTGAAACCCCCGAACACCGCCTGAAGCGCCTGCATATGCGCAGCTGGCGGCGCGGCATGAAGGAAATGGACCTTATTCTGGGCCGCTTTGCCGACGATTGCCTGGCTGGTCTGTCGGAAATCGAACTGGACCTGTACGAGCGGATGCTGGCCGAGAACGATCAGGACCTGTACCTGTGGGTCACGGCGCGCATCGGCGAGGGTCCTGCTCGCGACGCGCCGCAGATGCTGGCGCCGATGTTGGACCGCATAGCCCGGCACGCGGCGACCCGGTTTGCAGCCGATCGCTAAAAATTTCGGCATTCTTGGTGCGGGTCCGGGGTCCGATTAACCGAAGATTGTCTTTTGTCTGTCATTGAGTGTTCATGACGAACAGGACAGGACATCCCGAAGCCATGCTTGCCCCTGCACCCCGCGAACAGCAACCGACAGTCGATCCAACGGTCTTGGACGTGCCCCTGTCGGACATGACCGACGCCTATCTGGAATCCCTGCAGTTGCTGGAGCGGATGCACCGGCTGATGCTGGATCTGGTCAAGGACGAATTCGAACGCCTTCACCGGGGCGATCTGACCCCGGTGCAGGCAATGATCCTGTACAATCTGGGCGAGGCTGAGGTTTCGGCCGGAGAGCTGCGGTCGCGCGGCATGTATCAGGGATCCAACGTCAGCTATAATCTGAAAAAGCTTGTGGCGATGGGCTATGTCCATCACGAACGCTGCGACATGGATCGGCGTTCGGTACGCGTGCGCCTGACGGCAGAAGGACAAGCGGTTCGCGAACTGGTTCAGCAGTTGTTCATCCGCCACGCCGAGGGGTTGGCCATGTCCGGTGTGCTGGAGGATCCGCCACTGGACCAGGTGAACCTGCAATGCCGCCGGATCGAGCGGTTCTGGACCGAGCAGATCCGCTATATCTATTGAATTGAACCCGGCCCTGCGGGGCCGGGTGTTCCCTTTCTTGGCGCCCTACCAGGTGCCGGTGTTTTCCATGCTGGACCACGGCTCCTGCGCAGGCAGGCTATCGCCTTCCTGAAGCAGTTCGATGGACACGTTGTCAGGGCTGCGGACAAAGGCCATGTGCCCGTCCCGCGGCGGACGATTGATCGTCACGCCTGCGTCGTGAAGTTTTTGGCACATGTCGTAGATGTTGCCGACGCGGTATGCCAGGTGGCCGAAGTGACGGCTGTCCGAAGGCAGGCCTTCGTCGCCGTCCCAGTTCCAGGTCAGTTCAACCGGGCATTCCGGCTGCTCCGGCGGGGCCATGAACACCAGGCTGAAGCGGCCTTTCTCATTGTCGATGCGGCGTGTCTCCTCCAGCCCGAGCAGGCGAAAAAAGTCCATCGTTTTATCGAGGTCTTTCACGCGGAGCATCGTATGCAGATAGCGGATCTTCATGGGGTCTCCTTTGACGTTTGGCTGCGATGGTGACATGGGCGTACCGCCTGTGCAACGCACCCCCCGCAGGGCGGTTGCCGCAGTCGCGTTCTTGACTTAGGACAAAGGCTATCGCACCGCCTGAAAGGACCGCCGCCATGCCCCTCACGCCCGACCAACAGGCCGAGATCGACAGCCAGCGGGCAACGTCCCGCCAGACTCTGCGCGCGGTGTCCGAGGGGATGGAAAACCACCTGTACGTGGCTCATCAGGTTCTGGATCACGGGCTGGTCCGGGTCATCGACTATATGGGCGACGATGCGGCGATTTGTCAGGCAGCGCGCGTCAGCTATGGCAAGGGCACTAAATCGGTGCAGAACGACGAAGGGCTGATCCGCTATCTGATGCGGCACTGGCATTCCACGCCGTTCGAAATGTGCGAGGTCAAGTTGCACGTCAAGCTGCCGGTTTTCGTGGCCCGCCAATGGATTCGCCACCGTACTGCAAACGTGAACGAATATTCGGGTCGCTATTCGATCCTTGATCGGGAATTCTATATTCCCGCCCCGGAACATCTGGCCGCGCAGTCGTCGCAGAACCATCAGGGACGGGGCGAGGTGCTGCAAGGCGACCAGGCGCAGCGCGTTCTCGATCTGCTACGAGAGGACGCGATGCGCAGCTATGACAGCTACGAATCGATGCTGAGCCAGGATGGTCAGCAGGGTCTTGCACGTGAATTGGCACGCATGAACCTGCCCGCCAACATTTACACGCAATGGTATTGGAAGGTGGATCTGCATAACCTGCTTCACTTCCTGCGCCTGCGCGCCGACAGCCATGCCCAGTACGAGATCCGGGTCTATGCCGATATCATAAGCGACATCACCCGCGACTGGGTGCCTGCGGCTTTCGGCGCATTTCAGGACTACCGGATGAATGCCGTCAACCTGTCCGCGCAGGCGGCGGATGCGTTGCGCCGCCGTTTGGCAGGGGAGTCCGTGACGCAGGAAAGCTCTGGGATGGGTGCCCGAGAGTGGCGCGAATTCCAAGCCGTCTGGGGCTGAGACGAAATGGGCGCGCCAGCCCTTTCCTGCGCTGCCATCGACTGGACCGCGCCTGCATTGTTTCAGCACTTTGCGTTGATGCGTGACTTTCCCTTACCCCATGAAGTTCAGACTATGCGTTCGATCTCGGCGGTGCCGAGTGCGTTGAAGCTGTTCATTAGGGCGATGGCGATGTGGACCTCGGTCGTCTGCCTGTCCGGGTCTCGCGAGGCGATGCGCTCGCCGATGGACTTCGGGCAGCGCATCTCTTCCTCGATCCTGCTTCGAACGTGATAGCCAGACCACTGCTTCCAGTTCGCCCGCCCGAAGCGCCTAGTCGGCCGGAGTATGTCGTTGCGGGCACAGGCGGCAGGACGGTCCTCCTTCCAGAAGCGTCCGGTCTTGCGGATGGGGATGACGGCTGCGCCGCCGCGATCGAGAATGGCCGTGGTGCACCGCCGGTTGTCAAAGGCACCATCGCCGGTCACGGTGCCGATTTGTTCATCCGGCGGGATCTGGCTCAGATGATCAGGGAGAACAAGGCTATCACCCTCACGGCTCGAGGTGAACTCCACCCCTGGAATGTCGCCGGAGGCCGTGTCCGTGGCTAGGTGAACACAGCGATACTGGCGCCTGCGGTGGGTGCCATGCTTGCGTGCCAGCCACTCTCCGTCACCAACGAGCTTGATCCCGGTGATGTCGACCAGCAGGCTCAGCGGCCCCGGCCTTCGGCGGTGAAGGACCTGAACAGCAAAAGACTTTCGCCTGCGCCTCAGGGTGGAGCAATCCGGCACCGGCCAGTTGAGCTCTGCCATCTCCAGGTTGCTGGTCACCATTCCTGTAGTCTGCCGGAGTGGTAGTCCAAAAAGCAACTTCACCATCAGGCAGAACCGGATAGCCGCATCGGAGAACACCGGCGGACGGCCGGGACGCTCGGCCTTGGTGGCCAGCCAAACCATGTCCTTGTCCAGCCAGATAAGCAGTGACCCGCGACGCATCAGGGGGTCATTGTTAGGGTTCCAGGTCGTCGTGCAGATAGCGCGCAGCGTTGGATTTACTCATGCCAAGACGCTTACCCTACCAACTCATCCGTATTAATACCGCGGCAGGCTGAACTTCTGAAACAACGCCCATGGACACCCTGAGTTCGATTTCCTCCTGTACTGGTCCGCGCAAGATAAGGCCGCTGTACAAACCGCATCGACAACACTCGGTGTATCGCTGCTTGGGAGGGGCTGACACGATCCGGCGCCATGCTGAGGCTATCAAGCGTCTGAAACACTGCGCGTCGTCTTCTGCAAGCGGGTAGCTTGGTTGTTGCGAAAATTGCGTCAGGCCTTTGAGGATCAGTTTTATGTTCCAAGCCGGTTCACCCGACGACCAGAGGCGCGATATACGGACACTGAAATTACCGCGGTCTGCTGTCTCCGGGTGGTGCATGGCATGCGCCGATCTGCGGCCACATCAAACAAGCCCCACGCCAGCGCGGCTGTCCAGACTGTGTCGGTCACGATGCGGCTTTGTGGACGGGGGGGGCGAACCGACAGCCGGGACAACGCCAGACGGCCTATCGCGACAAGGTGCACGTCTGCAACGCCACCCGAGGCTCAGGCCGCAAAAAGCCCGTCGAAATCGGCAAAGCCCTTTATTTCTATGGGGTTTCCGGAAGGGTCGAAGAAGAACATCGTCCGCTGCTCTCCGGGCTGCCCCTCAAAGCGGATCTGGGGTGGGATATCAAAGGGAATGCCCGCGCTGACCATCCGGTCGGACAATGCCAGCCAATCGGCCAGACGCAGCACAACCCCCAGATGGGGCATCATGACCATGTGGTCGCCCACCTTGCCGGTGCGCGTGGTCGGGAACGGCGTGCCCAGATAAAGCGACAACTGATGGCCGAAAAAGTCGAAGTCGACCCATGTATCAGTGGACCGCCCCTCGGCACAGCCCATGATCCCGCCGTAAAAATGGCGTGCCGCGTCCAGATCGGTGACATGTATGGCAAGGTGAAAAAGGGATTTCATGGCGGCCTCCGTGTTTGATGACCATAGATGCACGCGCATTGGGCACTGTGCAAGGTCGCTAAACCGCGTCCAGCACCTCGCCCGCCAACCTTGCGGTGTCCGCCCATCCGGGTAGTGCCGCACCCGCGCGCGCGGCGGCGGCGGCACGCGCCGAACGATCCACCCGGTCAGTCAACATGTGACGCAACGCCTGTGCCAGCGCTGGCGCATCGTCGGGCGCGACCAGCAGACCGGCATCGGCCGGAACCGTATCGGGAACCGCGCCGGCGTGTGTGCTGACGATGGGCAGCCCGTGCGACAGCGCCTCGTCAAAGACGATGCCGTACCCCTCGTATCGGGTGGCCAGCGCAAAGATCGACGCTTGGGTATACAGTTCGGCCAGACGATCTGCGTCGACCCGGCCTGCCAGCGTCAGCCGTGTATAGAGGCCGCTGGCTGCGACCATCGCCTCCAATGCGGCGACATGGGTGGCGTCCCACGGATTGCCGACGATCACCGCCCGCCAGTCCAGATCGGTCAACGTCGCCAGCGCCGCGATCAGGACGTCATGGCCCTTGCGCGGGTGCAGGATGCCCACCGAAAGAATAAGCGGCGGGTCCAGTGGCGCCGCGCCGTTTCTGGGTCGGTCGGTTCCGGGTCGGGCAACGGTGATCCGGTCGGCGGGCACGTCATAGCGTTTAATAAGCATGTCGCGCGTATGTGGGCTGGGAACCAGCACATGGCGCGCATGGGCCAGGTTTGCGCGTTCCGTCCGCCACAGGTGATCGGCCAGATCGGCGGGCAGGGCACTCTCCTGTGCCAGCGGGTGGTGGATCATCGCCACGATGGGTGCACGGATTGCCGCCACGCCCTGCGGATCGAGCGCGCCAAAGGCAAGACCGTCGATGATCACAGCCTGATCCGGCGGCAGCGCCTGCAGGGTATCCAGTGCCTGCCGCATGTCCGCGGCGGACGGTGTCGGAAAGCTGTCCGGCAGTGCGACGACGTTGACGGTTCGGCCCTGCTCACGCAGTCCCTCGACCATGCGGCGATCATAGATATAGCCGCCGGTCAGCGTGTTGATGTCGCCCGGCAGGGAAAATGAAAGGGTCTTGGCGTCGGTCACGGATCTGCCTGTATTGCTGCGGGAATGGGACGAATATCGCGGCGCTGTGCGAGCAGGACCAGCAGTCCCGGCAGGCTGCTGGCCAGAAACACCAGCCCGAACGCCAGACTGGCCGCCAGGCCTGCCTGGGCGCTGGCACCGATCAGGGGAAACAGACCGGCGGCTGCCCCCTCGCGCAGGCCCCAACCGCTGACGGTCAGCGGCAGGATCATGGTCAGCAGGATCAGGGGCACCAGCACGGCGGTTTCGACAGGGGTCATCATCGTGCCGGTGGCGGCTGCGCAAAAGGCAAAGGCCGACAGGTTCGCCCCGGTGATGGACAGGTTCAGTGCCGCCTGACGCGGCAGAGCCCCCGGCGCCAGTAGCGTGACGCGCAGCGCGTTACGCAGATCGCGCGCGACCGCGCCCGCACGGCCGGGCAACTGTCCTGCGCCGCCGACCGCCAGCACCACGATGACGGCCACGCTCAGCAATGCGCCGATCAGTCCCATGACCCAAGACGGCAGCGTCAGCCCCCCCGGCATCAGCGTCACGACCAGCGCGCCCGCTGCCAGCACCAGAAACAGCGCGACCTGACCTGCCAGACGTTCGATCGCGACGGCGGCGCCGGCTCGGCGCAGGCCCGCCTGATGTCGCGCACGGACCGCGCGGCCCGCATCGCCCAGCACGCCGCCGGGCAGCGACTGGTTCACGACCTGCGCAAGGTAATATTCGCCAACGGCGCGCGTCAGGGGAATGGCCTGGCCCAGCTGCTGTGCCGTCAGCCGCCAACGCATCGCGGACAGAACCGTCTGCACAGTCAGTGCCACGGCAGCGGCGGTCAGCCATATCGGGTCGGCGCGCATCAACAGGCGCAGCGCATGGCGCCCGTCCAGGCCGACCCACAAAAGCGCCATCACCGCCAAGGCGATCAGAATTTGAATACTGCGTGTCACGTTCATGCAGGAGGCACGTTTCCGGATCCGGAAAAGTTGCGCATGAATGTATCGCGCAATTCTTCCATCGGCATGGCCGGACTGTCCGGTGCCGGAATCAGCCCGCGTGTCAGGCCCCATGCATCGGTCCGGGCGATCAGGTCGGGCGGACCGATGACATGGATCGGAACCTCGCGGCGATTGTCCAGGCCGATGGGGGTGGCGGCCTGATGGTCGCCGACCAGAACCATCAGCGGCGCGTTGTCCCCCTGCCGCGCGGCATAGTCCAGCACCGCCTGCAGCGTATAATCGATCGTGTCACGATACTGTGCCCGCACGCGGTCGCGGTCGCGCCAGACCACGTTCGGCGGATCGCCCGCCTGGGCCATGGCATTGAATTCCGTGCCGTCGCCCAGATCCTCCCACGGCAACATCTGCGGGACCGGCGTCCATGGCGCGTGAGACGAGATCAGGGCAATCTGTGCGAACAAACGGCGCGAATCGCTGCCGTCGCGCAGCAGGCGGTCAGTGGCGGCCAGCGTGAACTGGTCGGGCATCGTGACCCAGTTGAACGGTTCGCCGCGATAGCCCAGGTCCGGCGCCGTCAGGATGCGCTGAAATCCCATTGTTGATGCCTCGGGCCAGGGGCGCACGATGGCGGGCATGACGGCGGCGGTGCGGAACCCGGCATCCGCGGCGTGATGGAACAGCGTGCGGCGTCCGCTGGCGATGGCGGCCTGATAGCGGGTCTGGTCGTTGACCCACAGCCCATTGGCCAGCGTCGCATGCGCCAGCCAGCTTTGCCCGCCATGCGTCGGTGACGTCAGGAACCCCGATGCCATGGCCAATCCGCGATCCTGCAGGGCCTGCTGTGCCTGCCTCAGCCGGGGCAGATGTGTGTCGGCAAAAAAAGGCGTGTCAAAGCTGGTGCGGCCATAGCTTTCCAGAAAGATCACCAGCACATCGCGATCGATCAGCGCCAGCGGGTCGCGCAGCCCGGCCAGCGCGTCCTCCAGCGCCTGTTCGCGGAACTGGCGCAATTCGGTCACCGTGCGTGCCGACAGCTGCGCGCGGTCGGCGGCAAAGGCGGCGGTGGCAAAAGTCGCGGTGGGCGCCATCGCGGACACCACGGCGATTGCGACGGCAGAGGCGGCCATGCTGGCGCTCCGTGCCCACCCCGCACGCGGCGCCCGACGTATCAGCACACCGACCGCCCACCATGTCCCGACCGCAATCAGCATCGCGGCCAGCAGTGCGGCCACGACCGCGCCTGCGGCCTGCAGGGGGCCCACGCTGCCCGCAATCAGCCGGACGGACGCATCGATCAGCGGCAGGTCAGCGACGGGGTTGAACCGACGCCCCAGACTTTCCAACATCGCAAGGTCCGCGACCTTCAGCACGGTGACAAGGGTCAGGATCAGCGTGACTGTCACGCGGAGCAGCCGCCCCGCGATCGCCCGGCCCGCCGCCAGTGCCAGAAGGACCAGAACCGCCAGTTCGGGGGCAGGGCGGACCAATGTGGTCCAGGCCAGCTGATCGGGATGGGTGGGCAGGGCCAGCAGGCCGTGCAGCAACAGGATGGCGGCAAGGACCGTCAGAACCCGGGGCGTCACCGATTGCCCCGCAGCCACAGCACGTCGCGGCCAAACGACCAGATCAGCGCCGCCGCCGCGATCCGGGCCAGCGTAATGGCCAGATCGTCCGACAGCACCGGCACCTGAAGGGCGATCAGCGTGGCCAGTTGCAGCACGCAAACCCCCTTGCGGGCATAGCTGACCTCCAGTGGAGCCGTGATCCACGGCCATATCAACCCCGCCCCGATGAACAGATAGCGCATGACGCCCAACGCCAGGATTTCCGGCCCCACAGGGCTGCCGACCAGCGCGTGCAGGCACAGGATCAGGGCCAGCGCCGCGTCGACCTCCATGTCGAAGCGGGCGCCGAAACCGGAACACAACCCGCTGCGCCGCGCCAGCCACCCATCCACCCCGTCCAGAGACAACGATATCGTCGCGACCGCCGCCACCGCCCAGCCCGCCGCCACTCCGCCAACCAGAGGTGCGATCAGCGCCGCGGTCAGTGCCATTCGCATCAGCGTCACGGCATTGCACGATCCCAGCCGGGCATGCGGATAATGCCTGCGCATGGCGACGCAGACCAGCGCCGCCCCCGCCAGATAGACGACGCCCGCCATCAGCGCGCCGGTGCCTTGTCCCAGAACCAGCACGCCGACACCCAGGTTCAGGGCCAAGCCCGTCGGAATGGCCAGAACCAAACCGCCGGGCAGGCGACGGCCTGCGGCTTTGGCCTGCCTGATGGGTGGAGCGGAAAGGTCGTCGCGCGAAATTTGCATCGGCTGAACATATGACAGGCGCATGACGCGTCAAGCGGACTTGTTGGCATGCTTGCCTTGGCCGGATCGTACGCTATCGTGTTGCGACAGGGGGGATGCGACATGGAACATGGACCCGCGGGCTATGGAACGATCGCGCGAATGCTGCACTGGCTGGTCGCGGCGCTGATCCTGGCGATGATCCCGGTGGGGCTGCTGATGGTGCAAAAGGGTCTGGATCGCGACCTGGGCGATGCGCTTTATCTGTTTCACAAGAACGTGGGCAGCCTGCTGATCGTCGTTATCGCACTGCGGCTGGTCTGGCGGCTGACGCATCGACCCCCATCGCTGCCGGCGACTGTTCCGGACTGGCAGCGGCGTTTGGCGGGTCTGTCGCATCTGGCGCTGTACGTGCTGATGGTGGTGATGCCGCTGTCAGGCTATGTGCGTGTCCGCGCCGGCGGCTTTCCAATAGAGGGGTTGGATGCGCTTGGCATGCCGACGTTCATCCCACGGTCCAAATCCCTGGCGGATGCGGCAAGCACCCTGCACGAAATGGCCGCGTGGGCATTGATCGCGGTCATCGCCCTGCATATCGGTGCGGCCGTGCACCACGCCGTTGTCAGGCGCGATGAAATCTGGTCACGGATGTGGCCACCGCGCGTGCGCTGACCACTCGACAGGGCCATCCCGGATGGATATTGCCACACGGCGCGGATGGTGGTGACCCAAAGCGGGTGGCCATTTATCAAATATTGATTGCAGGCGGTTGAACGAAAGGCCCTGTCAGGGCGTTCGACGGTGCCGTCGAAAATGACCGCCCTTCAGGAGACGCCGTGACCAAGACCCTAGACCTGACGATAATGGTCGTCATCGCGGCCGCCCTTGCCGGCGTGTTCACCCTGGATCTGATCGTGCCCCTGGGGACAGCGGTCTGGCTGATCTATATCCTGCCGCTCAGTTTGGCGGTATTCGCCCGCTGGCCTGCGCTGCCGGTGGCGACGGCCGTAATGGTCTGTGTGGCAATGGTACTGGCGTTCCAGAAGGATAACACCGGCATTGATCCGACCGTGGCGGCCATCAACCGCGGGTTGGCGGGGGTCGTCTATCTGTGCCTTGGCTTTCTGGGCCGCAAGCTGATCGTGACGCGTGCCAGGCTGCTGGACACCGACTGGATCACCGGAACTCAGGTCGCGGTGTCCCGCGCGGTTCAGGGCGATCTGTCCGCGCAGAAACTGGCCGGTCAGATCCTTCAGGTGCTGGCCGAGGGCATCGGCGCGCGTGCCGCGGTCGCCTATGCCCGCAACGGTCACGGCCACCTACGCCTGGCGCATTGGGGCACCGACGCGACGGCATTGGCCGACCGCGTTGCCGAAAACGAGGGTCATCTGGGCCGTGCCATCACCGAAGGTCGCATCCTGCAGATGTCGCTGGCGCCCGAACAGGCGCTTGGCTGGGGATCGGGGTTGGCGCGCGGCCGCGCGGCGCATGCGCTGATCGTGCCGATGCGGGACGGCCAGCTGATCAACGGCGTGCTGGAATTCGGGCTGGACGCCACCCCCAGCCCCCGCGTGATCGATCTGTTCGAACGCATCGGCGACAATCTGGGCATTGCGCTGCGGTCTGCCCAGTACCGCCAACAGCTGCAGGAACTGCTGGAGGAGACCCGCCGTCAGGCCGGGGAATTGCGCGAACACACCGAGGAGCTGGCCGCCTCGAACGAGGAGCTGGAAGAGCAGACCCGCGCCCTGCAGGACAGTCAGCGCCAGCTAGAGGCCCAGCAGTCCGAGCTGGAACAGCAGAACGCCCAGCTGGAGACCCAGACACAGGAGCTGGAGGAACAGCGTGATGCGCTGGCCCGCTCGCGCCGTATGCTGGAGGATCAGGCGCAGGAGCTGACGCAAGAGAGCCGCTACAAGTCCGAATTCGTCGCCAACATGTCGCACGAATTGCGCACGCCGCTGAACGCGCTGCTGATCATGTCGCGCCTGTTGTCGGACAATCGCGGCCGCAACCTGTCCGAGGAACAGGTCCGCTGGGCCGAGACGATCGAGGCATCGGGCAAGGATCTGCTGGCGCTGATCAACGACATCCTGGACCTGTCCAAGATCGAATCCGGCAAGATGGAGGTGTCGCGCGATACCGTCGATCCGCAGGTGCTGGCCGACAAGCTGGTGCGCGCCTTTGACGCGCAGGCCCGCGACAAGGGGCTGACCCTGTCCGCGCAAGTCGATCCGGGCGTTACGGCCTTTCACACCGACCGACAGCGTCTGGAACAGGTTCTGCGGAACTTTATCTCGAACGCGCTGAAATTCACCGAACGGGGGCAGGTCGTGCTGCACGTGTCGCCCGTGCCGCAGGGGATCGCCCTGTCGGTGCGCGACAGCGGCATCGGCATCGAAACCAGCCAGCAGGAGACCGTGTTCGAGGCGTTCCGCCAGGCGGACGGCACCATCTCTCGGCGCTTTGGCGGCACGGGGCTGGGCCTGTCGATCTGTCGCGAACTGGCCGACCTGCTGGGCGGCCGCATCACCCTGACCAGCACGCCGGGCAAGGGCAGCACCTTTACGCTGATCCTGCCGGCCGCGCCGGCGCTGCAATCGCCAGCCCCCGCGCGCCGTTCCGCGCCCGCGCCGACGATGCCGGAACCCGCGCCGATGATGCTGGACGCCCTGTCGGGCATCGACGACGATCGCGCCGACATTGCGGCGGGGGACCGGGTCATGCTGGTGGTCGAGGACGATCCGGCCTTTGCCCAGATTCTGTACGGTCTGGCGCAGGAGCTGGGTTTCCGCTGTGTCTGCGTGGGCCGGGCCGACGACGCGGTCCGTGCCGCGCGCCATTTCCTGCCGCAGGCGATCGTGATGGACGTGGGCCTGCCCGATCATTCGGGCCTGTCCGCGCTTGACCGATTGAAACGCGACACCACCACGCGCCACATCCCGGTGCACATGGTATCGGCCGACGATTACACCAAGGAAGCGTTGGCCCAGGGTGCTATCAGCTACATGATGAAGCCGGTGCGTCGAGACGATCTGGCGACCGCCATCCGCAATCTGGAAAGCCGCCTGGAACAGCGTCTGCGGCGGGTGCTGATCGTCGAGGACGATCCGGCACAGATGTTGGGCCTCAAGGCACTGCTGACCAGCGACGGGGTCGAGACTGTCGGTGCCGGAACGGCCGCCGAGGCGTTGCAGGTCTGTCGCAGCCAGACGGTCGATTGCATCGTGCTGGACATGACCCTGCCCGATGCATCGGGGTTCGAGGTGCTGGAACAGCTGGACGGGGACGGTACCGCGTCGTTCCCGCCTGTGATCGTCTATACCGCCCGCGCCCTGTCCGAAGCCGAGGAACAGCGCCTGCGCCGTTATTCGAAATCGATCATCATCAAGGGTGCGAAATCGCCCGAACGCCTGATCAACGAGGTCACGCTGTTCCTGCATCAGGTCGTGTCGGACCTGCCGCAGGAACAGCGCGACATGCTGGCGGCATCGCTGAACCGCGACGCGCAGCTGGAAGGGCGCCGCATCCTGGTGGTCGAGGACGACATCCGCAATGTCTATGCCCTGACCGGCGTGTTCGAACCGCACGGTGCGACCGTCCAGATCGCGCGGAACGGCCGCGAGGCGTTGGAGGCATTGGGCCGCATCAACGACGGCGCGGCCCCCAAGGTCGATCTGGTGCTGATGGACGTGATGATGCCGGAAATGGACGGGCTGACCGCCACGCGCGAGATCCGCAAGATCGACCGCTGGAAGACCCTGCCCATCATCATGCTGACCGCCAAGGCCATGGCCGAGGATCAGAACCAGTGCCTGGCAGCGGGGGCCAACGACTATCTGCCCAAGCCGCTGGACGTCGACAAGCTGTTGTCGCTGACCCGGGTCTGGATGCCGCGATGAGCGTCGAACCCGTCCCCCTGCGCGCGCCCGACGCGATCGAGCTGGACCTGTTTCTGGAGGCGCTGAACCGTCGCCACCATTATGATTTCCGGTCCTATTCGCGCGGGTCGCTGATGCGCCGTGCGGAACTGGCGCGTGAACGTCTTGGATGCGCGACCCTGTCGGAGGTTCAGGGCCGGTTGCTGCACGATCCCGCGGTGCTGCCCGACATCATCGACGCGATGACCGTGCAGGTCAGCGAGATGTTCCGCGACCCGGCCTATTTCCTGGCGCTGCGCCGCGAGGTGATCCCGCATCTGCGGACGTTCCCCTCGCTCAAGGTCTGGGTGGCGGGCTGTGCTGACGGAGAAGAGCTGTATTCCCTGGCCATCATGTTCCAGGAAGAGGGCCTGTTCGACCGCACGATGTTCTATGCCACCGAGATCAACCGCCGTGCCCTGGCACGGGCCGAGGCCGGCATCTATGATATCGACCGCCTGCCGGTCTTTTCCCAGAACTATCAGCGGGCAGGGGGGCGGGGGTCGCTGTCGAACTATTATAACGCCGCCTATGGGCGCGCCGCCTTTGATCGCCACCTGCGGTCGCGCACGGTGTTCACGGAACACAACCTGGCCACGGATCAGGTGTTTTCCGAGGTCCAGCTGGTATCGTGTCGGAATGTGCTGATCTATTTCGATACGGCGCTGCAGGACCGCGCCGTCGGTCTGTTTGCCGAGGCGCTGGCGCGCGACGGTTTTCTTGGCCTCGGCTCTCACGAGACGTTGCGTTTTTCCACCCATGCCGCGGCTTTCGCGGCGTTTGCCGAACCGGACCGGATCTGGCGCCGGACTGCCGACCAGGAGACTGTTCATGCCCGATAGACCCATCCGTTTCCTGATTGTCGACGACATCGCCGAAAACATCATGGCGCTGGAGGCGCTGTTGCGCCGCGACGGGCTGGTGGTCGATGCCGCCCGCTCTGCCAGCGAGGCGCTGGAACTGATGCTGCAGCACGACTATGCGCTGGCTTTCCTGGACGTGCAGATGCCCGGCACCGACGGTTATGAGCTGGCCGAACTGATGCGTTCCACGGAACGCACGCGCGGTGTTCCGATCATCTTTGTCACCGCCGCCGAGATGGACGAAGCCCGCCGCTTTCGCGGCTATGAGGCGGGGGCCGTCGACTATATTTTTAAACCCATCGACCCGGTGGTGCTGAAATCCAAGGCCGAGGTGTTCTTTCGCATCGGGCGCCAGGCCAAGGAACTGCAGCGTCAGCGCGATGAGATGCAGGATATCGCACGCCACCGCGACCGTGCCATGGCGCAGCTCAAGGCGCATACGGATAATTCGCCGCTGGCCTTTGTGACGCTGGATCGGGCCCTGTGCGTGCGCACCTGGTCCAAGGGGGCAGAGCGCATGTTCGGGCGACCCGCGGGCGACATGCTGGGCATGACCGCGACCGCCGCGGGCTGGCTGGACGAACAGGGCGCCACATTGCTGACCGGTTGGCTGGACAGCCAGCAGGACGGCGTGCCGCGTTTCTCGGCCGAGATCAGCCTGGATCACGCCGATATCGGTCCGATCTGCTGCGAGGTTTATGGCTCGGTCCTGTCCGAGGGAAAGGACCGCCAGTCGCTGTCGCTGCAGGTGCAGGACATCACCGAACGCAAGCAATCCGAGGAGGTCCGTGCCCTGTTGATCGGAGAATTGAACCATCGCATCAAGAACACGCTGGCCAACGTCCAGGCCATCGCCCGCCAAAGCCTGCGCCAGTCCGACAGCCTGCCGGAATTCGAGACCAGCTTTGGGGGCCGCCTGCAGGCGCTGGCGCGCGCGCATTCGATCCTGTCGGATGCGACATGGGCCAGCGCGCCGCTGGACCAGTTGATCGACGACCAGATCAGTTCCGGTACGCTGGACGGCGACCGTCTGCGCCGCGATGGCCCGCCGATCGAACTGGCCCCCGACACCATGCTGCGTCTGGCGCTGACGCTGCACGAACTGGGCACGAATGCCGCAAAATACGGGGCGCTGTCGGTTCCTAGCGGCATCGTGCACATCGCCTGGCGCCTTGAGGGGCAGCGGCTGGTTCTGACATGGCGCGAGACAGGCGGCCCGCCCGTGGCCGCGCCGTCCCGCATGGGATTCGGCATGACCCTGATCGGGGCGGCGGGGGGCGGCGACGCGGCGGCGGTCAGTGCCGACTGGCAGCCCGACGGTGTCGTCTGGACCATCAACCTGACCGAAGGCGTCACACGGCTGGCACGTCCGACCGCCCCCGCCGACGCCGTGGCAGGACAGCCCGTTGCGCGCGTGTCGACCCTGCAGGGAGCACGCGTCCTGTTGGTCGAGGACGAACCGCTGGTCGCGCTGGACCTGCGATACGAGTTGGAGGATGCCGGTGCGACCGTCACCGCCGTCGCCCGCAGCGTCCCTGAGGCGATTGCGGCGGCGCGGGACGCACAGATCGACCTGGCGCTGCTGGACGGCAACCTCAAGGGAGAGCCGGTGGACGAGGTCGCGGCCCTGTTGGACAGCATGTCCGTGCCGTTCTGTTTTGTATCCGGCTATGGCCGCGAAAACCTGCCGCAGGGGTTCGACCACGCGCCGCTGATCGAAAAGCCGTTCCGACCTGACACGCTGCGCGCCATCCTGACCGCGTTGTTGGCGCGGAGCCTGACCGACGCGGCGCAATAAGGACAGCCGTTCCGTCCCGCATCGATCTGCCTTTCCGCGCGTCCGGCCGCGCGGGCCGGGATGCGACATCCGTTCCGGCACGCGCGGCCTGCGACGAACGGTCGTTCCCGGCGTGACCATTGCCGCGACGTGGCGCGGCTTGCGCCCGGCAGCCGTTTCGGGCAGGACCGCGCCCTGACTTTTGGCAAGCATGCAGGATACGGATGACCGGCGCGGCGATAACCTTTGAGGGGCTGGGCAAGTCCTTTCCCAAGGCGGGCGGGCAAGTGATGGCGCTGGCCGACATCACCCTGTCGGTGCCGCAAGGCAGCATCACCGGCATCATCGGCCGGTCCGGCGCGGGCAAGTCCACGCTGCTGCGCATGGTGAACGGGCTGGAACGCCCGACGACGGGCCGGGTGTCCGTCGCGGGCCGCGATGTCGGTACCGCGACGGGGTCCGCCCTGCGCACGATCCGGCGCGACGTGGGCATGATCTTTCAGCACTTCAATCTGCTGGCCTCGCGCAGCGTGCGGGGCAACATCGCCCTGCCGTTGGAGGTCGCGGGCACCCCGCGCGGCCAGATCCGCACCCGCGTCGACCAGTTGATCGACCAAGTGGGTCTGGGCGCGCTGGCCGACCGCTATCCCGCGGAACTGTCGGGCGGCCAAAAACAGCGCGTGGGCATCGCCCGCGCCCTTGCCACCGGCCCCAAGGTCCTGCTGTCGGACGAGGCGACCAGCGCACTGGACCCGGAAACGACCCAAACCGTTCTGGACCTGCTGGCGCAAATCAACCGCGACCTGGGGCTGACCGTCCTGCTGATCACGCACGAAATGGCGGTCCTGCGCGATATCGCCAGCCACATGGCGGTGATCGAGGCCGGGCGCATCGTCGAATCCGGTCCGACCTATGACGTCTTTGCCCGTCCGGAGCACGCGACCACCCGCAGCTTTCTGTCGGGGGTGACGGGGGCCACGCTGCCCGCGTTCGTCGCGGCGCGGCTGCAGGCCGATCCGCCGGGCGACCAGGTGATCCGCGTGACCTTTGCCGGAAACTATGCGACCGACCCGATGCTGGCCCGTCTGGCCACCGATCTGGGCATCAGCGCCAACATCCTGGGCGGCACGATCGAGGAAATCGGCACGCGGCCGTTCGGCAACCTGCTGATTTCCGTTCCCCACGACCGGGGCGATCAGGCCCGTGCGTTCCTGCAGGAACACGGTCTGACAACGGAGGTGCTGGGCCATGTCCGCTAACCTGATCCCGATCCTGTGGGACGCGACGCTGCAGACGCTGTACATGGTCGCCATATCCGCGCTGCTGGGGACGTTGGGCGGGCTGCCGTTGGGCGTGTTCCTGGCCATGTCGCAGCGGGGAGAGCTGTTGTCGGCGCCGTGGGTGAACAAGGTGCTGGGGCTGGTCGTGAACGCCACCCGGTCGGTGCCGTTCATCATTCTGGTGGTGGCGATCATCCCGTTCACGCGGGCCGTGGTCGGCACGTCCATCGGCACCGACGCGGCCATCGTGCCGCTGACGCTGGCCGCGATCCCCTTTATCGCGCGGCTGGTGGAAAACGCCATCCGTGAGGTCGATCAGGGCCTGATCGAGGCTGCCCGCGCGATGGGCGCCACGCCGCTGCAGATCATCCGCAAGGTGCTGATCCCCGAGGCGCTGCCCGGCATCGCACTGGGGCTGACGCTGGCCGTGGTCAGCCTGATCGGCTACTCCGCGATGGTGGGGGCCGTGGGCGGGCAGGGTCTGGGCGATCTGGGCATCCGCTATGGATACCAGCGTTTCATGCCCGAGGTCATGGCCGCCGTCGTCGTCATCCTGATCGTGCTGGTGCAGCTGGTCCAATCGCTTGGCGAATGGATCGCGGCCCGCGTCGATCGTCGCGCGCCCCGCAACCGTGGCGCCTGACCCCACAGTTTTTTCCGCAGACAAGAAAGGACCAATCCCATGCTGCGTCTGACAACCTTTGTTTCCGCCCTTGCCCTGTCCACCGCCGCCATGGCCGAGGACATCAAGGTCGGCGTGTCCCCCGGCGAACATGGCGAGATCATGGAAAAGGTGGCCGAGGTCGCCGAACCCCTGGGCCTGACCATCGAGGTCATCGAGTTTTCAGATTATGTCGTGCCGAACCAGGCGCTGGCGGACGGCGATTTGGATGCCAACAGCTTTCAGCACCGCCCCTATCTGGAAAACCAGATGAAGGATCGCGGGTTCGAACTGGTCGAGGTGGGCACCACCATCACCACGCCGATGGGCATCTATTCCGACAAGATCGAGGACATGGCCGATCTGCGTGATGGCGCACAGGTCGCGATTCCGAATGATCCGACCAATGGCGGCCGCGCGCTGCTGATCCTGCAGGATCTGGGCATCATCACCCTGGCCGAGGGCACCGGCCTGGTGCCCAGCCCGCTGGACATCAGCGAGAACCCCAAGGGTCTGCAGTTTCTGGAACTGGACGCGGCGCAGCTGCCCCGCACGCTGGCCGATGCCGACATCGCGGTGATCAACACCAACTATGCGCTGGCATCCGGCCTGTCGCCCAAGGGCGATTCCATCGCGATGGAACAGGCCGACAGCCCCTATGTGAACATCCTGGTGGTTCAGCAGGGCCGCGAGGCCGAGCCTTGGGTCAAGACCCTTGTCGAGGCGTACCAGTCGCCCGAGGTCAAGGCGTTCATCGACGAGAAATATGACGGGGCCGTCATCACCTCGTGGTGACCGCCTGGGGCCGCCCTTCGGGGCGGTCCCGTTCCGTCAGGCGCTGGACCGCACCTGCGGCAGCAAACAGCGCCAGCCCCATCGCGGTCAGCACCGCAAGGGCCGCGAACATCAGGTCGGTCTGACCGCGCCCGTTCGCCATCAGCATCACGTGCCCCAGCCCCCGGCTGGACCCAACCCATTCGCCGATGATCACCGCCAGCGGTGCCTGCACCGCCGCCAGCCGCAGCCCCGACCCAAGCGCGGGCAGGGCATGGGGCAGCTGGATCAGCATCAGCCGCCGCATCGGCCGCGCACCCATCGACAGGGCCAGATCGTCCAGCGCCGCGGGCGGTCGCATCAGCGCGTCGAACAGCACCGATGCCACCGGGAAATACACCACCAGCGCGACCATCACGACCTTGCTGGGCGCGCCGTATCCCAGCCACAGCGTCAGGATCGGCGCTAGCGCAAAGACCGGCACCGCCTGCGCCGCGATCAGCATCGGCCGCATCAGCCACCGCGCCGCGGGCGACAGCGCCAGATTGATCGCCGTGCCAACCCCAAGCGCAACCCCCAAGGCCAGCCCCGCCGCCAGATTGGCCAGCGTGAACCGCGCGTTCACCGCCAGCATCGCGCCATGATCGATCAGCGCAATGACCACCCGCCCCGGTCCGGGCAGGATGAAGGGCGGCACGCCGCTGGCCCAGACCACGCCCTGCCAGACCGACAGCGCGACCAGAACTGCGATCAGGCCGCGCATGGCATCAGGCTGCGGAACAGCGCGCCTTGGGTGGCCAGCACCTGCGGGTCGTCCAGCGCGCGCGGTATGGGTGTCGCGGGCAATGTCAGCGCGCGGGTTCCCCGCGTGTCCAGCAGCCAGGCGGCATGGCACAGGCGCGCGGCCTCCAGCGGGTCGTGGGTGATCAGGATCACCGTGCGCCCGGCCAGGTGCCGCGCGGCCAGATCCTGCATCTGCGCCCGCGTGCCGGCGTCCAGTGCCGAAAACGGCTCGTCCAGGACCACCACCGGGCGATCCTCGATCAGGGTGCGGGCCAGGGCCACGCGCTGACGCTGGCCGCCGGACAGATGCGCGGGGCGGCGCGCCTCCAGCCCCGACAGGCCCAGATCGGCCAGCAGGGCGCGGGCACGATCCCGGTCGGGCGGCTGACCGCGCAGCCGCGCGCCGATGGTGACGTTGGCCAGCGCATCGGCCCAGGGCAACAGCTGATCCTGTTGCCCCATCAGCGTGACCGCGCCCGTGCCATCGACGCGCCCCCGCAGTTGCGCGGCCACGGGCAGGCCCGCGGAGATACGGCCAAGGGTCGATTTGCCCACCCCGGACGGCCCCATCAGCGCGGTCCACCGCCCTTGCGGACAGTCAAGCGCCAGACCGCGCAGCAGCGGCCGCCCGTTCAGGATCAGGTCGCCCATGATGCGGATCATGTCTGGCCCAGTCCCATCTGCCAGAACCCGACCTCTAGTTGGGTGGCTTGGGTGAAATGGCGCGCCAGCGTCTGCGCGCGGGGCAGGGACGGCCAGTCGGGGCCCAACCGCGCCTCCAGCGCCGCGTCGATCAGCGCGCCTACATCATGGCAGACGCGCTGATAATCGGCGCCGCCATAGGTCGCGGTCCATTCGCTATAGGGACCGCCGCTGTCGGCATGGATCAGCCCGATCTGGCCATATCCGAACACACACGGCGCCAGCGCCGCCAGCAGGTCCAGCATGTCGCCCGCATAGCCGGTCGCCTGGACATAGCGCGTATAGGCCATGTTCGCGGGCGATTCCGGGGTCTGCTGCAGCATGGTTTCCGTGATGCCCTCGCGGCCGCAGATGTCGACATGCAGCGGCATCTCTCCGTTCAGCAGGCCGTGGACGATGGACGATGCCAGCGCCATCTCCGACATGCGGTCAGACTTGGCAAAGACCAGCGCCCAGGATCGCGCAAAGTGCAGCAGGAACACGTAATCCTGGCGCAGATAGTGCAGAAAGCTGTCGCGCGGCAGGTCGCCCGCCGCCAGCTGCCGCACAAAGGCGTGGTCCACATAGGCGTCCCAGTGTTCCCCCGCCGCCTGTTGCCACAGTGCGAATGCGCGGCCGTAATCAGGGGCGCTCATGGTGCGGTCACGTCGATGGCCAGATCGGACAGGGCCTGTCCGCCGGGCGTGGCGCCGCGTTCGGCCAGAAACGCCTCGAACCGCAGATAGCGGCCCGCGTCCAGCGCCGCGGGGCGTCCGGCAAAGCGGGGCCAGGTGTCTGCCCAGGCAGCCTCGTTCAGGGGGGTCTGCAGTTCGGCTGCGGTGTCCGCGAACATCTGCCATGCCGCGTCGGGGTCGTTCTTGATAAAGGCCGTCGCGCGTTCGGTGGCGTTCAGGAAGGCCGCGATCGCGGCGCGGTCCATGCGGGCGGGATCGGCCAGATAGATCAGTTCGTCATAGGCGGGGATGCCGTGATCCTCGGGGTTCAGGCAGCGTCCGTCGAACCCCTCCAGCCGCAGCTGGTTCAGCTCGAAATTGCGGAACGCGCCAATGACGCCATCGACCTGTCCCGACATCAGCGCGGGCGCGATCGACCAGCCGATGTTGATCTGTTCCACATCCGTGGGGACCAGACCGCCATCGGCCAGCATGGCGTCCAGCATCACCTGTTGGACGCCGGCAACGGCAAAGCCGACCTTGCGGCCTGCCAGGTCGGCGGGTGTTTCGATGCCGCTGTCGGCCAGCACGACCAGACAGGTCAGCGGGGTTTCCACCAACGTCCCGACGCGGGTCACCGGCAGGTCCTGATGGCGCGACAGGTGCAGCTGCGGCTGATAGCTGACGGCCAGATCGACACGCCCCGCCGCGACCATGCGCGGCGGATCGTTGGGGTCGGACGGCGCAACGGTTTCGACCGACAGCCCGGCATCGGCGTAATAGCCCAGCTCCTGCGCCAGCACGATGGGCGCATGGTCGGGGTTCACGAACCAGTCCAGCATCACGGTCAGTTTCGTTTCGGCATGGGCGGGCAGGGCCAGCACGGCCAGCGTCAGGGTCAGCGTCTTCATGGGCATCCTTTCAGGTCGTCGTCGGTCAGGGCCAGCAGAGCAATGCGCCCCGGCCAGCGGGATTGCAGGATCTGTCCGGCATTGTGCGCACGCAGGCCGGTCCGGCACGCCAGCACCACCCGCGGGGCGGGGCCGGGGTCCAGATGCGCGATGCGGTCGGGGGGCAGGTGGCGCGCGCCGGCAAAGGGCGCGGCCTCGACCCGCAGGTCGATCAGCAGGTCGCCGGGGGCGATCTGGTCATGCGCGATGAAGGGCAGGGGGTCGGCGGGTTCGGGCGCCGCGTCGAACCGGAACCCGCCCATGCGCCAGCCGCCCGCATCCCAGCTGAACAGCCGCCCCAGTGGCTGCGGGTCCAGCCCCAGCAGCACCGCCAGTGCCATTTGCGCCTGCAGCGCGCCGATCATGCCCACCACCGGTCCCAACACGCCCGCGCTGGCACAGCTGGCGGCCTGTGCGGGCAGGTCGGGAAAGATCGCGCGCAGGCTGGGCGCGCCACCGCAGCAGCCCGCCGCATAGCCCGACAGCCCCAGTGCCGACCCCGTGACCATCGGCCTGCCCGCGGCCATGCAGGCATCTGACAGGGTCAGGCTGACCGCAAAGCTGTCGGCGCAATCCAGCGTCACATCGGCCGCGCCCACCAGATCGCCGGCATTGGCGGGAGTCAGCCATTCGATGCGGGGTATGACCTGGCAATCGGGGTTCAGCACCGCCAGCGCCGCCGCGGCGGCCTGTGCCTTGGGGCGGCCGACCTGGTCCATGCGGTACAGCGGCTGGCGGTGCAGGTTCGTCTCGTCCACGCGGTCGGGGTCGATCAGCGTGATGCGGCCCACCCCGGCGGCGGCCAGGTATTGCAGCGCGGGACAGCCGAGGCCCCCCGCGCCAACGACCAGCACATGGGACTGCGCCAGCCGGTCCTGACCCATGGCGCCGATGCCGGGCAGCACCATCTGGCGGGCATACCGGTTCATGCCGTCACCGCCAACCAGTCGACCATCCGACCCTCGGGGTCGGGGTTCAGCGTGATGTCGGTCACCGCCGACACCACATCCGCCCCCGCCGCCAGCGCCTGTGCACCGCGATCGGGGTTCAGCCCGCCGATGGCGACCAACGGGACGTCACCCACCAGCGCCTTCCATTCGGTGACTCGGTCCAGCCCCTGTTCATGCCAGCGCATCTTTTTCAGGATTGTGGGCCAGACCGGCCCAAGGGCCACGTAATCGGGTGCCAGCGCCAGCGCGCGGTCCAGTTCGGCCCGGTCATGGGTCGACACCCCAAGCCGCAGCCCGGCGCGGCGGATGGCGGGCAGGTCGGCATCGTCCAGGTCCTCCTGCCCCAGATGCAGCCAGTCGGCGCCCAGATCGATCGCCGCCTGCCAGTGGTCGTTGACGACCAGTGTCGCGCCATGATCCCGCGTCAGTCGCAGCCCGCGCGCGATCTGGTCGCGCAGGTCGTCGGGGCCGCGGTCCTTTAGCCGCAGTTGGACCAGCCGTACCCCAAGGGGCAGGGCGCGTTCCAGCCAGGTCACGTCGTCGAAGATCGGATAGAAACGTGGAAGTTTCACAGCCAGGCCCTCCCGATGAGGGGGGTCGATGGCGCGCCCATGTCGCGCACCCCCATCGGGTCGGCGTCGCGCGCCAACGCCCCCGCCTGCACGGCCAGCGCGAATGCGCGTGCCATCGCGACGGGGTCGCCCGCCTGCGCCACGGCACTGTTCAGCAGGACCGCGTCGAACCCCATCTCCATAGCCTCCGCCGCGTGGCTGGGCAGGCCAAGGCCTGCGTCGATCACCATCGGCACGTCCGGGAACGCCGCGCGCAGCATGCGCAACCCGTGGCGGTTGTTCAGGCCCAACCCCGACCCGATCGGCGCACCCCATGGCATCAGCACCCGGCATCCGGCGTCCAGCAGACGGGCGGCCAGAACCTGATCCTCGGTGGTATAGGGAAAGACGTGGAACCCCTCGGCGCAGAGCGTCGTCGCGGCCTCCAGCAGGCCAAAGGGGTCGGGCTGCAACGTGTCGGCATGGCCGATCACCTCCAGCTTGATCCAGTCGGTCTGGAACAGTTCGCGCGCCATGCGGGCGGTGGTCACCGCCTCTCGCGCGCTGTGACAGCCGGCGGTATTGGGCAGGACGCGCACGCCCAGATCGTGGATCAGCGACCAGAACGCCTGCCCCTGACCGGCCTCGCGGCGCAGCGACACGGTGGCCACGCCTGCGCCGCTGGCCCGGAATGCCTCTTGCAGCACCGACGGCGCGGGGTATTGCGCGGTGCCCAGCATCAGCGCGTTGGGCAGGGTAACGCCATAGAAATCGCGCATCGCTCAGCCCCCCTGCATCGGGGCCAGAACCTCCAGCCGGTCGCCGTCGCGCAAGGGCTGGGTCGTGCGGGACGCGGCGGGCAGGAAATCACCGTTCAGCGCCGTGGCCACGCGGGCATCAGCCCAGCCCAGTTCGGACAGCGCGTCTGCCACGGTGGCGGCGGCGATGTCGCGGGGGGTTCCGTTGACCTCAATCCTCATGGATCAGTTCTCCCTTGGTTCCGGTGATCAGGTAGTCGGCCGCCTGCCGCGCCAGCGCGGGGGCCATCAGGTATCCGTGGCGAAACAGCCCGTTCAGGTGCAGCACCCGCCCCCGAACCGTCACGCGCGGGATGTTGTCGGGGAATGCCGGGCGCAGGTCGGCGCCCAGCTCGACGATGGCGCTTTCGGCAAAGCGGGGGTCCAGCGCATAGGCCGCCGACAACAGTTCCAGCACCGACCGGGCAGTGGCAGGGGCGCGGGACGCGCTTTCGATCTGGGTCGCGCCCAGCATGAACAGCCCGCCCGCGCGCGGTACGATGTACAGCGGATGGCGCGGATGCAGCAGGCGGACGGGCCGCGTCAGCGTGATGTCGGGCGCGTGCAGCACGACCGTTTCCCCGCGCACGCCGCGCAGGCCGGGCAGGGCGGCGGACAGCCCGCGCGCGTCGATCACCGGACCCGCGATATCGCCCGGATCGGCGGTCGCGCGGTCGATGCCGATGCCGCGCGCGGCCAACCATGCAGTCAGGTCAGTCAGCGCGCGGCGGGGGTCCAGATGCGCCTCGGTCGGAAAGATCAGACCGGGGCGGGGCGGCAGGTCGGGTTCGTGATGGGCACTGTCGCAGGGTTCATGCGCGGTGGCGCGGCGGCCAAAGCGGGCCAGTTCGGCCCGGTCGCGGTCCAGCGCCACGACCAGCGTGCCGTGCCGCGCGACGGGCGTGACGGCGGACCACGCATCGGCGGCCTCCGCCCCAAGGCGGGTGATGATCGGATCGGCGGTCACGCCCTCGCAATGCGGGGCCAGCATGCCGCCCGCCCACCATGAACAGCCATGCGTGCCGGGCGGCCCGTTACGGTCCAGGATGCGCGGGGTCAACCCGCGCAACGCCAGCACATGGGCCGCAAACAGGCCGGCCACGCCCGCGCCGATGATGGTGACGTCAGTCATGCGCCCAGACCGCGTGGAAATGATGCACCGGCCCGTGTCCCGAACCCACGCACAGGTCATCCGCCGCCGCGATCGCCCCCTGCAGATAGCGGTGCGCGGCGCCCACCGCCTGTGCCAGCGGTTGGCCATGGGCCAGCCCCGCCGCGATCGCCGCCGACAGGGTGCAGCCGGTCCCATGCGTGTTGCGCGTGGACAGGCGTGGCGCGCTGAAGGGGGTCGCCCCCTGCGCAGTTACCAACAGATCGGTACAGATCGCTCCGTCGCCGTGGCCGCCCTTCATCAGCACCGCGCCCGCACCCATCGCACACAGCGCGGCACCCTGCTCGGCCATCTGCGCCGGGGTCGTGGCCGCGGCGCAATCCAGCAGGCAGGCGGCCTCGGGCAGGTTCGGAGTCAGCAGGGTCGCGACAGGCAGCAGGGCGCGCAGTGCCTCGATGGCGTCGGGGGGCAACAGCCGGTCGCCCGATTTCGCGATCATCACCGGGTCCAGCACGACCGGCAGGCCGCAACCTGCAATCCCGCGCGCCACGGTGGCGATGGCATCGGCCCCTCCCAACATGCCCAGCTTGATCGCGCGGACATCCAGATCGTCCAGCACGGCCCGCATCTGGGCCGCGATCATCGCGGGGCTGGCGGGTTCGACCATGGCCACCGTCCGGGTGTTCTGCGCGGTCAGCGCGGTCACCACGCTGGCACCATAGCAGCCAAGTGCCGAGAACGTCTTGAGGTCCGCCTGAATACCGGCGCCGCCGCCCGAATCGGACCCGGCGATGGTCAGGGCAATGGGTGCTGTCACGTCGTCCCCCGTTTTGGTGGCGGGTCGTGACCGGGCAAAGGGGTGGGGAGACAGGGCGGGCCAAGGGCCACGCGAATATCTGCACCGTTCCCTCCGCCGGTATGACCCGGATCAGGTTCGATGGGTTGGCTGACGCCTCTCAGCCCCTGACGGGACACCCCAACGGTTTGCACCCCAAGGCTAGGCGCGGCGTGGGCGGTGTGCAAGGGGGGCTTTTCGCGCCCGCGCGATTGGCGCAGGATGGCGTGGCGGCAGACGGGGGACCGATGGACAAGCGCGGACTGGAAATGACGGTTCTGATGTCGCCGGACATGGCGAATTTCAGCGGCAAGGTGCATGGCGGTGCGCTGTTGGCCTGCCTGGACCGGGTTGCCTATGCCTGCGCGTCGCGCTGGTCGGGGGAATATGCGGTGACGCTGTCGGTGGACCAGGTGACCTTCAAGGAGGCCATTCACGTGGGCGAACTGGTCACCTTTCGCGCCCGGGTGAACCACACGGGCCGCACCTCGATGGAGATCGGCATCCGGGTCGAGGCCGAAAACATCCGCCGCGGCACGCGCAGGCATACCAATTCGTGCTATTTCACCATGGTTGCGGTCGATGAACGCGGCCATCCCGTTCCCGTCCCCAAACCCGAACTGGAGGACGATATCGACCGCCAGCGCTGGCGTTCCGCCGAGGTGCGGCGGACCATGCGCCGAGAGATCGCGGCCCGCCAGGAGGCCGCATCAAGCGCCCCGTGATTGGGCGTGGACTTTGCGATCCAAACCGCGTAGGGAACCGCCTTTGGCCCTGCTAGTCCGGGGCGGCGGGTGCAGGGTGGGCCGGTCGCAGCGACGATAGGTGCCGCTCATCGGGTCGCTCAAGACCCCCGCATTTTGGCGAATCACATGACTGAACTGAATTTCCCCGCGCCGCTTCAGGCGGCGTTGGCCGACAAGGGCTATGAGACCCTGACATCCGTGCAGAACGCTGTGCTGGCACCCGAGGCACAGGGCCGCGACGTGCTGGTCTCGGCGCAGACCGGATCGGGCAAGACCGTGGCATTCGGCCTGGCGATGGGCGAGAACCTGCTGGACGGCGACCGCATGATCGCGGGCGATCTGCCGCTTGCGTTGGCCATCGCACCGACGCGCGAACTGGCGCTGCAGGTCGCGCGCGAACTGGAGTGGCTGTATGCGGGCACGGGCGCACAGATCGCCACCTGTGTCGGCGGCATGGATTATCGCAACGAAAAGCGTGCATTGCAGCGCGGCGCACAGATCGTTGTCGGCACGCCGGGCCGTCTGCGCGACCATATCGACCGGGGCAGCCTGGATCTGTCCGACCTGCGCGCCGCCGTGCTGGACGAGGCCGACGAGATGCTGGACCTGGGCTTTCGCGAGGATCTGGAGTTCATTCTGGGCGCAGCGCCGGTCGAACGCCGCACGCTGATGTTCTCGGCCACGGTGCCATCCGCGATCGAAAAGCTGGCCCGCGATTTCCAGCGTGACGCCCTGCGCATCGCCGCGATGGGCGAGGCGCGTCAGCACGGCGACATCGCCTATCGTGCCTATACCGTCACCGCCCGCGACCGTGAGCCCGCGATCTTCAACCTGCTGCGCATCCACGAGGCGCAGACCGCCATCGTCTTCTGTAAGACGCGGGCCAATGTGAACCACCTGCTGGCGCGCATGTCGAACCGCGGCTTCAAATGCGTCGCCCTGTCGGGAGAGCTGTCCCAGCAGGAACGTACCCACGCCCTGCAGGCGCTGCGTGACGGTCGTGCCCGTGTGTGTATCGCGACCGACGTCGCGGCCCGCGGTATCGACCTGCCGGGTCTGGAACTGGTGATCCACGCCGATCTGCCGACCAACCCTGACACCATGCTGCACCGGTCGGGCCGCACCGGGCGCGCCGGGTCCAAGGGCGTGTCCGCGCTGATCGTGCCGTCCGCCGATTATCGCCGCGCACAGCGCCTGTTGCAGAACGCCAAGGTGTCTGCCGAATGGCTGGACGCGCCGACCGCCGACGAGGTTCGCGCCCGCGACGATCAGCGCATGCTTGACCATCCCGGCCTGCACGAACCTGCGGGCGATGATGCCGCGCTGGCAGCCCAGCTGTTGGAGCAATTCAGCGCCGAACAGGTTGCCGCCGCCTTCCTTCGCATGTGGCGCGAAGGCCGCCCCGCCGCCGAAGAGCTGGCCGAGGCGCATGCGCCCCCCGCGCCGATGGCACCGCGCGTCCAGCGCGAATTCGGACCGTCTGTCTGGTTCACGCTGTCGGTCGGCCATTCAGGTCGTGCCGAAGCGCGCTGGCTGCTGCCCAAGGTTTGCGATGCCGGCGGGATCACCCGCGACAGCATCGGTGCGATCCGCGTCAAGCAGGACCTGTCCTATATCCAGATTGCGTCCGAAGTGGCCGCAAAGTTCGGCGATTTCATCGAGATCACACCCGAGGTCACCATGCGCCGCATGGACGGTGCCCCCGACCTGGACGCGCCGATCGAACGCGCGCCCCGCGCGCCGCGCACCGACAACCGCTCGGAAGGGCGCAAGCCCGCGCCGCGCGCAAAACCTGCCGCATCGGACGAAGGGCATCAGGCCCGCGTCAAATCGGCCCGTGGTGGTTGGATGCCTGATGACGCACCGGCCGAGCCGCGCGAAACGGGGCCCCATGCGGCCGTGAAATCGTGGAAGAAGAAGTCCTCGGCAGATGCCGGCAAGGGTCCCAAGCCTGCTTGGGCCAAATCCAAGCCCGCCGGTGACAAGGCCGGCGCGCCCAAGGCGCATCGCAAGGGCCCTAAGCGCCCCGCCTGACCGGCGACTGCCTGCGGGGCCGACCTGCTGCCTGTCAAACAGGCAACAGGCCCTGCATGCTCTGCAATCGACACGGCCCTCGCGCCCGAAGCTCCCTTGCGGGGTTTCGGGCGCGATACGTTGGGGCATGGAATATCGCAATAGATGTTGCCAGCCGGGCAGGCCGACGCTTAACGTGATCCTTGCGCTGAACAACCAATGACAAAACAGGGAGAGCGCTTTTGCTGGACGACCGCCACGACGATGCTTTCGTCGCCTTTGATCATGTGCAGAAAAGCTATGACGGACAGACGCTTGTCGTCAAAGATTTGAATTTGTCGATCGGCAAGGGGGAATTTCTGACCATGTTGGGGCCGTCCGGTTCCGGCAAGACGACCTGCCTGATGATGTTGGCCGGGTTCGAAACGGCGACGAACGGAGAGATCCGGCTTGACGGACGTCCGATCAATCAAGTCCCGCCTCACAAGCGCGGTATCGGCATGGTGTTCCAGAATTATGCCCTGTTCCCGCACATGACCGTCGGAGAGAACCTGTCCTTTCCGCTGGAGGTTCGCGGCATGGGGCGCGACGAACGCCAGACCCGCATCGCCCGCGCGCTGGACATGGTCCAGATGGGCACGTTCGCGAACCGGAGCCCGGCGCAGCTGTCCGGCGGTCAGCAGCAGCGGATCGCGCTGGCCCGCGCATTGGTCTTTGACCCCGAACTGGTGCTGATGGACGAACCGCTGGGCGCGCTGGACAAGCAGTTGCGCGAACACATGCAGTTCGAGATCAAGCACTTGCACGAAAGACTTGGAATTACCGTCGTCTATGTCACCCATGATCAGGGCGAGGCGCTGACCATGTCCGACCGGATCGCGGTATTTAACGACGGACGCATCCAGCAGTTGGCCCCGCCGGCGGACCTGTACGAGCGCCCCGAGAACATCTTTGTGGCCAGCTTCATCGGAGAGAACAACGCCCTGCCGGGTACGATCGAGCAGCTGGAGGGCGACAAGGCGCTGGTGCGGCTGGACGGGGGCGGCGTGATCGACGCGACCGCCGTCAATATCCGTGAAAAGGGTCAGCGCACGACCGTGTCGATCCGCCCCGAACGGGTCGAGTTCAAACCCGAGATGATGTCCCAGGGTGCCCACACGATCGAGGCGCAGGTGATGGACGTCATCTATATGGGCGATATCCTGCGCGCCCGCCTGAAGGTCGCGGGCAGCGACAATTTCGTCATGAAGATGCGAAATACGATCGGCCAGACCCGTCTGGACCCCGGCCAGGTCATCCGCATCGGCTGGCATCCCCAGGATGCCCGCGCGCTTGACCCCACCTGAATCCCATTCCCAACCGGAGACTTCGATGAAGCGTTTTCTTGCACTCAGCACCGCAATGGGCCTGGTCGCCGGACCGGCCCTGGCCGATGTAAACCTGCTGTCCTGGGGCGGCGCCTATGGCAACAGCCATCTGGAGGCCTATGCCAAGCCGTTCACGGCCGAGACGGGCACCAATGTCATCATGTCGGACGCCGACAATCCGGCGACCCCGATCAAGGCCCAGGTCGAGGCGGGCAATGTCAGCGTCGATGTCGCCTCGGTCGAATATGCCGATGCGGTGCGCCTGTGCGACGAGGGCGCGCTGGAGATGATCGACCCCGCCATCCTGATGCCGGCCGAGGACGGCACGGCGGCGATGGACGATTTCATCGACGGTGCGGTGACGGAATGTTTCGTCGCGACCGACGTCTATTCGATGGTTCTGGCCTTTAACGACACCGCGTTCCCCGACGCAAAGCCCGCGACGCCCGCGGATTTCTTTGACACCGAGGCGTTTCCGGGCAAGCGGACCATGCGCAAAGGGGCCAAGTTCAACCTGGAACTGGCGCTGATGGCGGACGGCGTGCCCGCCGCCGAGGTCTATGAGGTTCTGGACACCCCCGAGGGGGTCGATCGTGCATTCGCGAAACTGGACAGCATCAAGTCGGACGTCATCTGGTGGGAGGCGGGCGCACAGCCCCCGCAGCTGCTGGCCGATGGCGAGGTCAGCATGGCCTATGCGTTCAACGGGCGGATCTTCAACGCAGCGCAGTCCGATGGCCAGCCGTTCGAGATCATCTGGGACGCCCAGATCTATGAGATGGAAGGCTGGGTCGTGCCGAAGGGCGCCCCGAACCTTGAGCAGGCGATGGAATTCGTGGCCTGGACCACCGCAACCGCGCCGCAGGCCCGCGCCGCCGAGTTCATCAGCTATGGCCCGCCCCGCCGGTCGGCCGCCGCGATGGTCGGCAACATCGAGGGCACCGAGGAGCCGATGGGCCCGAATCTGCCCACGTTTGACGCCAACATGGCGGGCGCGCTGGCATCCGATCTGGATTTCTGGGTCGACCGCGACGCCGAGCTGATCGAACGCTTCAATA
This sequence comes from Paracoccus sp. Ld10, assembly GCF_045064235.1. Classification (NCBI taxonomy): domain Bacteria; kingdom Pseudomonadati; phylum Pseudomonadota; class Alphaproteobacteria; order Rhodobacterales; family Paracoccaceae; genus Paracoccus; species Paracoccus sp. Ld10. The sequence goes on along the minus strand of NZ_JBISHD010000032.1, from coordinate 407,115 downwards.
GCTGGCTGGCCAGCTGATCCATCCGGACCGGGCGGGTTCGTCCTGCCCGGTCCGCGCCCAAAGTGGGCCAATGACAACGGGCAAAAATGCCCGAGACCAACCAACCGGGAGAACCAACGTGAAAACCACCGTGATCCTTTCGACCGCCCTGTGCGGCGTTGCCTTTGGCGCCATCGCGCAGGAGATCAACGTCGTATCCTGGGGCGGGGCCTATGAGGTCAGCCAGGTCGAGGCCTATAACAAGCCTTTCACCGCCGACACCGGCATCGCCGTCAAGATGATCGCCGCCGACAACCCCGCCACGCCCCTGCGCGCCCAGGTCGAGGCGGGCAACGTCACCGGCGACATCTTTGATGTAGAGGTCAGCGACGCGATCCGCCTGTGCGACGAGGGCGCGCTGGTCGAGATCGACCCTGCCGATCTGCCCGCAGCCCCCGACGGTACCGCCGCCGTGGACGATTTCGTGGCCGGCGCCCTGCAGGATTGCGCGGTCGCCAACATCGTCTGGGGCACGGTCATTTCCTTCAACACCACCAAGTTCGAAGGCGAGGCCCCCAGCACCGCCGCCGATTTCTTTGACACCGAGACGTTCCCCGGCAAGCGCGGCCTGCCCAAGAACCCGAAACGCACGCTGTATCTGGCGCTGATCGCCGACGGCGTGCCCGCGGCCGAGGTCTATGACGTCCTGTCCACCCCCGAAGGCGTGGACCGCGCCTTCGCCAAGCTGGACACCATCAAGGGAGAGACCGTCTGGTGGGAGGCCGGCGCCCAGCCCGTCCAGCTGCTGGCCGACGGAGAGGTCAGCATGACCACCGTCTACAACGGTCGCGCCTTTGACGCGATGGTGGCCGAACAGCAGCCCTTCGAGATCATCTGGGACGGCCAGTACCTGGACATGGACATGTTCGTGATCCCGGTCGCTGCGCCCAACCCCGAGGCGGCGATGGAATACCTGAAATTCGCCACCGACACGCAGCGGCTGGCCGATCAGGCGAAATACATCGCCTATGGCCCGGCGCGGCAATCCTCGACTTCGCTGGTCGGGCTGTATCAGGACGGCGTGACGGAAATGGCACCCCACATGCCGACCAGCCCCGAGGCGCTGGCCAACGCGGTGACGGACGACCCGGAGTTCTGGGCGGACCATTCCGCGGAACTGACCGAACGCTTCAACAGCTGGCTGGCCGCATCCTGAACTGACACCCTGCCGCCCCCGCATCGGGGGTGGCGGACCTGACTGCCGGGGAATGACATGGCCGACGCCGCACTTGATCCACATGCCGCCATCGCCACCACCGCATCCGGGGTGGGGGCGGGCACGCTGACCACCGCCGAGGGGATGCCGCTGGCGCGCGCGCTGGCCCACAGCCAACGCCGCGCGCGACGCCGGGCCTTTCTGCTGGTGCTGCCGCTACTGGCCTTCATCCTGATCACCTTTGTGGTGCCGATTGGCCAGATGCTGGCGCGGTCGTTCCACAATGACGGCTTTTCGGCGAACATGCCGCAGGTGTCGGCATGGTTCGCGTCCACGGAACGCGGCACCGCGCCGGACGAAGCCGCATGGACCGCGCTGGCCCAGGATCTGGTTGCCAGCGCCGAGGTGCGCAGCATCGGGGTGGTCGGCACGCGAATCAACTATGACATGCCGGGGACGCGGTCGCTGTTCACCTCGACCGGGCGTCAGGTGCGTCGCGGGCTGGAGCCGCCCTACCAAGCGGCACTGCTGGAGATCGACGAAGAATGGGGCGATCCGCGCCTGTGGTCCGTCATGCGGTCGGCATCGACCCCGGTCACCGCGAATTTCTATCTGGCGGCCGTGGACCGCACCCGCGACGACGCCGGCAACATCCAGCAGGTAGAGGAACGCCAGCGCATCTATCTGACGCTGTTCTGGCGCACCTTTTGGTTGTCGGCGGTGATTACGGGGCTGACATTCGTCCTGGGCTTTCCGATCGCGCATCTGCTGGCGACGCTGCCGATGCGCAAATCCAACCTGCTGATGATCCTGGTGCTGCTGCCGTTCTGGACATCACTGCTGGTGCGCACGACCAGCTGGATGGTGCTGCTGCAGCAGCAGGGGGTGATCAACGACATTCTGGTCTGGATGGGTGTGATCGGCGGCGATGCGCGGTTGCAGATGATCTATAACCGCACCGGCACGATCATCGCGATGACGCATATCCTGCTGCCGTTCATGATCCTGCCGCTGTATTCGGTGATGCGGACGATCAACCCCGCCTATGTCCGCGCCGCGCGCAGCCTGGGCGCGACCAGCTGGACCGCGTTCCGCCGGGTCTATTTCCCGCAGACCCTGCCGGGGTTGGGGGCGGGGGCGATGTTGGTCTTCATCCTGGCGGTGGGGTATTACATCACGCCCGCGCTGGTCGGTGGATCGTCGGGACAGCTGATTTCCAACATGATCGCACAGCACATGACCGGGACGCTGAACTGGTCGATGGCGGCGGCGCTGGCGGCCCTGCTGCTGGGGTCGGTGCTGATCCTGTACTGGATCTATGACCGCCTTGTCGGCGTCGACAATCTGAAACTGGGATAAGCGAATGGCAATTCCAACCTATGCAAGCCCGCTGGAACGTGTCTGGCATTACACCTATTTGACGGTGTGCACGCTGATCTTTGTGTTCCTGATCGCGCCGATCATCGTGATCATCCCGCTGTCGTTCAACGCCGAGCCTTATTTTACATTCACGGACAAGATGCTGAGTTTTGATCCGGAAGGTTACAGCACGCGCTGGTATTCCAGCCTGCTGACCTTTGGCATGCAGGACCCGGACACGACGGGCTGGGCCTTTTGGTCGGACGCCTGGGCGAACGCGAAATGGGTGCGGGCGGCCAAGAACTCGATCATCATCGGGGTGTGTTCGACCATCGTGGCGACGGTGCTGGGGACGCTGGCAGCGTTGGGCCTGTCGCGCCCCGAGATGCCGTTCCGCCGCGCAATCATGGCGGTCCTGATCTCTCCGATGATCGTGCCGCTGATCATCACGGCGACGGGGATGTTCTTTTTCTATTCGAACCCTTGCGAATTGCTCGTGCTGATCGGGTTCGACCCGCAATGTGGCCGGCTGGCCGGGACCTATCTGGGTGTGGTGCTGGCGCATGCGACCCTGGGTATTCCATTTGTGATCATTACGGTGACCGCGACCTTGGTCGGGTTCGATCAGTCCCTGAACCGGGCGGCGGCCAGCCTTGGGGCCAATCCGCGCACGACGTTTTTCAAGGTGACAATGCCGTTGATCCTGCCGGGCGTGGTGTCGGGGGCGCTGTTTGCGTTCGTGACCTCGTTCGACGAGGTCGTGGCGGTGCTGTTCATCGCGGGTCCCGATCAGCAGACCATCCCACGGCAGATGTGGAACGGTATCCGCGAACAGATCAGCCCTGCCATTCTGGCGGTGGCTACGCTGTTGGTGATCTTTTCGATCGCACTGCTGACCACGGTGGAGTTGTTGCGCCGGCGGTCAGAGCGGATCCGGGGCGTCACGCCGCGGTGACATTTAACGGGTGGCCGCGGTCTTTCCGCGGGCGCCATGTGGATCAGGGGGGCACCGGGCTGGAGCGCGGCATAAGGCCGGGTGATCCGGCGACAGTTCGGAGTGTAAGGCGCGTCGTGGGAATGCGCTTCGTCTGTGGGATTGCGTCCCGCGACGGCGGGGGGCCAGCCCCCCGCACCCCCCGCCGGGAAGCCTGCGGCCCCCCGGACGCGGGGGGCCAGCCCCCCGCACCCCCCGCCGGGAAGCCTGCGGCCCCCCGGACCCCCGCCATGCGTCAGGGCAGCAGAGCCAGCCACATCCAGATCGTCAGCGTCGACAGTGCCGTGGCGATCAGCACGCTGGATGCCGCCACCCGCTTGGCCACCCCATAGACGTTTGCGAACAGGTAAGCGTTCACCCCCGGTGCCATCGATGCCGTCATCACGGCGGAGCGCATCCCGTCACGGTCCAGATCCAGCACCCATCCCGTGCCGAAGGCGATGGCCGGATGCACGATCAGCGATGCCGCGCAGCACAGCGCGATGGTCGCCATGTCGCCTTCGGGCCGATACCGATACAGAACGCCGCCCAAGCCGAACAGGGCGGCGGGCAGGGCGGCCCGTGCGATCATGTCGGCGGCATCCCAGAACCCTGACGGCAGGACCAGGCCAGCCTGCGCCAGCAGGTTCACGGAAAGACCTGCAATGATGCCGATCACCATTGGCGTGCGCAAAACGCCCGTCAATGCGCGCAGGGCCACACGGCCGACCGACATTCCGGTGCCGCGGGCGCGTGTGAACTCCATCACCGTGATCCCGAAGGTATAGAGCAGCGGTGAATGGATCGCGATGATCGCCCAGTTTCCGGCCAGCGCATCCGGCCCATAGGCACGTTCGGTGATCGGCACCCCCAGCAGCAGCGTGTTCGAGAAAAAGCACACGAACCCGATCGCCACGCAGTCGGCGAGCGGCCTGCGGAACAGGAACCGCGCACCGGCCCAACCCGCCGCGAAGGCCGCAAAGGCGCCGGTATAGAACGGGATCAGCAACTGGGCGCGGATTTCCGTTCCAAGATCCAGCCGTGCCATTGACACGAACAGCAGGGTCGGCACGGCAAAGTTCTGCGCGAAATTCATCAGCCCGTCGATGCCGCTGGCCGAGAACCAACCCCGCCACGCGACAAGATAGCCGAAACCCACGATCAAAAAGACCGGCATGATGATTGTGAAAAGGGCGGTCATGTCGCGGCGGGCACGGTGATCTGCATGCCGTCGAAGGCGGGCTGCACATGGGAGGGGGTCTGGGCGTCGACGCTGACATAGTCCATGTCGATATGCATGTTTGTCAGCACGGCACGTGGGCTGCGGGCGCGGGCGATCCAGTCCAGCGACAGGGCTAGATGGGCGTGGCTGGGATGCGGCTCGTGGCGCAGGGCATCGATAATGAAAACCGGCGCATCCTCTATCAGGGGCCAGGCGTCATCTGGGATGTCAGAGACGTCGGGCAGATAGACCAGGCCGCCGATGCGAAAGCCAAGGGCGGTGATCTCTCCGTGCTGGACGCGGAAGGGGATCAGGGTCACCGAGCCACCGGGACCGTCGATGGTGATCGGACCGTCGATCGCCCGCAGCGCGCAGATCGGGGGATAGAGGCTGCCCTTGGGCGTCTCGAACACATAGCCGAAGCGGGTGGTCAGCGCATGGGCTGTGGGTTCGTCTGCCCAGAGCGGCAGGATACGGCGGGCGTTGAAGACCAGTTGACGCAGGTCGTCGATGCCATGGACGTGGTCGGCATGGGCATGCGTATAGACCACCGCGTCCAACGTCGCCACGCCTGCGTCCAGCATCTGCGGGACCAGATCGGGCCCGGTGTCGATCAGCACCTGCGTGGTCCCGTCCGGGCCGTCGCGTTCGACCAGCAGGGAACAGCGGCGGCGGCGGTTTCGCGGGTTCGCGGGGTCGCACGCACCCCAACGGTCGCCAAGCCGGGGAACCCCCCCGGACGATCCGCAGCCCAGGATCGTGGCGCGGATCGTGTCGGTCATCGGGCGGCCTTCCAGAACAGGCGTTCGAAATTTGCCTCGGTCCGGGCGGCGAAGTCGGGCAGGGACAGGCCGAACAGGTCGGCGCCCACGGCGGCGGTGTGGGCGACATAGGCGGGTTCGTTCCGGCGCCCGCGATGCGGCGGAGGCGCCAGATAGGGGCTGTCGGTCTCTACCAGGATGCGATCCAGCGGCGCGGCCTTGAAGATGTCGCGCAGGTCGGACGAGCGCGGAAAGGCCGCAATGCCCGACATCGACAGATAGAAACCCAGATCCAGCGCCGCCTGTGCCAGCGCCGGGGTCGAGCTGAAACAGTGCATCACGCAGCTGTATGCGCCGTTGCGGTGTTCGTCCGTCAGGATGCGCGCCATGTCGTCATCGGCATCGCGGGCGTGGATGATCAGGGGCAGGCGGGTCAGGCGCGCGGCCTGGATATGGATGCGCAGGCTGTCCTGCTGCGCCTGCGCGCTGTCGGCGGTATAATGATAGTCCAGCCCGGTTTCGCCGATTGCCACGAATTTCGGATGGTCGGCCAAGGCGACCAGCTGATCGACGGTGGCCATCGGCTCGTCCGCGACGCTCATCGGGTGGGTGCCCGCGGCGTAAAAGACGCCGTCATGCGCCTCGGCCAGCGCGCGGACGGCGGGTTCCTGACGCAGGCGGGTGCAGATGGTGACCATGCGACCGACCCCCGCCGCACGGGCGCGGTCGATCAGCGCATCGTGTTCGCCGTTGAAATCGGGGAAATCCAGGTGGCAATGGCTATCGGTCAGCCGGAGGGCCGCATCGGTCATCGGTCAGGCCTTCGTCAGGGACGCTTGTGCAGGCGGCAGCTGCGCCAGTTCCAGCACCATATCCATGACCAGCGCGGCAGGGTCAAGGTTGACCGCCCGGCCCGCGCGGGCGCGCGCCGACAGACGGGCCTGCGCCTCGGCCCAGATGCGGGCGGCGTGGTCGTCGGGCGACAGACGCGCCATCAGCGCGCCTTCGCCGCGCGCGGCCTGGGGCAGGGGCGCACCCATCAGCCCCGCCCGCGCCAGCCGCGTCACGAACCGGTCCAGCACGGTGATCGTCAGATCGAACGGATCGCCATCCGCCCCGGCACGTCCCGCCGCCCCGTCCGCGAATTTCGACGCGGCCAGCCGGTCCATCCGGGGCAGGGTGGCGAACAGGTCGACCAGATCCTGATAGCGGTCCAGCCCCCCCTGACCGGCCAGCCGCAACGCTTCTCCAACGGACCCGTCGGACAGGGCCGACAGCGCCTCGGCGTCGTCGTTCAGGCCCATGTCCGACAGAATCGCCGACATCTGGCGCGGGGGCAGCGGCGACAGGCGCAGCGTGCGACAGCGTGACCGGATCGTGGGCAGCAGGCGGGCGGGCTGATGCGCGATCAGCAGGATCAGCGCGTCCGACGGCGGCTCTTCCAGCACCTTCAGCAGGGCGTTGGCGGCGGCGGTGTTCATCTCATCGGCGGCGTCGATGATGGCGACGCGACGCCCCCCTTCGGCGGCCGACAGATGGAAAAAGGACAGCAGCTTGCGGATCTCGTCCACGGTGATCTCGGCGCGCAGGCGGCTGGTCTTGTCGTCCCATGGGCGGCGGATCAGGGCCAGGCGCGGCTCTGACAGGGCGGCGATGCGACGGGCCTCGGGGGTGTCGGGGTCGACCGACAGATCGGCCCGCCCGGTATCGGCCAAAAGCCAGCGCGCGATGGCCCATGCCAGCGTCGCCTTGCCCACGCCACGCGGCCCGGTCAACAGCCACGCGTGGTGCAAACGGTCGCCCTGCGCGGCCTGCAGGAAGGCCGACGCCGCGGCATCCTGGCCGATCACGCGCGGGGCGTGGCGGGGGTGGGGTGCACCGGGAACCCGGTCGGGTTCGGGAATGTCGGCGACGTCGGTTTTCACAACGCTGCCATGATCCGGGCGGACACGTCCGCGGCGCTGCCGCTGCCATCGATCAGGCGCACGCGGTCGGGATACTCAGCGGCCAGTGCGCGGAACCCGGTTGCCAGACGCTGCTGGAATGCCAGGCCCAGACTTTCGAACCGATCTTCGGTCCCGCCGCGCGCATTGCCCCGCGCCAGCCCCGTCGCGGGGTCGATGTCGATGACAAAGGTCCGGTCCGGTTCGACACCGATCATCAGCGCGTGCAACCGGTCGACCATGTCCCGCAGATCACCCCGCGCCGCACCCTGATAAACGCGGGTGCTGTCGGCAAAGCGGTCGGTTACGACCATGCGCCCGGCCTGCAGCGCCGGGCGGATAGTGCGTTCCAGATGGTCGCGCCGGGCGGCGGTGAACAACAGGCATTCGGTCTCGGGCGACCAGCGTTCGCCGGCTCCCTCGACCAGCAGGCGGCGGATCTCTTCGGCCCCTGGGCTGCCGCCGGGTTCGCGGGTCAGCACGACATCGCGCCCCTGCGCCCGCAGCGCGTCGGCCAGCAGGCGGGCCTGCGTGGACTTGCCGCAGCCATCAATGCCTTCAAGGCTGATCAGCATCAGCCCGTGACGGCGGTGATGGCGCGTTGGCCAAGCTGCATCACGGCCCCCTTCATGCGGCCCATCAGGCCGGCCTCGGGGACGTCCTGCGTGGCAATCAGCGGGGTGATCGTGTCGCGCGTTCCGGGGATGGTCACAACCAACTGGCCAAGGCGATCGCCGCGCGCGATGGGGGCGGGCAGGGGGGAATCATAGACGACCTCGACCGTGACCTGATCCTGGACTCCGGCGGGAACCAGCACGTTGACGCCGTTCTGCGTTGTCAGGCCGACACGCGACGCGGTGCCCAGCCAGACGGGGGCCTGGGCCACGTCCTCTCCGGCAGGGACCAGGGTCCGCATGCTGAATTCGCGGAACGCCCAGTTGACCAGACGTTCGGATTCCTCGGCACGCGCCCGGTCGGTGTCCAGACCGGTGATGACGAAAATGATGCGACGCCCGTCCTGGATCGCCGATCCGACCAGGCCGTATCCGGCCTCCTGGGTGTGGCCGGTCTTCAACCCGTCGGCCGTCCATTCGCCGGTGCCGATCGACAGCAGCGGGTTGCGATTGCCCGCGTTCGAAGGCACCCGGCCCTTATAGGTGAATTCCGTCATCGCGAATTTTGGGTACAGATCGGGAAATTCGTTGACGATATAGGCCGCCAGCACGCCCAGATCCTCCATCGACATGCGATGACCCGGCGCCGGCCAGCCCGACGAATTCGTCAGCGTCGTGTGGGTCAGGCCCAACTCTGCCGCGCGTTCGTTCATCTGACGGGCAAAGGCGTCTTCGGTCCCGGCCAGACCTTCGGCCACCACGACGCAGGCATCGTTGCCCGAGTTGATGATGATCCCGTGGATCAGATCTTCGACCGAGGGGCGGTCTGCGGGTTCCACGAACATCTTGGACCCACCCATGCGCCACGCTTTTTCCGACACAGGAAAGGTCGTGTCCATGCTGACCCGCCCGTCGCGCAGGGCCTCGAACAGCATGGTCAGGGTCATCAGCTTGGACATGGACGCCGGGGGCAGGGGCGTTTCCGCGTTCTTTTCCATCAGCACGGTGCCGGTCTGAACGTCATACACCCATGCGGCCGATGCGGTGGTGTCAAAGGCCCGCGCAGGGGCCGTCATGGCAAGCACCGCCGCCATGCAGATCAGGAATCCGCGCATGATAAGTCCCCCTAGGTTGTTTTCCGCGATCGTTACATCAACCCAATCCCCCCTGCAACGCGGCGCAGCAGGGGCGGGCCAAACGTGATCAGTTTCCCGTGGCCTCGCGCCAGTGCCTGCGGCAGAGCGAAACATAGGTCTCGTTCCCGCCGACCTGCACCTGTGCGCCTTCGGTGATGGCCTGCCCTGCATCGTTGCGGCGGATGACCATCGTGGCCTTTTTGCCGCAATGGCAGATGGTGCGGACCTCGCGCAGGTCGTCGGCCAGCGCCAGCAGGGCGGCCGATCCGGGAAACAGCGCGCCCCGGAAATCGACCCGCAACCCATAGCACATCACCGGGATGCCCAGATCGTCGGCAACGCGGGCCAACTGCCAGACCTGATCGGCGGTCAGAAACTGCGCCTCGTCGACGAACACGCAGGCGGGGCGGGGTGTGGTCGCCGCCACCAGCGCCAACAGGTCGGATGCACTGTCAAACGACAGTGCCTCGTCGGCGATGCCGATGCGGCTGGCAATGCGGCCCTTGCCCGCGCGGTCGTCCAGCGCCGCGGTCAGCAACAGCGTCTCCATCCCGCTTTCGCGATAGTTGTAGGACGCCTGAAGCAGCAGCGTGCTTTTGCCCGCGTTCATCGTTGAATAATGGAAATACAGCTTTGCCATGGTGCCCGGCCCATACCCGCGACCACGCCGCGCGACAAGCAAAAGCCGCCGGAGATCGCTCCCCGGCGGCTTTCACCTTGTTCCGATACCCAATCCGACTTTACGGCAGGAATCAGGCCGTGCGGCTTTTGGGTGCGCGCGACGGACGACGTGCCGGGCGCTTGTTCGCACCCGCATCCATGGGCTTGCCGCGTCCGCGTTGAACGCCGCCCGCAGGCCCAGCCGCCGCAGCAGCTGCCGCCGACGGCACGTCGCCGCCGATCACCGGAATGCTGTTTTTCATCGCCTTTTCAATGGCGCGCAGCTCTCCCAACTCGGCGGGGGAACAGAACGCCACGGCGCGACCGTCACGACCCGCGCGCGCCGTCCGGCCGATGCGGTGGACATAGTTTTCGGGGACGTTCGGCAGATCGTAGTTATAGATATGCGCCACGTCCGGGATATCCAGACCGCGTGCGGCCACGTCGGTGGCGACCAGAACCTTGGTCTCTCCCTTGCGGAACGCCTCAAGGGCGCGCTCGCGCTGGCCCTGGCTCTTGTTGCCGTGGATCGCGGCGACGGCAAAGCCCCACTTCTCCAGCAGCTTGGCCAGCTTGTCGCAACCATGCTTGGTGCGGCCAAAGACCATCGCCATCTCGGTCGTGTGCTTGGACATGTATTCGGCCAGCAGCGTGGCCTTGTCGCCCTGGCTGACGAAATGCACGCCCTGATCGATCTTTTTGGCGGCCTGACCCGGGGGGTTCACGGCAACCTTGAGCGGGTTGGTCAGATAGGTGTCCGACAGCTCTGACATCAGCTTCGGCATGGTGGCCGAGAACATCAGCGTCTGGCGTTCCTTGGGCAGCATCCGCGCGATTTTGCGCAATGTGTGGATGAAGCCGATGTCCAGCATCTGGTCGGCCTCGTCCAACACCAGATAGGTGGTAGCCTCGAGGCTGATCGCGCGACGCTCGATCAGGTCCATCAGGCGGCCCGGAGTCGCGATCAGCACATCGACGCCGCGCGACAGACGCTCGGTCTGGGTGTTGATCGAGGCGCCGCCCACGACGCGGAACGACCGGATCGGCGTGCCTTCGGCATAGGCGTCGATATTCGTCGCGATCTGGGTGGCCAGTTCGCGGGTCGGCGCCAGGATCAGCGCACGGCAGGTCTTGGGGTCGGGCTTCTTGCCATAGTTGATCAGGCGGGTCAGCATCGGCAGGCCGAAGGCCGCCGTCTTGCCGGTGCCGGTCTGGGCAAGGCCCAGCACGTCGCGGCCTTCCACGATGGCGGGAATGCCCTGTTCCTGGATCGGGGTGGGCGTGGTCAGGCCCATCGCGATGATGTTGGCGTTGATGCGGTGGTCGATCCCCATGTCCGCGAACGGACCGGTGATGACGGGTTCGCGGGCGGGGGCGCGGCGCCCCTCGTTCGACTGTGCCGAAATCGGCGCGCGGCTGGGGGTGGACTTGCCGCCACGGTTGGGGCGGCGGCGGGTGTTGTTCTGTTCCATCAGGATCTTTCGTCCCTTTCGTCCCCCGTATCGGACGCAAAGGCAGGGGCCACGCGCAGGGCGTGGCCAGTGGCAGGGGTGCAGGCGCGATACGAGGATGCCTGCTGCCTCCCCGCGTGAATGGGAAACTGAAATGGTATCGGCGTCATCGGGCATGGCCCAAGGGGCTGCTCACGCGGCAGCGGACGGCGATGGGGTCAGATGGGCCAGAATGACGCGAAAGTCAACCCCGGTCGGCGCTGTCCAGCCATATCGTGACCGGCCCGTCATTGACCAGGGCCACCTGCATGTCGGCCCCAAACCGTCCGGTTTCGGTGGCGATACCCAGATCACGCAGCGTCTGTGCAAACCGCTCGTACAGGTGCTGGCCATCGTCCGGGGCGGCTGCTGCGGAAAAACCGGGACGGTTGCCGCTGCGCGTGTCGGCGGCCAGGGTGAACTGGCTGACGACCAGCGCCGACCCGCCCGTGTCCTGCAACGACCGGTTCATGCGCCCTTGATCGTCCCGAAAAACGCGCAGCCGTGCCACGCGTGCAGCCATCTTGTCTGCGGCCGCCTGATCGTCGCCCCGCATGGCACAGACCAGGATCAGCAGGCCCGGGCCCGTCCGTCCCACGATCTGGTCGTCGACTGTGACGCTGGCCTGGGTCACGCGCTGGATCAGGACCCTCACGTCCGGATCACGGGGCCAGCACGATGCCGATCACGACCATCATCAGACCGATGACCGACGCCGCCAGCGCACCCATGTTCACGGCCAGCACGCCGCGCATCTTTTCGCGCAGCGCCGCATCGTCCAGACCCCGCGCGCGGGCGCGCGAGACGGTCCAGATGCACCAGACCAGCGCGCCGAGCCCGATCAGGGTCAGGGCCGCGCCGCTCCAGATGATCCAGTCGAACAGGGTCATGGTCGTCTCCTTGGGCAAAGCGGGGTTTCGCGACCGTCCCCTAGCGGCGATTGCACCCCGCAACAAGACCGCCTAACACCCGGTGCAAACGCGAACAAAGGGACGAATCCGATGCAGGACGATCAGGCTTACGGGGTTGCCGCAGACGAGCTGCGCCAGTTCATCGAACAGTTCGAGCAGCTTGAGGCCGAAAAGAAGGACATCGCCGAACGCCAGAAAGAGGTGATGGCCGAGGCCAAGGCCCGTGGATACGACACCAAGGTGATGAAGCAGATCATCGCCCTGCGCCGCCGCGACAAGGACGACATCGCCGAGGAAGAGGCGATTCTGGACATGTACAAGGCCGCCCTGGGGATGGTCTGACGATACCGCCCCGGGGCCGCCCCGCGCGGCCCTAGGGCAGGATGAATTCGACGCCGGGCAGGACCGCGATCTCGGCGACGTCGGCGCGATAGTTCTGGGTCACCTGATCCACCAGCTCCTGCGTCCAGCCCGGCAGGTCGATGGTCTGGTCCAGAACCTCGGGCAGGGCGTGGGCCTCAAGGACCTCGGAATAGATCTGGCGGCGCTGCGCGACGTTGGTCTGGTCGCGCCCCGCCATCGCCTCGCGCAGTTTTTCGATGCCGGGCGCGCCCAGCAGGTCGTACATGTAGGGCAGGTTGCCCGCCAGCGGTACGCCATCGGGCAATGCGCCGATCAGCCGCACCACTTCGGGCCAGATCAGGGGCACGTCCTCGTGGCACCACAGAACCAGGCGACGACCCTGGGCGGATCGTACCAGCTTCTGGATGGCCAGTCGCCAGCGCAGCTGCAGCGGATGGTTGCCCTGCATCAGGTCGTCGTATCCGCCGCCGCCGAACTGAGGCAGCACCTCGGCCAGCAGGGTGGCGGGGTTGCGCATCGCCAGAAAGAACTCTGTCCGCGCCGACGGGAACAACCGCGACAGCGCGGCGGCACGCATGCCGATCTGGGGGTACAGCCCCTCGCGCCCGACGGCCCGCCCCGGCGCACCCATGAAGGTCGATGTGGACATCACGATCCGCTTGGGGTCGTCGGTTTCCAGCATCGCGTCCAGCATGATCTGTTCCATCTCGGCCGTGGCCGTGCCGCCGTTCAGCGAGGCCAGTGCCTCATCGAACAGGCCGCGATGGCGGTTCGGGGTCACGACCTCGGTGCCGACGCCATGCAGGGCGTCACGATTGTTCAGCAACGTCTTGAGCAGGCGGTCGCGGTCGGTGCCATGCACCCCCAGGTGAAAAACCATCTGCATCTGAACTGTCCCGTCTTTTTATTGTCGTGGCGTGCCCGGATGGACCTGCCCTGCATATGCCGCGCAGATTAACCGTCCGACGTGGACAGTCAAACCGCTTTGGCATATCGCCTTTCGCCATGACCCGGACAGCACCAGACCCGACCCACAGCCGCCGTCACGACCATGCGCTGCGCCAGGGGGGCGGACGCGGGTGGTCGGTTGCAGCGGTTCTGGTCGCGGGGCTGGTGCTGATGCCGGTCCTGTCGGTGGTCTGGCTGGCATTGAACCCGACCGACAACATCTGGCCGCATCTGATGTCCAGCGTCATGCCCCGCTATTTCGGCAACACGGTCGCGCTGGCGGTGGGCACGGGCCTGCTGGCGGCGGCGATGGGGACCGGATCGGCCTGGCTGGTCAGCATGTACGAATTTCCGGGCCGCAGCGCGTTGCAATGGCTGCTGCTGCTGCCGCTGGCTGTGCCGGCCTATATCGGGGCGTATGCCCTGGCCGATTTTCTGGACTATTCCGGCCCCGTCCAGATTGCCCTGCGCGGCTGGTTCGGATGGGAGACGGCGCGCGACTATTGGTTTCCGCGCATCCGGTCGCTGGAGGCGGCGATCGTGGTGCTGGCATCGGCGCTGTATCCCTATGTCTATCTGCTGACACGCGCGGCGCTGCACGAACAGTCGGGCAGCGCGTACGAGGTCGCGCGTGCCCTGGGCACCGGGCCATGGGGGCTGTTCCGCCGCGTGGGCCTGCCGCTGGCGCGTCCGGCGATCGTCGCGGGGTCGGCCATCGCAATGATGGAGGCGGTCGCCGATTACGGTGTGGTCAGCTATTTCGGGGTCCAGACCCTGAACACCGGCATCTTCACCACGTGGCTGGAACGTCGCAACGCGGGCGGGGCGGCCCAGATCGCCTGTGCGATGCTGGCCATCATCGTGCTGTTGTCGCTGTGGGAACGGTTCGCGCGCCGCAATGCGCGCTATTACCAAAGCGCCCGGCAGCCCCGGCCGATTCAGCGCCAGCGGCTGCGCGCGCTTACCGGGGCCGCTGCAACGCTCGCCTGTGCGTTGCCATTCGCGCTGGGGTTCGTGTTGCCGGTGGGGGTGATCGCGACCTACGCGCTGGCCTATCCGCAGGGGTGGCTGTCACCGGGGCTGGTGCGGGCGGCGTGGCATACGGTGTCGCTGGGCGGGCTTGCCGCGGTGCTGACGGTGCTGATGGCGCTGATCATGGTTTATGGGACGCGCCTGTCGGGACGCGCCCTGCCGCGCCTGCTGATGCCTGTGACGACCATCGGCTATGCCGCGCCGGGGGCGGTGCTGGCGGTCGGGCTGCTGATCCCGCTGGCGGCACTGGACCACCGGGTCGCGGATGGCTGGCTGGCGGTGACGGGGACCGATCCGGGGCTGATCCTGACGGGGACGGGGACGGCCATCGTGCTGGCCTATCTGGTGCGGTTCTTTGCGATCGGACAGGGGGCCATCGACGCGGCGTTCACGCGGGTGCCACCGTCGCTGCCGATGGCGGCGCGGTCGCTGGGGCGCGACAACGCGGGCGTGTTGCGCGCGGTCTATCTGCCGATGATGCGCGGGTCGGTGGGGGCGGCGCTGCTGTTGGTGTTCGTCGATTGCGTCAAGGAACTGCCGGCGACCATGTTGCTGCGCCCGTTCAATTTCGAAACGCTGGCGACCCGAACGCATGAACGTGCCAGCCTTGAGGATCTGGGCAATGCCGCGCCAGCCGCCCTGCTGGTGATGGCTGTGGGGCTGGCGGCCGTCATCTTGTTGGCACGCACTAACCTGAGCGGCGCACGACGCGCAAAGCGGCCGCTTGCGTAATTTCGGACGGCTTGATAATCGGGCAGCATTGCCGGCTTAGCTCAGTGGTAGAGCGTCTGATTTGTAATCAGGGGGTCGGGGGTTCAAATCCCTCAGCCGGCACCAACTTACCCTTGCATCCCGCCACAGTTTGCCCTATCTAGACATGGCTACGTTAAATTCTCTGCATCCTGTCTGCTTCTGCCTTCAGTCTGCTTTGTTAATCTGACGGCCAAGCCACCGCATACTGCGGGTGGAACACTAAGACAGGAGATCTCACGATGGCCAACGGCACCGTGAAGTGGTTCAACAGCACCAAAGGCTTCGGCTTCATTCAACCGGAAGGCGGCCGCCAGGACGTTTTCCTGCACATTTCGGCTCTTGAGCGCGCGGGCCTGTCGGCTCCGGCCGATGGCCAGAAAGTGACGTTTGAGCTGGAGCGTGGCCGTGACGGTCGCGAATCGGCAACGAACGTTCAGTTCGTCTGATCCGACGCCTTTTTGGCGACGATATGAAAGGGCTGCCGCAAGGCAGCCCTTTTTGCATGTGCGCGCTTGAGGCCGCACCCATTCTGGCATAGCAGACTCCCATGAAAATCCTGTTTCTTGGCGATGTGATGGGCCGATCCGGCCGTCGTGCGATCACCGAACGGCTGGCGGGGCTGCGTGCCCGGCTGAAGGCCGACCTTGTCGTGGTCAATTCGGAAAATGCCAGCGGTGGTCGTGGTCTGACCGCAGGCCACGCGCAGCTGCTGCTGGAGGCGGGGGCCGATTGCCTGACGCTTGGGGACCATGCCTTTGACCAAAAAGACATGCTGGCCTTCATCGACCGCGAGCCGCGGATCGTGCGCCCATTGAATTTCGCGCGCGAGGCGCCGGGCCGGGGTCACACCATCATCAGCGACCAGCGCGGGCGCAAGGCGCTGATCGTCCAGGCCCTGGGGCAGGTGTTCATGTCGCGGCCTTATGACGATCCGTTCTCGGCGCTGGACGGGGTGCTGCGTGCGCATCCTCCGGGCGGAATGGTGCAGGCGGCGCTTGTCGATATCCATGCCGAGGCGACCAGCGAAAAGATGGCCGTCGGTCATTTCTGCGACGGTCGCGCCAGCCTTGTTGTCGGCACGCATACCCACGTTCCGACGGCCGATGCACAGGTTTTGCCGCGCGGAACCGCCTATCTGACCGATGCGGGAATGTGTGGCGACTATGACAGCGTGATCGGCATGGACAAGGCAGAGCCACTGCGCCGGTTCATCACCGGCATGGTGCGCGATCGATTCGTTCCCGCCGAGGGTGAGGCGACCCTGTCAGGCGTGCTGGTCGAGACCGACGACCGCACCGGCCAGGCGCGCAGCGTCCAGCCGGTTCGCGATGGTGGTCGACTGGCGGCGACACACCCTGCCTGACCGGCAGGCATCGTTTACAACTTTCACTTGCGGCAGCGCAGAAAACTGCCGTACACCCCGATGTCGGGGCCGCATCCGGGCCGTGTGATCAGACAGGATCTGCATGCTTGGCTTTGAACTGACCGGTACGACCGCTTCTGTCGCGATGCTGATCATCGTCAGCATCACATTTGTCCTATTCATCCGCGAAAAGCACCCGCCCGAGGTCATCGCCATTGCGTCGGCCGCGACGATGATGGTGTTGGGGCTGTTGCCGGTCGAAGATGCGGCGGGCGTTCTGTCGAATGCCGCGCCCTGGACCATCGCGTTCATGTATCTGCTGATGGGTGGCTTGATGCGGACAGGGGCGCTGGACATGATGTCCAGCATCGTGTCCGCCCGCGCCGATACCAATCCGATGCTGGCCATCGCCAGCCTGTTCGGGTTCGTCATCGTCGCATCGGCGGTGATGAACAACACGCCTGTTGTCGCCGTGATGATCCCGATCTGCATCCAGCTGTCGATGCGCCTTGGAACAACGCCGTCCAAGCTGTTGATGCCGCTTAGTTATTTTACGCTGATGGGGGGGATGATCTCGCTGATCGGAACCTCGACCAACCTACTGGTCGACGGGGTTGCCCGCGAACGTGGGATGGAGCCATTCACCATCTTTGAAATTGCCCCGGTCGGCATCGCCATCACGTTGGCGGGGATTGCCTATTTTCTGCTGATAGGACGCAAGCTGCTGCCAGAGCGCACGTCGCTGGCGGGCTTTCTGGGCGCGCGCCGCGAGATGAAGTATTTCACCGAGGTCGCGATCCCCGAGGATTCGTCGCTTGTCGGCCAGAACGTCACCGAGGTGGCACTGTTCAAACGTGACGCCGTGCGGCTGATCGATGTCTTGCGCGGCGACGCGTCGCTGCGCCGCAACCTGCCCGAGGTCGTGCTGGCACCCGGTGACCGGGTCGTGCTGCGGTCCGAAATGTCCGACCTGCTGGAGATGCTGGACAACAAGAACCTGCAGATGCTGGACAAGCTGGGCTCTGTCGCGACCGAGACGGTCGAGGTCCTCATTTCGCCGGGCTGTCACCTGATAGGGCGGCGTCTGGGCGATCTGCGCCTGCGCCGTCGCTATGGTATCTATGTTCTGGCGGCGCACCGGCGGAACCAGAATATCGGCCGGCAACTGGATGACCTGGTCGTGCGTGTCGGCGACACGCTGTTGCTGGAGGGCGCGCCCGAGGATATCGGCCGCCTCGCAAGCGACATGGAGATGGTTGATGTCTCGCGGCCCTCGGCGCGGGCCTATCGCCGCAACCGCGCGCCCATCGCGATCATCTGCCTGTTGGCGGTGGTGACGCTGGCGGCGCTGAATGTCGCACCGATCCTTGCGCTGTCCTTTCTGGCCGCAGCGGTGATTCTGATGACCCGTTGTGTCGATGCCGAAGAGGCGTTCTCTTTCGTGGACGGTCGCCTGATGGCGATGATCTTTGCCATGCTGGCGGTGGGCGAGGCGCTTGAACATACCGGTACCGTCAATCTGATCGTTGATTTCATCGCACCCTATCTGATGGGCCTGCCGCCGTTCATGACGCTGGCCGCGGTCTATTTCCTGGGCCTTATCCTGACAGAGGTGCTGTCGAACAATGCCGTCGCCGTGCTGCTGACGCCGATCGCGATCGCGCTGGCGACAACGCTTGGCCATGATCCGCGCCCCTATGTCATCGCGGTCATGTTCGCGGCAACGGTCGCCTTCGCCACGCCCATCGGGTATCAGACGCACATGATGGTCTATGGGCCCGGAGGGTACCGTTTTTCAGACTTCGTCAAGGTTGGCGTTCCGCTGGACATCATCTGCGGAATCGTCGCCTGCGTGATCATCCCCATCCTTTGGCCGCTGGTTCCATAACCACGAGAGGTTGTCACAACTGCAATGCTGCCATGCAGCATCGGCGGTTGTGATTCGGGACTAAAACCCCGATCTAGGCGTCAGGGGAGGAAACGACTTTGTCCTTTACAAGGAGTTTCCATATGGCGACCATCGCTTCTGTCGATCAAAAATCCAACGGTTTCTCTGCTGGCGTTCTGTTGGCACCGTTCCGTGCCGTGGGCCGCTTTCTGATCGCGCTGGCCGAGGCAAGCCCGCAGATGCGCGCGCTGAACCGGCTCAGCCTGCTGTCGGACGCGGAATTGGCCGCAAAGGGCCTGACCCGCGACGGCGAAGTCCGCCGCATTTTGGGCGGCGCCGCCGCTTTGTAATGGTGCCTCAGGCATCGGACGACCATCGCGCGGCCCTTTGGGGCCGCGTTTCGCATTGCGATGGGGGTGCCCGCTGGACTAGAAGCGGGCGATAATCCAGTTTTCCGCACGACGAAGGACGACCCGACATGGCAGGGCATTCCAAATGGGCCAACATCCAGCACCGCAAGGGACGGCAGGACAAGCTGCGGTCCAAGCTGTTCTCGAAGCTGGCAAAAGAGATCACCGTGGCCGCCAAGATGGGCGACCCTGACCCTGAAAAGAACCCCCGCCTGCGCATGGCCGTCAAGGAGGCCAAAGTCAAATCCGTCCCCAAGGACGTGATCGACCGCGCCATCAAGAAATCACAGGGCGGCGACGCCGAGACCTATGACGAGATCCGCTATGAGGGTTACGGCCCCAACGGAATCGCGCTGGTGGTCGAGGCAATGACCGACAATCGCAACCGCACCGCATCCAACGTCCGCAGCTATTTCACCAAGTCGGGCGGCGACATGGGCCAGACCGGTTCGGTCAGCTTCATGTTCGACCGGGTCGGAGAGATCGTCTATCCTGCATCCGCAGGTGATGCGGACACGGTCATGCTGGCCGCGCTGGAGGCCGGTGCCGACGATGTCGAGAGCGACGACGAAGGCCATTGGATCTATTGCGCCGACACTGCGCTGAACGAGGTCTCCAGCGCGCTGGAGGCAGCGTTGGGCGAATCTGACACCGCCAAGCTGATCTGGAAGCCCCAGGCCCCGACGGAGGTCACCGACCTGGAGACCGCGCAGAAACTGATGCGCCTGATCGATACGCTGGAAGATGATGACGACGTCCAGAACGTCACCGGCAATTTCGACATTTCGGAAGAGGTTGCGGCACAGCTGTAATCGCTGTCTGTCGCAAAGGCGGGCCGTTCCCAACCAGGGGCGGCCCGTCTTTGCGTTTTGCGCCTTGCGCGTCGCGGGCAAAGGCGGCAGTTGCAGATCATGCATAAACAAAGCGACACACGCAGCGACTTGATCGGCATCGGTTGGATGCTGGCGACAGGGCTGTGCTTTGTCGCGGTGAATACCATCGTGCGCGGTCTGGACGGCGCATTGCCTGCGGCGCAGGCGGCATTCATCCGGTTCCTGTTCGGAATGGCATTTCTGGCTCCGGTGATCCTTGGCGCGCTGAGGGGCGGCTTTTCGCGCGGGATCTGGGGATTGTTCGTCCTGCGTGGCGCGCTGCACGTGGTGGCGGTCGTCGCGTGGTTCTATGCCATGTCGCGCATCACCATAGCCGAGGTGACGGCAATCGGGTTCCTGAACCCGATCATCGTGACGATCTGTGCCGCGCTGTTTCTGGGCGAAAAGCTGGCTTCGCGCCGGATCGCTGCGGTGGGGGTGGCGCTGGTCGGGGCGCTGGTGGTGCTGCGGCCGGGGATGCGGGAACTGGATCCCGGGCATCTTAGCCAAGTGCTGGCGGCGGTCGCCTTTGGGTTGTCGTACCTGATCGCCAAGCAGCTATCCGACCGGGTGCCTGCGGCCGTCGTCGTTGCGATGATGTCGCTGATGGTTTCGGTCGGGCTGGCACCGCTGGCAATCGCGACATGGGTCCATCCAACGATCGCCCAGTTGGGCTGGCTGGCGCTGGTGGCGGTCTTTGCGACGCTTGGGCATTATACGATGACGCGGGCGTTTGCCGCGGCGCCACTGACGGTCACGCAGCCAGTGACATTTCTGCAGTTGATCTGGGCCAGCCTGGTCGGTGTCCTGGTGTTTCACGAACCCCTGGACCCTTGGGTCATTCTGGGTGGCGGGCTGATGATCGGGGCAATCAGCTATATCACATGGCGCGAAGCCCGGATCCGCGCACGCGTGGTCACTCCGCCGGTCGGTGCGACCAAGGTCTGACCCTAGCCCCTGACGGGTCGCCCGCCGCGTGACGCCCACAGCAACCCTTGGGCAAGCCGGTCTCCGGGCATCCCCAGCCACCTTAATCCTGCAGCGGTCACGGTCGAACGACGCGCGGCGATATCGAACGCGATGCTCATCGCGCAGATTGCGGCGAGCAATGCCGCAGCCCAAGCCAGCGTCGCACCAAGCGTGTCCGGGGTCAGGTCGACCAGATACAACAGAATGTTGCCCCACGCGAAGGTGAACATGCTGGTCCGGCCAAAGAACGTCGCGCGGACCCATGCATCGGTGCGCCCGATACGGTGGACGTCGATCAGCCACACGAACAGCATGGTCATCACCGTTGCGGACAGGATGCCTGCAGCAAAGTACATCGGATGGCTGTCCCGGCGCAAAAGCCCCTGCGACAGCCCATCGATCACGGTACGGTCGATGAACAGCCCCCCGATCAGCGCCAGCATCACACCCCCGACCAGAACGGTGCGGACGCGTCGACCAAAGCCTGCATTACCCGCGGTAGACAGCCCCTGCAGGCCTGCGCGAGACTGGCCAACCAGATAATTGCCAAGGCATTGTCCCACGACCACCAGCGTCAGACCGTGCAGGATCGACGGGCCTGCACGCGACAATTCGCCAAACCCGGTCAGAAACTGGCTCAGACTGGCGATATGGCGGGGGGCGCCCAGATCGGATTCGACATCGGGCAAGGAAGTGAGCAGCGGCCAGGCGGCGTGATAGGCAATCGCGGCGATCACAAGCGGCCACAGTCCGAACCGCCCGCGCAGCCACAGCAGGACGGGCGCAAATGCCAACGTGATCGCATAGAATTTCAGGATTTCGGCATAGGGCGAATTTCCCATGAACAGCACGGCGGCGATACTGTATTTGATCGAGTATCCATCGTCTGTCAGGAACAGCACAAAGATTGTCAGTGCGTACAGAACCCAGCATTGAAACGCCCGTGACAAAAGCCGTGTCGCCACGCGGTGCCGCGCCAGCGGCGTCGTCCAACGCGGTTGATAGACGATCTCCAGCATGGTCCCGAACAGGAGGATGAACGTCGGCGTCGCAAACTGAAAGAAGAACCACATCATGCGCACCACGGGATCGGGCAGATGGGTGCCAATGTTTACGTCGGCATAGACGTGCGATGACATCGCCAGCACGATCGCCAGGCTTCGTGTCGCGTCCAGGCCTATTATCCGCATCCGTGTACCGCCGTTGTTATTTTGCGTTGTGTCCGATGACGGGCCATCGCGCGGCATCGCCGGACGGGAACCGCGTGTCCAAGCCAAGAGTTCCCCGCTGATCTCAGGAGGCCGGAATGACATCACATGAGCAAACTTGGAGCGACTGGCAGGAGCTGGTCAACATGACGCCGTCTCAGCTGAAGGATTGGCTGGACACCGACGACAGCAAGTCGGTCGGGGATACGAGCGGGCAGGGTGAAAGCACGGGCCACAAGTCGGGCCGCCACATCCTGCGCATCAAGGACAAGAAAAAGGCCGACCTGACCGATGACGACTGGTCGCACATGGCCAAGGTCGCAGGTTACATCAAGCGCCATCTGGCGCAGGGCGGCCCTGAAAAGGACAAGGAACACAGCGACTGGCGCTATTCCCTGATGAACTGGGGCCACGATCCGCTGAAGTGATCGTGGCCCGCGCGATCACCGGTTCGGCCACAGGGTCGCGTGGCGGTTCACGTCCTTGTACAGCAGATAGCGGAACGGCCCCGGACCGCCCGCATAGCAGGCTTGGGGGCAGAAGGCGCGCAGCCACATGTAATCACCGGGGCCGACCTCGACCCAGTCCCGGTTCAGGCGATAGACGGCCTTGCCCTCCAGCACGAACAGGCCGTGTTCCATCACATGGGTTTCGGCAAAGGGGATCGAGCCACCGGGTTTGAAGGTCACGACCGTGACATGCATGTCGTGGCGCAGGTCGGCCGGGTCCATGAACCGCGTGGTGCCCCACGCACCGTCCGTGTCGGGCATCATGGACGGTGGGATGTCCTGTTCCTGTACCACGATCGGGTCGGGCTTTTCGATGCCGGCAAAGGGTTGCCAGCGCTTGCGCCACCAGTGAAAGCCCGCGGGGCCAGCGGTCCGGTTCCTGACCCGCCACGGCGTGCCGGGCGGGATATAGGCAAAGCCCCCCGGCGACAGCAAATGTTCGGTCCCGTCGATCACCACCTGCATGTCGCCGCCGGTGACAAAGATTGCGTGTTGAATTTCGGGGTCATCATCGGGGGTGTCGCTGCCCCCACCCTCGGCCAGTTCGACGATGTACTGGCTGAAGGTTTCGGCGAACCCTGTCAGCGGACGCGCCAGCATCCAGAACCGCATCCGCTGCCAACCGGGCAGATAGCTGGTGACGATATCGCGCATCACGGTGCGCGGGATGACCGCATAGGCGTCGGTGAAAACCGCGGTGTCCGTGGTCATTCCCGTCTGTGGCGGCAGGCCCGCGACGGGACCGGCATACCGGATGAGGGGTGCGGTTGCGTCGTCGGTGGGCAGTTGCGCGATGTCGCCGGTGGGGGCGCCTGCGGGGCCGGTATCGGTCATGTCAGGATCTCTTTCAGGCGAAGGGTGGCGATGCGGATGACCTGCGCCTCGGCGGTGGCGCGTTCGGTCGGGGTGTCGTTGTCGACGCGGGTCTGCATGGCGGACAGGATGCCCGTTTTGTCATGGTCGCGGACGGCGATGATGAACGGGAACCCATGCTTGGCGACATAGGCGTCGTTCAGGCGGGTGAACTCGGCGCGTTCCGCATCGGTCAGGGCATCGAGGCCCGCGCTGGCCTGTTCGGCGGTGCTGTCGGCGGTCAGGCGTTTCGCCAGTGCCAGCTTGCCTGCAAGGTCCGGGTGCGCCAGCAGCACCCCAAGACGTTCGTCGTCGCCCGACATGCGGAACATCTGCGCCATACGACCTGCAAGGCCCATGGGTGTGTCATGGACCGCGCCCATTTCCGCGTCCCAGACCCGTTCGGCGATAAAGGGCGAATGTTCATAGACGCCGCCGAACCGCGCGACAAAGCCGTCGCGGTCCATCTGCGACGGGCGCATGCGGGGTTGGAACGGATGCTCCTCCGCCCAGTGGCGGGCGATGTCCTGGCGGCTGGCGAACCAGACGCCGTCATGGCTGCGCGCGTGGTCCAGGAACCACTGGATCGCCATGGCGCGGCCGGGGCGGCCGGCCAGGCGGCAATGCAGGCCGATGGACATCATCTTGGGCGCGCCCGCCACCCCTTCGGCATACAGCATGTCAAAGCTGTCGCGCAGATAGTCAAAGAAATCCGTCCCCGTGCCAAACCCCTGACCCGACGAGAACCGCATGTCGTTGGCGTCCATCGTATAGGGGACCATCAGCTGGGGCCGGTCGTTGTGGACGTGCCAATAGGGCAGATCGTCCGCGATGGTGTCGGCCAGGTACGCGAACCCGCCTTCCTCGCAGCCAAGAGCCACCGTGTTCATCGACGTGCGCCCCTGATAGAAACCATGCGGGCGTTCCCCGGTGATCGCGGTGTGCAGGGCCACGGCCTGGGCGATGTGGTCCGCCTCGACCTCGCGCGGGACGTTGCGATAGTCGATCCATTTCAGACCGTGGGTCGCAATCTCCCACTCGGCCTCCTGCATGGCGGCCACCTGTTCGGGGCTGCGTTCCAGCGCGGTGGCCACGCCGTATACGGTGATGGGCAGGTCCCTGAGCATCCGGTGCATTCGCCAGAACCCCGACCGCGCGCCGTAATCATAGATGGATTCCATGTTCCAGTGCCGCTGGCCTGGCCAAGGCTGGGCGCCGATGATCTCGGACAGGAACGCCTCCGAGGCGGGGTCGCCATGTTCGATGCTGTTCTCTCCGCCCTCCTCATAGTTCAGGACGATCTGGACGGCGATGCGGGCACCGCCCGGCCAGCGGGGGTCGGGGGTGGTCCGGCCATATCCGGTCAGGTCGCGGCTGTAGCGCATCGGTCTTCCCTCGTGTCTGTCGTTGCGTCAGCAAAGCGCGGCAGCCGTGCAAGGACAAGCGGTCAGGGGCGGAATTCTGTATCAAGGAATGCGCGACAATGCCCGGGTCTTTCAAATCGGCGTTGAAAGTCTTACGCGCCGGGGGCAATTGCGGCACGACGCCGCGCCACCCACTGTCCGGACCAACGGTGGACGGGGGGTTCGCCAAAAGGGGGACGCATGGAACGCTATTTTGGACTTGCCGAAAAAGGCAGCAGTGTCAGGACCGAGGTGATCGCCGGGATCACCACCTTTCTGACAATGGCCTATATCATCTTCGTCAATCCCGACATCCTGTCCACCACCGGCATGGACCGCGATGCGGTCTTTGTCGCGACCTGCCTTGCCGCCGCGCTGGGATCGCTGATCATGGGGCTGTGGGCCAACTGGCCCATCGGCATGGCGCCTGGCATGGGGCTGAACGCGTTCTTTGCCTTTACCGTGGTGGGCGTGATGGGGTTCACGTGGCAACAGGCGCTGGGCGCGGTGTTCATCAGCGGCCTGATCTTCCTGTTCCTGTCGCTGACGGGCATCCGCCGCTGGCTGATCGCGGGCATCCCCGCATCGATGCGCAGCGCCATCGCGGCGGGCATCGGTCTGTTCCTGGCGATCATCGCGCTGCAGTCGTCGGGCATCGTGGTGGGCAACCCCGCCACGCTGGTCGCGCTGGGCGATCTGACCGCGACGGGGACGCTGCTGACGATCTGCGGGTTCTTCCTGATCGTGGCTCTGGATGCGCTGCGGGTGACAGGTGCGATCCTGATCGGTATTCTGGTGGTGACGGTCGCGGCCATCGCGCTGGGCGTCAGCCAGTTTTCCGGCGTCGTGTCCATGCCACCATCCATCGCGCCGACCTTTCTGCAGATGGACCTGATGGGCGCACTGACCTTTGGCATCTTTCAGGTCGTGCTGGTCATGGTGCTGGTCGAGGTGTTCGACGCCACCGGCACGCTGATCGGCGTGGCCAAGCGTGCGGGACTGCTGACCGAGGGACAGACCCACCAGAACGCGAACCTGGGCCGCGCATTGATGGCCGATTCGACAGCGATCACCGCGGGCGCGCTGCTGGGCACGTCGTCCACCACCGCCTATGTTGAAAGCGCGTCGGGCGTGCAGGCGGGGGGGCGGACCGGACTGACCGCCGTCGTCGTGGGTGTACTGTTCCTGGCGGCGATGTTCTTTGCGCCACTGGCGGGGTCGGTGCCGGCCTATGCGACCGCGCCCGCGCTCCTCTATGTGGCCACGCTGATGGTGCGCGAACTGGCGGGGATCGATTGGGACGACGTGACCGAGGCCGCGCCATCCGTCCTGACGGCGATCGCCATGCCGCTGACCTATTCCATCGCGAACGGTCTGGCCTTTGGTTTCATCAGCTATGCGGTGATCAAGCTGCTGACCGGCCGCATAGGCGAGGTGCACGCCGCGACCTGGGTCATCGCGGCCCTGTTCGTGGCCAAATTCGCGCTGTTCGGCGGGCATTGATCCCTGTCAGGGCGTCTGGCCGCCCAAGGCATCGGACAGGCTGGCCGCCGCGGCGGCCACCACCGCGCCCAGGGTCTTGACGTGTTCGGCCCCGATGCGATGCGTGGGGCCGCTGACGCTGATCCCGGCGATCGCCTCTCCGGACAGATCAAAGACGGGGGCCGCGATGCAGCGCATGCCCCGGCTGCGTTCCTCGTCGTCAAAGGAAAAGCCGCGGTGGCGGATACGGGCCAGATCCGCCTCCAGCGCGGTTGGGTCGGTCAGCGTGGTGTCGGTGAACCGCGCCAGCGGCCCAAGCAACCGCACGCTGTCGGGCCGGAACGCCAGCAGCGCCTTGCCGATCCCCGATGCGTGCAGCGGCGACCGGGTGCCGGGGGGGAAAAATGCGCGGATCGTTTCGGACGTTTCGACCTGTGACAGGAACAGCACGCTGTCGCCCTGCAGGATGCCCAGGTTCGCTGTTTCCCCGGTATGTTCCATCAGCGCGCGCATGATCGGACGCGCGCGTTCCACCAGACCCGACCGGCGCATGAAGGCCGATCCCAATCGGAACGCCTGCGGACCGATGTTCCACGCCTGCGTCGCAGGGTCGCTTTCGGCCATGCCCCGCGCGGCCAGCGTGTGCAGGACGCGGTGCACCGTGGATGGTGGCTGGGCCGATCGTTCCGACACCTCGGACAGGGTCAGGCCGGGATGCGCCGCCAGCAGATCCAGCAGGTCCAGCGCCCGGTCCAGCGACTGCACGGTGCCCGGCGCGTCGGGCAAGGTCTTGCGGGGTCGGCCCCGCTTGCGGGTCGGGTCGGCCATTATGCGTCCCTTGTTGATGCAGCCTTTAGATGCGGGCGAAAAGGAAGCCTCGCAAGTCAAAAAGCCAACGTTCAGAATTCATTTCCATTTTCACGCCGGAACTGCTGCCGCCGCGTGACGTGCCAGTCCTGAACCGGTGCCGCGTTTTCGGGCAATCGCACGCCCGGCGCAAGACGCAGGCTGAAAATCCGTTTCGGGAAAATGTCTGACCGCGCTAGGTCTTGGACAGTCGCGCAGTCACGACGCGATGTCGAAGACGCCACAGGGGATCCCGCCATGACAGACAGCCTTGCCCGGACCACGGTCCATCCCGTCGATCAGATGCTGCCGACGGGGCGGTTGATCACCTTGGGGTTCCAGCATGTGCTGGTCATGTACGCGGGTGCCATCGCGGTGCCTCTGATCGTTGGCCGCGCCCTGCAGCTGCCCCCCGAGGAGGTGGCATTCCTGATTTCGGCCGACCTGTTCGTCTGCGGTCTGGCAACGCTGATCCAAAGCCTGGGAATGACCCAGTATTTCGGCATCCGCCTGCCGGTGATGATGGGCGTGACCTTTGCAGCCGTCGGGCCGATGGTCGCCATTGCGGGCCAGACGCCGGGCACCGAGGGTGCGCGCGCCCTGTTCGGGGCGATCATCGCGGCGGGCCTAGTGGCCATATTGCTGGCGCCGCTGATCGGGCGGGTCTTGCGGTTCTTTCCCCCTGTCGTCACCGGCACGGTGATCCTGGCCATCGGCATCAGTCTGATGCCCATCGGCATCAACTGGATCTTTGGCCTGCCGGTGGGGCCGACCGCGCCGATGCTGGTCGATCCGGCGCAGCAGGCCTGGCTGGATCAGGCGGTGGCGGCTGGCGGCGTGCCTGCGGGCGTTCGTCTGGCCCCGGCGATGGCCAACCCCGCCTATGCGTCGGGCACCAACATCCTGATCGCGGTGCTGGTGCTGGGCACGATCTTGTTGGTGTCACGCTTTGCCCGCGGCTTTCTGTCGAACATCGCCGTGCTGCTGGGCATTGCGGTGGGCGGTGTCGCCGCCGCCGCGATGGGCCTGATGCAATTCGACAAGGTCGCAGAGGCGGCCTGGTTCGCCGTCATCCAGCCGTTCCATTTCGGCCTGCCAACCTTTGACCCGGTGATGATCGTCACGATGGTGCTGGTGATGATCGTGGTGATGATCGAATCGACGGGCATGTTCCTGGCGCTGTCGGACATGTGCCGCCGCCCGATCAATTCGCGCGATCTGGCCGCGGGCCTGCGGGCCGACGGGTTGGGCACAATGTTGGGCGGGATCTTCAACACATTCCCCTATACCTCGTTCTCGCAGAACGTCGGGCTGGTAGGGGTCACGGGCATCCGGTCGCGGTTCGTCTGCGTGGCCGGCGGCGTCATCATGATCGTGCTGGGCCTGATCCCCAAGATGGGCGCCCTGGTCGAGAGCCTGCCGACCACCGTGCTGGGCGGGGCCGGGCTGGTGATGTTCGGGATGGTCGCCGCCACCGGCATCCGCATCCTGAGCCGCGTCGATTTCACCGCGAACCGACACAACCTGTTCGTCGTGGCCATCAGCATCGGCATGGCGATGATCCCGCTGGTCGCACCGAACTTCAAGCAGTGGTTGCCCCATGCGATTCATCCGCTGATCCATTCGGGAATCCTGCTGGCCGCGGTCAGCGCGGTGGCGCTGAACTGGTTCTACAACGGTGCGGCCCCCGCGGATCAGGCGGAGCTGGCCCAGGCCGGTCGCCTGGCCGATCACTAGTGTCAGATTATGCACGGTTTCTTAAGACTGCCTTGCGCATCAAGGCCATGCCGGGGCAGGGGAAATCGGGTATCACGGCGGATGAACGATCAAGACGGGGGGCTTTCATGTCCGGTTATCTGACAACGCATGTTCTGGACACGGCGCGCGGGCTGCCCGCGCGCGGGATGCATGTCGTGCTGTTCCGGCTGTCGCCGGAGCGACAGGAGATCGCGCGCATGGTGACCAATGCCGACGGGCGCACCGACGCGCATATTCTGCCGGCGGGCGATTTCGCCACCGGCACCTACGAATTGGAATTTCATGCCGGTGCCTGGATGGACGCGTCGGGCGTGGCACCCGAAAGCCCACGCTTTCTGGACGTCATCCCGATCCGTTTCGGCATGTCGCAGGACGATCATTACCATGTGCCGCTGCTGATTTCTCCGTTCGGCTATTCCACCTATCGGGGTAGCTGAGATGATCCCGGAAACCGCCATCCTGTGGGAATTCCTGTCTTTTGCCGTCCGCTGGCTGCATGTGATCACCGCGATCGCGTGGATCGGGTCGTCGTTCTATTTCATCGCGCTGGATCTGGGCCTGCAAAAGGCGCCTGACCTGCCCAAGGGCGCGCATGGCGAGGAATGGCAGGTCCATGGCGGGGGGTTCTATCACGTTCGCAAATACCTGGTCGCCCCCGAACGCATGCCCGAGCATCTGACATGGTTCAAATGGGAGAGCTATGCGACCTGGCTGTCGGGGGCCGCGCTGCTGATGGTCACCTATTGGGCGGGTGCGAACCTGTACCTGATCGAGCCCGCCAAGGCCGACCTGGCGATCTGGCAGGCGATCCTGATTTCCGGCGGGTCGCTGGCGGTGGGCTGGCTGATCTATGATGGGCTGTGCAAGTCGCCCCTGGGCAACCGCCCCACGGTGCTGATGCTGCTGCTGTTTACGGCGCTAGTGGCGATGGGCTGGGCCTATGACCAGATCTTCACGGGTCGCGCGGCGCTGCTGCATCTGGGCGCGTTCACCGCGACGATCATGACCGCGAACGTGTTCCTGATCATCATGCCGAACCAGCGCATCGTTGTGGCCGACCTCAAGGCCGGGCGCGCCGCCGATCCGAAATACGGCAAGATCGCCAAGCTGCGGTCGACCCACAACAACTACCTGACGCTGCCGGTCATTTTCCTGATGCTGTCGAACCACTATCCGCTGGCATTCGCCAGCCAGTACAACTGGCTGATCGCGGCGCTGATCTTTCTGATGGGCGTGACGATCCGGCATTTCTTCAACACCATGCACGCCCGCAAGGGGTATCGATGGTGGACTTGGGCTGTCACCACGATGCTGTTCATCGGGGTGATGTGGCTGGCGTCGGTTGGTGTCAATCAGGACAGCTATGACGAGGCGATGGCCCGGCCCCTGACCCCGGTCGAGGCTCGCTTTGCCCAAGCCGATGGGTTCGAGGCGGCCAGCCAGGCCGTCATCGGCCGCTGTTCCATGTGTCATGCACGCGAACCGGTCTGGGAGGGCATCCGCACCGCGCCCAAAGGTATGCTGCTGGAGACGCCCGCCGATATCGCCCGCGCGGCGCATCAGATCTATATTCAGGCGGGTCTGACCGACGCGATGCCCCCCGCCAACATTACCGGGATGGAGGATGAGGAACGCGACGCCATCCTGCGCTGGTTCCGCCAGGTCGGACCCTTGGGTGTGGCGGGGCTTTGATGCCGGTCCTGCGGCGCGCACGGCTTGCACGACCGTGGGACACGGGGGCGCAGTCCCCCGGGCGCGGCGGTCCCCCTCGATGGGGGCCGCCGCGCCATTCTGCGCCCCCGGCAAGGACATGATCTGTCGACGCAGTGGCTGCCTCTGATTGTCGCATGCGCCCGTGCTTTCGCACCGGATGCCATGTCGCGGTGGTCCGCTTTCAACGGAACGTGTAAAGTCTTCTAGATCACCGCCGATTTCGAAACGCATCGGCAGGGCGTAGACTCTGACCCAAGGCAAGGAAAGGCGATCATGACCCAGCTGCGGTTTCTGCTCAACGACACCGAGATCGCGCTGACCGAGGTCGGGGCATCGGACACGCTGCTGGATCATCTGCGCCTAGCGCGCCGTATGACCGGCACCAAGGAAGGCTGCGCCGAGGGTGACTGCGGGGCCTGTACCGTGCTGGCGGGCCGGTTGACGGCCACCGGGTTGGTCTATGAGCCGGTGAACGCCTGCATCCGGCTGCTGGCGTCGTGCCACGCCACCCATATCGTCACCATCGAACATCTGCGCGGACCCGATGGCGGGCTGCACCCGGTTCAGGCGGCAATGGTCGATCATCACGGCAGCCAGTGCGGGTTCTGCACGCCCGGCATCGTGATGGCGCTGTATGGGCTGTGGATGACCAATCCCCAAGCTGATGCAGCCGATATCGAAACCGCCCTTCAGGGCAACATCTGCCGCTGCACTGGCTATGCCCCGATCATTCGCGCGGCGTTGGCCGCGGGCGCAGCCGGAGGGCAGGCCCAGGACGCCCTGTCGCACGAACGCGATGCGGTGGCCGCACGCCTGACCGGGATGCGCGGCGCCAGGGTTTTGCTTGCGCGCGGCGCGGACCGGGCGCTGGTCCCCGCCGATACCGACGATCTGGCCCAGCTGTTGCTGGACGAACCCAAGGCCACGCTGGTGGCGGGTGGCACCGATGTCGGTTTGTGGGTGACAAAGTTCATGCGCGACATCAGCCCCGCCATCTTCATCGGGCACCTGATGAAGGACATCACGGTCGAGGACGGAATGATGCGCCTGGGTGCCGGGGTGACGTATAGCGAGGCCGCTTCCCTGATCGCCCGCCACGTCCCGCAGGCGGCCGAATATTGGTCGCGCATCGGCGGCTGGCAGGTGCGCAATGCGGGCACCATCGGGGCGAACATCGCCAACGGCTCTCCCATCGGGGACACGCCGCCGTTGCTGATTGCGCTGGATGCGCGGATCGTGCTGCGCCGGGGCGATGTGCGGCGCGAGCTGGCGCTGGAGGAGTTCTTTGTCGATTATGGCAAGCAGGACCGCCAGCTGGGCGAATTTGTCGAACAGGTCTTGATCCCCATGCAGCCACAGGCGCGCATCGCGGCCTATAAGGTCAGCAAGCGGCGCGATAGCGACATCACGTCCGTCGCGGCGGGGTTCTGCGTCGATGTGACGGATGGCAAGATCACCCGCGCGAGACTGGCCTTTGGCGGCATGGCCGGAACGCCCAAGCGTGCCCGCCATACCGAGGCCGTACTGAAGGGGCAGCCTTTTGCGGCGGCGACGTTTGACGCCGCCGCCCGCGCCATCGACAAGGATTTCCAGCCGATGTCCGACATGCGCGCCAGCGCCGAATATCGCGCGATGGTGGCGCGTAACCTGATCCGGCGTTTCTGGCTGGAGCAATCGGAACCCGGCCTGCCCGTGCGGCTGCGCCAGAGTGAGGGGGTTTAGCCCATGAAGGACGACAGCGCGACCATCACCGGACAGGCCCATCAGGACACCGCGCATGACAGCGCCGCAAAACATGTCACCGGCCGCGCCGAATATACCGACGATCTGGTCGAACCCACTGGCACAATCCATGCCTATCTGGGCCTGTCGTCATGTGCGCATGGCCGCATCACGGGCATGGATTTCACCGACGCGCTGGCCCAGCCCGGCGTCTTGGGCATCCTGACGGCGGCGGATCTGCCCGGCGTCAACGACGTGTCCCCCAACGGCAAGAACGACGATCCGATCTTTGCCGACGGGGTGGTGCAGTTCTGGGGCCAGCCGGTGTTTGCGGTGATCGCCGAAACCCGCGATCAGGCGCGCCGCGCTGCGCACAAGGCGAAGATCGACTACGACGTACTGCCCCATGCGCTGGACCCGATCGCGGCGCGCGATGCGGGCATGGGCTATGTCACCGATCCGTTGACCCTGCGCCGGGGCGATGCGCCCGCGGCTATGGCCGGCGCGCCGCGTCGGATCGAGGGCCGCTTTGCCATCGGTGGCCAGGATCATTTCTATCTGGAGGGCCAGATCGCCATGGCGGTGCCGGGCGAGGATGACGAGGTCGTCCTGCATGTCTCGACCCAGCACCCGTCCGAAGTGCAGCACATGGTGGCGCATGTCCTGAGCGTGCCCAGCAACGCGGTGGTGGTGAACGTGCGGCGCATGGGCGGCGGTTTCGGCGGCAAGGAGACGCAGATGAACCTGTTTGCCTGCGTCGCGGCGGTCGCGGCCAAGCGTTGGAACCGCGCGGTCAAGATCCGTCCCGACCGCGACGACGACATGATCGCCACGGGCAAGCGGCACGATTTCGTGGTCGATTACGCCGTAGGCTTTGACGATGACGGCCGCATCCGGTCGGTCGAGGGTGATTTCTATGCCCGCTGCGGATTTTCGGCCGACCTGTCGGGGCCGGTGACGGACCGGGCGCTGTTTCACGCGGACAACGCCTATTTTTATCCCGACGTGCGCATCAGCAGCCACCCGATGCGGACGAACACTGTCAGCAACACCGCCTTTCGTGGCTTTGGCGGCCCCCAAGGCGCCATCGTGGCCGAGCGTATGATCGAAGAGATCGCCTATGCGCTGGGCATGGACCCGTTGGAGGTGCGCAAGCGCAATCTGTACCAGAACGGTCAACTGACGCCGTACCACCAAACGGTTCAGGACCAGATCCTGCCGCGTATTTTCGATGAACTCGAGGCCAGCAGCGATTATCATGCCCGACGGCAGGCGGTGCTGGACTGGAACGCCAAAGGTGGGGTGATCCGCAAGGGCATGGCGCTGGTCCCGGTCAAATTCGGCATCAGCTTTACCGCGACATGGTTCAATCAGGCGGGCGCGCTGATCCACGTTTATTCCGACGGTTCGATCCACCTGAACCATGGTGGGACCGAGATGGGGCAGGGGCTGAACACCAAGGTCGCGCAGGTGGTGGCCGAGGCGTTCCAATGCGACCTGGGCCGTATCAAGATCACCAAGACGACAACCGAAAAGGTGCCCAACACCTCTGCCACGGCGGCGTCATCGGGGACCGATCTGAACGGCATGGCGGCGCTGGACGCGGCGGAACAGATCAAGGCACGGTTGGTGGCATTCGTCGCCGATCACTGGAAGGTCGCGTCCGATCAGGTCGCGTTCGTGCCCGGCCATGTGCGGGCGGGCGACCAGATGATCCCCTTTGCACAGGTGATCCGCGCGGCCTACATGGCGCGCATCCAGCTGTCGGCGGCGGGTTTCTACAAGACGCCCGAGATCCACTGGGACCGGACCAGGGGGCAGGGGCGCCCGTTCTATTATTTCGCCTATGGCGCAGCCGTTGCCGAGGTTTCGGTGGACACACTGACCGGCGAATATCAGATCGACCGCGCCGACATCCTGCACGACGTGGGCCGCAGCCTGAACCCCGCGTTGGACCTGGGCCAGATCGAGGGCGCGTTCGTCCAGGGCGCGGGCTGGCTGACGACCGAAGAGTTGTGGTGGGACGCCAAGGGTCGCTTGCGCACACATGCGCCGTCGACCTACAAGGTGCCGCTGGCCAGCGACTGCCCACGCATCTTCAATGTCGCGCTGGCCGATTGGTCCGAGGCCAGTGAGCGGACCATCAAGCGGTCCAAGGCCGTCGGAGAACCGCCCTTTGTCCTGGGCATCAGCGTGTTCGAGGCGATCAACATGGCCGTGGCCTCGGTTGCCGACTATCGCACGCCCTCGCGCCTTGATGCCCCGGCAACGCCCGAACGCGTGCTGATGGCGGTGGAACGGCTGCGCGGATGATCCGCGTCCGCGTCACCCGCACCCAAGGCTCGACCCCGCGAGAGGCGGGGGCGGAGATGTTCGTGGGCACGGCCCGCGTCACCGGCACGATCGGCGGCGGCCAGCTGGAATACATGGCGATCGACCGTGCCCGCCAGATGCTGGTACGAGGCGAAACCGACGCGACCATGGACGTGCCATTGGGCCCCCAGATCGGCCAGTGCTGCGGCGGGCGGGTGATGCTGACGCTGGATCGCCACGGCCCCGCGCCGCTGGATCATTCTGACGCGCTGATCTTTGGTGCGGGCCATGTCGGGCGCGCCTTGGCGCGCGTACTGGAACCGCTGCCGGTGAATGCTCTGCTGATCGACGGCCGGGCCGATGAACTGGCCCAAGCCAGCGGCCCGACCCTGCTGACCCCGTTGCCCGAGGCACAGATCCGCATGGCCCGGCCCGGCACGTCCGTGATCATCGTGACCCATGATCACGCGCTGGACTTTCTGCTGGCCGCAGAGGCGCTGGCCCGCGCCGATCTGGCCTATGTCGGCATGATCGGCAGCGCCACGAAACGCGCACAGTTCACACGCTTTGCCACGTCGCGCGGCGTCGATGCCGCGGCCCTTACCTGCCCCATCGGGGCGGGTTTTTCGCGCGACAAGCGACCCGAAATCATCGCCGCCTTTACCGCCGCCGAACTGATGGCGCGCCTCACCGCTTCTTCATTGAAAACATACCCATGCAACAGCTGATCCGCGGCCGCGTCCTCGATTTTCACGCCGACCCTCAGGATACGGCGGACAACCACCGCCTATGGGAAAACGGTGCCATCCTGGTCGATGACGGGCGCATCGTCGCCGTGGGCGATCATGCCGACCTGTCCCGCGAGGGGCTGGAGGAGATCGACCACCGTCCGCACCTGATCCTGGCGGGGTTCATCGACCCGCATATCCATTTCCCCCAGCTGCAGGTGATTGCCAGCTGGGGTGCGCAGCTGCTGGACTGGTTGAACACATATACGTTCCCGGCCGAGGCCGAGTTCGCCGATCCGGCCCATGCCACCCACATGGCGGGGTTGTTTCTGGACCAGCTGACGGCCCATGGCACGACCACGGCCGTGGCCTTCTGCTCCAGCCACAAGGCCAGCGCAGATGCGTTGTTCACCGCCGCCCATGCGCGCGACATGGCAATGGTAGCGGGCAAGGTGCTGATGGACCGCAACGCCCCCGCCGCCGTCCTGGACACACCGCAGCAGGGCTATGACGACAGTGATGCCCTGATCGACGCTTGGCACGGCAAGGGCCGCCAGCGCTATGCGATTACGCCGCGCTTCGCGATCACCTCGACCCCCGAGCAGATGGAGGCGGCGGGTGCACTGGCCCGCGCCCATCCCGGCTGCCATATCCAGACCCACCTGTCCGAAAACGTGGACGAAATCGAATACACGCTGTCGCTGTACCCCAAGGCGCGCGACTATCTGAACATCTACGAAAGCTACGGCCTGCTGTCGGACAGGCTGTTGCTGGGCCATTCGATCCATCTGGAACCCCGCGAAATCGCGCGCATGGCGGAAACCGGCAGCCGTGCGGTGTTCTGCCCGACGTCGAACCTGTTTCTGGGGTCGGGTCTGTTCGATCACGACGGGCTGCGGTCGGCGGGCATCGTCAGCGGCATCGCCACCGACGTGGGCGGCGGCACCAGCTGGTCCATGCTGCAGACCCTGGCCGAGGGCTACAAGATCCTGCAGATGCGGGGGCAAAAGCTGCATCCGCTGTCGGCATTCCACTGGGCCACGCGCGGCAACGCCCTGACCTTGGGCATGGAGGCAGACATCGGCACCCTGGCCCCCGGCAGCGCCGCCGATCTGGTGGTGCTGGACGCGCGCGCCACCCCCGCCATGGCCCTGCGGATGGAACGCGCCGAGACCGTGTCGCAGGAGCTTTTCATTCTGCAGATCATGGGCGACGACCGTGCCGTGGCCCAGACCTATGTCGCGGGACGTCCGCAGAAAAGAAAGATTGCAGTATGACGCCGCAGACTGATGCTGGCCCGTTTCTGCGGGCGGCCTGCTGACGACGTGAACTCCGTTCTGGTCGACGACACGACTGCCGATGCCATTGCTGCGCGTGGTCTGCGAAGGGGTTGGCGACAACCTGCACGCCTCTAGGGCTGTCGGCAAGCCTTGGTTTCGATCAGCGTATTCGGCGCTGGACAGACGATGGTGCGACCCACTGCGGGCGGCTGCGCCACGATGGCATTGGGCGTCCCAGACATGAAATCCGGTTGCTGAGCGCGACGGGTTGGACAGGGTTTAAACAACAAGGGCGTTGCGCCGCAAAGGATGTACTAACTCCCACTGTGCCGCTTGGCTCACGAATTGGTGAGCCGCGCACCGCACCGTCCATTCAATGATCTGTCAGCGTTACAAGGTTCCGGAGCTCAGTTAAGTCCAGAGCCGTCGTAGCGCCGGTTACGGTGAACCTACGCGCATTGCGCTACCAGAATGGAAATCTGTCAGGCATTTATCTCAAGGTGCGTATAATTCCCCGCATCACCATCCACGACGGCACCGCCCGCGTGCCGATAGTTGAAACGGTTGCCTGCTCTGCCGTTCACAACAGCCTTTTCGCAGCTGCCATTGATAAGATCGGCACCCGGGTGGCCAGTGATGTTAGCAACCATCATCGAGGGTCTTTCACGGGCGGCAGCCCGAGGTGCCTCTGTTGTGCAAATCAGCTGACAGACGGTTCTCGCTTTTCCCCAGATGGATTTATCCCACGGCCCTTGTGACGGGGATGCCAGGGGCGGTGCCGCCGTTCAGGATCGCAACGCGCACCTGAACCTCTGCGCGTTGCCGGTCAAAGTCCCGCGCCATCAGCCGCTGGCCCAGCAGTCGTGCACGATGCATCCAATCGTCGGGAAAACGATCCGCCTCATATCTCGACGCGGCTCCGGCGGTAATAGCCGCTCCAGTGTCGCCAGAGCGCCCGGCCCAGATATCTCGACGCGCAATGCGTCGTTCCTGGCGATGGCGCCGGCGGTGGTTGGCTTGCATGGCCGGGCATTTCGGCGTGGCGGGACGACCTCGGCCGCACCGCGGTCAGCGATGGCGTCATGGCATCGGCGCGTGCAGGAGGCGCCATCCGCGGTCACGCGGCCGGTTTCCTGATCGCGCGGGATCTGGGTGAGCAGATGAGGCAGCATCGGTGCATCCCCGGTGTTGCTGCCCGTGATCTCGACCGCGCTGATGTCCAGCGTTTGCTCATCAATACCGATGGGGATCTTGCGCCAGACGCGTCGTTTGGGGCCGCCATGCTTGCGGGCGTTTCACTCGCCCTCGACCTTGATGGCCGGTGCTGTCGATCAGGAAGTGCAGGGGGCCGTGCGCGCCACGATACGTAATGTCCACCGCAAGCGTCCTTTGGCGTCGGTAGATGGTGCTGAAAACCGGCACAACCCAATCCCGACCTGTCAACGGTAAGAGGCTCCCGACGAAGCCTGTCGTTTGCCGAAGCGCCATTCCGAATAACACTTTCATGGTCAGGCACGTCTGGATCGCGGCGTCGCTGAACGTCTGTGAACTGTCTCCTGCCGGAGGGTCTGGAATGCCAGTTCATATCAGTATCGAGCCAGATCGTCAGTGACCCGCGACGCTTCAAAGCCTCCTCGTAGGCAGCCCAGTTCGTGGTCTTGTAGGTCGGAGGTATCGGTTTGCTCCTGCGGACCAGCGACCACACTGAACTCACCGCATGAATCCCTCACCCGTTTTCTCCAACAAAGCCGTGCCGATCCCCACCACCTATACCCGCCGTCTCGCTATGACTTTGCCGTGGACGCTGTGGCGTGGACCGTGATTTTGGAACCGTTTATGCGTTCCATTATGACGTCAGGGTCACTTATATCCGCGCCTCTGCCGTTGTGCCGCCTGACACGCCCAATCTCGTTTGAGACGCGTGGTGCCAGGCAACGTTCTATCCATAGGCATCTGCTCTTGGGGTGCGTATCATCGCAGTAGCATGGCCGGCGATGATCGCCGTGGGGCAGCGGCGGATATCAGAGGCTGTTGGCAGCGACGATGCCGACCCGTTCCCCTCAAGACGCGGTTGGGAACCTCAGGCCGCAGGGAAATCAGCTGTTGATATGCCGTCGCCAGATCGTTCCTGTCATGCGCCGTTGCCTGGAAGCGTAACCTCGGCACTATCCAGCAGCCGTGTCTCGACTGGGTTCGCATGGCAATTCGGGATCGAAGGTCAACGTCCTATGACGTTGGGCCAGTGTGGTGTCGTCTGGAACCGCCCAGCCAAGGCGCACCATCCTTACCGTCTGCATTACGGCTATTGCTGTTAGATCAATCGGGAACAGATTGGGGTCGTGGCATCCAAGACCCCATACTCGCGTCCTGTTGCGCAAGCCTGGTCAAGGTGACGATCAGCAAGATCCATCGCGATCCGTGGGTTCCAACGACAGAACGGCCAGATTACCGGATTGTCAGCCGGTTACAGACGCGTGCCGAATCGCTCGTGCACCCCGCTCTGTCGCATGGTTTCACGCAACGAAAATAGCGACCGGCCGAACTGCGACGACGCCCGCGGGTGCCTGTCCGTGATCACGTTTCCAAATGACAAAGCCGAGCACGCCTGCACGCTGCGCAAAACTTTGTGCCATTTAACCGTTTCTCAAGGGCTCTTTCGTAGCTTCGTTGATGCCACCGCTCGACGATACGCGGTTTGGCTTGCGTGCGTCGAACACGTTTTTCGACAGAGTGCGTGTGCCGGCTTGAAGGAGAGAAACCGGTGTCAATGATCACAGATGCTCATTTTGGCGCGAACATTATCCTGACGCGGGATAGCCTGAACGATGGTCAGCCGTTCGCATCGACGCTCAAGGAAATCGAATTCTCCAGCTTTCGCTATCCCGGTGGCGGGGTGACGGAGGATCAGACATGGGCAAACGGTGGTCTTGACCGAATGTTCGGCAATCCGATCGAGCCCGGCAGTAGCGACTATGTCATGACCATCAACGAGGCACTGGAATACGCCTCTTTGACCGGTAAACCGATGACCGTGGTGGTCCCGACCTTCCAGTTCTATGACACTCGCAGTGCCGCATTTGACCACATGGGTTTCGACCGGTACCTCGACAGGCTCGAGGCCGCTTTCAAGGCATATCCCGACGCTCGGATCAGCAATCTTGAAATCGGGAACGAGTACTGGGGCAGCATGGCCTGGGGCAGCCTTACCGGATACGAATATGGCACGATCGCGAACGTCCAGATCCCCAAACTCAACGATATGATCGAACGGCTGTCCGACGACATTTCCGGCTGGCAAAGTCCGGGTCTGGGTGTTCAGGCCGGTGTCCAATGGCGCGCAACGCAGGGTCCGGACGGAAAATGGACTGCGGACGGACCGCAGGAATCAGCTGACATCATCTCGAACATTTCGCTGGAAAACCGCGGCATGGTCGACACGATCTTTCAACACTCCTATCCCGACGCCAGCACGATTGCGCAGAACTTGAACTGGGCGATCCGCCCAATGGAGGTCTTCGAGCGATCCGAAGGATTTTCAAATGATCTGAAATTCTCTCTTTCCGAATTCAACATCGGTGCGAACAGCGCCATCGGCATCGATCAGGGTGCAGCGTGGATTGATGCATTCTCACGGGCGGTCGATCTTGGTGTTGATTCAATGGACCATTGGGGCATTGCCTATGACTGGTTGTCGAACAAGTTCTACGACACCAAGTTTCCACCCGCGGAAGCCAATGGAGGTCAGATCGCCACGATAGCAACGCCGATGGGGCAGATCTATGACATTGCCCAAAGCCATCTGGTCGGCAAGACGTCCATGACCGACGGCGAGGCATTGCGGAACATCGAGGCCACTGACGGAATTGGTGTGACCGGCTTCAAGGATGACAGCCAGCAGATCGTGTTTCTGCACAATCCGACCGGTGGGACGGGCACCCTCGATTTTTCCGAAATACCCGACGGAATGCATATGTCGATGCGTGTGCTGACCCCTGCGGATTCGCCACATTCACCATGGTTCGACGAGTCGGGTGTGACACTCACTGGCCCGAATGGCATCGCTGACGCGCGCGCCGACATGAAGGTAACCTCCGGTTTTGGCGTCCAGGGGGCATATGACCTGCGGCCGGGAGAGATGATGGTCGTCGTAATTTCCGATCCGAACAGGAATCTGGTGATCGAGGGTGCGCATAATGTCACGGACCCGACGACCGGAATGGTTGACGATCTGATCGTCGGCGGGCGTGGCAACGACATTCTGCGCGGTCATGTCGGAAACGATACGATCGAGGGGCACGGCGGGCGGAACGTCATTTCCGGCGGCAGGGGAGACGATGTGCTTGTGGCATCGGATCAAGGCGATGTGATCTTTGCCGACGGTGGTGATGATACGGTCATGGGCGGCGATGGCGATGATGTCGTCTTTGCCAGTGGCGGTGGCGGACAGGCCAGCAGTATCATCGAAGGTGGCAGAGGAAGTGACCTTTTCCTGATCGGACCGGCAAGCAACACGACGATTCTGGATTTTTCGGATCAGGATTCCATCGGGTTCGGCGGGTCCTTTGCCGATGCGGAGGCGCTTTACGATGCCGTACAGGTCGTCGACAGCGATATCGTTGTCCACATGCCCGACGGCAGCCAAGTCGTTCTGACGGGTCAGGCCGAGCATATCGACATGTTCCATGAGCGGGTTATCGATTTCATGGACCGTGACCAGATCTTGGACGTCACCGACGGGTATCTGGACGATCTGTCATTCGACCAGGTTGTCGAAGTCTTTCGACAGAAGGCTGAGGGCTTCGAAGACCTGCGGGATCGTGATGTGTCCATGTATTTCGACGAACTGGAAGCGACGATGGCACGCCTCAACCTGGACGAGGGCAACGATCCCTCTCCCGACGACGGGCAGCCGCCGATCCGCCCGGACGTAGACGATGTCTTGCCCGTCCTTCCACCAATCGTCGATGAACCCGACACCCCTGACCCCGATGATCCACACACCGATCAGGATGACGCGTCCGCGTCTGGCGGCGCGTGCTTTGTCGCGACGTCGGCCTATGGTAATCCGCACCATCCCGATGTCGTTGCACTGCGGGCATTTCGGGACAATCATCTTGTCAAGGCGCGGGCAGGTCGGCTGTTTGTCAGGCTGTATTGGATCATCGGGCCCAAAATGGCTGCCAGAATACGGCCCGAGCACGCCCGCGCGCGCGCCGCGCGCTGTGCCCTGTCGCGCTTGGTCGCCATGTTGAGGTCATTCCATTTGACCGCAGACAAGTGAATGAGGCATTTGGCACCTGCGGGTGGCGGCCGATTTAACGCAGGGGTATCGAAGTGATTTAATCCGCGTCGAAGACATCGTGCGTCCGGGCAGGGCAATGAAGCTGAAGGCTAGGTAGAAGCGTGATACTCAGCGTGGCAAAGTACTTTAGTTTTTCTGATTTTCTATGTGATATGCCCTTGATAGCGTTTCAGCGACTCCCCGGCAATTAGACAGTGACGAAAGCTACAATCTGACGTTTGCATGTCTCCAAGAACGAGGGGGTCAGGAATGCGGAAACGCAGAAACCATGACGTAGGCTCAAAGGCACCCGTAGCGCGTGAGACCGTGAAGGGCAGGCACACCGTGTCGAAGCTGGCGGCCGAATACGGTGTGCATCCGAAGAGGCTTTGTTGCACAAATGGTCTGCCGGTTGTGGTTCCTCTATCCCCGGACAGACTCATCCTACGGTTTCAGTGAGGGGTATTCCGAGCGCGGTGAAGCCGTTCAGGACGGCGACACGGACTTGGAACTTGGCGACCTGACGGTCGAAGTCCCGAGCGGCCGGACGTTGGCCCAGCAGTTTCACACAAGGCATCCTGGTTTCGACGCGGCTCCGGCGGTGATAGCCGCGCCATCGTCGCCAGATCGTCCTGCCGAAGCGTTTTGACGCTCGCAAGGCCTCGTTGCGCGCGATCGCGCCGGGAGTGTCAGGCTGCCACGGCCTGCCGTTCTTGCGCGGCGGGATGATTGCGGCTGCACCGCGGGCGGCAACGGCCTCATGGCACTTACGGGTGTCAAAGGCCCCATCAGCAGTGACGCTGCCGATCTCCTGATCTGGCGGGATCTGGTCCAGCAGCTCGGGCAGCATGGGCGCGTCGCCGATATTGCTTCTGGTGAACTGGGTGGCCCGGATTTCCAGTGTCTTCTCATCAATTCCGGTGCGGATCCTGCGCCAGACGCGGCGTTTGGTGCCCTCATGCTTACGGACGTTCCACTCCCCTTCGCCCTCGACCTTGATGACTGTGCTGTCGATCAGCAGGTGTAGCGGGCCATCTGATCCGCGATAGGGGATGTTGACCTTCAGGGTCTTCTGGCGACGGCTCAGTGTGCTGAAGTTCGGCACAGCCCAGTCCAGGTCGATCAACCTCAGCAGGCTCTCGACAAACCCCCCTCGCCATGGTCACTCGGTGGCGTTCTCATGGCTCGATCTGTCTGAGCGCCATGCCGAACAGCACCTTCATCGTCAGGCAGGTCTGGATCCCAGCATCGCTGCAGTCGGGCTGGCGACCACGCTTGCCGGTCGGCGCCGCCTCCCAGGTCATGGCGGGATCGAACCGGATTGTCAGCGAACCACGGCGCTTGAGCGCTTCGTTATAGGCGGGCCAGTTCCTGGTCTTGTAGGCGGGAGATGTGGGTTTGCTCAGACTGCACAGTTACAACGCTGAATTCACAAAATGAATCCCTCACGCGATTTGTGCAACAAAGCCTTGGCATGGCCATCCAGCTGACCCGCCTGCAGTCATGAGGTTTGCCAACCAAAGAAATTTTGTCGTCAGAGAATGGCAAACATTGACTGGTACAGGTGACGGCGCAATCGGCGTTTACCCGCGCAACTATCACCATGTGTAGCGGCTGCGAAGAGACCGACGATAGCTGATCGGGAAACGGCTTTCTCAACAGTGACGGCCGTTCCAGATGGCGGGGGGCTGATATCTGGGTTCGCCGGTTTCACGTCGCCACAACAGGACGTCCAGGCAGCAGACTCCACCAGGATACCGCCTGCCAGCGCCGAATGCATCGATCTGCGGGTTCTGACGCCAGCCCTCATGGCGATCACCAGCCCGTGCAATACTACCGCAAATGCCAATGATGTCCGGAAAGGCTAAGCGCGGCTTTTGGGGCACAAAGCCTGGATCGGCCTCGATCTGTTCAGCGACCAGACGTTGCAACGTCCAGATGTAGTCGTCGTCGATACCCCACTCCGCAAGTCCCCGTGCAGTGCGCAGAAGATAATCGGCGCCCGAGCCTGCGGCACCTGCCGCGGTCGCCAACCGCCCCGCCTGCTCTTCAACCGACATCAGCGCGACCAGTTCACGGCGCAGGATGGCCCGCAACGATTCGACCTCGGTGCCTTGCGCGATGTCCAGCAGCAGCTCCTCGCAGGTGCCGCCCGACGCCAGCGCCAGCATCAGCCCGGGTCGCTCGGGCGTACCGCGAAAATGATTCAGGGTCAGACAGAAATCCCGGTGCCAGCCGATCGCGGTTGCGCGGCGTCGGTCCTGTACGGCGAATCCCGGATTCCATATCAGCGACCCATAAGCAAAGATCGGCACGGCGCCCGTCCACCCGTCGATCAACCGCCCAGCCAGCGTGTCCAGATCGTCATCATTCCAGCATTTGCCGGTCAGGGTTGCGCAACAGCCCCTCGGCGGGGGCGACACTGGCGACATGGTGATCGCTCACCGACAGGGGTCTGGGCCTTTGCATGGTCGCTCCGCAGGATGCAGGGATGGTCTCGACCGTCGCTGCCGGTCCGTCAACTGCGAATATGGTCCGCGTCATGACGCCACGCGGAAATCGTGCAGTTTCGCCACGGCCCGGCCCGGACGGGGTTCACCCTGCGCGTCAAGGCGACTAGAACAGGGGAAAGGGGCATCTTGATTGCCCGGATACCCAGCTTACCCAGAGGCGGATTCAATGGCCGACGATCTCCTGAACAGCTTTACCTCCGGCCCCGACGATCAGGGCCGCTTTGGCATCTATGGCGGGCGTTTCGTGTCCGAAACCTTGATGCCGCTGATCCTGGATCTGGAGGCCGAATACGAACGTGCCAAGACCGACCCGTCTTTCTGGGCGCAGATGGACGACCTGTGGACGCACTATGTTGGCCGTCCAAGCCCGCTTTATTTCGCCGAACGCATGACCCAGCATCTGGGCGGCGCCAAGATCTACATGAAGCGGGACGAGCTGA
The DNA here is from genome assembly GCF_045064235.1 of Paracoccus sp. Ld10. Lineage (NCBI taxonomy): Bacteria > Pseudomonadati > Pseudomonadota > Alphaproteobacteria > Rhodobacterales > Paracoccaceae > Paracoccus > Paracoccus sp. Ld10. The sequence continues at coordinate 362,205 of NZ_JBISHD010000032.1, read as the reverse complement.
ACCACACGGGCGCGCACAAGATCAACAACGTCCTGGGCCAGATCCTACTGGCCATCCGCATGGGCAAGACGCGCATTATCGCAGAGACCGGCGCGGGCCAGCACGGTGTCGCAACTGCCACCGTCTGCGCGCGGTTCGGATTGAAATGCATCGTTTACATGGGTGCGCATGACGTTGAACGCCAGTCGCCCAACGTGTTCCGCATGCGCCTGCTGGGCGCAGAGGTGATTCCCGTGACCTCGGGCCGGGGTACGCTGAAGGACGCGATGAACGACGCGCTGCGCGATTGGGTCACGAACGTGCGCGACACGTTCTATTGCATCGGGACCGTCGCGGGGCCGCATCCCTATCCGGCGATGGTCCGCGACTTTCAGTCGATCATCGGCAAGGAAGTCCGCGAGCAGATCATGCCACGTGAAGGTCGCTTTCCCGACACGATCATCGCGGCCATCGGCGGCGGGTCGAACGCGATGGGCCTGTTCTATCCGTTCCTGAACGACAAGGATGTCCGCATCATCGGTGTCGAGGCCGGAGGCAAGGGGGTGGACGACCGGATGGAGCACTGCGCCAGCCTGTCCGGTGGCCGCGCGGGCGTCCTGCACGGCAACCGCACCTATCTGCTGCAGGATGATGACGGCCAAATTCTGGAGGGGCACTCGATCAGCGCAGGGCTGGATTATCCCGGCATCGGGCCGGAACACGCCTGGCTCAAGGATATCGGTCGTGCTGAATATGTCAGCATCACCGACGACGAGGCCTTGGCCGCATTCCAGCTGTGCTGCGCGCTGGAGGGGATCATTCCCGCGTTGGAGCCCAGCCACGCGCTGGCCCATGTAATCAAGATCGCCCCTGATCTGCCTGCCGACCATCTGATCGTGATGAACATGTGTGGTCGAGGCGACAAGGATATCTTTACTGTCGCCAAGCATCTGGGGCAGGACCTGAAGACCTGATCAGCGTACAGGCGGTCTGCTAAATCGTGGCGTATCAAGGCGCTTACCGTGGCGCGGACGGCGCCCATGATGGGTCCGCCGTGAAAGCGCCTGGCATCCGATGATCGGCCTGCCAGGCGTTCATTCTGAACTGCGTCGGCCGTGCGACCATCATGTATCCAATTGGACACCGCCTACCTTGGCAGTCCGGTGGCCGCAATGCAGAGCGGGTCGGACCGCAGTCCGGCCGTTACTGATGATTGCGCCTGCATCGCGGCGCGTTGGCCGCATGTGAGGTAGGGGTCCCGACGTCAGTCCGCGTCGGTTCCGGAATGACGCTTCAACAGGTCCAGCGGAACGATATCAAGCGCGCTCCGGTGCGTGGATTCCAGAACCACGGTCGGCGCGGCAAACTCTTGGGCCGCCTGGAGAAACCGGCTGGCGCACAGGCACCAGCGCTGGCCCGCTTGCAGTCCTGCAAAGCCGTATTCCGGCCGTGGCGTCGTCAGATCGTTGCCAAGATAGCGTGACATCGCAAGAAATTCATCGGTCAGGATCACACAGACAGTATGGCTGCCGCGATCCTCTGGACCCGTGTCGCAGCATCCATTGCGATAAAATCCGGTCATCGGCTTGGTCGAGCATGGCTGCAATGCGCCACCCAGTACGTTGATAGAGGGGTCCATGCGGTCTCCTTTTCCGTCAGACTAGGCTTGGCCGGGCATCGGGGAAAGTCACAACTGCTTTGGTTGCCAGTCGATCCAGCGACCATGGAAATCCGCACGGCCAAGCGACCAGTCACGGCGCGCGCCATCCCACAGGGTCAGGTCCAGCGCGGCACCGTCGCCACCATCCGCCTCCATCCGCAAATGCGCGACAGGGGCGGACAGGGCGGCCGCCTGTCCGGCGCGGATCAGCGCCGCGTCGCACGCCTGTACCGTTGCAGGCGGGAAATATTGCGCGGCCACGGTGTGATAGACCAGCGTCAGCCGATCGGGGACCGCTGCGGCCAGTTGATCGGTCAGCCATGCGCCCGCATCACCCCGGTCGACCTGCGGCGGATCTTTGCGGGCAATGTCCAGCGCTGCGCGCAGACGCGCCATACGGTCATGCTGGTCGGCCCAGCAATAGGCCATCAGCCGCAGGCCGTCGCGATCCGGGTCCAGCGGGTTCAGATCCACCCCTCGGCGACTGGCGACCGATACCGGTCCCTGCGGCACTGTGCCCCGCCACTCGGGCGTCAGGACGACACCTGACCCGTTCGATCCCAGGTGATAGCGGTCGAAATTCAGGTTCATCCCTGCCGAAGCGCCCAACTCCAGCAGCCGCAGGGGCAGGGGCGACAATGCGCCCAGAAACCGGGCAGCGCCTATCAGGGGCGCGGCGCGGGCGACCTCGTTCGTTTGCGGGGGACTGTCCAGCCACGACAGGATGAAATCGACATAATCGTTCAGCGCAGCGCGCAGTAATGACGGGTTCACCTGGCCGCCATCATAGGCGCGTGCCAGATCGGGTGCCCGCCCGGTCAGCACTAGTGCATGCAGTGCGCCACACAGTCGCAGCGGCACCGAATCCGCCCCTGTCGACGGATCGCCCTGCCAGCCCAGCACGCGGTCCCCGACGGGGCCGTCACCCAGCACATCAGGCAGCGTCCGGCACAGCTGTGCAGTCAGTGGCGAACCGAGGGCGGCACAGGCCTGCGCCTGATGGCCAAAGGCTGCGACGACGCTCACTTGAACCGCTCACTCAAGGCGCGCAGTCGGTCGGTCAGGGTGGCGGGTTGCTGGGAGGGTTCGGGTTTGGCCACGGCTTGCGCGGCGGCCTTTGGGGCAGGGGCGTCGGTACCGCTGTTTCGTGCAGGGGCAGTGCGGTTCGCGACCGCATTCTGAAAACGACCGCCGTCGCCGGCAGCCAGCGCCACCGCCCCGTCCGAAATCCCGCGCAGCAGATCGTCCAGCCAATCCTGTTCGGCCTTGGCGAAATCGGACAGGACATAGGGCGCGACCTTGTCTTTGTGTCCCGGATGCCCGACGCCAAGCCGCACCCGCCCATATTCCGCGCCGATATGCTGATGGATGGACCGCAGCCCATTGTGCCCGGCATGCCCACCGCCCTGTTTCACGCGGCAGTTGCCCGGCGCCAGGTCCAGCTCGTCATGCAGCACGATCACGTCCGCGGGCGTCAGTTTCAGATAGCGCGCGGCCTCTCCGACAGATTGGCCGGACAGGTTCATGAATGTCTGCGGTTTCAGCAGTGTGACGCGCATGTCGCCCAGCCGCCCTTCGGCGGCCATACCCTGAAACCGGGTGCGCCATGGTGTGAAATCGTGGTCTGCTGCGATCCTGTCCACAGCCATGAACCCGATATTGTGACGATTGGCCGCATATTTCGCGCCGGGATTTCCCAGCCCCACGATCAGCTTCACGGCTGCCTCCTGTCCGCCCGCCGGGGGCGATTTGCGTTCCATCCCTTGCGGCTGTCCTTGCCCGTTACTAAGACTCTGTCAACACTTCGCGGATAAGACAGGGATAAGTGCCCGGTCGAATCGCGGGGACAGGGGCGAACAGGCAAGGACAGAAGATGAGCGATCCGGCAGAATTCTACATGAACACCCTGGTGCCGATGGTGGTCGAACAGACCTCGCGCGGGGAACGGGCCTATGACATCTTCTCGCGCCTGCTGAAGGAGCGGATCATTTTCGTTTCGGGTCCCGTTCATGACGGGATGTCGACGCTGATCTGTGCACAGCTGTTGTTTCTGGAGGCGGAGAACCCGTCCAAGGACATCAGCATGTATATCAACAGCCCCGGCGGAGTCGTGACATCCGGCCTGTCGATCTATGACACCATGCAGTACATCAAGCCGCGCGTCTCGACGTTGGTGGTGGGTCAGGCGGCCAGCATGGGGTCGCTGCTGCTGGCGGCGGGTGAAAAGGGACTGCGATATTCGCTGCCCAACAGCCGCGTGATGGTGCACCAGCCGTCTGGTGGATATCAGGGTCAGGCCACCGACATCCTGATCCACGCCCGCGAAACCGAGAAGCTGAAGCGCCGGCTGAACGAGATCTATGTCCACCATACCGGGAAATCCCTGTCCGAGGTCGAAGAGGCGCTGGAACGCGATCGCTTCATGACCGCGGACGAGGCACAGGAATGGGGCCTGATCGATGAGGTCGTGGCGCCGCGTGGCAAGGCCGTTCCCGAAAAGAAATAGCTTTGATAGGGATTGTGACGGGCCCGACTGGCCCGTAACATGGCATGAATGACCTGCGGCGGCCGATCCGCCGCAGAAAACCCGAAGATGCGGCGCGTGGAAACCTGATCCCGCCGTCGCCCGCCCCGCGACCTTGCGGGACGGCAGTCAAGGAAATGGACGATGGCGAACCAGTCCGGCAGCGACAGCAAGAACACGCTCTATTGCAGCTTCTGCGGCAAGAGCCAGCACGAGGTCCGCAAGCTGATTGCAGGGCCGACCGTGTTCATCTGCGACGAGTGCGTCGAGCTGTGCATGGACATCATCCGCGAGGAGACGAAGACCAGCGGTCTCAAGTCGGGTGAAGGCGTGCCCACTCCGCGTGAGATCTGCGGCGTGCTGGACGATTACGTCATTGGGCAGGAACATGCCAAGCGCGTTCTGTCGGTGGCTGTGCACAACCATTACAAGCGCCTGAATCACGGCTCCAAGACCGACATTGAACTTGCCAAGTCCAACATCCTGCTGATCGGCCCGACCGGTTGCGGCAAGACGCTGCTGGCGCAAACGCTGGCGCGCATTCTCGACGTTCCCTTCACCATGGCCGACGCAACGACTTTGACCGAAGCTGGCTACGTTGGAGAAGATGTCGAGAACATTATTCTAAAACTGCTGCAGTCGTCCGAATACAACGTCGAGAGAGCGCAGCGGGGCATCGTCTATATCGACGAGGTCGATAAGATTACCCGTAAGTCGGACAACCCTTCCATCACCCGTGACGTGTCCGGAGAAGGTGTGCAGCAGGCTTTGCTGAAGATCATGGAGGGTACGGTCGCATCCGTGCCTCCGCAGGGCGGACGTAAGCACCCCCAGCAGGAATTCCTGCAGGTCGATACGACGAACATCCTGTTCATCTGCGGTGGCGCATTTGCGGGTCTGGACCGAATAATCTCTCAGCGGAACAAGGGAACCGCGATGGGCTTTGGCGCCTCGGTCAAGGAATCGGGAGATCAGGGTGTTGGGGAGCTGTTCAAGGAACTCGAGCCGGAAGACTTGCTGAAGTTCGGCCTGATCCCGGAGTTTGTCGGCCGTCTGCCGGTTATCGCAACGTTGACCGATCTGGACGAAGAAGCACTGATCATCATCCTGACCAAGCCCAAGAATGCATTGGTCAAGCAATACCAGCGCTTGTTCGATCTGGAAGGCGTCCAGCTTACCTTTACCGACGATGCGTTGACAGCGATTGCCAAGCGGGCGATCAAGCGCAAGACGGGTGCGCGGGGCTTGCGTTCGATCATGGAAGAGATCCTTTTGGATACGATGTTCGAACTGCCCGGCCTAGACAGTGTCCAGGAGGTTGTTGTCAACGACGAGGCGGTCGACAACCCAACGGCAAAGCCGTTGCTGATCCACGTCGATCCAAAGAAAGAGACTGCATCGGCAGGCTGACCAGAGCGGGCCGCGCAAGGCTGGACCTTGCGCGGAAACTGGGGCATATGCCAATGGAAATACAGTTCGTTGAGGGTCCTGCCGATGTCGTTCATGCTGCGCTTTTTGACTTGGTGGAACAGCCAGACGCTCAATACCCAGTTCTGGACGTGGCGCAACGGCGTCAAGGTCGGTGAGGATGCGGCGGGCAACGTGTTCTACAAGACCAAAGATGGCAAGCGCCGTTGGGTCATTTACAAAGCAGAATCCGAGGCAAGCCAGATTGCTCCAGAGTGGCACGGCTGGCTGCACCACACTTGGAACGAAGCGCCAACCGAATTGGCTGTCCCGCGCAAGAAGTGGGAGCAGCCGCATCAGGCCAACCTGACCGGCACGTCCGATGCCTATGTCCCGGCCGGGTCGCTCTATCGCGCAGCGCCTGTCATCCGCAGTGATTATGATGCGTGGCGCCCCGAATAACATGTCAGGTGACATCGTTGACCGATCCGAGACGCGTGCTGAATTGATTGCAGGTGCGACCGTCTTGGCAGTTGCTGTGGGCTTTCTAGCTTGGGCTGCGTCGGGGCAATGGAGCAGCGGTGGCTATTCATTGACAGCGTCGTTTCCCGATGTGGACGGTGTTGCGGTCGGTACCGAGGTGCGTCTGGCAGGGGTGCGTATTGGCCGTGTCAGTGAAGTGCGCCTGAATCCTCAGACCTATTTTGCCGATGCTGTGCTGACGGTTCCCGACAATATCGTATTGCCGACTGACAGCGCCGCACTGATTCAGTCTGACGGGTTGCTGGGCGGTGCCTATATTCAGTTGCAACCGGGCGGAGCTATGGACAACTTGTCCCCAGGCGACGAGATAGAGGACGTTCAGGGAGCTGTCAGTCTATTGCAGCTTATGCTGAAATTCGTAGACAGTCAGTCGGCGGACGGTGACCCTCAGTGATACGTCTCATGTTGTGCTTGATGCTGATCGCATCACCGCTTGCTGCTCAAGAAACCGCCCGTGCGCAGGGTGCGATGTTGCGAGGGCTGGACAAGGTATCGGGACGGACGACTGAGCTGCCGCTGCAGATCGGGCAGGCCGTCAGATATGGGCGTCTGGAGATCAGGTTGGGGGAATGCCGGTACCCGGCTGGCGACCCAAGTTCTGACGCGTTCGCGCAGCTTACGATTACCGATTTGCGCCAGAATGCGTCCGTTTTCAGCGGCTGGATGATTGCCAGCGCGCCGGCATTGTCGGCACTGGACGACGCGCGCTATGATGTCTGGGTCATGAGTTGTCAGGGCTGATCTGCAAGCGCCTTTGCTGACTCCAATGCAACGGCACGGATGTCAGCCTTGCGGCGCAACGCAGATGTCAGACGCATCCGATAGGTTTTCCTTGGTATCTCGCTGCCGCCCATTCGCGCCAGATGTGGCGTCAGGAACTGCGTATCAAAAAGCGAAAAATTGCACCGTCTCAGATGTGATGAAAGCCACCACAGTGCCATGCGCGACCCGTTTTCCTGTGCCGAAACCATCGATTCACCAAAGAATGCTCCGCCGAGTGTCACCCCAAAAATGCCTCCGGCAAATTCCCCGTGATGGCGGATTTCAATGGCGTGGGCATGACCTGCCCCATGCAGTGCCTGGTACAGGTCGGCAAGCGGCGCATTGATCCAAGTGGTCTCTCGGTTCGCACAGGCGGCGACGATTTCCGCAAAATCACAGTCCATATGCGCAGACCATCCGCCGCGCCGCAAATCTCGCCGTAGCGACCTAGAGACATGGATGCCGCCCACTGGCAGGACCCCCCGCATCGGGGGGTCGAACCAGTACAGGCGGTCGTCATCCGCGCTTTCGGCCATCGGAAAGACGCCCCGCGCGTAACCGGTCAGCAGTTGCGCTGGCGTCAGCATCGGACCCCTATGCGTAGTGCCGGGCCAGCCAGCGTTCCAGCCAGTGGATCGAATAGTTCCCCGATTGGATGTCCGGTTCGGCCAGCAGGTCGCGGAACAGCGGCACGGTCGTGTCGACCCCGTCCACGATCAGCTCACCCAACGCACGCGACAGGCGCGCCAATGCCTCGTCCCGGTCACGGCCGTGCACGATCAGCTTGCCGATCAGGCTGTCGTAATAGGGCGGGATCGAATAGCCCTGATACAATGCCGAATCCATCCGCACGCCCAGTCCGCCCGGTGCATGGTACTGGGTGATCTTGCCGGGGCATGGTGAAAAGCCGGGCACCTTTTCCGCGTTGATCCGCACCTCGATTGAATGGCCGTTGATCACCAGATCCTCCTGGTGGAACTCCATCGGCAGACCGGCGGCGACGCGGATCTGCTGGCGGACCAGATCAACCCCGAATATCGCCTCGGTCACAGGGTGTTCGACCTGCAGGCGGGTGTTCATTTCGATGAAATAGAACTCTCCATCCTCGAACAGGAACTCGATCGTGCCGGCGCCGGAATAGCCGATCTTGGCCACGGCGTCGGCGCAGACCCTGCCGATGCGGGCGCGTTGTTCGGGGGTGATGGCCGGGCCGGGGGCCTCCTCCAGAACCTTCTGGTGGCGGCGCTGCAACGAACAGTCGCGTTCGCCCAGGTGAACGGCGCGGCCTTTGCCGTCGCCGAAGACCTGAATCTCGATATGGCGGGGCCTTTGCAGATATTTTTCCAGATACACGTCGGGGTTGCCAAAGGCCGCCTTGGCCTCGGATCGCGCAGTGCGGAACGCGACCTCGAGGCCGGCTTCGGTTTCGGCGACCTTCATGCCGCGGCCGCCGCCACCCGCCGTCGCCTTGATGATGACCGGATAGCCAATCTGGGCCGCCACCGCCTTGGCCTGATCGACGTCATCGACGCCACCATCGCTGCCAGGTACGCATGGAACGCCAAGCGCCTTCATGGTGTCCTTGGCTGTGATCTTGTCGCCCATGATACGGATATGTTCCGCGCGCGGGCCGATAAAGGTGATGCCGTGGTCCTCCAGCATCTGCACGAATCCTGCGTTCTCCGACAGAAAGCCGTAGCCCGGGTGGATCGCCTGCGCCCCGGTGATCTCGCAGGCCGAGATCAGCGCGGGCATCGACAGATAGCTGTGGGTCGATGACGGCGGGCCGATGCACACCGATTCGTCGGCCATGCGGACATGCATCGCATCGGCATCGGCGGTCGAATGGACCGCGACCGAGGCGATGCCCATCTCGCGGCAGGCGCGGATCACGCGCAATGCGATCTCGCCCCGGTTGGCGATGAGGATCTTGTCGAACATGCGCTTACTCGACGATCATCAGGGGGGTGCCGAATTCCACCGGATTGCCGTCATCGACCAGGATGCGGCGCACCGTGCCCGCGCGGGGGGCGGGGATGTGGTTCATGGTCTTCATCGCCTCGACGATCATCAGCGTATCGCCTTCGGCCACGGACTGGCCGACTGTCACGAACGCGGCCGCACCGGGTTCTGCCGACAGATAGGCGGTGCCCACCATGGGCGAGGTCACCGCGCCGGGCAGGCTGGCCGGATCGGCGCTTGCGGCTGCAGGCATCGGCGCGGATCCCGCAGCCGGGCTCGGCGCGGGCGCCTGTGTGGCGGGGGCGGACTGGGCGGCATGGCTCTGGGCATAGACGACCTGCTTGCCTTGCTTGGTCAGGCTGACCGTCAGGCGGTCATGCTCGCCGTATTCGCGTTTGACCTGAATCTCGTTCAGTTCGCTTGAATTCAGCAGCTCGGCCAGCGAGCGGATGAAGGCCACGTCGCCCTCGTGATGCTTGTCGTTGTGGGAATCGTTGCTCATGCCATCCTCTGACGTGTTCAGGTCGGGCCGCGTCCATGCGCGGCGATTGCGGGGCTTATAGCCCTTGTGCCTGCCCAAGGGGAAGGGTTCCCTCGCGCTTTGCTCATTCAGTTCCCCGGGCGGGCGGCCTTTTCGGCCAGACCCGATATGCCTTCGCGCCGCGTCAGTTCCTTCTCGACGTCGTCCAGCGTGACGTCGCGCGCGGCCAGCATGACCAGCAGATGAAAGATGACGTCAGCGGCCTCCGACGTCAGGCGGGCACGGTCGCCCTTGACCGCCTCTATGATCGCCTCGACGGCCTCCTCGCCAAATTTTTCGGCGCATTTTTCGGGGCCCTTGGCCAGCAGCTTGGCGGTCCAGCTGCTGTCGGGTTCGGCTGTCTTGCGGTTCTGGACGGTCGCGGCAAGGCGGTGCAGGGCGGTCATGTCAGCCTCATGGGAATGCCGGCGGCAGCCATGTGTGCCTTGGCCTCGGCGATAGTGTGGGTGCCAAAGTGAAAAATGCTGGCGGCCAGAACGGCACTGGCATGGCCTTCGGTGACGCCTTCGACCAGGTGATCCAGCGTACCAACCCCGCCCGAAGCGATGACCGGCACGTTCACCGCATCGGCAATGGCCCGCGTCAGGGGCAGGTTGAACCCCGACCGCGTGCCGTCGCGGTCCATCGACGTCAGCAGGATCTCTCCCGCGCCTTTGGCCTCGACCAGCCGCGCGAATTCGACCGCGTCGATGCCGGTGGGCTTGCGACCGCCATGGGTAAAGATTTCCCACCGGCCATCCGCCACGGACTTGGCGTCGATCGCCACGACAATGCACTGGCTGCCGAACCGGTCGGCGGCGGCTGCCACCACGTCGGGGTCGGCCACGGCCGCGGAATTGAAGCTGACCTTGTCTGCGCCCGCCAACAGCAGGGCGCGCACGTCCTCGTGCGTCCGCACGCCGCCGCCCACCGTCAGCGGCACAAAGCACTGTTCCGCCGTCCGCGTCACCAGATCGAACATGGTGCCCCGATTTTCATGCGTCGCATGGATGTCCAGGAAACAGATCTCGTCGGCGCCTGCGGCGTCATAGGCGCGCGCGGCCTCGACAGGGTCGCCCGCGTCGATCAGGTCGACAAAGTTCACGCCCTTGACCACGCGACCATCGGCGACGTCCAGGCAGGGGATGATCCGGGTCTTGAGCATCGGCGGGGCCTTTGGCTGGGGCTGTTCAGCCCTGAGTTCTAACGCAGCGACAGGGGCGGGGCCAGAGGCCCCCAGGCATCAGGCCAGCGCGGCCAGCGCCCGGCGCAGGTCCAGCGCGCCATCATACAGCGCCCGCCCGGAAATGGCGCCTGCGATCACCTGCGTGTCGGCCAGCGCCTGCAGGTCGGCCAGCGACGACACCCCGCCCGATGCGATCACCGGAATGGTGACGGCGCGGGCCAGCGCCTCGGTCGCGTGGATATTCGGGCCGCCCATCGCGCCGTCGCGGTCGATGTCGGTATAGATAATCGCGGCGACGCCCGCGTCCTGGAACCGGCGCGCCAGTTCGGTGGCGTTCACGTCCGTTTCCGTGGCCCAGCCCCGCGTGGCGACCCGCCCGGCGCGCGCATCGATGCCCACCGCGATGCGGCCGGGGAACGCGTCCGCGGCCTCGTGCACCAGGTCGGGGTTTTCGACGGCGACGGTGCCAAGGATCACGCGGGTCAGCCCACGGTCCAGCCAGGATTCGATGGTCGCCATGTCGCGGATGCCGCCACCCAGCTGGGTCGGGATGTCTGTGGCGGCCAGGATCGCCTCGACCGCGGCGGCGTTCACGGGCTTGCCCTCGAACGCGCCGTTCAGGTCGACCAGATGCAGCCATTCGGCGCCCGCGTCCTGGAATGCGCGGGCCTGTGCGGCGGGGTCGCTGCCGAAGACTGTGGCGGCATCCATGTCGCCGCGCAGCAGGCGCACGCAGTTGCCGTCCTTCAGGTCGATGGCGGGATAGAGGATCATGGCGGCACGCTCCGGTATCAAGGGTTGCGCCTCCTTTGCCACGGGGCGGGCGGGAACGGCAAGGGACCTGACGTCATGCTTGCCCGGACAGCGGCGGCCCGCGCAATCTGACCCCATCCTGAGGAGGAGAGACCCATGCGTCACATCATTCTGGCCGCCGCACTCGCGCTGGCGGCAGGGGCGGCAAGCGCCGACCCGATCGAAGGGGTCTGGCAGACCCAACCCGACGAGGGCGCGTTCGCCCATGTCACCGTCGCCCCCTGTGGCGGCGCGTTCTGCGGCACGATCACCCGGACGTTCCGGGACAGCACCGAATACCAGTCGCCCAACCTGGGCCGCCAGATCGTCATCGACATGGCACCCAGTGGCGGCGGCGATTATGCGGGCCGCGTATGGCGCCCGTCCAACGACAAGGTCTATGCTGGCAAGGCCGCCGTCGCCGGCGACCGGATGAGCCTGTCGGGCTGCATCGCGGGTGGTCTGCTGTGCAGCAGCCAGACCTGGGCGCGGGTGCAATAGCGTCGACAGAACAGTGATCGGGGCCGGGCGAACCTGTCATGGCCCCGACGCGTTCCTTGGGCGAACCACCGACCAAGGAACGCACCATGCCGATGATGTCCGCAAAAGATGGCACGCAGCTTTACGTCAAGCACTGGGGGCAGGGCCGCCCCGTCGTCCTGATCCACGGCTGGCCCCTGACCGCCGACAGCTGGGAGACGCAGGCCATGGGTCTGGCCGAGGCCGGATACCGCGTCATCAGCTATGACCGCCGCGGCTTTGGCCGGTCGGAACAGCCGTGGGACGGCTATGACTATGACACGCTGTCGGACGATCTGGCCGCGGTGATCGGCGGCCTTGGGCTGACCGATGCTGCCATCATCGGATTCTCCATGGGTGGCGGAGAGGTCGCCCGCTATGTCTCGCGTCACGGTGCCAAGGGGGTCGGTCGGTTGGGGTTCATTTCCTCGGTCGCGCCTGCACTGCTGAAATCCGACGCCAATCCCGAAGGTGCCCCTGCCGACCTGTTCAAGGGAATGCGCGACGGATTGCGCAAGGACCGTCCCGCCTTCCTGCAGGATTTCGCCAAGCAGTTCTATGGCCAAGGACTGTTGGGCGGCGTCAGTCAGGCGGTGCTCGACTGGACGCAGGGCATGGCGATGATGGCCAGCCCGCGCGCCACGATCGAATGCGTGACGGCCTTTGGCATGACCGATTTCACCGCCGATGTCGCGCAGATCACCCTGCCAACGCTGGTCGTGCATGGGACCGCGGACAAGATCGTGCCCATCGGCGCCACAGCGCACCGGATGGCCAGCATGGTGCCGACGGCAAAGCTGATCGAATACGACAATGCCCCGCACGGGCTGACAGCCACACATGGAGAGCGTCTGCTGGACGACCTCAAAGCGTTTCTGGCCTGATCCTGCGGCGGGGGCGGATAGTCCGCCTCCGGTCACCCTATTCGGCTGCGTCGGCCGTGCGCCATTGCGATATGCAGGGGATCTTGTCGCGATCACAGCGGTCGGCGTATCTGCGGGCAATGTCACGCACCTCGGACATCAGCCCCTCGGCCAGTGTGATCGGCTGCAGGCCCAGCCCCAGAAAGCTGTCATTGACCACGTGCAGGTCGTTTTCATCGGACTCGTTGCGCGGATTCTTCTGGTACGCGATGTCGGTTCCAGTGCGGTCCGCGATCATCTCCGCCAGATCGCGGACGCGGTGGGTTTCCGTCATCTGGTTCAGGATCTGCACCCGATCGCCGCGCTTGGGCGGGTTCGCGATGGCCAGTTCGATGCAGCGGCAGCTGTCCTGAATATGGATGAAGGCCCGTGTCTGGCCACCTGTGCCATGCACCGTCATCGGATAGCCGATGGCCGCCTGCATCAGGAACCGGTTCAGCACCGTCCCATAATCGCCGTCATAGTCGAACCGGTTGATCAGCCGTTCGTCCATCTGCGTCTCGGCGGTCTGCGTGCCCCAGACAATTCCCTGATGCAGGTCGGTGATTCTGAGACGGTCGTTCTTGGCGTAATAAAAGAAAAACAACGCGTCCTGCGTCTTGGTCATGTGATAGATGCTGCCGGGATTCGCCGGGTACAGGATCTGTTGATCATGGGGCCCTTTGGCAGTCTGGACGGTCACATCCAGATAACCCTCCGGGATCTTCATCCCCGCGGTGCCATAGCCATAGACGCCCATCGTGCCCAGATGCACCAGGTGGATGTCCTGACCTGATTCGACGATCGCGGCCAGCACGTCATGCGTGGCGTTCAGGTTGTTGTTGACGGTGTACCGTTTGTGGCGCGCGGATTTCATCGAATAGGGTGCAGCGCGCTGTTCCGCGAAATGCACGATCACGTCGGGGCGCTCGCGGTTCAGCAGGGACAACAACTGATCATAGTCCTGACCGACGGTCAGATTCACCGTCCCGATGACGCGTCCAGTCAGTTCGGCCCAGACCTTGACCCGTTCGCCCAACGGACGGATCGGGGTCAACGACGTGACCTCCAGTTCCACATCGATCTTGCGACGCGACAGGTTGTCTACGATCACGACGTCGTGGCCGCGGGCAGACAGATGCAGGGCGGTGGGCCAGCCGCAGAAACCGTCTCCACCCAGTACGATGATTTTCATGATATGACCTTGCCGAATGTCGCGCCAAATTCATTCAAATCAATATCGGGTCAATCACGGATGCGCCACCCCTGCAGAAACGGCGTCACCGGGACGTCATGAAGCTGGCAAAGCTCAGTCGGCCTGCGCTTGCTCCATGTTGGCCATATGTGCGGCGATGGCGTCTTCCAGATCGGGATAGAACGTCAGCTTGCCTTGCTCCAGAACGGCACCCGCGTGACAGGTCTGCCGCAGCATTCCCATCGAATGCGCCACGACGATTGCCCCGGCATTCGACATGCGCGCGTTGAAGACCCGGTTGGATTTGGTGCGAAAGGCCGCATCACCCACGGCGGAAACCTCATCGACCAGATAGGTGTCAAACGGGACGGCCATCGACAGACCGAACGCCAGACGCGACCGCATGCCCGATGAATAGGTCCGGATCGGCAACTTGAAGTGGTCGCCCAGTTCGGCGAAATCTTCGACGAAATACAGCAATTCCTCGGTGTCGACACCATAGATGCGCGCAACGAACCGGCAGTTCTGTTCGCCCGTCAACTCTCCGCTGAACGACCCGGCAAAGCCGACCGGCCAGCTGATCGTGCCCGTGGACAGCACCTTGCCCGACGACGGCAGCATTGCCCCGGAAATCATCCGCAACAACGATGACTTGCCCGCACCGTTGCGTCCCAGCAGGGCGACGGACACGCCGGACGGAAACGTGGCGGTGATGTCGTCGGCCACCACCTTGTGCTTGCCGTTCAGCGTGTACGTCTTGCAGAGGTTCTGCAGATAGATCATCGCCGGTCGCGCAGGCTGTAAAAGATCAGGCTGCCGATCACCCACAGCACGGTCAGGAACCCGGCGATCATCAGCAGCAACTTTGCCCTTTCGGGGAACTCCGCATCTTGTGCAAGGGTCGGACGAATGTAAGGCGCCAGATAGCGCGACTGGCGGACGGCCTCGGCACGAGCCGTCTCAAAGCTCGCAAGAGCTGCCGTATAGCTGGCCTCGGCGAACTGTCGATCGACGGTCAGAATCTCGAACTGGCCCACGACATCGGACAGGGCCTCTTCTCCGCCGGTCGAGCCGAACTTCTGGCGTTCGGCCTCGATCTGGTCGCGGATGACCTGAATGCGCAGCTCTGCCTGATCGATCCGGGGGTCATCGGGCTGGGCGTTGGCCCGCAAAAGACCAAGCCCGACCAGCTGTTCCGCCAATTGTTGCTGCAGCGACGTGACGACGCCGATCTGTCCCTGCACATCGGCGACGGGGTCCACCAGCTGATAACGGTTGCGGAATTCGGTCACCTCCTGGCGGGCCTCGCGCAGGCGGTCCTGTGCCCGTTCCAGCTCGTCGCGTGCATAGCGCAGCGCATCCTCGCGCGCGATGTCGTTCAGCTGATTGATCAGAATGCCGCCCTCGTCCAGAATCGCGTTGGCGATTGTCTGGGCATCACTGGCGTCAAAGGCCAGAACCCGCAGGTCGATCATGCCGGAGTCATAGTGAATGCGGACCTTACGCTCCCATTCCTTGACCAGATCTTCCAGCGATTCACCGCCGCGAAACCCGAAAATCGGGTCATTCGGGGCCTTGGACCAGACGTCGCGCAGGTCGATACGGGCGTCA
The DNA here is from genome assembly GCF_045064235.1 of Paracoccus sp. Ld10. Taxonomy (NCBI): domain Bacteria; kingdom Pseudomonadati; phylum Pseudomonadota; class Alphaproteobacteria; order Rhodobacterales; family Paracoccaceae; genus Paracoccus; species Paracoccus sp. Ld10. The sequence goes on along the minus strand of NZ_JBISHD010000032.1, from coordinate 346,643 downwards.
ACGCGCTCGACAAGATCGCGGCTTTGGATGAACTTGAACAAGATATCGGTGTCGCTGGTCGAACTGGACGTGACACCCACCAGCGAACCCAGACCGCCCAGAACATCCGTCGGGCTGGCCGCGGACTCGCTGCGCACCGAAAAGCCGACATAGGACGCGTATTGATCCGATGCGCGGGTATAGATGTACATCGCGCTAAGCAGGATCGGTACGATCACCATCAGAACAAAGCTGATCGCCATGCCGTAATGGCGTCGATGAAGGCGGGCGGGGCTGGCGGGCGGAAGAACGGGCTGCTGCATGGCGGCCTGGATTCGGGCCTGCATCTGCGGATTGTGCTGCCCGGGGCGGATGACCTGCTGGCCTGCCGCCTGACCGGGACGATGGGCCACAGGACCGCCCTGCTGGGCAAGCGGACGATTCATCCCCTGACCCGCCCCCTGGGGTCGAGGCTGCTGCCCCTGTCCAGCCTGCCCCTGTGCAGGTCCCTGGCCCTGGGCCGGGGGGTGGGGACCGGCCTGCGGTGCGGCTGCACCGGGGGTCGTCTTGTCATGGGGTCCGGAATTCGGGTCCTGGGCGGACATGCGCTTACCCCGCCTGCCTTGTTGATCTTGCTGGCGCTGTCATACATAAGCGCGCAGAACAGTTCCAGCACCGATCCGTTGCCGGAATCGTGAGCAGCGCAAACGCGCCCCCGGCGCCATTCGTGATCCGCATGTCCCAGACGAACACACCCCGACACGGCCCGACGCCAGCACCGCTTCCACAGCGCACAGCAACCGCCGCAGCGCCGCGCGTCCTGAAAGAGGTGCGCAAGCACCGCAGTTTCGCCAGCCTGCGGGCCATCTCTGCACTGGTCCTGCGCGAGATGCAGACCAGCAACGGCCGCGCCACCGGCGGATATTTCTGGGCAATCGCCGAACCGGCAGGCGGGATCATGCTGCTGACCCTGATCTTTTCGGTGACATTCGCACTGCCGCCGATCGGGACCAGCTTTGCGATGTTCTATGCGACCGGAATGGTGCCGTTCCTGGGGTACCTGGACATTTCCGGCAAGGTCGCCGGTTCGGTGCGCTACTCCATGGCCCTGCTGTCCTATCCGGCGGTGACTTTCATGGACGCACTGCTGGCACGCATCGCCTTCAGTGCGATCACGCAGCTGATGGTGGCCACGGTGATCTTTACCATGATCACTCTGACGTCAGAGACACGGACCGACCCGCAGATGGATCAGATCGCCATCGCCATGGCGATGGTCGTGGTGACGGGTGCCGCAATCGGCGTCATGAACTGCTTCATGTTCGAGGCGGTCAACTGGTGGCAGCCTTTGTGGGGAATTTTCATGAAGCCGTTTTTCCTGCTGTCATGCATCTTCTTCATCTTTGATGACGTGCCCCAGCCCTATCAGGACTGGCTTTGGTGGAACCCCCTCATCCATGTGATCGGACAGATGCGCAGGTCGTTCTATCCGCAATATGCCGGTGAATACGTCAGCTATGTCTATGTCTTCGGGCTGGGTCTGGGACTGTTCGCGCTTGGGCTGGCGCTGTTGGTCCGATACCACCGGGACTTGCAGAACAGCTAGCCCCGCGGGTCGATCAGGCGCGCCAGAACGGCGGCCTGCGTGATGCGCCCCCCGCCCTGAACGGGCAGGGCTGCCCGATCCGCCAGCAGGCCCATCACCGCACGCACGGGCATGTCACGGGGCACAGGCTCGCCCTCGGCGGTGCCGGGTTCGGCAATATCCTCGGCGGTCAGCACGCCAAGCGGGTTCATGTGGGCCACGAAATCGGCAACGTAATCGCTGGTCGGGTTGGCGATGATCTCGCGCGCGGTGCCGATCTGCACGATACGGCCGCCGTCCATCAACGCGATGCGGTTGCCCAGCTTAAACGCCTCGTCCAGATCGTGGCTGACAAAGATGATGGTCCGCCCGGTCTTGGCCTGCAGCTCCAACAGCTCGTCCTGCAGGCGGGCGCGGATCAGCGGGTCCAGCGCGCTGAAGGGTTCGTCCATCAGCAGGATCGGCGCCTCGGTCGCAAAGGCACGGGCCAGGCCCACCCGCTGCTGCATGCCGCCCGACAGCTCTCCCACCTTGCGGTCGGCCCATTCCGACAGGCCGACCGTCGCCAGATGGCCGTCGATCTTTGCGCGCCGTTCGGCCTTTGACATGCCGGCCAGCTCCAGCCCCAGGCCGACATTGTCGCGCACGCTGCGCCACGGCAGCAGGCCGAATGCCTGGAACACCATCGCCACGTCACGCAGACGGATGTCGCGCAGGGCACGGCTGCCCGCGGCGGTCACGCTGACCATCTGTCCGCCGCGCTTGATCCGGACCTCTCCCCGGCAGACGGGGTTCAGCGCGTTGACAGCGCGCAGCAGCGTGGATTTCCCGGACCCGGACAGCCCCATCAGCACCAGGATCTCTCCTTCGGCGACCGACAGGCTGCAATCATGGACGCCCAGAACCTGGCCCGTCTCGGTCTTGATGGGGTCGCGGTCCAGCCCTTCGTCCATCAGGGGCAGGGCGCGGTCAGGGTGATCGCCAAAGACGATACAGACTTGGTCGAATTCGACGGCGTTCATTTGCGACCCTCCATGCGCAGCATCCGGTCCAGCAGGATGGCGACGACGACGATCACCATGCCCGATTCGAACCCCAACGCGGTGTTCACGCTGTTCAGCGCCCGGACCACCGGCACGCCCAGCCCGGACGCGCCGACCAGCGCCGCGATGACGACCATCGACAGCGACAGCATGATGGTCTGGTTCAGCCCGGCCATGATCTGTGGCAGGGCGCTTGGCAGTTCGACCTTCCACAGCAACTGGCGTGGGGTGGCGCCAAAAGCGGTCGCGGCCTCGACCAGCGCGGGCGGGGTCGAGGCGATGCCCAGCTGCGTCAGGCGGATCGGCGCGGGCAGGACGAAAATCACCGTGGCCAGCAGCCCCGGCACCATGCCGATGCCAAAGAACACGATCGCCGGGATCAGATAGACAAAGGTCGGCAGCGTCTGCATCAGGTCCAGAACCGGCCGCATCCAGGCATACAGCCGTGGCCGGTGGGCGCAGGCGATGCCGATGGGCGTGCCCACCGCCATGCAGACGATGCAGGCCGACAGGACCAGTGTCAGCGACTGCATCATTTCCGACCAATAGCCCTGGTTCAGCACGAACAGCAGCCCCACCATGACCAGCAGACAGGTGCCCCACCGCCGCTGTAGCGCCCAGGTCAATGCCATCGCCAGGGCGATGAACACGAACGGATGGGGCGCCTCGAGGCCCGCTAGAACGGCATCGATCAATGCCTCCATCGCGATCGAGATGGCGTCGAACAGCCCGGCCGCGTTGGCGTTCAGCCAGTCAAAGGCCAGTTTCGCGGTCCGTCCCACCGGAATCTTGGTGTCGGTGACCCATGCGGTCAGCTGTTCCATGCCTGCGCCCTTTGCAAGATCGGAGGCCCCGGCGGAATCGCGCCGGGGCCGGGGGTCACTGTGCCAACGCCTCGGCCAGCGCGGTCTGCGGGTCGTTGCCATCCGCGGTGGTCACGTCGACCAGCCAGGGGTTCGCGGCATCGGGGTTGGCCGCCAGCCAGGCGCGGGCGGCGTCCATCGGGTCCCGACCGTCGTTCAGGATCGCGCCCATGACCTCGTTCTCCATCGCCAGGGTGAATTCCAGATTGGTCAGGAACTTACCCACATTGGCGCATTCGGCGACATAGCCCGCGCGGGTGTTGGTGCGCACCTCGGCGCCGCCCAGATCGGGGCCGAAGATATCATCGCCGCCGGTCAGATAGGTCATCTCGAACTGGGCATTCATCGGATGGGGCTCCCACCCCAGGAACACGACCGGCTCGTCGCTGTTGCCGGCGCGCTGAACCTGAGCCAGCATGCCCTGTTCGCTGGATTCGACGACCTCGAATGTGCCCAGATCGAACTGATCCATCGCCACCATCTCCAGCAACAGGCGGTTGCCGTCGTTGCCCGGCTCGATGCCATAGATCTTGCCGTCCAGGGCCTCGCTCTGCGCGGCGATGTCGGCGAAATCGGCGATGCCCAGGTCGGCTCCGGCCTTGTTGGTGGCCAGCGTGTATTTCGCCCCCGTCAGGTTTATGCGCACGGTGTCGACCGTGCCCGCGTCGCGATAGGGGGCGATGTCGGCCTCCATCGTGGGCATCCAGTTGCCCAGGAACACATCGACGTCGTCGGTCGACAGCGCGGTATAGGTCACGGGTACGGACAGGATGCGGGTTTCCGTCTCATAGCCCAATGCCTGCAGCACGGTCGACGCGATGGCCGTCGTCGCGGTGATGTCCGACCAGCCGACATCGGAAAACACCACCTGCCGGCAACTGTCAGGTTCCTGCGCCGCGGCGGGCAATGCCAGTGCGGGCGTCAATGCAAGGGCCGCGAGGATGCGGGGAAGGGTCATGATAGGCTCCCGGTTCTTGATTGTTCAGTCAATTAACGATACATGGAAACGGCAACGCAACAGAAATTATCCGCCGAAGGTGCAGTCATGCCGAAACTCGGGGCAGAGCCTATCCGAAAAGCGGCGCTGATCAATGCCGCGATCGTCGAGGTCGGGCGTGCGGGCTCGCTGGATGTCACTGTCGCGCAGATCGCAAAGAGGGCCGGCATGTCCCCGGCCCTGGCCCATCACTACTTTGGATCCAAGGACCAGATCTTTCTTGCGGCCATGCGACACATTCTTCGCACCTATGGTCGGTCGGTGGCTGATGCCCTGCCGGGACAGGGCCCCCGTGGACGCCTTGACGCTATCGTGGCGGCCAATTTTGCCCCACAGAACTTTCAGCGGGAGACGGTCAGCGCCTGGATGAACTTCTATGTGCTGACGCTGACCTCACCCGAGGCTGCGCGGTTGCTGCGGGTTTATCACAAACGCCTGCGATCCAATCTGATCGTTGCCCTGCGCGGTCTGACCGATCACCCAACGCGCACTGCCGAAACCCTGGGTGCGTTGATCGATGGCGTCTATCTGCGCGCGGTTCTGACCCCCGGTCCGATCGATGCCGATGCGGCCCTGAACACGATCATGGATTACCTGAAGGAGGCACTTGCATGAGCCTTTCCGCCCAGCCCACCGCCTCCCTGTTCATCGGGGGTCAGCCCGTCGAGGGTCAGGGTGCCGAAGTGCCCGTCCGATATGCCCTGACCGGAGAGGTGATCGCGACGCTTCGCGAAGCGTCCCTTGATCAGGTGGCGCAGGCCTGCGCCGTGGCCAAGGCCGCTCAGGCCGAATGGGCGGCAATGGCGCCTGTCGCACGGGGCCGCATCCTGGGGCGCGCCGCCGCGATCATCCTTGAGCGTAACGATGAACTGGCGCGACTGGAAACCCTGGACACGGGCAAACCGATTCAGGAGACGCTTGTGGCCGACTGGCCATCGGGTGCCGCCGCGCTGGAGTATTTCGCGGGTCTGGCTGCGACATTGACCGGGCAGATGATCCCTCTTGGCGCGGACTGGGCCTACACACGGCGCGAACCGTTGGGCGTCTGCGCGGGGATCGGGGCGTGGAACTATCCCAGCCAGATCGCCTGCTGGAAGGCGGCGCCGGCGCTGGTCATGGGCAACACGATGGTCTTCAAACCATCTGAGGAAACGCCTCTAGGTGTATTGAAATTGGCCGAAATATTTATCGCGGCAGGGATGCCGCCAGGTGTCTTCAACGTCGTTCAGGGGCGGGGAGACGTTGGCGCTGCGCTGGCGACCGACCCGCACGTCGCCAAGGTATCGCTGACCGGTTCGGTGCCGACCGGGCGCCGCGTCTATGCCGCCGCCGCCGAGGGGATGCGTCATGTCACGATGGAGCTGGGTGGAAAGTCGCCGTTGATCGTTTTTGACGATGCAAATCTGGAAGATGCAGTCAGCGCCGCGATCCTGGCGAATTTCTACAGCTCGGGACAGATCTGTTCGAACGGCACGCGCGTCTTCGTGCAGGAGGGCATCAAGGAGAATTTCCTCGCCCGATTGGCCGAGCGCGTAAAGGCCGTCCGGATGGGCGATCCGCTGGATCCTGAGACCAACCACGGACCCGTCATCAACATGGCGCAGGCCGAAAAGATTCGCGCGGCAATCCGCGCCGGTCGTGAGGCGGGGGCCCGCCTTGTCTGTGGCGGCGAAGGCGAGGGGGCGTTCATCCCGCCCACCGTCTTTGCCGACGCAACCGACGACATGGCCATAGCCACTGACGAGATCTTTGGCCCCGTCATGACCGCGCTGAGTTTCGTCGACGAGAACGAGGTCATTGCCCGCGCGAATGGTACAGGCTTTGGCCTGGCTGCGGGTGTGTTCACCCAGGATCTGACCCGGGCACATCGCGTGGTCGCCGCACTGGAGGCAGGCACGTGCTGGATCAACACGTACAACCTGACACCCGTCGAAATGCCCTTTGGCGGCGTCAAGTTATCGGGCTTGGGGCGTGAAAATTCCGCTGCCGCGATCGAGCATTATTCACAGATCAAATCCGTCTATGTGGGAATGGGAGGCGTCGATGCACCCTATTGACCTGCCGAAAGCAGCCAAAGACGCGGATTACGTCATTATCGGTGCGGGCAGCGCTGGCTGTGCATTGGCCTATCGGCTGACCGAAGCGGGGCGGACCGTCACGCTGATCGAGTTCGGCGGCAGCGATCTGGGCCCCTTCATCCAGATGCCGGGCGCGCTGTCATATCCGATGAACATGAGCCGCTATGACTGGGGATTTGCCAGCCAACCCGAGCCGCATCTGGGCGGACGGACGCTGGCAACGCCCCGCGGAAAGGTCATCGGTGGATCATCGTCGATAAACGGAATGGTTTTTGTTCGCGGCAACCCTATGGATTTTCAGCACTGGGCCGATAGCGGCGCGGCGGGTTGGGACTATGCCGGCGTTCTGGCCTATTTCAAGCGCATGGAGACATGGCACGGCGGCACATCGTCGGTGCGCGGCACCAGCGGTCCACTGCACATCACACGCGGCAAGCGCAAGAATCCGCTGTTCAACACCTTCATCGAGGCTGGCCACCAGGCAGGCTGGCCGCGCACCGACGATTATAACGGCACCCAGCAAGAGGGTTTCGGCCCGATGGAGGCGACCATCTGGAAAGGTCGCCGTTGGTCAGCCGCCAACGCCTATCTGCGGCCTGCAAAGAAAACCGGATTGTTGACCGTCGTGCACGGCCTTGCAAACCGCATCCTATTTCAAGGAAAGCGGGCATACGGTGTTGAAATCGTACGTAACGGAAAAGTTCTGGTTGCTCATGCGACGCGCGAGGTCATCATCTCGGCCAGCACGATCAACACGCCAAAGTTGCTGATGCTGTCGGGCATCGGTCCGGCGGATCACCTGCGCGAACACGGGATAACGCCGCTGGCCGACCGTCCGGGCGTGGGCGGCAACCTGCAGGATCACCTTGAAATCTATATGCAGTACAAGTCGTTGAAGCCAATCACGCTGTACACGTATTACAACCTGCTGGGCAAAGGCCGTGTGGGCCTCGAATGGTTGTTGCAGAAAACGGGCCTGGGGGCGTCCAACCAATTCGAGAGCTGTGGTTTCATCCGGTCGTCGGACGCCCAGGACTATCCCGACATCCAGTACCACTTTCTGCCGCTGGCCGTGCGCTATGACGGCAAGTCGGCGGCCAAGGGGCACGGGTTCCAGGCCCATGTCGGCCCGATGCGATCAACCTCGCGTGGCACGATCCGGCTGGCATCCGGCGACCCGTCGGTGGCGCCGGAGATCCGCTTCAACTATATGTCCCAGCCCGGGGATTGGCAGGACTTCCGCGCCTGCGTCCGTCACACGCGCCGCATTTTCGACGCGCCTGCGTTTGTGCCTTACCGTGGGGATGAAATTCAACCTGGCGACGCGATCCAGACGGACGACCAGATCGACGCGTTCATCCGCGAACACGCGGAGTCGGCGTACCACCCCTGTGGCACGGCCAGGATGGGTGCGTCACACGATGTCGACGCGGTGGTCGATCCAGAGTTGCGCGTGATCGGGGTCGACGGCCTGCGCGTCGTGGACAGTTCGATCTTTCCGCGCATCACCAACGGCAACCTGAACGGCCCGTCAATCATGACCGGCGAAAAGGCTGCCGATCACATTCTGGGCCGCCAGATGCTGCGCGGCTGAACGAATGGCCCGCAGTGATGCGGGCCGGTCGTCACGCCGCGTCGGCTGCTGCCTGACGCTTGGTATAGTTCAGGACCGGTGCCAGCCAGCGTTCGGCCTCGTCCAGGGTCCAGCCCTTGCGCGCGGCGTAATCGCGGGCCTGATCCTCCTCGATCTTGGCGACCCCGAAATAATAGCTGTCCGGATGCCCGATATAGAGGCCCGATACCGACGAACCCGGCCACATCGCCATGCTTTCGGTCAGGGTGACGCCGGTCGCGGCCTCTGCGTCCAGCAGGCTGAACAAGGTCAGCTTTTCGGTGTGGTCGGGTTGCGCCGGATAGCCCGGCGCGGGACGGATGCCGGTATAGGGTTCGGCCGCCAACTCCTCGGGGGCAAACGTCTCGTCCGTCGCATAGCCCCAATAGTCGCGCCGCACGCGTTCATGCAGCATCTCGGCCATGGCCTCGGCAAAGCGGTCGGCCAGCGCCTTGACCATGATCGCACCGTAATCGTCGTTGGCGCGTTCATAGCGCGCCGAAATCTCGGCCTCTTCGGGACCTGCGGTCACGACAAAGCCGCCGACATGGTCGGGAATACCCTCGGGAGCCACGAAATCGGACAACGCCACGTTGGGACGGTCGCCGCGTTTAGTGACCTGCTGGCGCAGGGTGTGCAGCATCGCCCGCGTCTCGGCCCGGTCGTCGCCGGTGAACAGGCGGATGTCGTCGCCCACCGCATTGGCAGGCCAGAAACCGACCACGGCGCGGGGCTTGAACCACTGGCCGTCGATGATCCGGGCCAGCATCTCCTGTGCTTCGGCGAACAGCTGGCGGGCGGCCTCGCCCTGCTTTTCGTCGTCCAGAATTCGCGGATAGACGCCCTTCAGCTCCCATGTCTGAAAGAACGGCGTCCAATCGATATATCGCGCGATCTCGGCCAGGTCCCAATCATCGATCACCCGGGCACCGGTAAAGGTCGGGGCCACGGGCGCATAGCCCGTCCAGTCGATCTTGAGCGCATTGGCCCGCGCCTTGGCCAGCGGCAGGCGGGACTTGGACGCCTCGGACCGTTCGTGCCTGTCGGCGACGGCGACATAGTCAGCGCGGATCTCGTCGATATAGGCGGCCTTGCGGTCGTCCGACAGCAGGCTGGAGGCTACGCCCACGGCCCGGCTGGCATCGGTCACATAGACCGCCTGTCCGCGCGTATATTTGGGCGATATCTTGACCGCCGTATGGATCTTGGAGGTCGTGGCGCCGCCGATCAGCAAGGGGATGTCCATCCCCTCGCGCTCCATTTCGCTGGCCAGATGAACCATCTCGTCCAGCGACGGCGTAATCAGACCGGACAGGCCGATGATGTCCACGTTCTCGTCACGCGCGACCTGCAGGATCTTCTGCGCGGGCACCATCACGCCCAGATCGATTACCTCGAAATTGTTGCAGGCCAGAACGACGCCGACGATGTTCTTGCCGATGTCATGGACGTCGCCTTTGACGGTGGCCATCAGGATCTTGCCCGCCGTCTCACGCTCTGTCCCGCCGGACAGGCGCTTTTCCTCTTCCATATAGGGCAGCAGCACGGCCACGGCCTGCTTCATCACGCGGGCCGATTTCACCACCTGCGGCAGGAACATCTTGCCCGCGCCGAACAGGTCACCCACCACGTTCATCCCCGCCATCAGCGGGCCTTCGATCACATGCAGCGGGCGGGCGGCCGCCTGACGGGCCTCCTCGGTGTCGGCCTCGATATATTCGGTGATGCCGTTGACCAGCGCATGTTCCAGCCGCTTGTCCAGCGGCCATTCGCGCCAGGTCAGGTCCTTTTCACGCTTGGCCCCCTGGCCGTCACCGCGGAACCGCTCGGCGATCTCCAACAGGCGTTCGGTGCCGTCGGAGCGGCGGTTCAGGACCACATCCTCGCAGGCCTCGCGCAGGGCGGGGTCGATCCGGTCATAGACGGCCAGCTGGCCCGCATTGACGATGCCCATGTCCATGCCTGCCTGAATGGCGTGGTACAGGAACACGGCGTGCATCGCCTCGCGCACAGGCTCATTGCCGCGGAAACTGAACGACAGGTTCGACACGCCGCCCGACACATGCGCATGGGGCAGATTAGCCCTTATCCACCGCGTGGCCTCGATGAAATCGACGCCATAGTTGTTGTGCTCTTCGATGCCCGTCGCGACGGCAAAGATATTGGGATCAAAGATGATGTCCTCGGGCGGGAAACCGACCTCGTCGACCAGGATACGATAGGCACGTTCGCAGATCTGGATCTTGCGCGCGCAGGTGTCGGCCTGCCCATCCTCGTCGAAGGCCATGACCACGACCGCCGCACCATAGGCCAGGCACAGCCGCGCTTGCTCGCGGAACTGGTCCTCGCCCTCCTTCATGCTGATCGAGTTCACGACAGGCTTGCCCTGCACGCATTGCAGGCCGGCCTCGATCACCTCCCACTTGCTGCTGTCGATCATGATCGGCACGCGGGCGATGTCAGGTTCGGCCGCAAGCAGGTTCAGGTATTCGACCATCGCGGCCTTTGAATCGATCAGACCCTCGTCCATGTTGATGTCGATGATCTGGGCGCCGTTCTCGACCTGATCGCGGGCCACCTCCAGCGCGGTGGCATAGTCGCGTTCCTTGACCAGCTTGCGGAAACGCGCGCTGCCGGTGACGTTGGTGCGTTCGCCGATGTTGACGAAAGGAATGTCGGGGGTCAGCACGAAAGGCTCCAGCCCCGACAGGCGCAGATAACGATCAAGCATAGGCGGGCACCTTTCTGGGGGCGAATTCAGCCACGGCATCGGCGATGGCACGGATATGGTCGGGCGTCGTGCCACAGCAGCCGCCGACCACGTTGACCAGACCGGCGCGCGCGAATTCAGCGACCTGCGGGGCGGTATCAAGGGGGCCTTCGTCATACTGGCCAAAGGCGTTGGGCAGGCCCGCATTGGGATAGGCGCAGATCAGCGTGTCTGCCACGCCCGACAGTTCGACCAGATGCGGCCGCATGGCCGATGCGCCAAGCGCGCAGTTCAGGCCGATGGTCCAGGGGTTCGCATGACGCACCGAATGCCAGAACGCGGTCGGTGTCTGCCCCGACAGCGTGCGCCCCGACGCATCGGTGATGGTCCCCGAGATCATCATCGGCAGGCGATGGCCGTGATCCTCCATCGCCTGGATGCAGGCAAAGATGGCGGCCTTGGCGTTCAGCGTGTCAAAGATCGTCTCGATCAGCAGGATGTCGGCGCCGCCCGCGATCAGGCCCTTGGCCTGTTGCAGATAGGCGGCGCGCAGCCCCTCAAAGTTCACGGCGCGGTATCCGGGGTCGTTCACGTCGGGGCTCATGGACGCGGTGCGGTTCGTCGGGCCGATGGCGCCGGCAACGAAACGCGCCCGCCCGTCCTGTGCCGTGGCGCGGTCCAGCGCGCGGCGCACGACGCGTGCGCCCTCGACGTTCAGATCATGGACGGCGTCCTGCAGGCCGTAGTCGGCCTGCGCGATCGTGGTCGCGGAGAAGGTGTTCGTTTCCACGATATCGGCGCCGGCCATTGCATAGCGGAAATGGATCTCCTCGACCGCATCGGGCTGGGTCAGGATCAGCAGGTCGTTGTTGCCCTGCTGGGGGTGGTCGGTGTGGTGGCGGCAGACATGGCCCGACCCGTGGCCGGTATAGTCATCCTCGCCCAGGGCCAAGGCCTGGATCTGCGTGCCCATCGCGCCGTCCAGGATCAGGATGCGTTCGGATGCAGCCTTGTTCAGGGCTGCGAAGGCGGGTGATGGGGGCAGGGACATGGATCAGGCCTTTCGGTTTCAACCCGTGATATAGGCGTTCCGCGTCCCATCGGCAAATTCATAGTATTCGACACGATCATGAGCCGGGCGCATGGTCAGACCGGAACGCCGCCTTCGTCCTTCAGCGTTTTCAGGACGATCTCGGACCGGACCTGTGCCACCTGCGGATGCGGCAGCAGATGGCGGTGGACGAAATCGGCGAACGCCTCGAGGTCGCGGGCCCGCACGTCCAGCACATAGTCGGCATCGCCCGAGACCGAGAATGCCTGTCGGATCATCGGCTGTCCTGCCACGAACCGAGCGAATTCATCCTCGCGCCCCTGGCCATGGCCGCGCAGGTTGACGCGGATCACCGCGCGAAAGCCGTGGCCCAGCTTGCTGGCCGACAGGCGCGCGGCGTAACCCTCGATTACGCCGGCGGCCTCCAGGGCTGCACGCCTGCGCGAGATTTGGCTGGCTGACAGCCCGACCACCTGCGCCAAGGCAGCATTGCCCAACGCACCGTCGCGTTGCAGAGCGGTCAGGATGGCAGTGTCGAACCGGTCCATGCGTCATCCGTGCGGTACAGGCGCAGATCATGCGCGATCCGTGCAATTCTGGCCACGGGTACGGCGGCTTTGCAAGCATATTGCGCCGTTTCGCGCGCATCATGGCGTCAACCAGCAGGAGGAATGCCATGGGACCCTTTCCCCACGATGCCCCCAAGGCCACGATCAGCGCCGCCAATCCCGCCGGGACGGACGGCTTTGCATTCGTGGAATACGCCCATCCCAACCCGGCCGTGCTGGACCGCATCTTTCGCCAGATGGGGTTCGTTCCCGTTGCCACGCACAAGACCAAGGCGATCACCCTGTACCGTCAGGGCGACATCAACTATCTGCTGAACGCGGAACCAGACAGTCACGCGGCGGGCTTTGTCGCCGAACATGGACCCTGCGCCCCGGCCATGGCATGGCGCGTGGTCGATGCGCAGGTCGCCCTGCGCCGCGCGCTGGAGCTGGGCGCGACCGAATATACCGGCCCCGGCAAGTCGATCGAGGCGCCCGCGGTGTTGGGTATCGGCGGGTCGCTGTTGTATTTCATCGACCGCTATGGAGACGCGGGCAGCGCCTATGACGCGGATTACGACTGGACCGGCGAACCCGACCCGCGCCCCGAGGGGTTCGGGTTCTTTTACCTGGATCACCTGACCCACAACGTGATCCGCGGCAACATGGACACGTGGTACAAGTTCTATCACGACACGTTCAATTTTCGCGAGATCCGGTTCTTTGACATCAAGGGCAAGCAGACCGGTCTGGTCAGCCGCGCGCTGACGTCGCCCTGCGGCAAGATCCGCATCCCGATCAACGAGAGCACCGACGATCACAGCCAGATCGAAGAGTACCTGCGCGAGTACAAGGGTGAGGGGATCCAGCACATCGCCATCGCCTCGGACGACATCTATGCGGGCACCGACAAGATCGCTGATGCCGGGATGGCGTTCATGCCCGGCCCCCCGGACACGTATTACGAGATGTCGCACCGCCGCGTGAAGGATCATGACGAACCGCTGGACCGCATGAAGGCCCGCGGCATCCTGATCGACGGCGAAGGCGTCGTGGGCGGCGGAGAGACGCGGATCCTGCTGCAGATCTTTTCCAAGACGGTGATCGGGCCGATCTTTTTCGAATTCATTCAGCGCAAGGGCGACGACGGTTTCGGAGAGGGCAATTTCCGCGCTCTGTTCGAATCAATCGAAGAAGACCAGATCCGGCGTGGCGTCCTTGCCGCCACCCCGGCCCAGTAAGGCGACGCAGCGGTCATCATGGCCTGAACCGATTACAGCAGCGCCCCGGCACCCGGGACGCGCGTCTGCCCGGCGGCTGACATCACCGGCGTGCATCCGTTGACCGTCACCACCAACCGTGGGGCGTTTCCGATGATCGTGCTGCGGGATGGCAACGTCCTGCGCGCGTTCGTGAACGCCTGTCCGCATCAGTACCTGCCGCTGGACTATCGCGGGACGACGCTGCTGTCGGCGGACGGCACACGGCTATTGTGCACCGCGCATGGCGCCAGTTTTGACAAATCGACGGGCGCGGCGGTCCGGGGTGCCGATTGTGGTCTGGACGCCGTCCCGATCATGCAAAAGGGCGACCACATCGTGATCGCCCTCTGATCCGTCTGCGTTTGGGTCGCGTCAGAACCCCGCCTTGATCTTTTCGAACTCGGCCAGCTGGCGCTGACGCAGTTCGGGATCGTTCGGCGTCTGGGCCAGGACCGGGGCTTCGATCTCTGCCAGACCCTCGGCCACGGCGGGTTCGTCGGCGATCGTCGCCATCGCCTCGGCAGAGGTGTGGCCATAGCCGATCGTGTCCAGCAGCGCCTTGGCCGCGGCCGGTTCCAGCCAGGCGTTGATGAAATCATAGGCCTTGTCTTCGCTGCCCGGACCACCCTTGGCGTTCACATAGCCGCAAAAGAAGGTAGACGATCCTTCGGCGGCCTCTCGCTGAAAGCCGACGGGATAGTCGTCCTCCTGCAGATAGACGACGCCGTCATTCCACGACCACGCCACGTCGACCGCGCCCGATGCCATCAGCTGTGCCTGTTCGGACGGATCGGCCCAATAGGCGGCGACGTTCAGATGCGCCTCGCGCAGCCACGCGGCGGCGGCGGCGAACTGTTCGTCGCTGACCTCGGACCAGTCGGTCACGCCGGTCGCCAGATAGGCCAGCGCCCACACGTCGTCCGAACTGTCGGGCAGCGAGGTGCGGTTCTGATATTTCGGGTCGGTGAACACGTTCAGGCTGGCCACGTCCTCTGCCGGGACGGTTTCCGTGTTATAGGCGATGGCCGTCGCGCCCCAGTCCGTAGGGATGAACCACACACCCTGATCGTCGCGGAACACCTCGCTGTCCAGAAAGCGGTCTTCGATCTGGTCAAAATTCGGGATGCGCGACGTGTCCCACGGCTCTATCAGGCCGGCATCGCGATACTTGCCGACCATCTGGCTGCAGGGGTGGATCACGTCAGCCTTGAACCCCGACGCGACCTTCTGGAACGCCTCGTCGTCATCGCCGTAGAAGGCATAGGTCGGGCTGTCGCCATGCGTGTCGATATAGCTCTGAAAGATCGACGGCTCCTCGAAACCGGCCCAATCGAACACGGTCAGGTCGGGGTCGGCGGCATAGGCGGGCAGGGCCGCCGCAGCCAGGATGGTGGTGGTCAGCAAGCGCATGAAAACTGGCCTCTCTGTTGTCTGATTTGCGACGACGCTAAGGCGCACTGCGGGCGCGCGCAAGGGTTTCGCGTGCACATGACCGACGGATGCCTCCTGCATCCGCAATGCACCATCGATGCCGGTCATCTCTCGGTTCAGATGATTGTTTTGAATGACTCAGAGGAAGGTCCGGGCATTCAATCGGATCAGCAACCTGCCTTGGGAAAGGGCACCGTGGCCAGCCAGCTGTCCTGATCTTCGGTTGGGCAGAGCCGTCGGCATTGGCCCGCCAACATCCGCAGGCGTGATGAATGCGATACGCGCGATGACAGGGTTCTGTGCACGGTCGTTCGCGGGTGACAAGCCAATCGGGTCGTCGCTGTCCCTTGGATTGTCACCCAACACCACACTTGCGCAGTCCAATCGGACGACGATGCCGCGTCCGTGGGGCCATAGGATGGTCCAGCGCCCCGGCCATGATGGCCTTGTCGGTGACATTGGCCACTGCGCCATGCGTTCCGATGCCCACAGCACCCAAAGCCGCCGCGGGGCGGTTCAGCACGGTCACCTCTGCACGTCCGTGTCACGAATGGGCGCGGCGGTTCGCAGATCTATTCCAACGGATCTTCCGGCTGGATGCTTCGGCACGGCGTGACCCGCATGTCGGGATCAGTCCTGCAACAGGTCCGGTCCTCCTGCGATCAGCGGGTCGCAGGTTCCGATGGCGTCGACGTCCTTGCCCGCGTAATCGACCGCGCCCAGGATGGTCTGGATTGCGGCGATCCGCGCACGGCGCTTGTCGTCGGACCGGATTACCGTCCAGGGCGCGATGGGGGAATGGGACGCCGTCAACGTGTCACGGATCGCCGCGGTGTATTCGTCCCACCGGGCCAGCCCGTCCACGTCGATGCCGCTCAGCTTCCACTGTTTCAGAGGATCCTTTTCGCGGTCCAGAAATCGGCGCAGCTGTTCGGCGCGGCCGACGTTCAGCCACAGCTTGACCAGGATGACCCCGTCATCGACCAGCATCTGTTCGAACCCCGGCAACTGTCGAAAGAATGCCGCCCGTTGTGTTTCGTTCGAGAACCCAAAGACCCGTTCCACCACGCCGCGGTTGTACCAGCTGCGGTCAAACAACGCGATCTCTCCGGCGGCCGGCAGCCAGTCGACATAGCGCTGAAAATACCATTGGCCCGCCTCGCGTTCGTTGGGTTTGGGCAGGGCCACGATGCTGGCGGAACGGGGGTTCAGGTTCTCGCGCACGCGTTCGATGGTGCCGCCCTTGCCTGCGGCATCGCGCCCCTCGAACAGGACGACCAGACGTTTGCCGGTGTCGATCACGTCATGCATCATGCGGACCAGCTGGGTCTGCAACGCCGCCATCTGCGGTTCGTACTCGTCCTTGGACATCACGTCCCGATAGGGATAGTCGCGGTCCAGAATGTCCTTGGACGACGCCTTTTCGACGGCCTTGCGGATGGGCGCGGGGGCGCCGTCGTTCAGATAGTCGGTGATCTTGCCGACCAGCGGCAGGTCCGGCAGTTCGGCGCCCATGTCCTCAAACCTCTCCAATGCGCGACATGTCGTACCATGTCGTCTGATAGATCTCGTTGATCCAGTTACCGTAAAGCAGATGGGCGTGACTGCGCCAGCGGTTCGATGGCATCCGCGCCGGATCGTCGCCAGGATAGTAATTGACAGGCAGGGTGACCGGCTTGCCTGCCGCTACGTCGCGGTCGTACTCTTCCTTCAGCGTGGTGCTGTCATATTCGAAATGATTGAACACATACAGCGCCCGGTGCCCCGGATCGGCCAGCAGGCAGGGCCCGACTTCGGCGCTGGCCAGCAGCGTGGTCAGGGCCGGACGGGCATCGACATCGTCCTGCCGCACCTCTGTCCAGCGGCTGACGGGGACCAGAACCTCGTCGGAAAACCCGCGCAGATAGGGGGAAACGGGGGCCAGGTTCGTGTGCCGAAAGCAGCCGAACGCCTTGGCGGGCAGCGGGTGTTTGGGCAATCCGTGGAAATGCGCAGCCATCGCCATGCCGCCCCAGCACACGCCAAAGGTCGAATGCACATGGGTCTGTGTCCAGGCAAAGACGCGTGTCAGTTCGTCCCAATAGGTCACGTCCTCGAACGGCAGATGCTCGATCGGGGCGCCGGTAATGATCAGGCCGTCGAACTTTTCGCCCGACGCCTCGACGTCGCGGAACGGGCGATAAAAGCTTTCCAGATGGTCCGCTGCGGTGTTGCGGCTTTCGTGGTCCGACATGCGGATCAACTGGAAATCGATCTGCAGCGGCGTTGCGCCGATCAGCCGGGCGAACTGGTTCTCGGTCTGGATCTTCTTGGGCATCAGGTTCAGCAGCGCGATGCGCAGGGGGCGGATGTCCTGTGTCGCGGCACGGCCCGGCGATATCACCATGACGCCTTCCTGCGACAGGATGCGATAGGCGGGCAGGCTCTCGTTCAGCGTGATGGGCATGTCAGATATCCTTGCGCGCGATTGCGGTCGCGATCAGGTCGTTGAAATCGGCAGGCGTGCGGATCTGCGCCACCTCCTCGGCCAGGATGGTGACCCCGCGCCGGGCCATCGCCTGATAGCGCGGCTGGCGATGCGCCAACGCCCGCGCATAGGTCCAGCGGATAAAGTCGTCGGGGTTTACCTGATCGGCCTCCAGCCCCTTTTCGACGCGATAGGCGATCCAGGCGCGTTCCAGAAATTGCGGCTGATAGTACATCGGCTTGGGTGCGCGGTCGAAACGTCGCACCAGTTCGGCGGTATGCGCGTCGCTGCCCTTGATCCACACCAGCAGCAGGTCGCGTTCCAGCGCCTGCAGCACCGGGTCGTGGGGGTCGTTAGGGTCTACGACCTCGCAGATGGAGCCGCCGCTGTCGCAGACGAAATGCGGTGTGCCATAGATGTCGCGGGCGCGGTCCATGAAATGGCGGGTGTCCAGCAGGGACGCGATTTCCGCCCGGCGATGCTGATCCTGACGCTGGCAATAGTCGTCAAAGGGCAGCCCCCCGCGCGACGGGCTGCCCGGCTTGCCCAGGTAGGTGGACAGGGGAGCAAGGTTGTCAAAGGTGATGTTGCTGGCGATATGCACGCTGTCCGACATCAACAGTTCTCGCAGGAACGGAACCTTCATCGCCTCGCGCTTGAAGTTGTCGGCGATGTATTCGCCCATGTAGCGTGTGCCGATGCGGTAATCGACGCTGTAGTGGAACCAGTCGCCGGTGTCGCGCAGCATCGATGCCAGATAGGTCTTGCCCAACCCGGACATGCCGAACAGCACGACCCGCTTGCTTGCCGTTGACCGCCATTCATCCGCATCGCGGTAGATCATCCGCCGTTCCCTTCTTCGATTGCGTGCTTTGGTATCCTTGACGCCGCGTCGAGGAAAGGGGGCTGGAACAGGCGATCGGCCCCGTCGCGATGACGGGGCCGATCAAGGATCAGGAACGCAGAGATGACCTCGGGTTCTGCTGATATGGTTGGCGGGCCGGGTAACGTGTTCCGGTCCGGCCCTTGGCGACCACTAGAAGCTGTATCCTATCCGGACACCGACACCAAAGGCGTCGCTGTCGTCCATTTGTGCCACCGTGGTCTTGTTCCCGGTTTCACCAATGCCCAACTCTGCATCGCCCAACTTTGTATAGTTGATGCCGGTCGTTATCTTGAGGTTGTCCATCGTGTAGATCGCCGCAAGGGTCACACCTTTCCGGCCGTTCGTCGGTGCCAGCGGCGAGGCGGTTTCGCCCTCACTGGGTTCGTACAGGAACGAGACAGAGCCCGACCAGGTGTCGTTGAACTTTCGACCGATGCCGACGGTGTAGGTCGTGGTATTCTCGACCTCCACCAGCGGGATCGAGCCACCGGTCGGAAGACCGATCGGGAATACCGCGTTGTCTACGATGAACTCGGACCACTTGACCCACCGGATCGAGCCGAACACCAGCGTGTCCTGCGCAATGCCGGTCTGGCCTTCCAGCGTCCAGCTGCGGGGGGTCTTGACGGTGTACGTCCCAGAGATGGTGTCCGTGATACCGCTGGTCGCGGCCAGGATGATCGGCCCGGATTCCGTCATCTCGAAGTCATGTTCGATGGGGGAGTTGTACGTCAACGAGACCCTGCCGGCGATATCGGGTATCTCGTATGCCGCTCCAAGGACGTAACCCATGCCCCATTCATCGTCGATCCTCAGATCGTATCCGGCCGTGCCCTGATAACCAACGCCATTCAACTGCACGGTGCCATCGGCGGTCGACGCGCGGATCCCGCCGTGGACCGAAAAATTGCTGCCGATTTTGTAGCGCGCCAGCGCGGTGTAGGTCGTGGAGTCGATCTGTACCCGGGTACCGCCCAGCACAGGCGAGCCATCGGCGGACGGATCCGGCAAGCCGGTTTGGCTGGGGTACAGGATGTCCGCCCCAAACGGTTGCTCAACGATGATTGCGGCCGACAGCCGGTCAGTGAACTGATGTTTGTAAGATAGCCCCACGAAGCCGTACCCTTGGGCCACGTCGCCGGTCATGAACCCTGCGATGTCGCTCCCTTCGACCGTCGGATCGATGGCGCCGAAAGAAAGCTCGGCGTAATTGCCCTCTTCGAACAGAATGTTCAATGATTGCGGCGCGCGTTCGATCCCCCCAGCCAGCAACGGCGCGGTTCCTGCAAGCAGCGCGGCCATGCTTGTGATTGTAAATTTCATGTCATCCTCCCTCGGTCGGGCGAACCGCCCTCTGGATCCACCGTAGCGCAAGAATGTTACTGATCAATTCACCAAACACGCTGACGTGACGTCTGTGTCATCCGCGACAGTTCGCCGTGTCATCCATGCAACGCATGCGCGCGGGCTGGACAAAGAGGGCGGGGCATGAAAGGGGAAACTGCCAAACGAGATTGCCGCAAGGACACCCCCCATGCAGATTCGTGAGGCCCTCACATTCGACGACGTTCTTCTGGTTCCGGCGGCATCGACAGTGCTTCCTTCGACCGCTGACGTGACCACCCATGTCACCCGGTCGATCCGGATGAACATCCCGCTGCTGTCGTCCGCCATGGACACGGTCACCGAAAGCCGCATGGCCATCGCCATGGCGCAGGCGGGGGGCATGGGCGTGATCCACCGCAACCTGACCACCGAACAGCAGGCCGATGAGGTCCGCCGCGTCAAACGGTTCGAGAGCGGGATCGTCTACAACCCGATCACCCTGACGCCCGACCAGACCCTGGCCGATGCCAAGGCGTTGCAGGACCGCTTCAACGTCACCGGCTTTCCGGTCGTCGATGCGGATGGGCGCGTCCTGGGGATCGTGACCAACCGCGACATGCGCTTCGCCAGCGACATGCGCACCCCGGTCCGGGCGATGATGTCGTCCGACAACCTGGCCATCCTGCGTGAACCCGCCGACCGGGCCGAGGCGATCAGCCTGATGAAGGCGCGCCGGATCGAGAAACTGTTGGTCACCGACGGGTCGGGCAAGCTGACCGGCCTGCTGACGCTGAAGGACACCGAAAAGGCCGTGCTGAACCCGCAGGCCTGCAAGGATGATCTGGGCCGCCTGCGCGTGGCTGCGGCATCGACCGTCGGAGACGAGGGCTACGAGCGCAGCTGTGCCCTGATCGAGGCGGGCGTGGACATGGTCGTGATCGACACCGCACATGGCCATTCCGCGGGCGTCGCGCGTGCCGTCGAACGGGTCAAGGCATTCCGCGAGGGCGTGCAGGTTGTCGCCGGCAACGTCGCCACCGCCGAGGCCACGCGCGCCCTGATCGGCGCCGGCGCCGATGCGGTCAAGGTCGGTATCGGGCCAGGGTCCATCTGCACCACACGGATCGTGGCGGGCGTGGGCGTTCCGCAGCTGACCGCAATCATGGATGCGGTGTCCGGCGCGGGCGACGTACCAATCATCGCCGACGGTGGCATCAAGTACAGCGGCGATTTCGCCAAGGCTATTGCCGCAGGGGCCAGCTGCGCCATGGTCGGCAGCGCCATCGCCGGGACCGACGAAAGCCCCGGCGAGGTGATCCTGTATCAGGGCCGCAGCTTCAAGTCCTATCGCGGGATGGGCAGCCTGGGCGCCATGGCGCGCGGATCGGCCGACCGCTATTTCCAGAAGGACGCCGCCAGCGACAAGCTGGTCCCCGAGGGGATCGAGGGACAGGTTCCCTACAAGGGTACCGCCAACGCCGTCGTGCACCAGCTGGTCGGCGGTCTGCGTGCCGCGATGGGCTATACCGGTTGCGCCACCGTTCCCGAGATGCGCACAAACTGCCAGTTCGTCCGCATCACCGGGGCAGGGCTTAAGGAAAGCCACGTCCACGACGTGCAGATCACCCGCGAAAGCCCGAACTATCGTCTTAGCTGAACAGATGCGTCACAGCAAAAAAGGCGGCCCCCGCAAAGGGGCCGCCTTTATCATGGGCGGTCGGGGCGCACGAATGCGCCCCCCTTGATCAGGCCGCGATGTCGAAACGGTCGGCGTTCATGACCTTGACCCACGCCGCGACGAAATCACGGACGAACTTCTCCGCATTGTCGTCCTGGGCATAGACCTCTGCATAGCTGCGCAGGATCGAGTTCGACCCCACGGTGACGTCGATGCGCGACGCCTGCCAGCGGACGGCGTCCGTCTTGCGGTCGCGGATTTCATAGACCTCGGCGTCGCCTTCGGCCTTGGACCAGCGGTTGGCCATGTCCGTCAGGTTGACAAAGAAATCCTGCGTCAGCGCGCCTTCGCGGTCGGTCAGCACGCCCAGTTTGGACCCGCCATGGTTGGCACCGATCACACGCATCCCGCCCAACAGAACGGTCAGCTCGGCCGCAGTCAGGCCCAGCAATTGCGCACGGTCCAGCAACAGCTCCTCGGCGTTGACGGCGAAATCGGCCTTAAGCCAGTTCCGGAACCCGTCATGCAGCGGCTCCAGCGCGTCGAACGAGGCCGCGTCGGTCTGTTCCGGGGTCGCGTCGCCGCGGCCCGGTGCAAAGGGCACAGTGACGCTGTGGCCTGCGGCCTGCGCGGCCTTCTCGATCCCGACATTGCCGGCCAGCACGATCACGTCGGCCAGCGGCACACCGGCCTCATCGGCGATGGGCTGCAGGACGGACAGGACACGGGCCAGACGCTCGGGCTCGTTGCCGGCCCAGTCCTTTTGCGGGGCCAGGCGGATGCGGGCGCCGTTGGCACCGCCGCGCAGGTCCGACCCGCGGAAGGTGCGCGCGCTGTCCCATGCCGTCGTCACCATCTCTGCGATGGTCAGGTCGGTTGCGGCGATGCGGGCCTTGAGGCCGTCAACGTCATAGTCGGTGCGGCCGGCGGGAACCGGATCCTGCCAGATCAGGTCCTCGGACGGCACGTCAGGGCCAAGATAGCGGACCTTGGGGCCCATGTCGCGGTGGGTCAGCTTGAACCACGCACGTGCGAACGCGTCGTCGAAACTGGCGGGGTCGGCGATGAACTTTTCGCAGATCGCGCGATAGACCGGGTCCACCTTCATTGCCATGTCTGCGTCGGTCATCATCGGCATGGTCTTGATCGACGGATCCTCGACATCGGCGGGCATGTCCTCGGGGGCGATGGACACGGGCTCCCACTGGTTGGCGCCGGCGGGCGATTTCCGCAGCTCCCATTCGTGGCCGAACAGCATGTCGAAATAACCCATGTCCCACTTGGTGGGATTGGTGGTCCACGCACCTTCGATGCCGCTGACCATCTGATCGCGGCCGATGCCCCGGCGCCCGTCCTGTGCGTTCCAGCCCAGTCCCTGCTCATGCAGTGCGGCACCCTCCGGCTCGGCGCCCATGTCTTCTGCGCGGCCGTTGCCGTGGCTTTTGCCGATCGTGTGGCCGCCGGCGGTCAAGGCGACGGTTTCCTCGTCGTTCATGGCCATCCGGGCAAAGGTCTCGCGGATGTGCTGGGCAGTGGCCATTGGATCGGGCTGGCCGTTCACGCCTTCCGGGTTCACGTAGATCAGGCCCATCTGAACAGCCGCCAGCGGGTTCTCCATCGTGTCAGGCTTGGTCACATCCGCATAGCGGCTTTCCGAACCTTCCAGAAACTCCTTTTCGGCACCCCAGTAGATGTCTTTTTCAGGATGCCAGATGTCTTCGCGGCCAAACGCAAAACCAAAGGTCTTCAGGCCCGACTGCTCATACGCGATCGTCCCTGCCAGCACGATCAGATCGGCCCAGCTGATCTTGTTGCCGTATTTCTTCTTGATCGGCCAAAGCAGGCGACGACCCTTGTCGGTGTTGTTGTTGTCGGGCCAGCTGTTCAGCGGTGCGAAACGCTGGTTACCGGTGCCTGCGCCGCCGCGTCCGTCACCAAGACGGTACGACCCGGCCGCATGCCAGGTCACACGCGCGAACATGCCGACATAGCTTCCCCAGTCCGCCGGCCACCAGTCCTGGCTGTCGGTCATCAGGGCGCGGATGTCGTTCTTCAACGCCTCTACGTCCAACGACTTCAGCGCCTCGCGATAATCAAAATCGGCACCGAGCGGGTTCGTCTTGCGGTCATGCTGGTGCAGAATGTCGAAATTCAGCGCACTGGGCCACCAATCGGTATTCGACGCTGCGGTCGACGTATGGCTGCCATGCATCACAGGGCATTTGCCCGCGCTGTTCATCGGATTGCCGTCCATCATAGTCTCCATCTTGCTGGCTGCGTGTCACCCCTTCGCATTGTTAAGCGAAGCAATTCTACGGCGGGCGATTCGTAATGAAGGGACATTAGCGTGACTATTGTATCAGGTAAATTTTGTTTATCTGATATTGCGGTAAGATTCCCTGATGACGCTTTTGCGTGCCGGGTCATTCGTGCTATCTTTCTGATGCGCTGTTCTGCATCAAAGGACCGAATGATACATATCCGCACCTTTGTGCTGGCCGCGTCGTGACGCCGTCTGCACGCATTGCCGCCGCGATCGGCGTGCTGGATCAGATCCTGGCAGGCAACCCGGCCGAGCAGGCGCTGTTGCGCTGGTCGCGTTCCAGCCGTTTTGCAGGGTCAGGCGATCGGGCGGCGATACGCGATCTGGTCTTTGGTGCCTTGCGTCGGCGCGACAGCCTTGCGGCTCTTGGTGGTGGCCTGACGGGCAGGGGGTTGATGATCGGCCATGTTCGCCACTCTGGGCAGACGCCAGACGCGATCTTTACCGGAGAGGGTCACGCACCCGCACCACTGACACCCAAAGAGGCCGCCGTGGTGCCGCCCAACCCGCTGCCCGACGATCTGCCTGACTGGCTGCGCCCGGCTTGGCGGCTTGCCCTTGGAGATCAAGCCGATGCCGTGGCGCACGCGATGACGCAGCGGGCGCCTGTGTGGCTGCGTGTGAACACGTCGCGCGCAACGCCCGCGCAGGCCATACAGGTGCTGGCGGCTGACGGGATCACGGTCGCGGGCGCCCCGGATGCCCCCTCGGCACTTCGGGTCGTATCGGGCGATCGACAGGTCGCGCGGTCGGCGGCCTATCTGGACGGCTTGGTCGAGTTGCAGGATCTCTCGCCGCAACTCGCCTGTGCCCGATTGCCTCTTTCGCCGGGGCTGCGGGTGCTGGACTATTGCGCGGGGGGTGGTGGCAAGGCGCTGGCGCTGGCGGCGCGCCAGCCCGACATGCAGGTGTCTGCGCATGACGTGGCACCGGCGCGCATGGCCGATCTGCCTGCGCGCGCTGCGCGCGCCGGGACGCCGGTCCAGATCCTGACACAGCCACGTGGGTTGTTCGACATGGTCGTGGCCGATGTGCCGTGCTCCGGGACGGGCACGTGGCGGCGAACGCCGGATGCGAAATGGCGTCTGACGGCGGCGCATCTGGATGATCTTGTTGCGCTGCAGGCGCGGATCCTTGACCAGACGGCGGCCCTGGTCGCGCCGGGCGGGCATCTGGCCTATATGACCTGTTCCCTTCTTGCGGCCGAGAACGGGGGCCAGATCGATGCGTTCATGGCCCGATTCCCCCAATTTCAGCGTGTTGACGAACATGTTTGGACGCCGCTGACAGGCGGTGACGGGTTCTATTTGGCACAGCTGCGACGCGGTTAACGCAAACTTAAGCAATATTGCGCTATCGATGCCAGGATCGGTCACAGCAAGGGACGATTCGCATGGCGCATCTAGACGAACAGGCGGGCCTGCCACGCGGAGCGTTGGCCGCTCTGCCTCTGTTATTGGCCCCGATGGTGGTTGGGGCGGGCGCGTTGATCGTGCAACCGGGCGCCGCAACTGGCACGACGGCAGTGGTCGTCTCGACCGTGGCCGTGGCTTGGTATTTGCTGGGCGGTGCGGTCGCTGTGGGCCATCTGGCACGCGGTGTTGCGGCGCGGCGGGCCCTCCGCGCGATCCGGGGTGAGGTCGCGACGGCCTCCGATCCCATCTGGATGTGCGATGCGCGCGGCTTGGTGCTGTTTCAGAATGATGCCGCCCGGACCGATTTCGAGGATCTGACGGGTCGCCCCGTCCTGTCCTTGATCGCGCGCCTGCGCGCCGATGCTCAGGGACAGTTGGCCGACCTGACGGCCCGCGCACTCAGGGTTGGCAATGCTGACCTGGAGCTGCCTGACGGAGAGATCCTGTCCCTGTCCTGCCTGCCGGACGCGCCGCTGCAGATCTGGTCGCTTTACCGCGCCGGGGTGCGGCCTGACGGGTTCGAACTGGCCCTGGCGATGGAGGACGATCACTCTCCCGCCGACGATTTAGACGCCATCCCCGTCGCGCTGCTGCGTCTGGCGACCGATGGCCGCATCTGTCGTGCAAATGCCGCCGCCCGCCATCTGCTGGACGGGATGCTGGCGGATGAGGGTCAGAATCTGGCCGAACTGCTGGAAGGACCGGGACGCCCGCTGGCGGACTGGCTGGCCGACATGTGCGCCGGGCGCGCCACCAACGGAACAGAGATGCTGCGCCTGCGCCATCCCGACAGCCGACAGGGCGAAATGCGCGATCGCTATTTCCAATTGTCCTTGGCATGCGACCCTGCCGAATCCGGCCGGATGATTGCCGTTTTGACCGATGCCAGCCCGCTTAAGACGCTGGAGGCGCAATTCGTACAGAGCCAGAAGATGCAGGCCATCGGTCAGCTCGCAGGGGGGGTCGCGCATGATTTCAACAACCTTCTGACGGCGATCAGCGGACATTGCGACCTGCTGATGCTCAAGCGTGACAAGGGTGACCCCGATTACGCTGATCTGGACCAGATCAGCCAGAACGCCAATCGCGCAGCGGCACTTGTCGGTCAGTTGCTGGCCTTCTCGCGCAAACAGACGTTGCGGCTGGAGACGCTGGACCTGCGCGACACACTTGCCGACCTCACCCACCTGCTTAATCGGTTGGTGGGCGAGCGGGTTGGCCTGACCATCACCTACGATCCGGCGCTGCGCGCCATCCGCGCCGACAAGCGGCAACTGGAGCAGGTCATCATGAACCTTGTCGTCAACGCGCGTGATGCCATGCCGAACGGCGGTGACATCACCGTTCGCACTGAAAACGTGCATCTGGCCGAAGCAATGACACGTGATCAGGTCACCCTGCCAAAGGGCGATTATGTCCGTATCCTGGTGCGTGATCACGGCTGTGGTATCGCACCAGACCATCTGGGAAAAATATTCGAACCGTTCTTTACGACCAAGCGTACGGGAGAGGGGACTGGTCTGGGCCTGTCGACGGCTTACGGCATCGTCAAGCAGACCGGAGGCTTCATTTTCTGCGACAGCGTACTAGCAGAGGGCACGACCTTTTCGCTGTATTTCCCCGCCCATGCGCGTGCATTGATCGCATCGGTCCCTGCGACACGTCCGGTCGTGCGCACGGCGCCGCAGCCGCAGACCGGCCCCCGTGCGACCGTGCTGCTGGTCGAAGACGAAGCCCCGGTTCGCGCCTTTGCAGCACGTGCGCTCAAACTGAAAGGGTACGATGTGCTGGAGGCTGGGTCGGGCGAGGCCGCACTGACCCTGCTGCAGGCCCAGAACGGGCCGGTGGACATCTTTGTCACCGACGTCGTGATGCCCGGGATGGATGGCCCCACATGGGTTCGTGAAGGGCGGCGCATGGTGCCGGCGGCAAAGGTCATCTTCATGTCCGGTTATACCGAAGACATCTTTGTCGACCAGCAGGTGCCGATTGCGGACGCGTCATTCCTGGCAAAACCGTTCACGCTGACCGAACTGACCCAGTTGGTCGAGATGCAATTGGCGCGTCCCATCGATACCGACCGGCTGCACTGATACAAGGCTCGCTCAGCCCTGATCCTGCAGCGACCGGTACAGCTGCAGATCGCGGGTCATGGCCTGGCGCAATTGTGCCTCGGCTGCTTCAGGCAGGTGGACGTCGACACTGGGCGGTACGTTGATGCGCGGCAACTCGATTGCGCAATCCAGACGCCCCTCCAGAAAATCGACAAACCGGCCGATGTCTTCGTAGCGGAAGATACGGTCTACACACTGGCTTCCATCAGTCAGAAAATCGAGTTGGCTGGTTATCTCGGGGTGCCGACCGTCGGCGTAACGTGTCGCGAAATCGGCGAAACTGATACCGTCCATCGCGTGACGCGGATCGTCGTCATCGCGCAACTTGAAGCGGTACCAGCTGCGCAGCCATTCAACGGGTTCCCTCATCAATGCGACGGTGGTGAATGTATGGCCTGACTGGGCGTGCAACCAAGGACCGACGAATTTGCGATAGCCTGCGATGTCGGTATGCTTGAGTGCCGCAGGCCGCAACAGCGAGGCCGACGCAAGCGATTCCAGTGCCACTTCGATCGCAGTGGACCCGGCCTTGGGTGTCGCAAGGAACACGAGTTTCTGATCCCAGAATATCAGCATGCGTATGATCCACCATCGTGTTTTGGCCACTCGATTTGCTTGGATACTGTCCCGATCCAAAGCTGTAAACGCTTTGTTAACCTTCATTGGGCCATGTTGATGCAGGCGGATCGTCAATCGACAACAACATCCTTGAAAACTGGTTAAGGATGGCGCATCTAGTGGTGAACAAGACAAGAACATCCGGTCGGTCGAATTGATTGCCCCGCCCGGAGGGCTGTGAAATAACGTGGGGATCACATGGCACAGGCGAGCATCTTCGACATGACGGACAAACGCGCAGCGGATAAACAGAAGGCGCTGGACAGTGCCCTGGCCCAGATCGAACGGCAGTTCGGCAAGGGTTCGATCATGAAGCTTGGCAAGGATAACCCCGTGGCCGAGATCGAGTCGACTTCGACCGGCTCACTTGGTCTGGACATCGCGCTTGGCATCGGCGGCCTGCCCAAAGGTCGCATCATCGAGATTTTCGGGCCCGAAAGCTCTGGCAAGACGACACTGACGCTGCACGTCGTGGCCGAGGAGCAGAAAAAGGGCGGCGTTTGCGCCTTTGTCGACGCCGAACATGCGCTGGACCCGCTCTATGCCCGCAAGCTGGGAGTGAACCTGGATGAGCTGCTGATCAGCCAGCCCGACACGGGCGAACAGGCGCTGGAGATCGTCGACACGCTGGTGCGGTCGGGTGCCGTTAGTCTGGTGGTGGTCGATTCGGTGGCGGCGCTGACGCCGAAATCCGAGATCGAGGGCGACATGGGCGACATGCAGATGGGCAGCCAGGCCCGCCTGATGAGCCAGGCCATGCGCAAGCTGACCGCCAGCATCGGGCGCAGCAACTGCATGGTGATCTTCATCAACCAGATCCGCATGAAGATCGGCGTCATGTTCGGCAACCCGGAAACCACCACGGGCGGCAACGCGCTGAAGTTTTATGCCTCGGTTCGTCTGGACATCCGCCGCACCGGCGCCGTCAAGGACCGCGACGAGGTCGTGGGCAACGCCACGCGCGTCAAGGTGGTCAAGAACAAGGTCGCGCCGCCGTTCCGGCAGGTCGAGTTCGACATCATGTACGGCGAGGGCATCAGCAAGGTCGGTGAACTGATCGACCTTGGCGTCAAGGCCGGCGTGGTAGAGAAATCGGGCGCGTGGTATTCCTATGGCGACGAACGCATCGGGCAGGGCCGCGAGAATGCCAAGCAGTTCCTGCGCGACCGCCCCGAAGTGGCCTTTGCCATCGAGGACAAGATCCGCGCCAGCCACGGTCTGGAGTTCGGCGTCGGTGAAGGCTCGGACAGCAGCGAAGACGACTCATTGACCGAATGAGTCCACGACGATTACGACGGACGGGCGCAGGGGAAACCCTGCGCCTTTTCGCATGGCGGTTGCTGGACAGGACTGCGGGCGGGCGATAGACCATCGGCAGCCCGGCTTGGCCGGAGACACTTTTGCGATGAAGGCCCGCCATGCCCAGTCTGAATGACATCCGCTCGACTTTCCTTGGCTATTTCGAAAGGAACGGCCACCGGGTCGTGGACAGCAGCCCGCTGGTCCCGCGCAACGACCCCACGCTGATGTTCGCCAATTCCGGCATGGTGCAGTTCAAGAACCTGTTCACCGGGGTCGAGACGCGCGACTACAACCGGGCCACCAGCGCGCAGAAATGCGTGCGGGCGGGCGGCAAGCACAACGATCTGGACAACGTGGGCTATACCGCACGGCACCACACGTTCTTTGAGATGCTGGGCAACTTCAGTTTTGGCGATTACTTCAAGGATCAGGCGATCGCCCATGCGTGGGAATTGCTGACCCGCGATTTTGCGATCCCCAAGGACCGGCTGCTGGTCACTGTCTATCACACCGATGACGAGGCGGTTCAGATCTGGAAAAAGGTCGCGGGTCTGTCCGACGACCGGATCATCCGCATCCCGACCAGCGACAATTTCTGGCAGATGGGCCCGACCGGCCCCTGCGGCCCCTGTACCGAGATCTTCTTTGACCACGGCGACAAGATCCCCGGCGGCCCTCCGGGCAGCCCGGACGAGGATGGCGACCGCTTCATCGAGATCTGGAACCTAGTCTTCATGCAGAACGAGCAGTTCGAGGACGGCTCCATGCGCGCGCTGGACATGCAGTCCATCGACACCGGCATGGGGCTGGAGCGGATCGGCGCGCTGCTGCAGGGCAAGCACGACAACTATGACACCGACCTGATGCGGTCCCTGATCGAGGCCTCGGCGCATGCGACCAGCGCGGATCCCGACGGTCCGGGGAAGGTGCATCACAGGGTGATCGCCGACCACCTGCGTTCGACCAGCTTTCTGATCGCGGACGGGGTGATGCCGTCGAACGAAGGGCGCGGTTACGTGCTGCGCCGGATCATGCGCCGCGCGATGCGCCATGCCCACATGCTGGGCGCGCAGGACCCGGTGATGCACAAGCTGGTGCCCGCGCTGGTTCGCCAGATGGGCGCGGCCTATCCCGAACTGACCCGCGCGCAGGCGATGATCGAGGAGACGCTGCGGTCCGAGGAGACGCGTTTCCGCCAGACACTGGACCGGGGTCTGCGCCTGCTGGATGACGAATTGGCGCGCCTGCCCGAGGGGGCGGACCTGCCGGGTGAGGCGGCGTTCAAGCTGTACGACACGTTCGGCTTTCCGTTGGACCTGACCCAAGATGCCCTGCGCGAAAAGGGTCGCGCGGTACAGACAGAGGGCTTTGACGCGGCGATGGCCGAGCAGAAGCGCATGGCCCGCGCGGCGTGGTCGGGTTCCGGCGAGGCCGCCGACGCCACCATCTGGTTCGAGCTGGCCGAAAAGCATGGCGTCACCGAGTTCCTGGGCTATGACACCGAGGAGGCAGAAGGCCAGATCACCGCGCTGGTGGTCGACGGCACCGAGACCGCGGATGCGGCCGAGGGTGCCAAGGTTGCCATCGTGGTGAACCAGTCGCCGTTTTATGCCGAAAGCGGTGGGCAGGTGGGTGACCACGGCCTGATTCGCACTGAGACCGGCGCAGCGCGCGTCACCGACACCAAAAAGGTTGCCGGTGTCTTTATCCATCAGGCCGAGGTCACGATGGGCACGATCAGTCGCGGCCAAGGCGCGCAGCTGTCGGTCGATCACGGCCGCCGCTCCGCGATCAGGGCGAACCATTCGGCGACTCACCTGTTGCACGAAGCGCTGCGCGCGGCCTTGGGCGACCACGTCGCGCAGCGGGGCAGCCTGAACGCGCCCGACCGCCTGCGGTTCGATTTCAGCCACAACCACGCGGTGACGGCCGAGCAGCTGGCGACGATCGAGGCCGAGGTGAACGGCTATGTTCGTCAGAACAGCCCGGTCGACACGCGCATCATGACACCGGACGATGCGCGCGCACTGGGCGCGCAGGCGCTGTTCGGCGAGAAATATGGCGATGAGGTCCGGGTCGTGTCGATGGGCGCGCAGACCGGCAGCGGCAAGGGCGCGGATGGCGCGACCTATTCGCTGGAGCTGTGCGGCGGCACTCATGTGGCGCGCACCGGCGACATCGGGGCGTTTGTGCTGCTGGGCGATGCGGCCTCGAGCGCGGGTGTCCGGCGGATCGAAGCGCTGACCGGGCAGGCGGCGCTGGCCCACCTGCGCGACGCGGACAGCCGTCTGGCGGAGATCGCGGGCATCCTCAAGGCGCAGTCCGCCGAGGTCGTGACCCGCGTCCGTGCGCTGGCCGACGAACGAAAGGCGCTGGCAAACGAGGTCGCGCAGTTGAAGCGTCAGCTGGCCATGGGTGGCGGTGACGAGGCAGAGGAGATCGCGGGCGTCAAGTTCATCGCCCGCAAGGTCGCGGGCGTCGGCGGCAAGGAACTGGGCGCGCTGGTCGACGAGATGAAGGCATCCCTGGGCAGCGGCGCCGTGCTGCTGCTGGCCGAGGATGGCGGCAAGGCCACCGTCGCCGCGGGCGTCACGACCGATCTGACAGGCCGCATCAGTGCCGTGGCGCTGGTGCAAGCAGCAACCGCTGCACTGGGCGGCAAGGGCGGTGGCGGCCGCCCGGACCGGGCACAGGGGGGCGCGCCCTCTCTGGCGGCCGCGGAAACGGCGTTCCAGGACGCCCGCAAGATCATCGAGGACAGCAAATGACAGCGCTTTGGATTGCCCATGTGACCGTGACGGACCCAGATGCCTATGGTCTGTACGCCAAGGCGGCGGGGCCCGCCATCGCCGCGCATGGCGGTGTTTTCCTGGCGCGTGGCGGCCGATACCACGTCCTGGAGGGGGCGGACCGCGCCCGCCACGTGGTCGCACGGTTTCCCTCGATTGACGCAGCTGTTGCCTGTTATCACAGCACCGAATACCAAGCCGCGCTTGCACATGCCAAAGACGCCAGCGAACGCGATCTTGTCATCGTGGAAGAGGCCGCGCCCGCCACGGAATAGGTGAAGCCTTCAGACTTTCGTGCTAGTCCTGTCACAAAAGAGACGTGAAGGGGCAGGGCATGTGTCGTTGGGCCGCCTATCTGGGTGCACCGATCTTTCTGGAAGACATCGTCAGCCGGCCAGCGCATTCGCTGATCCGGCAGAGCCAGGGCGCGATGCGGTGCCATACGCCTGTGAATGCCGATGGGTTCGGCATCGCGTGGTACGGTGAACGGCCCGAGCCGGGGCTGTACCGCGACGTCATGCCGGCGTGGTCGGACCCCAACCTGCGCAGTCTGGTGGCGCAGGTTCGGTCAGGGCTGTTCATGGCCCATGTGCGCGCCTCGACGGGAACAGCGACCAGCCGCAACAACTGCCACCCCTTTGCCGTTGGTCGATGGAGCTTCATGCACAATGGCCAGTTCGGGGGCTATGACGGGTTTCGGCGCCATGCCGACGTGCTGATCCCCGATGAGTACTATCCCCACCGCAAGGGTGCGACCGACAGCGAAGCGTTGTTTCTGGTCGCCTTGGGGTGCGGGTTGGATCGGGACCCCAAGATGGCGATGGAACGGGCGCTTGGCCTGTTGGGTGCGCTGGCCCTTCAGCGTGGCTGTGCCCCGCATGTCCGCGCCGCCTGCGCCCTGTCGGATGGAGAGCGGCTGTACGCATTGCGCTATAGCAGCGACGATCAAGCGCCGTCGCTGTACCATCGCTGGTCGGATAGCCGTCAGGGGTGGGCTGTCGTGTCCGAACCGCTGGAAAGCGACGAGGCCGACTGGACCGAGGTTCCGCCCGGCAGCTTCTGCACATTCGAACGCGACCGCGTCGAGATTGTGCCGTTTTGCCCCGCACCCCTCAGCGCAGCGGCCTGACCCTTAGGGGCGGTCGGTCATCGCGTCGGGGGCTGCGGGGGCGGTATCCGGCACGTCGGGCTGGGGCAGGCGGCCGACTTCGGGGTCTGCGCCCTGCTTTCGGCGGAACACCAGCACGTTGTGATAGACGGTGGTGCGCCCGGTCAGGCCGCTGCGTTCCTCGCTTGGCAGGACGTCGGCGCGCACGTACTCCCAGCCATCGGCCGACATGCGGTTCAGTTCGGCGGTCAGCGACAGCGCGAAACGGTCGGTCGGCGTCTTGGCCTCGCGGGCCTTTTCAGCCTTGGTCGGCGCAGGAATGACGGAATATTCGAAGCGCATCTCAGCGTCCTGTCGCAAAGGGGTGGGGGTCACAGGGCCAGTTTCCGTGCGACCAGTTCATTGACGGCGGCGGGGTTCGCCTTGCCGCCGGTGGCCTTCAGCACCTGACCCACGAACCAACCGGCCAGTTTGGGGTTGGCACGGGCCTTTTCGACCTGGGCGGGGTTGTCGGCGATGATCTGGTCGACCGCAGCCTCGATCGCGCCAAGGTCGGTGACCTGCTTCATGCCGCGGTCCTCGACGATCCGGGCCGGGTCGCCGCCTTCGGTCCACAGGATCTCGAACAGGTCCTTGGCGATCTTGCCCGAGATCGCGCCATCCGCGATCAGGTCGATCACGCCGCCCAACTGCGCCGCCGACACTGGCGAGGTCGCGACCGACAGCCCCTCCTTGTTCAGGCGGCCGAAAAGCTCGTTGATGACCCAGTTCGCGGCCATCTTGCCCTCACGACCCGATGCCACGGCCTCGAAGTAATCCGCGTTCTCGACCTCGCCGGTCAGCACGCCGGCGTCATATTCCGACAGACCCATGTCGCGCACGAAGCGGGCCTTTTTCTCATCGGGCAGTTCGGGCATGGAGGAGGCGATGTCGTCCACCCAGGCCTGCTCTATCTCCAGCGGCAGCAGGTCGGGATCGGGGAAGTAGCGATAATCATGCGCCTCTTCCTTGGACCGCATCGACCGGGTCTCTCCCTTGTCGGGGTCATACAGCCGCGTCTCCTGCACGATCGAGCCGCCATCCTCCAGGATCGCGATCTGGCGTCGGGCCTCATAATCGATCGCCGCCTGGATAAAGCGCATCGAGTTCATGTTCTTGATCTCGCAGCGCGTACCAAGATGCCCGAAATCACCGGTTTCGATGAACCGCTCGTAATCGCCCGGTTTGCAGACGCTGACGTTCACATCGGCGCGCAGGTTGCCGTTCTGCATGTTGCCGTCGCAGGTGCCCAGATAGCGCAGGATCTGGCGCAATTTCACGACATAGGCGGCGGCCTCTTCGGGGCCGCGGATGTCGGGGCGGCTGACGATCTCCATCAGGGCCACGCCGGTGCGGTTCAGGTCGACGAAGGACATGGTCGGGTCCATGTCGTGGATCGACTTGCCTGCGTCCTGCTCCAGGTGGATGCGTTCCACCCGGACCCGGCGGGCGACGCCGGGGGCCATGTCGACGATGATCTCTCCTTCGCCGACGATGGGGTGGTACAGCTGGCTGATCTGATAGCCCTGCGGCAGGTCGGGATAGAAATAGTTCTTGCGGTCAAACGCGCTGCGCAGGTTGATCTGGGCCTTCAGGCCCAATCCGGTGCGTACGGCCTGTGACACGCAGAATTCGTTGATGACCGGCAGCATGCCCGGCATGGCCGCATCGACAAAGGCCACGTTGCTGTTGGGTTCGGAACCGAAGCGGGTCGAGGCGCCGGAGAAAAGTTTGGCGTTCGATGCGACCTGGGCGTGAACCTCCAGCCCGATCACCAACTCCCAATCACCTTTCGCACCTTGGATGACTTTGGGCTGGGGGGCGGAGTAGGTCAGGTCAAGCATGGCGGGCCTCTTTGGCGGCAAACGGTCTGGCGGCGGTTTTACGGCAAGGCCGCGGCATTGTCACGGCCCCGCCCGCTGGTGACACGCGAATCGTCGATCCGGCGGCGCATTCCATAAAGTTTGATGAATTGCCGAATGCGATCTGTATCGATCGGCGGATTTCCGACCATACGACGTCCACCGCGCGGCGGGTTCCCGCCGAGGCAAATCCTTCATCTTGCACGATTTTCCCGACAGGGTATGGCGGATGGTGACGAAACCACCCTTTGAGGTCCTCATGCGCGCCGCGCTTTCCCTTGCCGCCCTGGCCCTGGTTGCCGCCTGTTCCACGACCGCCTCTGGCACCACCAAGGCCCCGGTCGAGGCACAAGAGATGGCTCTGACCCAGGTGCCCCCGATGCGGTGGGGAGAGCGAAACGGTTCGGACGAATGGACCCGCGCCACGATGGAGGCGCTTGACCGCGAAGGGGTCACGATGCTGTCGAACGTCCCCCATGACATCGCGGAGTTCTGCCCCAATTATCGTCAGCTGGCCCCTACGGGCCGCAAGGCGTTCTGGGCGGGCCTGCTGTCGGCGGTCGCCCGGCACGAAAGCACCTTCAACCCGCAGGCTGCGGGCGGTGGTGGGCAATGGATCGGCCTGATGCAGATCTCGCCGGCAACGTGGCGCAATTACGATTGCACCGGCAACATCCGCGACGGCGCCGACAACATGGCCTGCGCGGTCAAGATCACCGCGCAGCAGGTCGGCCGCGACAATGCGGTCGCCCGCGACGACGGCGGCTGGCGTGGCGTTGCCCGGGATTGGGCACCCATGCGCAGCAGCAAAAAGCGCGCCGACATCGCGGCATGGACCTCCAGCCAGAGCTATTGCAGCACCCAGGGCTGAAAACGGTTCGAGCGAAAAAAGGGGGCCTGACTGGCCCCCTTTTTCATGTCAGCGCAGGGCCGCCAGGATGCGCGCCCAGGACCGCGCGCCTTTGGCAAAGCTTTCGACGTCATATTTTTCATTCGGGGAATGGATACGGTCGTCATCGCGGGCAAAGCCCACCAGCATCGAATCCATGCCCAGCAATTCCTTGAAATCGCCCGCGATCGGGATGGACCCGCCACCGCCGATATAGGCGGCCTCCTGACCCCATTCCTGCGTCAGCGCGTCCTTGGCCTGACCAAAGGCGGGGTCGCTGATGTCCATCACGCTGGCGGGGCTGGCGCCGTGGTCGTGGAACTCGACCCTGCAATCGGCGGGCACAAAGCGGCGGACATGGTCCTGGAACGCGGCCCGCACCGCCTGAGGGTCCTGGGCGCCGGTCAGGCGAAAGCTGACCTTGGCGCGAGCCATGCCCGGCAGCACGGTCTTGAACCCGTCGCCTGCATAACCGCCGGCGATGCCGTTGATTTCGGCAGTGGGTTGGTTCCACACCATCTCCAGCGCGGTGCGGCCCTGTTCGCCGATGGGCTGGGACAGCCCGACCCGCGACAGATAATCGGCGGCATCAAAGTCCAGCGCCTGCCAGTCGCGGGCCAGTTCCGGCGACAGGTCGGCCACCCCGTCGTAAAAGCCGGGCAGCGTGACTCGACCCGTGTCGTCCTTCAGCGCCACCAGCGCCTGCGCCAGGATCATGATCGGGTTCGCGGCCAGCCCACCAAAGCTGCCCGAATGCAGGTCGCGGTCGGCGGCGTGAATCACGACCTCCTGTCCCACCAGTCCGCGCAGCTGCGTGGTGATGGCAGGCCGCCCGTCGGCATATCGCGCGGTGTCACAGATCATCGCCAGATCGGCGCGCAGGTCGTCTGCATGCGCGGTCAGGAACGGCCGCAACGACGGAGAACCGGACTCCTCTTCTCCCTCGAACAGCAGGATGAGGTCGGTGGGCAGGGTGCCGTGGACAGCCTTCCAGGCGCGGAACGCCTCGACGAACGTCATCAGCTGACCCTTGTCGTCTGAAGCACCGCGGGCGCGGATGACGCGGCCTTGGGGTGTATCCTCGATCGCGGGCTCAAACGGAGGCCGATCCCACAGGGTCAGCGGGTCGACAGGCTGGACGTCGTAGTGGCCATAAAACAGCAGCGGGCGCGCATCGCCCCGGGGGCTGCGTGCGGTGACCATCGGGTGGCCGGGCGTTTCATGGATGTGGGTGTCGAACCCCAGATCCCGCAGCTCGGTGGCCAGCCAGTCGGCGGCGCTGCGCACGTCATTCACATGCGCCGGATCGGTCGAGATCGACGGGATCTCCAGGAACCGCATCAGCCGGGCCAGTGCATCCTCCAACCCTTGGTCCAGATGCGTCAGGATGTCCTGCAACCTTGCGTGTTCGCCCATGATTCCTACCTTTTGCGGTGTCGGTTAAAGGGTTTTACCTGCGCCTTTCGTCGAATTGCGACGTTTTCGGCCTGTTTTCTTCGGGCCTTGACCTCTATCAAGGCAAAAAGCGCGCGGTCGGACAATGATCGCACCCAGCCAGCTATGCAAGGGATCGCCCGCCATGAAATACGATGTCGCCTTGGACAATGCTCTGGCACGTCTGCACGAAGAAGGTCGCTATCGCACCTTCATCGATATCGAACGTGCAAAGGGTCGTTTCCCCCAGGCGGTCTGGAACCGTCCCGATGGCGAACGTCAGGAAATCACCGTCTGGTGCGGGAACGATTATCTGGGCATGGGCCAGCACCCAACCGTTCTGGCCGCAATGCACGAGGCGTTGGACGCCACTGGTGCAGGGTCTGGCGGCACGCGCAACATCAGCGGCACCACCGTTTATCACAAGCGACTGGAAGCCGAACTGGCCGACCTGCACGACAAAGAGGCCGCGCTGGTCTTTACCAGCGCCTACATCGCCAATGATGCGACCCTGTCGACGCTGCCCAAGCTGTTTCCGGGCATGATCATCTATTCCGACGAATTGAACCACGCATCGATGATCGAGGGAATTAAGCGCAACGGCAGCGCCAAGCGGATCTTCCGTCACAACGATCTGGCCCATCTGCGCGAGTTGTTGGCCGCCGACGACCCGGATGCCCCCAAGCTGATCGCATTTGAATCGATCTATTCGATGGATGGTGATTTTGGCCCTATTGCAGGGTTGTGCGATCTTGCCGACGAATTCGGCGCCTTGACCTATCTGGACGAAGTGCACGCGGTGGGGATGTATGGTCCGCGCGGCGGCGGTGTTTCCGAACGCGATGCGCTGTCGGGACGGATCGACATCATCAACGGTACATTGGGCAAGGCATTCGGGGTGTTCGGCGGCTATATCGCGGCCAGCGCCCGGATGTGCGATGCAATCCGGTCCTATGCACCGGGGTTCATCTTCACGACATCGCTGCCACCGGCAGTCGCTGCAGGTGCGGCCGCGTCCATCGCGCTGCTGAAGACCCCCGAAGGGCAAAAGCTGCGTGATGCGCAGCAACTGCATGCCCGAATTCTGAAAATGCGCCTGAAATCGCTTGGCATGCCGATCATCGATCATGGCAGCCACATCGTGCCCGTCCACGTTGGTCACCCGGTGCATTGCAAGGCACTGTCGGACATGCTGCTGCGCGACTATGGCATCTATGTGCAGCCGATCAACTTTCCCACCGTGCCTCGTGGCACCGAACGGTTGCGCTTTACGCCGTCGCCGGTGCACGATCCAAAGCAGATCGACCATCTTGTCGGCGCAATGGATGCACTGTGGTCGCACTGCGCGCTGAATCGCGCTGAATTGAGCGCATGATGCAATCCACGGATGAACTGCTCTCGCGTGCGTGATAACCTTTGTCTAAAGAAGCTTTGGTAGCCTTTGATTCGGGGCGACCTCTAACAAGCGAATGGGGCATTGGCGATGAGCAGGCTGCGGGCACCTGACCCGGCAGAAGATTTCGTGCAGGTTGGGGATGCCGCCGTGTTCCTCGACGATGACACGCGTTTGGGCGATCTGATGCGCGGAGAGCGGGCGACGTTGGGCAAGTCCCTTTTGGACGTCCAACGCGAATTGCGTATTCGTGCCTCTTATGTCGCGGCGATCGAGAACTGTGATATCTCTGCCTTTGATACGCCCAGTTTCATTTCTGGATACGTGCGGTCCTATGCCCGCTATCTTGGCATGGATCCCGATTGGGTGTTTCGTCGGTTCTGCCTGGAGTCCGGCTTTCAGCCGACGCATGGCATGGCCCCTGCTGCCGCGGGACCCAAGCCGGCCCGCCGTCCGTCCGACCCGGTCGAGGCGCTGGCCAATCCGCGCGCGCTGTTCATCCCTCAGGAACGTGGTTTTCTGGCCGAGGTCGAGCCGCGCGCCATCGGTGCGATTGTTGTCCTGATGGCACTGATCAGCGGTCTGGCGTATGGGGGCTGGGCTGTCCTGCAAGAGGTTCAGCGCGTGACCCTGACGCCGGGCGACGATCTGCCGACGGTGGTCGCCGAACTGGACCCGACGCAAGGCGCCGGTCTGTCCGACCCGGTGATCGATGGTGCACAAGGCAACGACATCGCGCAAAGCCTGCCGCAGCCAGAGGCGTTGGATCGTCTGTACCGCCCCCAGATCCTTGAGGCGCCGGTTCTGACTGCGCGTGACGGTCCGATCGCCGCGATCGATCCCGGCCTGCTGGACAGCTCGGCCACGGTCGAGGACGTGATTGCATCGGCCGGCCAGATTGCGCAGATTCCGCTGCCGCAGAATGCGTTGGCCCAGCAGGCGGGCGTCGCACAGGTCCCGACCGGGCTGCCCGGTGTCATCGGTCCGTTGCAGACCGCGCAGAACAATGTCCCCGAGAGCGCGGTTCGGACACTGGCTCCAGAAGCTCCGGGATTGGAGCTGATGGCCGCGCGTCCGGCATGGGTTCGCGTAACCTCGGCTGACGGCACCGTGCTGCTGGAGAAAATCATGGACGCAGGAGAGCGCTTTGTCCTGCCGACGCTGGAACAGCCGCCTGTCTTGCGCACGGGAAATTCGGGCGCGGTCTATTTCGCGGTCAGCGGCCAGACCTACGGCCCCGCAGCGCCTGGGGCGCAGGTCATCAGCGGAGTAGAGCTGTCTTCAGCCAGCCTGACCGAACGGTTCGCCTTGGCTGACCCGAATGCGGATCCCGAACTTGCCCAGATGATCGCGGTCGCGCAGGTTTCGATTCCCGGTCAGCCCGACACGGAGTAGGCCCGGTGGGTCCGACCCGTCCGGGCCGGACCCCTAGCGCCACGTCCGCTCCAACAGACCGATCCAATTGTCACAGGCGATCTTGCGGATGAGGTCGTCACCGTATTGCGCCGCCGTCATCGCGTTTATCAGTGCGGGCAGGGCTGCTGCATCTGGCAGGTCTTGCGGCATCAATGCGCCGTCGAAATCGGACCCAAGTGCCACGCCGTCCGGCCCCAGTATCTCCAGCAGATGATCCAAGTGGCGAATCATCACCCCCAGGTCCTGCAATGGCTGCCGCCGCCCATCTGACCGAAGAAAGCTGGAGGCAAAGTTCAGTCCGACCAATCCACCGCTGTCTGCGATCTGGTGCAGCTGTCGGTCGGTCAGGTTGCGGCTGCTTTGGCTGATCGCGTGGACCGCGCTGTGACTGGCGACCAGAGGGGCGTCGGACAAGCGGGCGACATCGTCGAACCCGGCCTGGTTCAGGTGCGACAGATCCAGCATGATGCCAAGGGCGTTGCATTCCACGACCAGCGCATGCCCCTCCGGGGTCAGCGGTCCGCCCATGTCGGGGCTGGCGGGAAAGGCAAAGGGCACGCCCTCTCCGAACTGGGTGGGACGCGACCACACCGGGCCAAGCGAGCGCAGGCCGGCCGCGTGCCACAGGTGCAGCGCATCACGATCGCGGACCGCCTCGGCCCCCTCCATGTGCATGATGGCTGCAATGCGCCCTGCCGAGATCGTGCTGCGCAGGCCGGCAGCGTCGCGCACGATGTCGAGTGTTCCCGTGCGCTCCAGCGCCATCAAGGCCGCTGCTTGGGCAAAGGCCTGCGGCAGCGCGACGTCCGACGCAATTTGTTGCGGCAGGGGCAGTTCGAAGGGCGGATTCTCCATCGCGTCCATGGCGTGGTCGTCGCCCAGGACAGCCGGGGTCGGAACCCAGATCGCAAAGAAACCGCCGACCATGCCCCCCGCCCGCATGCGGGGCAGGTCAAGATGGCCGTTGCCATCGCCATGCAGCCAAAGTTGGTCCGCATCTGCACCGGCCGCCACGACGCGCTGCAGGAAATCGTTGTGGCCATCGAATACCGGGTTCATGTCGGGTCCTTACTGTCTGGTCCGGTCAGGATGCACATCACGCACTGCCCTGCAATGCCGCTTTGCGCCAAGTGGCGTTGCGAGTACCCTGATCACAGGACCAAGCCCATGAAAGGCCAGCCCATGCCCCACATCGCCCCCGATTTCGACGGCCAAACCGTGATCACCACGTTCGAAGTGACCCCTGGCACCGCCCATGACGTGCTGGATCTGCTGACCGAGGCCTGGTCCCAGGTCATCAGCGCGCGGCCCGGGTGTCTGGGGGGCGCGATCCATCTGAACGATGCGCAGACCCGCATTGCCACCTATTCGCAGTGGCGCGACCGTCGCGACTACCAAGCGATGCTGCGCGACCCCGAGATGCGTCGACGGAACCGGGAGATCCACGGTATGTGCAAGTCATTCGAACCCGTGATGTACGAGGTTCAGTCGGTGCATCCCTGATGCTGCATGTGCAGAAACTTGGTGCAATCGTTGCCGCCGCTGCATAGGCTGGGACAAACGGGGGAATAGCGCATGTCGGGTCGGATCATCACGGTGGCGCAGCAAAAGGGCGGATCGGGCAAAACCACGCTGGCCGTCAATCTGGCCGTTTGCCTGCATGCACAGGGCCATTCGGTGGCGCTGGTCGACACCGATCCGCAGGGCAGCATGGGCCGTTGGTTCATGGAACGCATGTCCGCGATGGGCGAGGACGAGGCGCTGGATTTCTCAACCTCGTCTGCGTGGGGGGCCAGCTACGAGTCAGAGAAGCTGAAACGTCGGTTCGATTATGTGATCATCGACACCCCGCCCAAAATCGACAGCGATCTGCGCCCCGCATTGCGCGTGGCCGATCTGGTCGTGGTGCCTGTGGCGACCAGCCATGTCGACC
This sequence comes from Paracoccus sp. Ld10, assembly GCF_045064235.1. Taxonomy (NCBI): domain Bacteria; kingdom Pseudomonadati; phylum Pseudomonadota; class Alphaproteobacteria; order Rhodobacterales; family Paracoccaceae; genus Paracoccus; species Paracoccus sp. Ld10. The sequence continues at coordinate 304,492 of NZ_JBISHD010000032.1, read as the reverse complement.
TCTGGGCAACCGAGGGCGTGCTGGACCTGGCCCGACGCGACAAGGCCAAGGTGCTGGTCGTTCTGAACCGCGCCCGCCCCAATACCCGCCTGTCAGTGGAGGTTGCGCAGAAAGCCACCGAACTGGGCGCTCAGGTGGCTGTTACGCAGGTCGCGAACCGCGTCGTCTATGCTGAAAGCCTGGGGATGGGGATGGGCGCGATCGAGCGACCCAAAGGACCGGCGATGGCCGAGATGGCGTCCTTGACGGACGAAATCCTGGCCTGCATCGGCTGACCTTGTCGGCCGATCCCCGGTCGGATCAGCGACACAGCCTTTCGGACTGCGTGGCAAAATTCCGATAGCGCGCCCAGAAGGCGTTGTCGGAATTGCTTTTCGACGTACGGACTTCCTGCGCGCGGTGCGGGTCGCGAAAGAACTGCGCGGCCTGCCGCTGATCGGACCGGGACAGGGTCTGGTTGGCGACCTGCTGGATGCAGCCGCACAGCGGTGCGTTGCCGCGCGCCCTGTCGGATCGCACGCAGGCGCTGTCAATGGGGCCGGCCATGGCCAAAGGCGTGGTCATGACGACCGTGGCGGCCGCGATCACAAAACGGTTCAGCATGGGACTGTCTCCTCGATGTGCCTGTTTCGGCCGCACGCCGGTTCATCGGTTCTTGTGTGCCTTGGCCGATCTGTGGACCTTAGCACCAAGCGGGCCGCCGCTCAATCGTGGTGAGGGCGGCGTTTCGTATCACGCGGCGGCAATCGGCTGTGCGGTGAACCCTGCGCCGATCAGGGTTGATAGGGCGGTTGCCGGGTCCAACCCCTCGACGGTGACGCGCTTTTCGGGCAGATCAATGGTCGCGCTGCCGCCGACCTTGGCAACGGCTGCCTCGATGGCGGCCTTGCAGTGACCGCAGCTCATGTCGGGGACGGAATAGATCATCGGGCGATCCTTGGTTGTGGGGTCGTGCGATCCTGAAACAGCGCGGCGCCGACCGCAAGAGGATGACATGACCCTGTTTGACGCCATCGGGCTGGATGCCGACGACACGCTGTGGGAGAACGAGACGTTCTTTCGCGTTACTGAAACCGAATTCTGCGCGATGCTGGCCGATCATGGCGATGCCGCGTCCATTGCCGCCCGGCTGTACGACACGGAAAGCGCGAACCTGGCGCGCTATGGCTATGGCATCAAGGGATTCATGCTGTCGATGGTCCAGACCGCGATCGAGCTGACCGACGGGCGCATCGAGGGCCGCCAGATCGCCCGTATCCTGGATCTGGGCGCCGAGATGCTGGCGCATCCCGTGACGTTGCTGCCGGGGGTGGAGCAGGCTTTGGATGCGCTGGACGGGCGGCAAATGATTCTGATCACCAAGGGCGACCTGATGGATCAGGAACGCAAGATCGCTGCGTCCGGTCTAGCGGAGCGATTCGCCGCAGTGCGGATCCTGGCCGACAAGACGCCCGAATCCTATGCGCGCGTCCTGATGGGGCAGGGGGTCGAACCAGAACGGTTCCTGATGGTCGGCAACTCCATGCGCAGCGACGTGATCCCGGTGCTGGAGCTGGGCGGGACGGGGGTGTTCATCCCCCACGACCTGACGTGGAGCCATGAACACGCCGACGCCCCCGACCATCCACGCCTGCATCAGCTGACCGATATGGGCGGGCTGCCTGCGCTGATCGCACGGCTGGAGAGTGCTGCATGACCGACAATGGGCGCGCCGCACTGTTCATGTCGGCATCAATGGCGATGTTCGCCATCGAAGACGCGTTTCTCAAGGTGCTGACCCGGACGATGCCGGTGTGGCAATTGCTGGCCACGGTCGGGGTGATCGCGGGCGCGGTCTTCTGGGTGCGGCTGGCGCGGCGGGGCGGGCATCTGTGGACGCGCGACCTGTTCCACCCGATGGCGCTGTTGCGCAACGTCGGAGAAGTCGTGGGCGCCGTCTGCCTGGTCACGGCGCTGGCGGTCGGCGATCTGGCGGTCACATCCGCGATTCTGCAGGTGCTGCCGCTGACGCTGGTGCTGGGGGCGGCGCTGTTTCTGGGTGAGCAGGTCGGCTGGCGGCGGTGGCTTTCGGTGGCCGTGGGGTTCGTGGGGGTGCTGTTGATCCTGCGGCCGGGAACGGCGGCGTTCCAGCCCGCGATGCTGTGGGCGGTGGCGGGGGTTGCGGGGCTGACGCTGCGCGATCTGGCCACGCGGCGCATCCCGGCAGGGGTGGCGTCGGACCAGCTGTCGGCGTCTGCGTATGGCGCGATGATTCCTGCGGGGCTGGTGTTGGGCATGCTGGCGGGACCCGCGCCGGTGATGCCGGGCGCGGTCGACGTTGCCCTGCTGGCGGGGACGGTGGTGTTCGGCGTGGTGGGGTACGGCACGCTGGTCGCGGCCTCGCGCCTGGGCGAGGCGTCGGTGGTCGCGCCGTTCCGTTATACTCGGCTGGCCTTTGCACTGGTTGTGGCGGCCGTAATCTTTGGCGAACGGCCAGATGCGGCCACGCTGGCAGGCGCGGCGCTGATTGCGTTGGCAGGCGGCTACGCGATGTGGCGCGAGGCTGGGCTGCGTCGGCGGCGCCCCATCGACAGCCTGATCCGCCCCGGCCCGGGCTGAACGCCAGCCCTCGGGTGGCTTTGGCGGGCGGGGCCGCCGCAGCCCCATCGAGGGGCCTTGGCGGCCGCGCGATCCTGTTGGATCGCGCCGGTGCGACATCGCAAGGGGGAACCTCGCAACGTCGGGAAACATTGGGCTGCCGAACGCCATCGTGCCATCCCGGCATCATTGCGAGCGACGCATCTTTCAAGGAGGCTTCCCATGCCCAAGGCGCTGTTTATTCTGACCTCGCATGACAAACTTGGTGATACCGGAAAACCGACCGGTTTTTACTGGGAGGAACTGGCCGCCCCCTATTGGATCCTGTCCGACGCAGGGTGGCAGATCGAATTGGCCAGCATTCAGGGAGGCAAGCCCCCTGCGGACCCTTCCTCGGCCGAGGGTGACGCAGTGACCGACGACGTCCGGCGTTTGTTGGCCGACGACGCGATCATGAACAAGCTGGAGAACACAACCAAGGTCGATGATGTCGAGGTATCAGGCTGCGACATCGTCTACCTGCCCGGCGGTCATGGCACCATGTGGGACCTGCCGGCGTCAAAGGCCTTGGGTGATCTGCTGGGCGCGGCATTTGACAAGGGTGCGGTGGTCGGCGCCGTCTGCCACGGACCCGCTGGCCTGCTGTCCGCAAAGCTGTCATCGGGCAATCCGTTGGTTCACGGCCGTCGCGTGGCGGGATTTACCAACAGCGAGGAAGATGCGGTCGGCCTGTCCGACGTCGTGCCGTTCCTGTTGGAGGACGAACTGAAGGCCCGGGGCGGCAAGCACCAGAAGGGTCCCGATTGGCAGCCATTTGCGGTCGCTGACGGCAAGCTGGTCACCGGCCAGAACCCCGCCTCATCGGCCGAGGTCGCACGGCTGATGCTGGCAGCGGCAGATCTGCCTGCCGCGCCCTGACACCAAATAGCGCAGGGCCGCGATACCCTCTTTTCGCGGCCTTTGCGGGGCTGTATAGCCCGGCCATGACCGACCTTGATCTCATCCGCAATTTTTCGATCGTGGCGCATATCGACCACGGGAAATCCACATTGGCCGACCGGCTGATCCAGTCCACGGGCACTGTCGCCGATCGCGACATGAAGGCCCAGATGCTGGACAGCATGGATATCGAGCGCGAGCGCGGGATCACCATCAAGGCCAACACGGTGCGGATCAGTTATCCCGCCAAGGACGGTCGGACCTATGTCCTGAACCTGATCGATACGCCCGGCCACGTGGACTTTGCCTATGAGGTCAGCCGATCCATGCGCGCGGTCGAGGGGTCGCTGCTGGTGGTGGATGCCAGCCAGGGGGTCGAGGCACAGACGCTGGCCAACGTCTATCAGGCCATCGACGCGGGCCATGAGATCGTGCCGGTCCTGAACAAGATCGACCTGCCCGCAGCCGAGCCCGAGCGCGTCAAGGAGAACATCGAGGAAGTCATCGGCATCGACGCCCAGGACGCAATCCCGATTTCCGCAAAAACCGGTCTGGGCATTCCCGAAGTGCTGGAGGCCATCGTCACACGGCTGCCGGCGCCCAAGGGCGATCGCGACGCGCCGCTGAAGGCGATGCTGGTCGACAGCTGGTACGACGCCTATCTGGGCGTGGTCGTGATGATCCGCGTGATGGACGGGGTGATCCGCAAGGGTGACCAGATCAAGATGATGCAGACGGGCGCCAGCCACCGCATCGACAAACTGGCCGTGCTGACTCCGCAGATGGTTGATATCGCCGAGCTTGGGCCGGGAGAGATCGGCGTTTTCACCGGATCGATCAAGCAGGTCCGTGACACGCGCGTGGGCGACACGATCACCCATGAACGCAGGCCCTGCACAAAGGCGCTGCCGGGTTTCAAACCCGCACAGCCGGTCGTGTTCTGTGGTCTGTTCCCTGTAGACGCGAACGATTTTGAACCCTTGCGTGACGCCATCGAAAAGCTGGCGCTGAACGACGCCAGCTTCAGCTATGAGATGGAGACGTCGGCTGCATTGGGCTTTGGCTTCCGCTGCGGGTTCCTGGGGCTGCTGCATCTGGAGGTCATCCGCGATCGTCTGGAACGCGAATACGATCTGGACCTGATCACCACCGCACCGTCTGTGGTCTTCAAGCTGCATATGCGTGACGGAGAGGTGCGCGAGTTGCACAACCCCGCCGACATGCCTGACCTGACCCATGTCGACCATATCGAGGAGCCGCGCATCAAGGCCACGATCATGGTGCCGGATGAATATTTGGGCGACGTGCTGAAGCTGTGTCAGGACCGCCGTGGCATTCAGCTGGACCTGACCTATGCCGGTGCGCGGGCGATGGTTGTCTATGACCTGCCGCTGGCAGAGGTCGTGTTCGATTTCTATGACCGGTTGAAGTCGGTCACGAAAGGCTATGCCAGTTTTGACTATCAGATCAGCGAATATCGCGAGGATTTTTTGGTCAAGATGTCGATCCTTGTGAACGATGAACCGGTGGATGCGCTGTCTATCATGGTCCATCGTGACCGTGCCGAAAGCCGCGGCCGCGCGATGGTCGAAAAGCTCAAGGATCTGATCCCGCGGCACATGTTCAAGATTCCGATCCAAGCCGCAATCGGTGCCCGTGTCATCGCACGCGAGACATTGTCCGCGATGCGCAAGGATGTCACCGCCAAATGCTATGGCGGCGACGCTACGCGCAAAAAGAAGCTGCTGGAGAAGCAAAAGGCCGGCAAAAAGAAGATGCGTCAGTTCGGCAAGGTCGAGATTCCGCAGACGGCCTTTATCCAGGCACTGAAGATGGACAACTGACGGTTAGTCGTCGAACAGCGGGACGACGGACTGACAGTAGCTGGCAACAGCGTGGCCTAACGAGATCGCGCCGTCCTGCTCACCCGAGCCGAACTGCGACAGGCCAGAACCCTCGGCCTGTCGGGCGGGGTCCAATGTGAACAAGATGCCCCGTCCGGCATCACGGGGTGCGGGACTGGCCCGCCAGATCCGCGTGCCGACGGGTTGATTCATCTCTCTCTGTGCCAGATCGCCTGCAGCGCACCAATAATCGGTCCCGGCACGACCTGATTCGAACTCCACTGCGATGTCGGTCGCATTGACTTGTTTGGCTTCCATCCCATTTCGGGCGGTGAATGCGTGGGCGGGTAACGGCAGCGCCAACAGCGCCATCAACATGATCCGCATGAACGGCCTCATTATTTTGGACTGGTCCGCCAAAACGGCCTGATCCGGCATCTGGTTCCAACTTTGTCCTTTGATCGTATCACAAGAAAGCCCCCCGGCAGTAAACTGCGGGGGGCTGTCATGGTCGGATGGTCGAACGGGATCACATGCCGGATTGGACCTGCGCGCTTTCCTGTTGAACGACGGCGCCTGCGGTCGAAATGTCGCGGCCCGCGCCTTGCACGGTTTCGCAGGCTGCCAGCGTCATCATGGCCAGGACGGCGCTCAGGCCCAGGATCTTTTTCTGCATCGCTCATTCTCCTTGTGGATAAGCATCTGGGTTTGCAACGCAATTCGGATGCATCGGTTCCGCCTAAAACGCCACGCCCGCATAAAGTGCGATGTTCGCATAGGGAGTGCACTCTCCTGTGCGCACGATCGCGCGGGCCTGCCGGGATGACTGCTTGAAGGCGTCATGTGACTCGAGGGTGAGCGGCCCGATGTCGCGTTCCGCGAATTGTGCCTGCAGGCTGGTATCTGCTTCGGATGCCATGGTGGATCGTTCGACCACCAGTTCGGCCAGCACGGCGTCCAGCACGTCAAAGACGCCTGGAATGCCGCGGGTCAAGGCCAGGTCGATGACCCGGACACCGGGGGGCACGGGCAGCCCGGCGTCGCCGATCACCAGCATGTCGCCATGTCCGAACGCGGCGATCAGCCCGGACAGTTCAGCGTGCAGCAAGGTCGTGCGTTTCATCGGATCCTCTTTAATTGTCCGGCAGGGTTTCTGCCAGATAGGCCATCATGTTGCCACCCATGACCTTGGCGATCTGCGCCTCGGACAGGCCCTCGTCAAGCAGCGCCTGCGTCAGCGCGGGCAGGTGTGCGGCGTCGAACGGCGTGTCGACCGACCCGTCCCAGTCCGAGCCGAGCGAGACATGGTCCTCTCCAGCAACCGCAATTGCGGCGGCGATGGCCTGCGCCACGTCGGCGGGGGTCGATCCGCAGACGACATCCGACCAGAATCCGACGCCCACGATACCGCCCGCCTGCGCGATCTGCGCAACCAGATCGTCGGGCAGGTTGCGGGGGCTGGGGCAATGGCGCGTGATCCCGGTATGGGACAGCACCGGACGCGCGTCGGGAATGGCCAGCACGTCGCGCACCATCTGCGGGCTGGCATGGGTCACGTCGATGATCATGCCGCGGGCAATCATCGCGTCGGCGACCTGACGCCCGAAATCGGACAGACCCGCGCCGGTGCCGCCTTCGCCGTGCAGGCTGCCGCCCAGTTCGTTGTCAAAGAAATGCGTCAGCCCAATCAGCCGGAACCCGGCGTCGTACAGAACGTCCAGATTGGCCAGATCCCCCTCCAGCGGATGACCGCCTTCGGACCCCAGCACCGCGCCCAGCACCGATGCGCCCGCCTGCCGCTGCGCAAGGTGGTCGGTCAGGTCGGCACGGCTGCGGATGATCCGCAGCCGGTCAGGCGCGCGGTCGGCGGTGTCCCGCAGCGCCTGCGCCTGTACCAGCGCCCGTTCGCGCAACGAAAACCAGCTGCGCGGCGGGCGCAGTTGGCCGATGAACAGAGGCGTGATGTTGTCGCCCGCGCTGGACGCGTTATGATCATAGTTCTGGCCGCGCGGGCTTTTGGTGACCGTGGTAAAGACCTGCACCGCCATGTTGCCATCCAGCAGACGTGGCACATCGGTATGGCCGCGATCGACACGGTCCAGCAGATCGCGGTCCCACAGCAGCGCGTCAGAATGCCAGTCGCCGATCACCAGCCGGTCATGCAGCGCCTGCGCCTGCGGCGTGACCGGCCAGCCGTCGGGCGGCATGGTGACAGGATTCATCCCGCGTTCGACAGTGGCCGGGGCAAGGGTCAGGAACCCCGCCACGCCTATCGCCAGAACCGCGCCGGTCCCCAGCAGCACCCGTTTCCACATGACCCCTCCGATCTGTTGCGCACAGTCTAGCGCGACGGGCCGGGGACGCCAGACGGCATCATGCCTCCAACGCTTCCAACTGGTCGATCAGACCTTCGATCATGGACAGGCCCTTGTCCCAGAAGGCTGGGTCGGACGCGTCCAGTCCGAACGGTGCCAGCAGTTCGCGATGATGCTTGGACCCTCCAGCCTTCAACAGATCGAAATATTTCTCCTGAAAGTCCGGCAGGCCATCCTCGTATGCGGCATAGAGCGCGTTCACCAACCCGTCGCCGAACGCATAGGCATAGACGTAGAACGGCGAATGCACGAAATGCGGGACATAGGTCCAGAACGTCTCGTATCCCGGCATGTATTCAAAGATCGGGCCCAGGCTTTCGTGCTGGACCTCCATCCACAGGGCGTTGATGTCGTCGGGGGTCAGTTCGCCTTCGGCACGCGCGGCGTGCAGGCGACATTCGAAATCATAGAACGCGATCTGGCGGACGACCGTGTTGATCATATCCTCGACCTTGCCGGCCAGCAGGGCCTTTTTCTGCGCCGGATCGGTTGTCTTGGCCAACAGCGCGCGGAAGGTCAGCATTTCACCGAACACAGACGCGGTTTCCGCCAGCGTCAGGGGCGTCGATGACAGCAACTCTCCCTGCTTCGCGGCCAGACGCTGGTGGACCCCGTGGCCCAGTTCATGCGCCAAGGTCATCACGTCGCGCGGTTTGCCCAGATAATTCAGCAGGATATAGGGATGCGCGGTGGACACGGTCGGGTGCGCGAATGCACCAGGCGCCTTGCCCGGCTTGACGCCCGCATCGATCCAGCCCCTGTCAAAGAACGGTTCGGCCAGTTCGGCCAGTTCCGGCGAAAACCCGGCATAGGCGTCCAGAACGGTCGCCCGCGCCTCGGGCCAGTCTATCACGCGCGGCGCGTCGGTGGGCAGAGGCGCGTTCCGGTCCCAGACCTGCAGCGTGTCCAGACCCAGCCATTTCGCCTTGAGCGCGTAATAGCGGTGCGACAGGCGCGGATAGGCGGCGGTGACCGCATTGCGCAGCGCCTCGACCACCTCGGGTTCGACATGGTTCGATAGGTGGCGGCCATGCTGGGGCGTGGGCATCTTGCGCCACTTGTCCTCGATGGCCATTTCCTTGGCCAGCGTGTTGTGGATGCGCGTGAACAGCCCGACATTCGCGGTGAACACCTTGGCCAGCGCATGCGCACCTGCCTCGCGGCGGGTCCGGTCGTGGTCGGTCAGCAGGTTCAGCGTGGCCTCCAGGCCCAGAGTCTCTCCGTCGACATCGAATGTCAGGGCGGCGGTTGTCTCGTCGAACAGGCGGTTCCAGGCGGCGGCACCGACCACGGAGGTGTCATGCAGGAACTGTTCCAGTTCGTCCGACAGCTGGTGGGGCCGCATGGCGCGCATGCGATCGAACACGGGCTTGTACCGCGCGGGCCCGTCGGCGGCAGTGAACACGGCCTCGTAGGTCGCGTCGGGAATGCGGTTGAACTCCAGCGAAAAGAAGATGATCGGCGTCGTCAGATCGGTGATGCGCGCCTGCAGGTCGCCCATCTGCTTGGCGCGGACCGGGTCGGTGGTGTTTTGGTAATAGCGCAGCCCGATATAGGACATGACACGCCCCGCCAGGATATGGATCTGCTGATAGGCCTCGACGGCGGCCAGCATCTGTGCGGGCGTCAGATCGGCCAGCCGGCCCTGGTATTCGGCAGCAAAGGCCTGTGCCTGCGTCTCGATGCGCGCGATGTCGGCGGTCAGCTCGGGGCTGTCGGGGGCAGGGTACAGATCGGTCAGGTCCCATTCCGGCAGAATGCCGAAATTGCCTTTGGCGCGGGCCGGATCGGTTGCGTCGAATACGGTGGTGCCTGCCATTGTGGGTCCTTTCAAAATGCCTTGGTGTCAGATGTGGACTCTGCCGGGCAGCGCCGCAAGGGGCGCGCCGTCAGAGGGCCGCAAAGGCCGCAGCATGGGCGACGACGCTGCCCGGTGGCAGGGTGCCGTGGATCTGCAGACCCGGCCCCGCATAGGGCGACAGCAGGTCCGCCGGGACAAAGCCCGATCCGGCATAGACCGCGGGATCGCCCAGCACAACGACCGGCGCTCCAGCGGCGCGCAATGCCGCATCGATCAATGCGCGCCCGATGCCACGCCGCCGCATGGCCGGGTGGACGGCCAGCGGCGCCAGCGCGAATGCGGGCGCGACCGCCTGCAGCGGCGACAACGCGATGTGACCCACCGGTACGCCCTCGACATGGGCCACCAGCGAGTGGGACAGATCACCATCGGTACGCAAGGTGCGCAGCAGGCGGGCCTCGGACGGCCCGCCGAATACCAGCGTCAGCAGGGCGTCCAGCGCGGCATGGTCGGACGGCACCTCAGGGCGGATCATGACTTGTGCGGGGTGACGGTGAAAATCGCGGCCCAGATCGCGGCTGCGCACGCCCCAGAGGCTCATCGCCGTGCGGGCCTGATGCGCCGCGAAGGCGTCCTCATCGGCAAAGACCTCGGTCAGGGTCCAGACCATCGGGTCGTCGGATTGAGCGATGTCAAAGCGCAGGCAGCCGGGTTCGGCACGGCTGGCCGTGGCATGATCCTCCAGCAGGTCCAGCGCGGTCAGCATCTGGGCCGTGTCGTGGCAGATCAGGTGACCGTGCAGCGCCATGGGCGCGCGCGCCACGGGAACGGGCGTGCCCGACAGGTCCGGGGCGGCGGTGTGGGTGTGGCCGCAAGCGCAATCCATCGGCGGGTCCTTTCGATGATCGGTCGCCAGCGTGGCCGGGGCATGCGCCCGCGTCAAGCCGATCAGACCGGATCGCCCGCATCCAGACGGCTCAGGAACGCGGCCGCATCGCCGCGGATCTGTTTGCGCTTGTCGGCATCCATGCGGTCCCAGGTTGCATAGGCGCGATTGATCCGCGGGTTTGCCTGGAACCGGTCGCGGTGGCGCACCATGAAATCCCAGTAAAGCACGTTGAACGGACAGGCGCCCGGACCCGTTTTCTGCGTCACCTTGTAGGCGCATCCGCGACAGTAATCCGACATTTTGGCGATGTAATTGCCGGAACTGACATAGGGCTTGGACCCGACCACGCCGCCATCCGCGAACTGGCTCATCCCCATGACATTGGGCGCCTCGACCCATTCATAGGCGTCGACATAGACGGCCAGGTACCATTCATGCACCTGCGCAGGGTCGATGCCCGCCAGCAGGGCGAAATTGCCCGTGATCATCAGCCGCTGGATGTGGTGCGCATAGGCGTGGTCACGGGTCTGTCCCACCGCCTGCGCCATGCAGTTCATTTGCGTGGGCGCGCCCCAATAGACCGGCGGCAAGGCGCGGTCATGGCCCAGCACGTTACGCGCGGTATAGTCGGGGCCTTCCAGAAAATAGATGCCGCGCATGTATTCGCGCCAGCCGATGATCTGACGGATGAACCCTTCGGCTGAATTCAGGCGGACCTTGCCCGTGGCATGGGCGTCGGCGGCGGCCCGGCAGACCTCCACCGGCGACAGCAGCCCCGCGTTGATATAGGGCGACAGGATCGAATGGTGCAGAAACGGATCGTCCTGCAGCATCGCGTCCTGATAGGGGCCGAATTCGTTCAGCGAATGAGCAATGAAATGGTCCAGAACCTGCAGCGCGCCCGCCCGGTCGGTGGCATAGCCAAAGGGCCGCAGACGCCCGAAATTGTCGGGGAACCGCGTCTCGACCAGGTCCAGAACCTCTGCGGTCACGGCGTCAGGTTCGAACCGGGGCGGGGGCACGCGCAGCAGGTCCGCCTGCGCGGGCTTGCGGTTGTCGTGGTCAAAGTTCCACTTGCCGCCGACCGGCTGGTCGCCCTCCATCAACAGGCCGGTCTTGCGGCGCATGTCGCGATAGAACCACTCCATCCGCAATTCCTTGCGGCCATCGGCCCAGGCCTCGAATTCGGGCTGGCTGCAGACAAAGCGGGCGTCAGGCAATTGCGTGACGGGAACGGGCAGGTCGTCCAGCGCGGCGATCAGCCGCCATTCGCCCGACCGCGTGGCGATCACCCGCTCGGCGCCATGCGCCGCGGCATGGCGCAGCAGCTCTCCGGGGATGGACTGGCTGTTGTCGGGATCGTCCAGCGTCGTATAGGCGACCCGGTAACCGGCCTGCCGCAACTGTTCGGCGAACTTGCGCATCGCGGTGAAAAGGAACGCGATCTTTTGCGGATGATGGGGGACATAGCTGGCCTCGGCCATCACCTCGGCCATGACGATCAGATCGTCGGGCCGCGCCTCACGCAGTGCCGACAGGTCAGGTGACAGCTGGTCGCCCAGCACCAGAATCACACGCATTGCACACCCCCAGAACGACAAGGACGCGCAGGTTGCCCCGCGCGTTCCCCCGATGTCATGCGACGCGGTGCCGCGTCATTCCCATTCGATCGTGCCCGGCGGTTTCGACGTGATGTCATAGGTGCAGCGGTTGATGCCCTTGACCTCGTTGATGATCCGCGTCGCGGTCTCGCCCAGGAATTCGTGCGTAAAGGGATAATAATCCGCCGTCATCCCGTCGACCGATGTCACCGCGCGCAACGCACAGGCGAAATCATAGGTGCGCCCGTCACCCATCACGCCCACGGTACGGACCGGCAGGATCGCCACAAAGGCCTGCCAGATCTCGTCGTACAGGTTGTGCTTGCGGATCTGCTCGATGAATACGGCATCGGCCTTGCGCAGGATCTCCAGCTTTTCGCGGGTGATCTCTCCGGGACAGCGTATGGCCAGACCCGGGCCGGGGAACGGGTGGCGACCGATGAAGCTGGCGGGCAGGCCCAGTTCGCGACCCAGTTCGCGGACCTCGTCCTTGAACAGCTCGCGCAGGGGTTCCACCAGCTTCAGGCCCATCTTTTCGGGCAGGCCGCCGACGTTGTGGTGCGACTTGATCGTGACCGACGGTCCGCCGCTAAAGCTGACGCTCTCGATCACGTCCGGGTACAGCGTGCCTTGGGCCAGAAAGTCGGCGCCGTCGATCTGGCTGGCGTATTTCTGGAACACGTCGATGAACAGGCGCCCGATGGTCTTGCGCTTGACCTCGGGGTCGCTGACGCCCTCCAGCGATCCCAGAAACAGGTCGGCCTCGTTCGCGTGGATCAGCGGAATGTTATAGTTGTCGCGGAACATCTTGACGACGTCCTCGCCCTCGTTCAGCCGCAGCAACCCGTGATCGACAAAAACGCAGGTCAGCTGGTCGCCGATCGCCTCGTGGATCAGGACAGCCGCGACCGACGAATCGACGCCGCCGGACAGGCCGCAGATGACCTTGCGGTCGCCCACGGTTTCGCGGATCTTGCGGATCGCCTCGTCCTTGTAGCTGGCCATGGTCCAGTCGCCGGTGAACCCTGCCAGCCGGACAAAGTTCTCCAGCATGGTCCGGCCGTTCGGCGTGTGATGCACCTCGGGGTGGAACTGAACGGCATAGAAATGCCGCGCCTCGTCCGCGATCATCGCCATCGGCGCATTCGGGGACGTGCCGATGACCTCGAAGCCCGGCGCAAGGCTGGTGACGCGGTCGCCATGGCTCATCCACACTTCCTCGCGGCCACCATTCTTTCCAGCCTGATCGAACAGGCCGGCAAAGATGCCGTCGGATTTGTGGCCGGGCGCGGGGGCGATGAAGGCGCGGCCGTATTCGGCGTGGTGCCCGGCCTCGACCCGGCCGCCCAGCTGTTCCATCATCACCTGCTGGCCATAGCAGATGCCGAACACGGGCACGCCCATGTCGAACACGGCCTGGGGCGCGCGGGGGCTGCCGTCGGTCGTGACGCTGGCGGGGCCGCCCGACAGGATGACCGCCTGCGGCGCCATCTGGCGCAGCGTGTCGTCGGTCACCGTGTTGAACGGATGGATTTCGCAATAGACGTTCAGTTCACGCAGGCGACGCGCGATCAGCTGCGTCACCTGGCTGCCGAAGTCGATGATCAGAAGGCGCTGGTGCTGGGTCATGGGTGCGCTTTAAGCGTCGTTTCAGCACCTTGCAAGCATTTCGGCGCCACAGTGCGGGGGAACCTGCGAAACCGGCGCGCGTTCCGCCACAATCACCCTGATCCGTGCAAAAGGTATATCCCGATGAAGCGCCTGTCCCTTGCTGCCACCTGCCTGCTGGCCCTGTCGGCCTGTCAGATGCCATTTCCCGGCATGACGGCCCCGCAGGCCCCTGCCGATCAGACACTGGCCGCCGAATGCCGCGGCGATGCGGATGCGGGCATGCGCCTGACTGCGGCCGTTGGTGCCGCCCGCGCGGCCGAAGGCAAGGACGCCCTTGCCGCAAATGCCGACCTGGACCGCATCGCGCTGTCGCATGCCTGCGATATGGCGCGCACGGGGCGCGCGGATGTGGCCGGATCGAACGGGTCGAACGTCGTCGATCGTGCGCGCTCGGTCGGGTACCCGACCTGCGGTGTCGTGCAACTGGTCGGTGCGGGTGGCACGCCCGAAGGGACGGTGAACGCATGGCTGATCCCCGGACCGCAGCGTGAACAGGTGTTGGGCCAGCTGAGCTATCAGATCGGAAGCGGGGTCGCGCGCGGCGCGGATGGACGGCTGTGGCACAGCACCGTCCTGGGCAACAACTGCCGCTGATCGGACAAGGGGCGCGGTGTGATCCGCGCCCCTTTCGCTTACTTTTCGGGCAGCAGGCCCCGTGGCGCGAACCGCAGCACCAGCAACAGCACCGCCCCCATCGCGATGAACCGCATGTGCGGGGCACTGTCCAGCAGGTGCGCCTTGACCGGACCATCCGCCAGCGGACCGGTCAAAGCCGCGATCATGGCAGGGCCCCAGACCTCTGCCTTGATCCACAGGAACCAGATGGTGACGGCGCCCAGCACCGCGCCCCAGTTGTTGCCGGACCCGCCGACGATCACCATCACCCAGATCAGGAACGTATAGCGCAGAGGGTTGTAGCTGGTCGGTGCCAGCAACCCGTCCAGCGTGACCATCATCGCGCCCGCGACCCCGATCACCGCCGACCCCAGGATGAACACCTGCAGGTGGCGGCGGGTGACGTCCTTGCCCATCGCCTCGGCCGCGGTCTCGTTGTCTCGGATGGCGCGCATCATGCGCCCCCATGGCGATTTCAGCGCCAGTTCCGCCAGCAGGATGATGACTAACAGCACGACCAGGAACAGCGACATGTAGGACAGCTTGACCCAGATGCCCGACGCCTCGGCCGCGGGGAAACCCCAGCTGGCGGCAAAATCGACGAAATCGGGGTTGCGCTGCAGCGCAACCTCCTGTGCGACGGGGCGCGGGATCGAGGTGATGTTCTTGACCCCGCGGGCCAGCCAGTCCTCGTTCTTCATCACGGCCACGATGATCTCGCCGATACCAAGCGTGGCGATGGCCAGATAGTCGGACCGCAGGCCAAGCGCGACCTTGCCGATGGCCCAGGCCGCGGCTGCTGCGAACAGGCCGCCCACGGCCCAGGACAACAGCACCGGCAAGCCCAGACCGCCGATATTGCCGTGCCGCGCGGGGTTGTTGCCCTCGATCGCGATGACCGCGGGGTCGAACAGCCAGCGATAGGCGACAAAGCCGCCGATCAGCACCACCGCGGTCATGATGCCGCTGCGGGTGCGGGTCCAGGCCAGCTTGGCCATGGCCAGCGTGCCCAGACCCACGGCCAGTGCCAGCATCAGGCGCGTGCCGCCCGCCGCCCATGCTCCTTCGACCGGGGGCAGGGACACCAGCACGGGGGCCAGTGCGCCCATCGCCAGAAAGCCAACGACGCCCACGTTGAACAGGCCCGCATAGCCCCACTGCATGTTGACGCCCAGGGCGGTGATTGCCGACAGCAGACCCATGTTCAGGATCGCCAGCGATGTGTTCCAGCTGCCCGAGAACATGCTGTTGCGGACCGTCCCCTCCAGCACAAACAGGATGGCCAGCACCCCGAACAGGATCGGTGCGCGCCAGGGGTTCGTGGATGCGGCCGCTTGACGGTTGGTTGCCATGATCAGTCCCCCTTACACCGATTTTCCGCGGAACAGACCCGTGGGCCTGAACAGCAGGACGACGATCAGGATCACGAAGCTGACCGCGAACTTATACTCTGTCCCCAGCAGCTGCATCAGCCCGCCGGGTTCGTACCACGGCGCCAGATAGCCCACGACCTTGATCCACGGATAGGTCACCGCCACCTCGGAGAACGCGATCAGGAACCCGCCCGCGATCGCGCCAAGTGGGTTCCCCAGGCCCCCCACGATGGCCGCCGCAAAGATCGGCAGCAGGATCTGGAAATAGTTGAACGCCTTGAACGACTTGTCCAGCCCGTACAGCGTCCCGGCAATGGTCGCCAGTGCGGCGGCGATGATCCATGTCAGGCGCACGACACGTTCGGGATCGATGCCCGACAGCAGGGCCAGATCCTCGTTGTCGGAATAGGCGCGCATGGCTTTACCCGATTTCGTCCGGTTCAGGAACCAGAACAGCGCGACCATCACGACGAACGCCACGATCACCGTCAGCGCCTGGGTCGAGCGCAGGGCCAGACCCTCCTCCAGTCCGGTCATCTCGCGGAAATCGCGCACGGCGATGATAAAGCGCGTGCCATCGTCAAAACGGTATTCGTCCACCCCGATCAGAATGCGCGTCAGCCCGTTCATCACAAACATGACGCCGACCGAGGCCATGACCAGAATGATCGGAGCGGCCTTTTTCCTGCGATAGAACCTGTAGACCGCGCGGTCCGTGCCCAAAACGAGCAATGCCGTCAGCGCGATCCCGAAGGGCAGGGCGATCAGCGCCGTGGGCAGCGGCCCCGCGCTGATGCCCAGTGATTGCAGGCCCCATGTCAGCAGGATCACTATACCCGTGCCGAATGCCATCGTGTCGCCATGGGCGAAGTTGGAAAACCGCAGGATCCCATAGATCAGCGTTACGCCAAGTGCGCCAAGCGCCAGCTGCGCGCCGTACGCGGCCGCAGGAATGAAGACAAAGTTCAGAAAGACCACAAGGGCGTTCAGGAAATCCACGGCTCAGCCCCCCAGGAAGGTGCGGCGCACCTCGTCGTTCTGCATCAGATCGGCCCCGGTGCCGGTATGGGCGTTCGCGCCCTGCACCAGTACATAGGCCTTGTCGGCGATCGCCATCGCCTGGCGCGCGTTCTGTTCGACCATCAGGACCGGCAGGCCGCCGCGCGCGATGGCGATGATGCGGTCGAACAGCTCGTCCATGACGATCGGGCTGACACCCGCGGTCGGTTCGTCCAGCATCAGCACCTTTGGCCGGGTCATCAGCGCGCGGCCCACGGCCACCTGCTGGCGCTGACCGCCCGACAGTTCGCCCGCGGCCTGACGGCGCTTGGCGGCAACGGCTGGGAACAGGTCATAGACCTGCTGCATGGTCGCCTTGATGTCGTCGCGTCGGATATAGGCGCCCATCTCCAGGTTCTCCTCGACCGTCATGGACGGGAAGATATTGTTGACCTGCGGCACGAACCCCATGCCCGCCTTGACCCGGTCCTGCGGGTTTAGCGCGGTGATGTCCTGACCGTTCAGGCGGACCGATCCCTGGCGCAGGTTCAGCATTCCGAATATCGCCTTCATCGCGGTGGATTTGCCGGCGCCATTGGGGCCGACGATCACCGCGATCTGGCCCTGCTCCACGGCGATGGTACAGTCGTGCAGGATGTCGGCGCCTGTCCCATACCCACCCGTCATACCGTCCCCGATAAGGAACGGGTCGCCTGCACGACCGGCCCCCACCGGACCCGACCGCCGTGTCCCGTCGATCTGGCCCATCCCCTTGGTGTTGACCACCGAGGCGTCGCGATTGCCGCGATTGCCAAAGCCTGCGTCGCTCATGCGCCCACCATGTCCTTGTTTTTCAGGCCGGTGCCCAGATAGGCCTCGATCACCGCTTCGTTCTTCATGATGTCGCGGGCGCTGCCTTGGGCCAGGACCTTTCCCTCGGCCATCACGATCACCGGGTCGCACAGCTTGCCGATGAAATCCATGTCGTGCTCGATCACGCAAAAGGTATAGCCGCGTTCCTTGTTCAGGCGGATGATCGCGTCGGCGATGGTCATCAGCAGGGTCCGGTTCACGCCCGCCCCGACCTCGTCCAGAAACACGATCTTGGCGTCGACCATCATCGTCCGGCCCAGTTCCAGCAGCTTTTTCTGACCGCCCGACAGGTTGCCGGCCTTTTCATGGGTCAGGTGGCGGATGGTCAGAAAATCCAGAACCTCGTCAGCCTTGCGGCGCAGTTCGGTCTCCTCGCGTTCGATGCGACCGCGCTGGAACCAGGTCTTCCAGATCGTCTCTCCGGCCTGCGCGCCCGGGACCATCATCAGGTTCTCGCGAACCGTCATCGAACCGAATTCATGCGCCATCTGAAAGGTCCGCAACAGACCCTTGTGGAACAGCGCGTGGGGCGGCAGCCCGGTGATGTCCTCTCCGTCCATGAAGACGCGCCCCGACGTGGGGGGCAGCACGCCCGCGATCACATTGAACAGCGTCGATTTGCCCGCGCCGTTTGGCCCGATCAGCCCGGTGATCGAGCCGGTCTCGATCGTCAGGCTGGCGCCGTCGACGGCGCGAAAGCCACCGAAATGTCTGTGGAGATCCTCGACCCGGATCATGCGTCACCTTCCCTGTCTTCACATTCTGGGTGAAGATCTGCCGTCAAGCAGCTGTTATTGTTATAAAACGGCCCGGCACCAATATGATGCCGGGCCGCATGTTCCGGTCTGTGATCAGCGATAGCCGACCACTTCCAGAACGCCATCCGTGAACTGAATCTCGCGGAAGGTACCGGCGGATTCACCAGGACCAACCAACTCGACCGAGGTACCGCCGACATAGTCCACGTCGCCGCCGCCGTTGATGATTTCCAGCGCCTTTGCCAACTGGCCGGGCAGGATCTCCTCGCCGGGGCCGTTGGCCACGTCCATGATGTGATCCTTGTAGACCGCCGGGTCCGAGGATTTCGCCTTGGCCATCGCCAGCAGCATCAGCGCCGCCGCGTCATAGGCCTCGGCCGAAAAGGCGCCCGAACCGTCAAAGCCCGCGGTTTCGGCCATCGCCAGATAAGCCTCGCGGCCCTCGCCCTCGGCGGCGGGGTTCTGCCCAAAGCTGCCCTCGATCTCGGAGCCGAAGTTGTCCTCCAGCGCCTGACCAACCATGCCGTCGGGGAACACGAACGTCTCGAACGCGCCGCTGTCCAGCGCGCCGCGAACGATGCCCGAACCGCCCTGATCGACATAACCCACCACGACCAGCGCATCGCCACCCGCAGCCGCCAGGGCCGCGATCTCGGCCGAATAGTCGGCCTTGCCGTCGTCATGCGCGCTGTTGACAGTCACGGTGCCGCCATTGGCGGTAAAGGCCGCGGCAAAGCTGTCGGCCAGACCCTTGCCATAGTCGTTGTTGGTATAGGTGACGGCGACGGTGTCGATATCGCGGTCCGCGATGATCTGGGCCATCACTTCACCCTGGCGGGCGTCCGACGGCGCAGTGCGGAAGAACAGGCCGTCATCCTCGATGTCGGTCAGCGCGGGCGACGTGGCCGACGGAGAGATCATGACGATCCCGTTCGCCTTGGCGACGTTTTCCAGCGAGGCGATCGTCTCTCCGGAGCACATGCCGCCGATCAGGCCCTTGATGCCCTCGGACGCGATTAGGCGCTCGACCGTCGCGGTGGCAGCGGCCGCATCGATGCATGTGCTGTCGCCGGTGACCGCGGCAACGGTTGACCCGTCCATCAGCAGACCGGAATCGCTGACTTCGGTCATGGCCATTTCGGCGCCCTGCTGCATCGCAGGGGCCATCGATTCCAGCGGACCGGTAAAGCCGAGCGAGATGCCCAGCTTGATTTCTTCGGCGCCCGCGGCACCGGCCATCATCGCCCCGGCGGCGGTCGCAAGAAGAAGTTTTTTCATGTGGAAGTCTCCCAGTTGGAACATTGTCCTGCACGTCAGGTTAAAAGCGCACTTTCTAAAAAGAAAGCGCGATATCACGTGTATCTGCATGGTTTTCGGACAGGTTGACGTCCGGCACAGGGCGATGCCTCAAAGGCCGTCGTCTTTGTCGCAGGGGCGGAATGCTGTGGGGACGTCGGTGGTACGATAATGTGCCGGGTGATCGGTACGCCCGGTCCACGACCAACCGATTTGATCCCGCCGAGCCGTCGGCCGGGCTGCGTGAAGTCGGCGGTTCTGAACCACCCGTGCAGCCCTATCGGACACAGCGTTTCGGCACGGGGTCGCGTCGATGTCCCTGACCATGCCACCTGGCGGTGCGGCCACAAAGCGTGATCGTGCCGCCGCCACGCCGCACCCAACGCCGACAAACAGACCGCCCGGGACGGGGTAACGGTGACGATTCATATCACCATCAATCCGCCTCTCAGGCTGCACATCCGTCGGTGCCAGTCCACGTCGCGTGGTTTACCGTTCGCATGAACTGACAACGCCAGATCAGGACAGCCGATTTCGGCCACACCAAACCCGCGTATCCGGCGCTTACTTGTCAGCGACCGTGACGCCCAGTACGGGCTGATAGATCTGCGCGATCCGGGCGATGGCCTCCTGTGGGGACACTTCCTCGGTCTGGCCGGTGCGCCGGCTGGTCAGTTCGACCTTATTTGCCGTCAGGCCGCGCGGGCCGACCGTGATGCGCCACGGCAGGCCGATCAGGTCCATCGACGCGAACTTGGCCCCGGCCCGTTCGTCACGATCATCGTACAGCGGGTCCAGACCGCGGGCCTGCAATTCCGCATAGATCGCGTCGCAGGCGGCGTCGGTGGAATTGTCGCCCTGCTTGAGGTTCACGATGCCGACGTGAAAGGGGGTCACGCCCTCGGGCCAGATGATGCCCTTGTCGTCGTGGTTCGCCTCGATGATCGCACCCAGCAGGCGCGACACGCCGATGCCGTGGCTGCCCATGTGGACGGGCACCTGCGCGCCATCGGAAGTACGGACGGTGGCACCCATCGGTTCGGAATACTTGGTGCCGAAATAAAAGATCTGGCCGACCTCGATCCCGCGTGCCGTGCGGCGGCGTTCCTCGGGGACCTCGGCATAGACGGCCTGGTCATGCGTCTCGTCGGTGCGGGCATAGCGGCTGGTGAATTCCTCCAGCACGGCCTGACATTCCTCGACACTGTCATAGTCGATCTGGCGGTCGCCAAAGGTCAGGTCGGTGATCTGGCTGTCATAGAACACCTCGGATTCGCCGGTCTCGGCCAGGACCAGGAATTCGTGCGTGTAATCGCCGCCGATCGGGCCGCCATCGGCGCGCATCGGAATCGCCTGCAGGCCCATCCGCTCATAGCTGCGCAGATAGCTGACCAGATGCCGGTTATAGGCGTGCAGCGCGTCCTCCTTGGTCAGGTCGAACGTATAGCCGTCCTTCATCAGGAACTCGCGGCCGCGCATCACGCCGAAACGGGGGCGGATCTCGTCGCGGAACTTCCACTGGATGTGGTACAGCGTCAGCGGCAGGTCCTTGTAGCTGCCAACGTGGCTGCGGAAGATGTCGGTGATCATCTCCTCGTTGGTGGGGCCGTACAGCAGGTCGCGCTTGTTGCGGTCCTTGATCCGCAGCATTTCCTCGCCGTAATCGTCATAGCGACCGCTTTCGCGCCACAGGTCGGCGGGTTGCAGGGTCGGCATCAGCATCGGGATGTGACCGGCGCGGGCCTGTTCCTCATGGACGATCTGCTCGATGCGACGCAGAACCTTGAAGCCCATCGGCAACCAGGAATAGATGCCTGCGGTCTGCTGCTTGATCATGCCCGCGCGCAGCATCAGCCGGTGGCTGACGATCTGCGCCTCTTTGGGGTCTTCCTTCAGCACGGGCAGGAAATAGCGCGACAGACGCATGGCACGGGTCCTTCAAAGCGGTTCGGTCCGCAGCGTTACCGGATCGGTCCGCCCTTGCCAAGCATCGCGCTTGCAACCAGACGCAGGGGGCGGCACATTCGCCGCAGGTTTCTGGACAAGGGTCGAACCATGCGCATTGCCGTACGCAAACAGGTCATGTGGTGGAGCATCGCGGCCCTGACGCTGCTGGTGACACTGTGGCTGCTGGGACAGGCCGTGCTGCCGTTCATCCTGGGGGCGGGAATCGCCTATCTGCTCGACCCGGTCGCCGACCGGCTGGAACGCGCGGGCCTGTCCCGCACCATGGCGGTGGTGGTGATCACATTCGCTGTCGTGCTGGTCTTTGTCGCGGTCGTGTTGCTGGTCATGCCGGTGCTGGTGCGCCAAGCAACCGCGCTGATCGAAACCGCGCCCGAGATGATCAGCCAGGCGCGCGGATTTCTGGACACACGGTTCCCCAGCCTGATCCCGCAGGGTGACGGGCTGCAACAGACCCTGACCGATTTTCAGGCGACGGTCGGCGAACAGGCGGGACGGCTTGCCTCGACCCTGCTGGGATCGGTCACCGGCGTGTTGGGGACGGTGGCACTGTTGGTCATCGTGCCGGTGGTGGCGTTCTATCTGTTGCTGGACTGGGACCACATGGTCACGGCCATCGACAACCTGCTGCCGCGCGAACATGCGGCCACCATCCGCCAATTGGCGTCCGAGATTGACGACGCCCTGTCGGGATTCCTGCGCGGGCAGGGGGTTGTGATCGCCATCCTGGGGACGTGGTACGCGCTGGCGCTGATGCTGGTCGGGCTGCCGTTTGGGTTCTTCATCGGGATCATGGCCGCGATGCTGTCGTTCATCCCCTATGTCGGCGTGCTGATCGGGGGTGCCACGGCCATCGGGGTGGCGCTGTTCAGCTTTTGGGGCGATCCGCTGTGGATCGGGGCTGTCGTGGCGATCTTTGCCCTGGGCCAGATCGTTGAGGGCAATTATCTGCAGCCCAAGATCGTCGGGGGCCATGTCGGCCTGCACCCGGTGTGGTTGCTGTTGGCGCTGTCCGTCTTTGGCGCGTTGTTCGGTTTTGTCGGCCTGGTCATGGCGGTGCCGATGGCGGCGGCGCTTGGGGTGCTGGCACGGTTCCTGATCGCGATCTATCGCGAAAGCGCGCTGTTCACCGGACAGACCGTTCCGGCAGAGCCGTCGCAACCCATCCTGGTCGAGATGGTGCCCGCGGGAACCGTGGCCGACCGGATGCGCACGGCACGCGTAGACTCGGACCGCGCCCGCAGCCACCAGTATATCGAGGCCATGCAGGAAGACCTGGCGCGCCGCGACCCCCGGGGCTGACAGGTTGAGCCTGTTTCCGCCCTCGCGCCAGCTGACGTTGGATCTGACGACGCCACCCGCCCATGCGCGGGCCGATTTCCTGCCGGCGCCGGCGAACCACGCCGCGCTGAAGGCGCTGGACCGCCCGCAGGACTGGCCCGCCGGCCGGATGCTGCTGATCGGACCCGAAGGATCGGGCAAGACCCATCTGGCGGCATTCTGGGCGGCTGAAAACGGTGCGCGACGCATCAGTGCATCGGCCCTGCGCCCCGATGCCGCCGATCTGCTGGCAACCGATGGCGGCGCCGTGGTGGTCGAGGATGCCGATCATGCGGGCTTTGCGGCCGGTGCGGAACAGGCCCTGTTCCACCTGTGGAACCTGTGCGGTCCGCGGGACTGTCTGCTTTTGCTGACCGCGCGCACGCCGCCGCGCGACTGGGGGCTGGTGCTGCCCGACCTGCGGTCGCGGATGGACGCGATGCCCCAGGTCCGCCTGGGATCCCCGAACGAGGCGCTGCTGGCCGCCGTGCTGGTCAAGCTGTTCGCGGATCGTCAGGTGGCCGTACCCGCGGGTTTGATCGATTGGCTGGTGTTGCACATGGACCGCGATCTGGGGCTGGCGCGTCGTCTGGTCACCGCGATGGATCATGCGGCGATGTCCCAAAAGGGGCCCGTCACCCGGCGCATTGCCGCCGACCTGCTGGACAAGCTGTCCGAGGCTGACGCATGATCGCGGCCACGCCAGCTGCCGGACGATCATGACACAAGCCGATTTTCTTCGCACACCGTTCCCCGAACCCAAGGCAATGTCCGAGGGCGTTCCCGAAGGAGCCGCGCGGTTCTTCAACCGCGAACTGTCATGGTTGTCCTTCAACTGGCGCGTGCTGGACGAGGCGCGCAACCCGCGTGTGCCCCTGCTGGAACGGCTGCGCTTTGTATCGATCAGCGCGACGAACCTGGACGAATTTTATACCGTCCGCGTCGCGGGACTGCGCGAACTGGTGCGCGAAGGCAGCGCCACCCCCTCTGATGACGGGCTGTCGTCGGCGGAACAGTTGGCGCTGATCAACGCCGATGCCCGCCGCCTGATGGGCGCGCAACAGGGGGTGTGGAACAGCCTGCGCAAGGAAATGGAACAGGTGGGTATCGTCATCCTGTCCCGTCAGCGCCTGACCCGCGCCGAAGAGGAGTTCCTGAACGGCCATTTCCAGAACCTGGTGTTTCCGGTCCTGTCGCCCCTGGCGATCGACCCCGCGCATCCGTTCCCGTTCATTCCGAACGCCGGATTTTCGCTGGCGCTGGAGCTGGCGCGTGAAACAGACGGTCGCAAGATGCAGGCCCTGTTGCCGATCCCGGCGCAGCTGCCGCGGTTCGTTCCGCTGCCGGGCGGGCAACGCTTTCTTCGGCTGGAGGATCTGCTGCTGATGCATCTTTCCAGTCTGTTCCCCGGCTATCGCGATGTTGGCCATTGCAGCTTTCGCGTTCTGCGCGACAGCGATCTGGAGGTCGAGGAAGAGGCAGAGGATCTGGTCCGCGAATTCGAGACGGCGCTGAAACGCCGCCGTCGCGGCAGCGTCATCCGGCTGAAGATCACCGCCGGCGCGCCCGACCGCCTGCGCCGCCTGATCATGGAAAAACTGGAGGTCAGCCCCGACGAGGTGATCGAGGTCGAGGGTCTTTTGGGTATGGCCGACCTCAGCGAACTGGTCCTGGACAGCCGTCGCGACCTAATGTGGCCCGCCTTTACGCCGCGGGTACCGGAACGTATCCAGGACCATGACGGCGACATGTTCGCGGCGATCCGCCAAAAGGACATGCTGCTGCATCATCCCTACGAGACGTTCGACATGGTCGTCCGCTATCTGGCGCAGGCCGCGCGCGACCCCGATGTGCTGGCGATCAAGCAGACGCTGTACCGAACCAGCCGCGACAGCCCGATCGTCGACGCACTGTGCGAGGCGGCCGAGGCCGGCAAGTCCGTGACCGCGCTGGTGGAACTCAAGGCGCGGTTCGACGAGGCGGCAAACATCCGCCAGTCGCGCAGGCTGGAACGATCCGGCGCGCATGTCGTGTATGGATTCGTGAACTACAAGACCCATGCCAAGATCAGCACCATCGTGCGGCGCGAGGGCGAGGGGCTGGTGACCTATACCCATTACGGGACCGGCAACTATCACCCAATCACCGCGCGCATCTATACCGACCTGTCGCTGTTCACCTGCAACCCGGCGCTTGGCCGGGACGCGACCAAGGTCTTCAACTATCTGTCCGGCTATGTGCAGCCGGCGGGGTTGGAGAACCTGTCGATCTCTCCGATCGACCTCAAATCCCGGTTGATCGACCTGATCGGCCGCGAGGCTGAATACGCCCGGCAGGGCCGCCCCGGCGCGATCTGGGCCAAGATGAATTCGTTGATCGAAAAGGATGTGATCGAGGCGTTGTATGCGGCCAGCGCAGCAGGCGTCCGGATCAGCCTGATCATTCGCGGAATCTGCGGAATTCGACCGGGCATCAAAGGCTTGTCTGAAAATATTCGTGTAAAATCGATTGTCGGCCGCTATCTTGAACACAGCCGCATTGTCTGTTTCGGGTCCGGCCACGGCCTGCCATCCGCCAAGGCGCGGGTGTTCATCAGTTCTGCCGACTGGATGGACCGCAATCTGAACCGTCGCGTCGAAACGCTGGTCGAATGCGTCAACGACACGGTCAAGGCGCAGATTGTCAATCAGGTCATGGCCGCCAACATGGCCGACGAGGCGCAAAGCTGGTTGTTGCAGCCGGATGGTCGTTTTCTGCGTTACTTGCCCGAAGGGCGTGACGATCTGTTCAACTGTCACCTTTTCTTTATGGAAAACCCGTCCCTGTCGGGTCGGGGAACGGCGGGCGCGCGCGATGTGCCTGCCCTGACCCATTCCGCGGATTGACGCTCAGTCACCGCCGGGCCACGTAACAGGCGATAAACGACAAGGGGCTGCAAGATGAACGGCGTGCGCACGACAAGTGGCAAGACGATCGAGCCATTCGGCGGCAAGTTCCGCAAGCTGCCCAAACGGGCCTTGAAACGGATCGGCGTGGTCGATGTCGGGTCGAACTCGATCCGTTTGGTCGTGTTTGACGGGGCGGCCCGGTCGCCGGCCTATTTTTACAATGAGAAAATCATGGCGGGGCTGGGGCAGGACATGGCCCGCACCGGCCGGCTGAACCCCGAGGGGATCAAACGCGGTTTCTCGGCCCTGGCCCGGTTCGCGGCCTTGGCGCGCAGCATGGACATCGCGCCGCTGACCTGCGTGGCGACCGCTGCCGTGCGCGAGGCCGAGGACGGCCCCGCATTCCAGCGCCGCGTCGAGAAGGAGACCGGCCTTCAGCTGCACGTGATCGACGGCGAGGAAGAGGCGCGCCTGTCCGCACAGGGAGTGCTGCTGGGCTGGCCCGATGCGCGCGGGCTGGTTTGTGACATCGGCGGCAATTCGATGGAACTGGCCGAGGTCGCGGACGGCAAGGTCGGACGGCGGGTAACGTCCCAGCTGGGTCCGTTCCGCCTGCAGCAGGTGGCACCCGATCAGTTGCGCGCGCATATCACAACGATCCTGCAGGGGCTGGCAGAAAAGCTGGGCACCAATCACGACCGGATCTATCTGGTCGGCGGATCGTGGCGTGCCATCGCACGGCTGGACATGGAGCGGTCAAAGTATCCCATGACCGTCCTGCATGAATACCGCATGACCCCAGACGCCGTGGCGGACACGGTCGCCTGGATCGGCAAGCATGATCTGGGCACGCTGCGTGCCAAGGTCGGCATCTCCGCGTCGCGGATCGAGCTGGTGCCGCTGGCATCTCAGGTGCTGTCCCAGCTGATCGAGGTGTTCGGCCCCAAGGAGTTGGCGATCTCCAGCTATGGCATCCGCGAAGGACTGCTGTACGAACATATGTCCACGACGCTGCGCAAGCGCGACCCGCTGATCGAAGCGGCGCGGTTCACCGAAAAGCAGATGGCCCGCCTGCCGGGTTTCGGCAAGAAACTGTACCAGTTCCTGCTGCCGCTGTTTCCGAACCTGACGCCTGAACGCGACCGGCTGATGCGCGCGGCCTGCCTGTTGCACGACACCGCATGGCGCGCCCACCCTGATTACCGGGCCGAGGCCTGTTTCGACAATGTCACCCGCGCGAACATGGCCGCGCTCAGCCACCCGGAGCGGATCTTTCTGGGACTGGCGTTGCTGCACCGATATAAGAACAGCCGCGCTGAATCACAGATGGCCCCGCTGTTTGCGCTGCTTAATGACGACCAGATCCGCGATGCGGAGGTTCTGGGCAAGGCCATGCGCTTTGGCGCGATGTTCGCGATCGACGATCCGTCCGATGCCGCCAGCCTGCGTATGACGAACGCGGGAACGCTGGAACTGCGCCTGACCGCGACCGGGCGGCACCTGATGGGAGAGGTCGCGCAATCGCGCTTTCAGTCGCTGTGCAAATCCGTCGGCGTCGAGGGCGCCATCAAATAACGCCGCCATCATCGCCGGATGCGAAAAGGGCGCCCCGAGGGGCGCCCTTTCCTGTTCTGCCAAGTGGCAGGGGAATGATTACATCATTCCGCCCATGCCGCCCATGTCGGGCATGCCGCCGCCGGCACCACCCTGGCCCTTGGGCTCGGGCTTTTCGGCGATCATGGCTTCGGTCGTGATCAGCAGGCCGGCCACCGAAGAGGCGTCTTCCAGTGCGGTGCGGACGACCTTTGCGGGGTCGATCACGCCGAACTTGAACATGTCGCCATATTCTTCGGTCTGAGCGTTGAAGCCGAATGCCTTGTCGGTCGACTCGCGCACTTTGCCTGCAACGACTGCGCCGTCGACGCCTGCGTTTTCAGCGATCTGGCGCATCGGTGCCTCCAGCGCGCGACGAACGATGGCGATGCCCGCGTTCTGGTCGCTGTTCTCGCCGGTGAGACCTTCCAGCACCTTGCCACCCTGAACCAGAGCCACGCCGCCGCCGACGACAACGCCTTCCTGGACAGCTGCACGGGTTGCGTTCAGTGCGTCATCGACGCGGTCCTTACGCTCTTTGACTTCGATTTCGCTCATGCCGCCAACGCGGATGACTGCGACGCCGCCAGCCAGCTTGGCCACACGCTCCTGCAGCTTTTCCTTGTCATAGTCCGAGGTGGTTTCCTCGATCTGCTGACGGATCTGGCTGACGCGTGCCTCGATCTCGGCCTTGTCACCGGCGCCATCAACGATGGTCGTGGTGTCTTTGTTGATCGTGATCTTTTTCGCACGGCCCAGCATGTCGATGCCGACATTTTCCAGCTTCATGCCCAGATCTTCGCTGATGACCTGACCGCCGGTCAGGATCGCCAGATCCTGCAGCATCGACTTGCGGCGATCGCCAAAGCCCGGTGCCTTGACGGCTGCGATCTTCAGACCGCCGCGCAGCTTGTTGACGACCAAGGTCGCCAGGGCTTCGCCTTCGACGTCTTCCGAGATGATGACCAGCGGCTTGCCCGACTGGATGACAGCTTCCAGCAGCGGCACCATCGGCTGCAGCGAGGAAAGCTTCTTCTCGTGCAGCAGGATATAGGCGTCTTCCATATCCGCGACCATCTTGTCGGGATTGGTGACGAAATAGGGCGACAGGTAGCCGCGGTCGAACTGCATGCCTTCGACGACTTCGACCTCGGTCTCCATCCCCTTGTTCTCTTCGACGGTGATGACACCCTCGTTGCCGACCTTCTGCATCGCGTCAGCGATGAAGCGGCCGATATTGGCTTCGCCGTTCGCCGAGATCGTGCCGACCTGAGCGACTTCGTCGCTGTCGTTCACAGGGCGCGATGCGGCCTTGATGGCCTCGACGACTTTCAGCGTGGCCAGATCGATGCCGCGCTTGAGGTCCATCGGGTTCATGCCGGCCGCAACGGCCTTCATGCCCTCTTTGACGATGGCTTGTGCCAGCACGGTTGCGGTCGTGGTGCCGTCGCCTGCTTCGTCATTGGTGCGGGACGCGACTTCGCGAACCATCTGGGCGCCCATGTTCTCGAACTTGTCGGACAGTTCGATCTCTTTGGCGACCGACACACCGTCCTTGGTGATGCGGGGCGCACCGAACGACTTGTCGATGACCACGTTGCGGCCCTTGGGACCCAGCGTGACCTTGACGGCATCGGCCAGAATGTTGACGCCGCGCAGCATGCGGTCGCGTGCGTCGGTGCCGAATTTGACTTCTTTAGCAGCCATTGGAAATCTCCTGAATTATGGGGAAAGTGCGCGTCTTGGGGCTGATCAGCTCAGCACGCCCAGGATGTCGCTTTCCTTCATGATCAACAGCTCTTCGCCATCGACTGTGACCTCGGTGCCCGACCATTTGCCGAACAGGACGCGGTCGCCTGCATGGACTGCCGGTGCGATCAGCTCGCCCGAATCCTTGCGTGCGCCTTCGCCCACGGAAATGATCTCGCCCTCTGCGGGCTTTTCTTTGGCGTTGTCGGGGATGATCAGACCGCCCTTGGTCTTTTCTTCACCCTGGACGCGACGGACCAGCACGCGGTCGTGCAGCGGTTTGAATGCCATTGTCGAACACTCCTTGATTCAGGTTTCAGTGTTTCTTTGTTGGCACTCACACACTGCGAGTGCCAATGACGGCTAAATAGGCGAACCACCATTCTCTGTCAACGGGTCGTCGTGCGTCGACGTCTGGCGGCGCGGGGTCAAACATGCCAATTTGAGGCTGTGGAAAAACAGCAGGAATGCCCATGCGACTGATGATTGCTGCGCTGATGTTCGCCCTGTCAGGACAGGGCGCATTGGCGGCCTGCACTGGCCAGAACCTGTTCGACACCATGCCCCCCGAACAGGCCCAGGCGATCGAATTCGCCAGCCGCGATGTTCCCTTCCGCAAGGGGTTGCTGTTCCAGGCGGTCCGCGGAGACCAGCATATAACACTGGTTGGCACCTATCATTTCGGCGATGCGCGCCACCAACCCATGATCGAACGGGTCCGACCGCTGATAGAGCGTGCCCATGCCCTGTACGTCGAAGCCGCCCCCGAGGAGGAGGCCCGACTGACCCGCGCGCTGACCGAGGATCCGACCCTGATGGTCGATCCCGACGGTCCCACCTTGCCGGAACGCCTGTCCGCTCCCGAATGGACGACGCTGTCGCAGGCGATGTCGGACAGGGGCACGCCCGGCGTGATCACCGCAAGGATGCGGCCGTGGTATGTTGCGCTGATGTTGGGCGTGTCGCCCTGCATGATCCGGACCATGGCCGAGCAAGGCGAGAAAGCCGAGGGCCTGGACCACCTGTTGGTGGCAGAGGCACAGGAGGCTGACACGCCTGTCCGGTCGCTGGAGCCGTGGGACACGATCTTTGGCCTGTTCGATGGCCTGACCCCCGAACAGGAATTGGACATGATCCGGGCCAGCCTGCCTGCTGCCAGCTATGCCGACGATTACGCCGTGACGCTGACGGATGCCTATTTCGACGGGAATGTCTGGGCAATCTGGGAGTTCGGGCGGTTCGACGCCTATGCCAATTCTGGATTGTCGAGAGAGGAGGTTGACGGCCAGATGGCTCTGGCCCAGACCCGTCTGATGGACGACCGCAACCGCGCCTGGATCGCGACCTTGCTGGCGGGGGCCGCTGCGGCGGGTGACGATGGCATCGTCGCGGCGTTCGGTGCGCTGCACCTGCCCGGAGATGCGGGCGTCCTGTCGCTGCTGCAGAAAGAGGGATTCACGATCACCCGTCTGGACGGGTGATCGGATCTATTGGCCGTTCAGCACGCCAAGCGCATGGGCGCGGCCCTGTTTCTGATACGTGATGCGGCTATCGCCGATCTCGCTGATGGTGCCGCCGTTGATGCGGTCTCCGATGCGCAATGTCAGAACCCGCCCGTTCGACAGGCGCACCAGCGCGCGGCTGGCGCGGCCTGCGCCGATCGTGCCGATGATCTGGGTGCTGTTCAGCTGGATCCCGTCCGTGACCGTTGCGCTGGCCGCGGCGTTCCCGATGGCGTTTTGCGGAACAGCGGCGACCACATCAGGTTCGCTGTCGACCTCGGGCGGCTGATAGCGCTGGTTGCGGGACGCGGCCGACTGTGCCTCGGCCTGGGCTTGCGCGCGGGCGCGGGCCTCGGCTTGGGCGCGTGCCTGGGCTTCGGCTTGGGCGTCGGCTGCGGCCTGTGACCGGGCCCGGGCTTCGGCCTGCGCCTGGAGTTCTGCGTCCTGGCGGCGCTGATCGGCGATGGCGGCCTCGGCCGACTGTGCTTGCGCGGCGGCGCGCAGGTCCGGTGATGACGGAGACAGGGCAGCGGCAACAGGCGCCGCCGTCGCGACCATCGCGTTGACCGCGGCACGGCCCGCACGGCGCGGAGGAACAGCCGACGATGTCAACGCAGTCAGTGCCACCGCCCCGGGGGCCGCAGGGCTGTCGCCGATGGCCGATGCGATGGCGGCCTCCACAGCACGGTCAGACGCCGCGGGGTTTGCGACGGCACGCGTGCCGGGTCGACTGTTGGGACGTGCTGACCGCGAGATCGCACCAGAGGGGGCGGCGGTCGGGCCGGGATCGACAGCCGCGGGCCGCGGCGCGGCCAGACTGGCGGCGGCACTGGCCCGCGCAGCAGGGCGGGCCTCGTCGACAGCGTCCTCAACGGCCTGCTGAGACGGTGCCCGGACGGCGACCGGGCGGCGTGTGGGCCGGGCATCGGCCAGCTGGAACACCAGCCCGCGTTCTGCATGGGTCATCGGTGCCGCACCGGCCTGTGCGGTCCGCAGATCACGCAATTGCAGGGTGATCAGCACGCGTTCCGCCTGCGTCAGCGGGACCTGTTTGTCCGGGCCGCTGCCCTCGTCCAGCAGGGACAGCTGATCAGGCCGCGACGGCGGTCGCGTGGTTGGTTGTGCCGGGGCGGCTGCGGACGCGGCGGCGGGACGTGTCGGGGCGGGGCTTGGCGGACGGGCCGGCGCAGGGCTGGCCTGTGCGGGGGCTGCCGGGGCAGGGGTCGTGGTTGTGGCGGGCGGATTTGCCGGAGCCGATGCGGGCGCAGGCCGCGGCGCAACGGCTGCGGCCGGACGGGACGGCGGACGCGCGGCCGCGACCGGGGCGGTGGTCTGGTTCTGAACGGCAAAGGGCAGTGGGTCCGCCGGGACAGTCGGCTGGCGATCCGGCGCGGCCGGCGCGGCTGCCGCGGCAGGCGTCGCTCGTGGCGGGCGGGCCGACCGCGCCAGCCGTTCGGCCTGCGCGGCGGCAGCTTGGGATTGCGACGTGGGCGGGACTGCCGCAGGCGTGGCGTTTGGTGCCGCAGGTGAAGGTGCGGTGGGCAATGGCACCGCAGCACTGGCGGTTTCAGCAGGGGGTGCAGGCGCGGCTGCAGGGGCCCCGGCGGGTGCCCGGGCCAAGTCGGCGATCATCGATGCCGCAGGCGGAATGGCAACCGGTGCTGTCGCGGCGCGTTCCGCGATGGTGGAACGCGCCTGCGCAAGAGCCTCGGCCAAGGCCTCGTCCAGCGCGTCGGGTTCGTCGGACATCGCTGCCGCGGTATCGGCAGTCAGAGGTTCCTGAATGACAGGTTCCGGTTCGACCGCGACCGGTGCGACGACAGGTTGCGTTTCGGGGGCGGGTGCCTCCTGCGGCGGCTGTGCCTCGACCGGGGTCTGTGCCTCTGGGGCCGCGGCCAGTTCCGTCTGGGGTGCTGGGCGGCCAAGGAACAGCAGCGCCATGACAAGCATCAGCGCCAGCCCGCCAACCAGCACCGGCAGGCGGGCCGGGTCCAGTCCGCGCAAGCGATCGACCAGTTGTGGCGCTGCGGGCTGGGCAGGCGCGGCACTGTCGCGTTGCGTCCGCGCGGCGGCGGCCCGGCTGTGTACGGCCTCGGCGCGCGGGGACAGGCGCTGTGCGGTCAGCGGCCCGGTGCCGTGACGGATCACGGCAGCCGGGGTTTCTGCGGTCGTGGGCGTCGGCTGGTCGACGGTGACGTCGACCACCGTCGGCGCGGGAGCCGCGGCGGGTGCGATGACAAAATGCGGGATGATCCGCGAGATGACGGGGACGACCGGTGCGCCGGGCTGTTCCACCTCGATTTGCGGGGCGGTGACGCGTGCCTGACTCAGGACGGGTTCGCTGAACGGGCGGCGGTTGAACTGTTCCTCAACCAACCGCGAGGGGCCAAAGTCAGGATGGCCCTCGAACCGGTCATCACCCGGACGCGCCTGGAATCCCGACGGGCGGAACCCCTGGGCGCGGGCAAAATCCTCTGCCTCGTGCAGGGTGCGGCGGGCCACGGCGGCAACGCGCAGGGTCTCTATGTCGCCATTCGCGGCGGGACACCAGTCAAAGGCCAGGTCATCAGCCCGATAGGGGGTTGCCGCCTCCAGCGCGCGCGCGATGGTTGCGGCGGTGTCGGACCCGAAGGGAACCGTCAAGACCGTATACAGGATCTGGTCGTCCGGAATGACCAGCATCGTGTCCAGTTCACCTGCCTGACCGCCCGCCTGTTCGCGCAGCCCGTTCAGCACGGCGGCCATATCGCCGCCGGCGAAGCGTGCATCGCCCAACGGCCGCCAGTCAGGGCCGTTGCGGCATTCCAGCCGAACCGCCTCCTGGGTAAAGCTCATGGCGAATTCGGGTGGCGCGGCGTGCTGGTTCATGGCTGTCTTCACTGCTCGGGGTGCGTCACGTGGGCTTGCCCGCAACGTCATTGTTCACCTCTTATGTCTACCGCAAATTGTGGAACGTTGAAAGAAGAACTGCCATATCTGTGATCGGATTTGCGCGCGAAAAGACTAGGATGCGGGCATCGGGCAGGGCATCAACGTCCGTGCGAACACGCGATCAGAAAGGATCCCCTGATGCGACCGATCTTCCGTGCCCTCCCTGCGGGGCGGCTGGCCCTGTCCGTGGCCCTGACCGCCCTGATGGCGGCCCCCGCCCTTGCCGCGCCCATGGCCTGCGGTCCTGCCGGCCCGTCGCGACTGACGGTCAGCGGAACGGGACAGACCCGCGTCGCCCCCGACATGGCGACCGTCCAGCTGGGCGTGACCACGCAAGCCGACAGCGCCGCCGCCGCGATGGAGCAGAACAGCACCCAACAGGGCGCCGTGATCGAGGCGCTGACCGGCGCCGGGATCGATCAGGCACAAATTCAGACCTCGGGGCTGAACCTGAACCCGTTGATGCAATACGGTGAAAACCGGGCGCCGACCGTCACCGGCTATCAGGCGACGAACACCGTGGCGGTGCGTGTCTCTGACCTGGCCCGGTTGGGCGAGGTTCTGGATGCCATCGTCACCGCCGGTGCCAATGAGATCAACGGCATCACCTTCAGCCGCGAGGATGGCGGCGATGCACAGGATCAGGCCCGCCGCGACGCGGTCGCCGATGCGCGCCGCAAGGCCGATCTGTTGGCAGAGGCCGCGGGCGTCGATCTGGGTCCGGTGCTGACCCTGCGCGATATTCAGACCGGCGGGGGCGGCCCGCGCCCAATGATGCGCATGGAGGCCGCGATGGCCGATGCCGTTCCGATCCAGGCCGGAGAGGTCGAGATGTCCGCCCAGGTCGAGGTCGAATACGCGCTGGCCGGAGAGGGGGCCTGTGCTCCCATAGGGCCGCGCGACAACGGGATGCAGCATGGCGATCATGGACACGGCATGGCGGAACATGGTGGCCCTGAAGGTGGTTCTGATGGCGGTCCCGTGAACCCGCCGATGCCCGGTGACGGTGCGCCCGCGCCGGATGAGCCGATCGTTCCGGGCATCGTCGAGCCGCTGCCCGAGACCCCGGCGAACTGACCCCGCATGGACGGGCCGGGGGTGATCCCCGGCCCGTTTCCCTCAGGCGGTGGCCTTGGCCAGCGCCTGATCCAGGTCGGCGATCAGGTCGTCCACATCCTCAATTCCCACCGACAGGCGCACGACCTCGGGGGCGGCACCGGCGGCGCGCTGCTGATCCTCGGTCAGCTGGCGGTGCGTGGTGGATGCCGAATGGATCACCAGCGACCGTGCATCGCCCAGGTTCGCCACATGGCTGAACAGGTCCAGCGCATCGACCAGCCTGACCGCTGCCGCATAGCCGCCCTTGATCGCGAACGTGAACAACGCCCCCGCGCCCTTGGGGTACAGCCTGCGCACCGTACCATTCCACGCAGAGCTTTCCAGACCCGCATAGGTCACCCGTTCCACGCGGTCATCGGCCTCCAGCCACGCGGCGACCTTTTGCGCGTTGGCGACATGGCGTTCCATGCGCAGGCCAAGCGTCTCGATGCCCATCAGGGTGTAATGCGCGCCCTGCGGGTTCATGGTCATGCCCAGATCGCGCAGCCCGATGGCGATGCCGTGAAAGGTGAAGGCCATGTTGCCAAAGGTCTCATGGAATTTCAGCCCGTGATAGGCCGGTTCCGGGGCCGACAGGCTGGGAAATTTATCGCTGGCCGACCAGTCGAATTTGCCGCTGTCCACGACCACGCCGCCGGTGACCGTGCCGTTGCCGGTCATGTATTTCGTCAGGCTGTGCACGACCAGCGTCGCGCCCATCTCTATCGGGCGACACAGATAAGGGGTGGCCAGCGTGTTGTCGACGATCAGCGGAATGCCAGCCGCATCTGCGATGGCCGCGACCGCCGGAATGTCGGTGACCGAGCCGCCGGGGTTGCTGATCGATTCGCAAAAGATCGCCCGCGTGTCGTCGTCGATCGCCGCGCGCAGGGCATCGGGGTCGTCGAAATCGACGAACTTGGCGGACCAGCCGAACCGGCGGATCGTGTGGCTGAACTGGGTCACGGTCCCGCCATACAGCCGGGTGGAGGCCACGATGTTGCGCCCCGGCGCCATCAGCGGAAACAGCGCCAGGATCTGGGCGGCGTGGCCCGACGAACAGCAGACCGCGCCTGCGCCCCCCTCCAGTGCCGCGACGCGCGATTGCAGGGCCGCGACGGTGGGGTTGGTCAGGCGCGAATAGATGTATCCGACCTCCTGCAGGTTGAACAGGCGCGCGGCGTGATCGGCGTCGCGGAACGCATAGGCCGTGGTCTGATAGATCGGCACCTGCCGCGCCCCGGTCGCCGGATCGGCGGCGGCGCCCGCGTGGATCGCCCGCGTGTCGAAACCCTGTTGATCGCTCATGATGTTCTCCCTCCGATGTGGCGCAAGCCTAATCGTGGGGCAGGGCGGGCGGCAATCGGGAAACGCATGCATCGGATCTCGTCAGCGCCCTTGGCGGCGCGCCATGAAGGCCAGCTTTTCGAACAGCGCCACGTCCTGTTCGTTCTTCAGCAGCGCGCCGTGCAGCCGGGGCAGCATGGTGGCGGGATCGCGGGCCAGATCCTCGGGCGACAGATCCTCGGCCAGGATCAGCTTGAGCCAGTCCAGAAATTCGCTGGTCGAGGGTTTCTTCTTCAGGCCGGGCACGTCGCGCAGGTCCATGAACTGGGTCAGGGCGCTGTCCAGCAGGCGCGGCTTCAGCCCCGGGTGGTGGACCTCGACGATGGCACGCAGGGTCGCGGCATCGGGAAAGCGGATATAGTGGAAGAAACACCGGCGCAGGAACGCGTCCGGCAATTCCTTTTCGTTGTTCGACGTGATGATCACGACCGGGCGATGCGTGGCGCGGACCGTCTGCCCCGTCTCGTAGACGTGGAACTCCATCCGGTCCAGTTCCTGCAGCAGGTCGTTGGGAAACTCGATATCGGCCTTGTCGACCTCGTCGATCAGCAGCACGACCCGCGACGGCGCCGCGAACGCCTGCCACAGCTTGCCTTGGCGGATATAGTTCGACACATCGTTCACCCGCGCGTCGCCCAGCTGGCTGTCGCGCAACCGGCTGACGGCATCGTATTCGTACAGGCCCTGCTGCGCCTTGGTCGTGGATTTGACGTGCCATTCGATGATCGGCATGCCCAGGCTGGCGGCCACCTGGCGGGCCAGTTCGGTCTTGCCTGTGCCGGGCTCGCCCTTGACCAGCAGCGGCCGTTCCAGCGTGACGGCGGCGTTCACCGCCATGGCCAGATCAGGCGGGGCTACATAACGGTCGGTTCCCGTGAACTGCATCAAAACTCTCTTTCTGTGCAGGATACTTGGCCGCAACTGCCCGCGCGGCCACAGCGAATTGCACGTCGCGCATCATTAGCGCCCTGAACCCTAGTGACAAGCCGCACGTCATACTTTATGGGACCGCGCAAGGTGCCGGTAAATTTGCTCCGCCCGGCGCCGCCGGAGGACGTAATGAAAGCCCAGACCTTCCTTCCCCAGGATTATCGCCCCGCCGAGGACGAGCCCTTCATGAACGAGCGTCAGCTCGAATATTTCCGGCGGAAGCTCGAGGCCTGGAAACAGGAACTGCTCAGCCAGTCGGCCGAGACCCTGGAAGGATTGCAGGACAGCGCCCGCAGCGTGCCGGACCTGGCCGACCGCGCCAGCGAGGAAACCGACCGCGCCCTTGAACTGCGCACCCGCGACCGTCAGCGCAAGCTGGTCAGCAAGATCGATTCCGCCCTGCGCCGGATCGAGACCAGCGATTTCGGCTATTGCGAAATGACCGGCGAGCCCATCAGCCTGCGCCGTCTGGATGCCCGCCCCATCGCCACCATGACGCTGGAGGCGCAGGAACGCCACGAGCGCAAGGAGCGCGTCCACCGCGACGACTGATCCGTCGGTCTGCCCCGCGTCAGGCACCGCCCGGTGCGGGGTCTTGTCACATCCCGGGGTCAGATCCATGTCCGCGCTTTTGAACCGCACTGTGACCGTCATCGGCGCTGGCATCGGTGGGCTGACGGCGGCTTTGGCGCTGGCCTCGCGCGGCGCGCGGGTCACCGTGATGGAACGTGCGCCCGAACTGGGCGATGTCGGGGCGGGTATCCAGCTTTCGGCGAATGCGGTCCGAGTTCTGGACGCGCTTGGTGCCGGGTCCGCGCTTCATGCCGCCGCGCGACGCACCGATGCCGTGCAGCTGAACGATGCGCATGGGCGGCGCGTCCTGCGCATGGACCTGCGGGCGCACCGGCCCGATGCGCCATTTCTGCTGATCCATCGTCCGCGCCTGATCGCACTGCTGGCCAACGCCGCACGGCAGGCAGGCGTGATCGTTGAACTGGGCCGCACTGTCTTGGACCCTGTGGGTACTCTCACGATCGCCGCCGACGGGTTGCGCAGCAGCCATCGTGCCGCCCTGAACGGTCAGCAGGTGCCGTTCTTTACCGGCCAGACTGCATGGCGCGCCCTGATCCCCGATCCCGGCAGCGCGCCGGAGGCCCAGGTATTCATGGCGCCGCGCCGACATCTGGTCAGCTATCCGTTGCCCGGCGGTCTGCGCAACATCGTCGCCGTAGAGGAGCGCCCCGACTGGCAGGACGAAGGCTGGAGCCATCCCGGCGATCCTGACCGCCTGCGCGCGAATTTCGCGGGCATGGGTGGCCCTGTGCCGGGCTGGCTGGCGCAGGTGGACCGCACGCATCTGTGGGGACTGTTTCGGCATCCGGTCGCGTCGCGCTGGCATGACGACCGGCTGGCTCTGCTGGGCGATGCGGCACACCCAACCCTGCCGTTTCTGGCCCAGGGCGCGGGCATGGCGATCGAGGATGCCTGGACCCTGGCCGCCTGTCTCGACGCGATCGCGGATCAGCCCCGCGCCCTTGCCCGCTATCAGGCCCTGCGCCACCCCCGCGTCACCCGCATCGTCGAGGCCGCGAATGCCAACGCCCGCAATTACCATTTCGGGGGTGTGATGCGGTTCGGGGCGCATTCCGTGCTGCGCTTGGCTGACCGTTTTGCGCCATCGCTGATGCCCGGCCGCTTTGATTGGCTGTACGACTTCGACCCTATGGCACAAAGACCATGACTCACGATCGGGCGTGATGACCGGCGGGCGCATAGCCCCCCGGCCATCGCGGGACGCAATCAGGCCGCGCGTTCAACCGCCGCGACGATCCCGTCGACAACCTCGCGCAGAACACCTTCGTCCTCGGCTTCGGCCATCACCCGGATCAGCGGCTCTGTCCCGGACCTGCGGATCAGCACGCGCCCTGATCCTGCCAGCCGTGCCTCGGCATCCGCGATCATCCGCTTGACCGGCTCGGCCGCCAGCGGGTCGGCACCGGCGGCATAGCGCACGTTCTTCAGCAGTTGTGGCACCGGCTGGAACTGGGTGACCAGCTCGCTGGCAGCACGGCCGGTCTCGGCCATCGCGCCCAATACCTGCATCGCCGCCACCAACCCGTCGCCGGTGGTGGCATAATCGGTCATCACGATATGGCCCGACTGCTCTCCGCCCAGATTGAAGCCACCTTCGCGCATGCGTTCCACGACATAGCGATCGCCCACTTGCGTCCGCTCCAGCCGCAATCCACGCGCGGTCAGGTAATGATCCAGCCCCAGGTTCGACATGACCGTGGCAACCAGCGCCCCGCCCGACAGCCGACCCTGTTCGGCCCACCGGCCCGCCAGCAACGCCATGATCTGGTCGCCGTCCGCCACGCGGCCAGTCTGGTCGACGATCACCACCCGATCCGCATCGCCGTCCAGGCTGATCCCCAGATGCGCCCCATGCGCGCGCACCGCGTCGACGCAGGCCTGCGGATGGGTGCTGCCAACGCCGTCGTTGATGTTGAACCCATCAGGTTTGACGCCCAGGGGGATCACGTCCGCACCAAGTTCCCACAGTACATCAGGTGCCGCCCGATAGGCCGCACCGTTCGCGCAATCCAGCACCACCTTCAGCCCGTCCAGCCGCAGCTTGGGCGGAAAGGTCGTCTTGGCATATTCCATGTAACGACCGCGCCCGTCGTCGATGCGCTTGGCGCGACCGATGCTGTCGGGCGCGACCGGGTCCAGCGCACCGGCAACCAGCGCCTCGATCTCTGCCTCGGCATCGTCTGACAGCTTGAAGCCGTCGGGGCCAAAGAACTTGATGCCGTTATCCTCGGCCGGGTTGTGACTGGCCGAGATCATGATCCCCAGATCGGCCCGCATCGACCGCGTCAGAAACCCCACCGCCGGCGTCGGCACCGGTCCCAGCAGCAGGACGTTCATGCCTGTGCTGGTCAGTCCCGCCGTCAGCGCGTTTTCCAGCATGTAGCCCGACAGGCGCGTGTCCTTGCCGATCACCACCCGGTGCCGGTTGCGTCCGTCGCGGCGGAAATATCGACCGGCGGCGGCGCCAAGGCGCAGCGCCATCTCGGCGGTCATCG
This sequence comes from Paracoccus sp. Ld10, assembly GCF_045064235.1. Taxonomy (NCBI): domain Bacteria; kingdom Pseudomonadati; phylum Pseudomonadota; class Alphaproteobacteria; order Rhodobacterales; family Paracoccaceae; genus Paracoccus; species Paracoccus sp. Ld10. The sequence continues at coordinate 264,469 of NZ_JBISHD010000032.1, read as the reverse complement.
GATAGGTGTTGGCGCGCCCGCGGACCCCGTCTGTCCCGAAAAGCTTTCTGCTCATGTCCCTGCCTTCCCGTTCTTGTTGAGGGCCGCGATCAGGCGCAGCCCCTGTGCGTGTTCCGCGACATCGTGGACGCGGTGGATCTGGACCCCCTGCGCAATCGCGGCAACCGTCAGGGCCAGCGTGCCGGGCATGCGGTCCGCCGCCGTCTGTGCGCCGCCAATCCGTCCGACGAACCGCTTGCGCGACACGCCCAGCAGGATCGGACAGCCCAGCCCATGATACAGCGAGATCCGCCGCAGAATCGCCAGATTATGCGCCTCTGTCTTGCCAAAGCCGATGCCCGGATCGATCACGATACGGTTGGGGGGAATTCCCGCCCGGACCGCCCTGTCGATGCGCGCAGCCAACGCGTCATAGACATCCAACAGCACGTCATCATAACGTGGATCGTCCTGCATCGTGGCAGGCAGCCCCTGCGCATGCATCAGGCATACCGGCACCCCGGACCGCGCCACCAATGGCGCCAGTCCGGCGTCGAAATCAAATCCCGACACGTCGTTGACCATCGCGGCCCCGGCCGCCAGTGCAGCCTGTGCCACCGCCGCCTTGCGCGTGTCGACCGAGACCGGGACCAACCGGTGCGCAGCGGCGATGACGGGGATGATACGGCTGATCTCTTCTGGCGCTGCGATCTCATCGGCGCCGGGGCGGGTCGATTCACCGCCGACGTCCAAAAGGTCCGCACCGTCCGCCACTAGCGCGCTGGCCTGTACCGACGGATCGTACTGGCCGCCGTCGGAAAAGCTGTCGGGGGTGGCGTTGACGATGCCCATCAGACGCGGCTGATCCAGTGTCAGGCCCAAAAGGGGCGGGCGCGTAATCGTCAACGCGGCCATCACATGGTCCGGGGCGCTGTCCGTGATCCGAGGCGGTGCCCCACGCTCCAGGATTTCCAGATGCGTGAACGTCATCCAGCCCCCCGCGAGGGTCCAGCGCCCGCCCTGATCCTGTGGGATTGGGCGATAATAGAGACCGTCCCGCATCATCCGATCTCAGTCGGTGCGCAGGCGTGCGACGCTGATCGACATCCCGTCCGGCACGGCAGGCAATGACCTGTCATCGGCACCGGCAAAATCGATGTGATGCGCACCAAGGCGATCGGCCAGCCACAGCGCCAGGCTGTCCGGCACATTCCCCGCATCCGCCGCATCGGCGGCAAGGCGCGTGGGCGCCCAGATCACCGGTTGGCGCCGCTGAATTGCGGCGTCCAGTTCAGTCCGCGTCTCTGCGACCTCGATGCCCAGTGCGCCGCCAAGACGCCAGGCAGCCTGATCCAGCGCCAACAGCGCCAGACGACGGGCATGCGGCCCGTCAGTGGCCACGGCATCCGTCCCGGGCACGATCACCACGGCGCCTTCTGGCAGTGGTGCGCCCGGCGCATGCACCAGGATCGACACATGCGCGGGAACGCCCGTGGCGGGCACGCGACCGCGATGGCGCACGATCGCCACGCCAAGCGCGCCCGGACCGCGGTCCAGTTTTTCCACGCTGACGTCGATGCGGGCCGCGCGGGGGTGGGCCAGAACCTCGGCGGCGATGCGTTCGGCCAACGTCTCGACCAGGTTATAACGCTGGTCGGCCAAGGCCGTGTCCACAGCCTGCGTCAGCACGTCATAGGACAGGACATGATCGACATGGTCGCCGCTGTCCGCGACGCCGTCGCGCAGGTCCACGGTCAGGTTGAAGCGCAGACGCTGTTCAAGGCCGCGTTCCGATTGAAACGCACCGATTTCGGCCGAGATGACGTGGTCGCGCAGAAAGATGCGGTCAGGATGTTCCATATCCGCCATTCACAGCAAATCCGCGGTGCGGACAAGCCCCACCGCAGGCCTCAGTTCGACGCAACGCGCTGATTGGTGCGATAAAAGATATGGCTACCGATCTGGACCGTGCGTTGAAAGCGGCGCGACCAGGACGGGCTGACCGCGGGAGTGTGGAAATAAGTGGCACCGCCGGTCAGTTGGCGCGGCGCGCCTGACAGGGCGTCGGCGGCAATATCCTGGGCGCGCAGATAGGCCGCCTTGTTGCGGATCGGTTTGGCGCCGCCGATGGTATAGCTGAACTGGCTGGGCTGATTGATCACGCCACAGACGGTTCGCGGAAACGCGCCGCTGTCCACGCGGTTCAGAATGACCTCTGCGACGGCCATCTGGCCTTGGCGACCCTCGCCGCGGGCCTCGTGGTACAACGCCTCTGCCATGCAATCCAGATCAGCACGGGTGATGACGGTACGGGTGTTCGCCAGATGCAGGTTTTCGACGGGCTCATCGGGAGTGATCTCGACCGAGACGGGCATCGCGTCGGTATAAAGCAACGGCGTGGGCCGCGGCGCGTTCGCAGCGGCTTGCAAAGCGGTGAACATGCCGGTATCGGCGGAAAAAAGAGATCCGTTCCCCCCGGCAAGGGCAGTGGTGGACAAAAGGGGCATGGCTGTTGCCGCACATAACAGAGCGTGCGCCAGCCGGATTGACAGCTTGGGCATGTACAGTCCTATACAGGGTCCCGTGTTGACGGGGCATTAAAGCCCGGTCGACAGAAGCATGCTGTCACGCCGGGCGGGCTGACGATGTGCATAGAATTTTCAGCATATGCTGTACGAGCCAACATTGACGTGAGGCGCGGAACTGTGGGCTAAAGGCCATTTTTAGGCAGCATTCCGCCGGGGCGTTTTGGGGATTCCGGCGGCTTACGGCGCATCCACACGTGGCCCGATGTTATGTCCAGCCAAATTAACGCCCTGCGGTTGCAGAATCAGGGCCGTGCCGCGGATGGACGATTTCGGATCACGGATTGGGCAACTGCAAGCCGCGCGACAGGCACGCGGAACGGCGAACAGGACACATAATCCAGATCGGCCTGATGACAGAACGCGATCGATTCAGGGTTGCCTCCATGCTCTCCGCAGACGCTGAGGGTGATGCCCGGCGACTGGGCGCGGGCGCGCTGGACGCCGATCAACAGCAACTCTCCGACACCGTCCTGGTCCAGAACGTGAAACGGATCCTCGGCATAAACGCCTTGACCGACATAGGCCCCCATAAAGCGTCCCGCGTCGTCACGTGACAGACCATAGGTCATCTGTGTCAGGTCATTCGTGCCGAATGACAGGAACGCGCTGTGAGCCGCGATGTCGCCCGCGCGCAGGGCGGCGCGGGGCGTTTCCACCATCACGCCCAGGCGATAGGTGAAATCGGTCCGCATCTCGTTGCGGACGGCGGCGGCGACCGCGTCGATGCGGGTCTTGACCAGTTCGACCTCGCGCATCGCGCTGACCAGAGGGATCATGATTTCGGGGACGACGGGATCGCCCTTGCGGCTGGCCTCGACCGTGGCCTCAAAGATCGCGCGGGCCTGCATGTCGTAGATCTCTGGGACGGTGATCCCGAGCCGTACCCCCCGCATGCCCAGCATCGGGTTGAATTCGGTCAGCGCGTCAACGCGCCGGGTCACATCAGACAGTGGCAGATCCAGCGATTCGGCCAGTTCGCGCAATCCCTCACGGTCGTGGGGCAGAAATTCGTGCAGCGGCGGGTCGAACAGGCGAATGGTGACGGGCAGGCCGGCCATGATCTCGAACAGGCTGGCGAAATCCTGGCGCTGCATAGGCAGAATGCGTTCCAGCGACAGGCGCCGATCTTCGGGGGTGTCGGCAAAGATCATCTCGCGCATGGCGGGCAGGCGTTCGGCATCAAAGAACATGTGTTCCGTGCGGCACAGACCGATGCCCTGCGCCTGAAAACGACGGGCGGCGCGGGCGTCCTCGGGTGTGTCGGCGTTGGCGCGTACGCCCATGCCACCCGTTTCGGCGGCCCAGTCCATCAGCTGGGTGAACGCGTCGTCCAACGCCGGCGGCAACAGGACAGCAGCGCCCGACAGAACCTCGCCGGAACTGCCGTCGATGGTGATTTCGTCGCCTTCGTGCAGGGTGCGGGTGCCGGCGCGGACGGTCCGGGCGCGGGCGTCGATCGTCAGGCCGCTGGCACCCACGATGCAGGGCAGGCCCAGGCCGCGCGCGATCACCGCCGCGTGGCTGGTCGTGCCGCCCCGTTCGGTCAGCACCGCGACGGACGCGTGCATGCCGCGGATGTCCTCGGGCACGGTCTCGCGCCGGACAAGAACACACGGCTCGCCCCGCGCATGGGCGGACTGGGCGCTGGCGGCGGAAAAGACGATGCGGCCGGTGGCGGCGCCGGGGCTGGCGTCGATACCGCGCGCGATCACGTCACGGGGCGCGCGCGGGTCGATCTGATGGTGCAACAGGTCGGCCAGGGCGCGCGGTTCGACCCGCATCAGGGCCTCTTCCGGCGGAATGATGCCATCGCGGGCAAGGCTGACCGCGATGCGCACGCTGGCGCGGCTGCCACGGGCCACGCGGGTGGCGTCGATGACGCTGATCCGACCCTCTGCGACAACGAACTCGATCTGCATCTCCTCGCGCAGGCGTTCGCGGGCGGCGATGCCAAAGCGAACCAGATCGGCAAAGATCTCGGGCGCGGTGTCCTCCAACGCCGGGCCGCGGTCGTCGCTGGTCAGGTACAGCGTTTCTGCGCCCGTGCCGACTGTGCCACCGTGCCATTGCCCGCGAAAGCGTCCGGTCACGCGGGGGTTGCCGGTGACAGGGTCGATGAACTGGATCGTGCCCGACCCGCAGACGCCTGGGCCAAGCGCCAGCGCCATTTCCTGTACGACCAGACCCAGTGGCGCATCTGCGGGCGCGCCCTTGGCCTGCCGCAAAAGCCGCGCTGTCGGCCCGTCCCAGGCGCGCGCCATGCTGCGCAACACTTCGGACAGTTGTTCCGTTGGGTCCTGGGGAAACGGCTGGTCCATCTCCTCCTGATAGCAACGCAGGCTGGCGGCCAAGGCACCGGGGCCGTCATGCGTGAACAGGTCGGGGTCCAGCCGCGCGATATGGATCGCATAACTCTGGACAAAGGACAGATAGACGGCGTCCGCATTATCCTGTCCGATGGCCGTGGCCAACCGTGCGTGCAGGGCGTCATTGATGCCGACATTCAGAACCGTCCCCGGTCCGCCCCATTCGGGCATCGCCGCAGACGGCCGCACGCTGACCAGACCGCTTCCGGCAAAGATATCCAGCAGGACGTCGGGCGGAATACGCCGTCCCTGAGCAATCATGCGCACCGTATCGGCTGGTATTGCAAAGCTGCGCGGGACAGGCAGCTGCATCCGTACCAATCGTTGCAGGCATTTTGCACGCCACCCGTGCAGGTCGCGGCTGATCGGCGCCGAAGGCGTGATCTGCAGGGCAGTGGGGGAATGGGGCGCGCTGGTCATGTCACTCGCACCCTAGGGGTGGCGACGGGCGTCCCGCAAGATCATAATGGGGCATCTGGACGCCGGGTCATGCGACCCGTGGGCACATTCGGATGACGTCCAACAGTCGTGATCTTTGGCCCGCCGGTGCGCATGGCGGTGATCAGGGGGCCGCGGCCCCCTGATCGGGTTTGGCGTGTTCAGCCTTGCGTTTCTTCTGCGGCGGCGTCCTCTGCAGGTGCATCTTCTGCAGGGGTGTCTGCGGCCGGGGCCTCATCGGCGTCGGCAGCGCCCGCGATGGTCACCGTCATCATATAGTCGGGCTCGGTCACCGATCCGTTTGTGGCGGCATCGCCCTTCTTGATGGCGTCCAGTACGTCCCAGCCTTCGATCAGCTGGCCCACGACGGTATATTCGCCGTCCAAAAACGGTGCCGGGGCCAGGTCGATGAAGAACTGGCTGTTGGCGCTGTTGGGATCCATCGCGCGGGCCATGCCCACGGTGCCGCGGTCAAAGGTCTGCTCTGTAAACTCTGCCTCCAGATCGAGCATATCGGAACCGCCCATTCCGGCCATGGCCGTATCGCCATCCTGACGGCCGTTCTCGACGTCGCCGGTCTGGGCCATGAAGCCGTCGATGACGCGGTGGAACACCACGCCGTCATAGGCGCCCGACTGGGTCAGCTCGACAAGGCGGGCGACGTGATTGGGGGCCAGATCCTCGCGCAGGTCCAGAACAATCGTTCCCTTGGACGTGCCCTCGGCATCTGCGACCTCGATGACCATGTTCGGTCCGTCGGTGTCCTCGACCTGCGGGTTGGTGCCCTGCGCGGTCGCGGCGGTGCCCAGCATCAGCAGTGCGGGGATGATCGCGATCTTACGCATCGGAAGCCACCTTGACGCTGATCATGCGGTCCGGGTTCACCGGCGGTTCGCCCCGGGCGATCTTGTCCACATGGTCCATTCCCTCAATGACGCGGCCATAGACGGTGTATTGGCCGTTCAGGAAATGGTTGTCCTTGAAGTTGATGAAGAACTGGCTGTTGGCGCTGTTCGGGTTCTGCGACCGGGCGGCGCCGATGGTGCCACGGTCATGCGGCAACTTGGAGAATTCGGCCGGCAGGTCCGGTTTGTCCGATCCGCCGGTACCGGCGCGACCGGGGTTATAGTCCTTTTCCATGTTCGCATTGGCCACGTCGCCCGTCTGCGCCATGAAACCCTCGATCACGCGGTGGAAGGCCACGTTGTCATAGGCGCCGGCGCGGGCCAGTTCCTTCATGCGCTCGGCATGTTTGGGGGCCACGTCAGACAGCAGCTCGATGACGACGGGGCCGTCCTTGAGCTGGATGACGATGGTGTTTTCCGGGTCCTTGATATCGGCCATGAGGCCCTCCTTTGTCAGGTGCGACCCCTGATCTAGGGACTGTCGCTGCCCGGCGCAACGCGCGAAACCGTTATGGGGTCCGACCGGCAGGGCGGCGCGCATCCATCGGCCGCGGTTGACGCCGCGCCAGCCATGCGGGACAAGTTCGCCAACTTTTGGACCCTGAAGGATGCGACATGGCAAAGTTCAACACCATCGATGACATGGAACTTGACGGAAAGGTCGTGCTGACTCGCGTCGACGTGAACGTTCCCGTGGAAAACGGCCAGGTCACCGACACGACCCGCATCGACAAGATCGTGCCGACGATCAAGGACATCCAGGCAAAGGGCGGCATTCCGGTCCTCTTGGCCCATTTCGACCGTCCCAAGGGGAAACGCGTCGACACCATGAGCCTGCGCCAGATTGTCCCCGCGCTGGAAGCGGCGCTTGGTCAACCCGTCGTGTTTGCCGACGACTGCATCGGCGGAGCTGCCAAGCGTGTCGTCGCGGGTCTGGAGCCGGGGCAGGTGGCCCTGATGGAGAACACGCGGTTTCACGAGGGAGAGGAGCAGAACGACAGCACCTTTGCCGCATCGCTGGCAGCCTTGGGCGGCGCCTATGTGAACGATGCGTTCTCTGCGGCCCACCGTGCGCACGCCTCGACCGAAGGGTTGGCGCGGTTGATGCATGCCGGTGCGGGACGCCTGATGGAGGCCGAGCTGAAGGCGCTGGAAGCCGCACTTGGCGATCCGCAGCGGCCGGTGATGGCAGTCGTCGGCGGGGCCAAGGTGTCGACCAAGCTGGACCTGCTGACGAACCTGGTCGAAAAGGTCGACCATCTGGTGATCGGCGGCGGCATGGCCAACACATTCCTGGTGGCGCAGGGCGTCGAGGTTGGCAAATCGCTGGCCGAACGCGACATGGCAGAGACAGCCCGCGCCATCCTTGAAAAGGCCGAGGCGACCGGTTGCAAGATTCACCTGCCAGTGGATATCGTCGTCGCGCGCGAATTCAAGGCCGGTGCGGCGTCCGAGACGCTGCCCGTCGATCAGTGCCCGGCGGACGCAATGATCCTGGATGCCGGCCCCGACACGGTCGAGGCGCTGCGCCAGGCGATGACCGCCTGCAAGACACTGATCTGGAACGGACCGTTGGGAGCCTTTGAGATAGAGCCTTTCGATGCCGCAACCAACGCCGCCGCGCGCGCCGCGGCTGAACTGACGGTGCAGGGCCAACTGGTCTCGGTCGCGGGCGGTGGTGATACCGTTGCTGCGCTGAACAAGGCCGGCGCGGCGGATGATTTCACCTTTATCTCGACCGCCGGTGGGGCGTTCCTGGAGTGGATGGAGGGCAAGACGTTGCCTGGCGTCGCCGCACTGGAGGCTGCCAAGCGTTGATTGGATGGCGCGCCGGTTGCGGCGCGCCTCACTCGCCGGCCTGACCGGCCTTGGCGCCCGATTCATAGTCGGACAGCATTTTCAGCCACAGCGAATACGCCATCGGCGGGGTGACACGCTCTGCCGATTGCACGGTGGACGTGGGCAGTAGTTCCGTCTGGCTGGCGCCCGCCGTGATGGGTTGCATCCAGACGGTCCGCTCATCGGCGCCGATCCGGGTTTCCAAGGCGCTGGAGCCGATACCGAAAATCGGCAGCTGATAATGCGCCAGGGTCGTGGTCATGAACATGTCATCCTCCTGTCGGGATGGGGTCCCTTCAGGCATGATGCTGACAATTCGTCTGAAAATCGATTCATCTATGATTAAGGTTTTACGGACCGCCCTGCGGCAGTCCGGCGGAAAACCGCATCCACCTGAATTTGTTAGCGTAACCAGCATTGCCGCAGGTCTTGTGCATGCTATCCAGCGCCAAATCGATAGGAGAGACCGATGCAGATGACCGATACGGTGCGCCGCATTCTAGCCAATTACGAAGGCGAGACGCCGGGCGTCAAGGCTCAGCTGGCCCGAATGATGATGACCGGCAAGCTGGCCGGGACGGGCAAGATGATCATCCTGCCCGTCGATCAGGGCTTCGAACATGGGCCTGCGCGGTCCTTTGCGCCGAACCCCGGCGGCTATGACCCGCATTACCATTATCAGTTGGCCATCGATGCGGGCCTGAACGCCTATGCCGCACCCCTGGGCATGATCGAGGCCGGAGCGGACACGTTTGCGGGCCAGATACCGACAATCCTGAAGGTGAACAGCGCCAACAGCCTGATGTCGGACACGGCGGGCAAGAACCAGGCGATCACCGCATCGGTCGACGATGCGCTGCGGCTTGGCTGCGCGGCGATCGGGTTCACGATCTATCCGGGGTCGGACATGGCGCTGGACATGTTCGAGGAGATCGTGGCCATGCGCAAGGAGGCCGCGGCCAAGGGCGTCGCGACCGTCATCTGGTCCTATCCGCGCGGCGAGGCGATCACCAAAGACGGAGAGACGGCGATCGACGTGGCCGCCTATGCCGCTCAGATCGCGGCGCTGATCGGTGCGCATATCATCAAGATCAAGCTGTCCACCGATCACCTGATGCTGCCTGAGGCCAAGAAAGTCTATGAGGACAAGGCCATCGACGTGTCCACACGGGCAAAGCGTGTCGAGCATTGCATGCAGGCCAGCTTTGGCGGTCGCCGCATCGTGGTGTTCTCGGGCGGGGCGGCCAAGGGGACCGATGCGGTCTATGACGACGCGCGCGCGATCCGCGATGGCGGTGGCAACGGGTCGATCATCGGTCGCAACAGCTTTCAGCGGTCGCGCGAGGACGCGCTGGCGATGCTGGGCAAGCTGGTCGACATCTATCTGGGCAAGGATGCCTGACCAAACGGAGGCGCCCCCGAAATGGGGGCGCGGCACGATCAGCGCCTTGCGGCGCAGGACGGGGGCCGGTGGCCCCCTTTTTCAGACTTCTTCGATGCGCAGTTCGACCGGGTCGCTGACCAGCACGCCGGTGCGGGGCAGAGCCTCGATCGCGTAGTCGATCGCCTCGGGGGTCGTTTTGTGCGTCACCACGAGAACAGGCACGCTGGCGGGGCTGTGCTGGCCATACTGGCGCATGCGGTCGATCGAGATGCCGGCATCACCCAGCACGGTCGCGACCTTGGCCAGGGCGCCGGGTTTGTCCTGCAGCTCCAGCCTTATGTAATAGGCGGCGGGAACGGCCGTGCGTGCGGGTTGGGCCACGGTCAGCGTCTGGGCGGGTTGCCCAAAGACCGGCATGCGGACGCCACGGGCGATTTCCACGATGTCGGACATGACTGCGCTGGCGGTCGGGCCTTCGCCCGCGCCCGCGCCGCGCAGGACGATCTGGCCGACGCTGTCGCCTTCGATCACCACCATGTTCGTGCCCCCGACCAGTTGCCCCAGAGGGCTATCGGCGGGGACCAGGCAGGGCGACATCCGTTGCTCCAGCCCACGGGCGGTCATCTGGGCGACCCCCAGCAGCTTGATGCGATAGCCCATGTCGCGGGCGCGGTGGATGTCGTCGATGCTGACGCGTTCGATCCCTTCGATTTCGACCGCGTCGAAGTTGACCTGCGTGCCGAAGGCGATCGATGACAGGATCGCTAGCTTGTGTCCCGCATCAATCCCGCCAACGTCCAAAACGGGGTCGGCCTCAAGATAGCCCAGTTGGCGTGCCTCTTCGAAGACGGCGTCATAGGGCAGGCCCGCGCTTTCCATGCGTGTCAGGATATAGTTGCAGGTGCCATTCATGACGCCCATCACGCGGGTGATGCGGTTTCCGGCCAGCGATTCCGTCATTGACTTGATCACCGGGATGCCGCCTGCGACGGCGGCCTCGAACCGGATCACGCGGCCCAGGCTTTCGGCCAGTTGTGCAAGGTGCTGGCCGTGCATGGCCAACAGCGCCTTGTTCGCGGTCACCACGTCCTTGCCGGACCGCAATGCGGCCTCGATGCTGTCGCGGGCGATACCCGTGTCGCCGCCGACCAGCTCGATGAACACGTCGACGTCATCGGCGGTGGCAACCGCCATCGGGTCGGCTTCCCACCGATAGGCGGACAGGTCGGCGTCACGGTTCTTCATGCGATCACGCGCGCTGACGGCGGTGATGGCCACCGAACGGCCAGACCGCATTGCCAGCAGGTCGGCGTGTTTCTGTACGATCTTGACGACACCGATCCCGACGGTGCCGAGCCCGGCGATGCCGAGGCGAAGGGGGGACGACATGGGTGCCTCTCATCCTTGATTTCGCGGGTGTTAGCCTGCCATGGCGCATGTTGCAACGCGCGATGCGGTCGTCGCATGGTCCTGTGGCATGCATGCCGATGGGCGGGTCAGGCGTCGGTGCCCGCCCATTCGCCGTCAATCCCGGTCTGTCGCATCACGCCCACCACCTGTCGCGCCGCAGCCAACGTGCGGTCGCGGATCTGCAATACGTCATCGGCCGACATGTCGTGAGGGTGGCGTTGGCCGCGTGTGTTGATGAATGTCGGGTGCCACAACCCCGGCTGTGCCCCCGGTCGCCACGATGCGTGGCAAAGCAGGTTGCGCAATCGCCGCAGGTCGGGAAGCGTCTTGGGCAGGGGTCCGACATCGGCCCCGTCGCCCCCAACCGCATCACCACGACGGGCGGCTGCCAGAAAGCTGTCGATCAGCGTACCCAGACTGTCGTCGGCGATCTCCTCCATCCGGCGCAGCCAGGCGTGCAGGGCATCGTCCTGGGCATCGTGCCCCAGCCCCTTGCGCGTCAGCGAAAATATCGCGCGTTTCAGCGCCTCTTCCAGAAAGCCGAAGGCCGCGACGGCATGGCCAAGGGCTGTCGCCATCTCATCGGGCAGCCGGTCGGGTGCGCGGGGCAGGGGCATCATTCACGCCACAGCCGCGCCACCCACGGGGTCGGCCGGACATAATGGCGCAGGTGCTTGAGAAACCCCTCGCGCCGCGGACCGGTAAAGGCGGTTCGCAGGTGATCCAGGGGGGCGCGGGCCTGGTCAGCCTCGTCCCACCGGCCCAAAATCGCATCGGGTGGGTTCAGGCTGCCGGGGAACATCACGATCCGTGTCCCCCGCGGTATCTTCGGGTCGCGCAGATAGTTCAGCGGAAAGGTCGGCACACAGTGGAACCGGAAATGCGCCAGCCATCCGCGCGGCCAGAACTTGACCCCGCCGGGTGCGTTCCGGGTGACAAAACGTTGTTCGTATTTATACGTGTCCGCCGCAGCCTGCGGATCGGCGGCAAAGATCTTTTGGAGCGGAGCAAGGTTGCCGACGCGCATCCGATAGACCGAAGTCTGGCCCATCTTCTCGAACGGCGTGTTCGGGTTCAGGCCCAGAATCGTGTCGTCGGGGTCGCCGTGCTCAAAGAACGCATCCAGGTTACCGGTGACGATCACGTCCAAATCCAGAAACAGCACTACCCCTGTGACATCGCCCAGATCGCCCCACAGTCGTGACTTGGGCCATTTGCCGCGCGTGTTCACAGGGGCGGCGTAGGTGAAATCGGGCAGGGGCCGCACCGCGATGTCGGGATGCAGGCCGGTCCCATCGTCGGTAAAGCAGAACAGCCGAAAGGGCGGCGTGATGTTGCGGGCGACCATCGCATGCAGGCGGTTGACGTATTCGGGGCCGAACTTGGCGCCCCATTTGATGCAGATGATCTGCTTCACCGATCCGTTGCGCCCGTCGTCCATGTCTCACCCAATTGCTTTGCGTGCAGCGTTTCACAGCACGCGCGATGTGGCAAGCAGGCCTCGTGGCGCCACACAGGCCACCGGGGGGTGCGGGGGGCTGGCCCCCCGCCGTCGCGGGACGCAAATTTCAGGCGCGCGCCTCGCGGATCAGCTTCAGGATATCTGCGGCCGCGGACGGGATGTTCGTGCCGGGACCAAAGATCGCCTTGACGCCCGCGCGGCGCAGAAATTTATAGTCCTGCTGCGGAATTACCCCGCCGCAGATCACCAGGATGTCGCCCGCGCCCGCGTCCTGCAAGGCCGCGATCAGCTTGGGTGCCAAGGTTTTGTGGCCCGCCGCCTGGCTGCTGATGCCGATCACGTGGACGTCGTTGTCGATGGCGTCCTGGGCGGCCTCTTCGGGCGTCTGGAACAGCGGCCCCACATCCACGTCGAAACCGATATCGGCAAAGGCAGTGGCGATCACCTTGGCGCCGCGGTCGTGCCCGTCCTGACCCATCTTGACGACCAGCATGCGTGGTCTGCGGCCTTCCTCCTCGGCGAACGCCTCGACGTCGCGCTGGATCTGCGCAAACCCCTCATCGCCCTCATAGGCCGCGCCATAGACGCCGGCCAGGGTGCGGACCTCGGCCCGGTGACGTCCGAATTCCTGCTCCATTGCCATGCTGATCTCTCCGACGGTGGCGCGGGCGCGGGCGGCCTCGACAGCAGCCTCCAGCAGATTGCCGCCCTCGCGTGCGCGGCGGGTGACCTCGGTCAGGGCGGCGGTGCAGGCGGCCTCGTCGCGGGTGGCGCGGATGCGGGTCAGCCGGTCGATCTGGCTCAGCCGGACGGCGACGTTGTCGATGTCCAGGATGTCGATCGGATCCTCGGTCTCCTTGCGGTACTTGTTGACGCCGACGATCACGTCCTGCCCGCGGTCGATCAGGGCCTGCCGACGGGCCGCCGTCTCCTCGATGCGCAGCTTGGGCATGCCGCTGGCGACGGCCTTGGTCATGCCGCCCATCTCCTCGACCTCCTGGATCAGCGCCCAGGCCTTGTCGGCCAGTTCCGCCGTCAGGCTTTCGATATAGTACGACCCTGCGAGCGGATCGACGACATGGGTAATGCCCGTCTCCTCCTGCAGGATCAGCTGGGTGTTGCGCGCAATGCGGGCGCTGAAATCAGTGGGCAGGGCGATCGCCTCGTCCAGCGCGTTGGTGTGCAGTGACTGGGTGCCGCCAAGCGCTGCCGACATCGCCTCGTATGCGGTGCGGATGACGTTGTTATAGGGATCCTGTTCCTGCAACGACACGCCCGATGTCTGGCAATGCGTGCGCAGCATCAGGCTGCCCTGCTTCTTGGGTTCGAACTCTGACATGATGCGGTGCCACAGCAGGCGGGCCGCCCGCAGCTTGGCGATCTCCATGAAGAAATTCATGCCGATGGCAAAAAAGAACGACAGCCGCCCCGCGAATGCGTCCACGTCCATTCCCGCGGCGATCGCCGCACGCACATATTCGCGCCCATCAGCCAGCGTATAGGCCAGCTCCTGCACCAGGTTCGCCCCGGCCTCCTGCATGTGATAGCCCGAGATCGAGATCGAGTTGAACTTCGGCATCTCTGCCGACGTGTATTCGATGATGTCCGCGATGATGCGCATGCTGGGTTCGGGCGGATAGATGTACGTGTTGCGGACCATGAACTCCTTCAGGATGTCGTTCTGGATGGTCCCCGACAGCACGGCGCGCGAATGGCCCTGCTCTTCGCCGGTGACGATGAAATTCGCCAGGATCGGGATGACCGCACCGTTCATGGTCATCGACACCGAAACCTTGTCCAGCGGGATGCCGTCGAACAGGATCTTCATGTCCTCGACAGAATCGATGGCGACTCCGGCTTTGCCCACATCCCCCTCGACCCGCGGATGGTCGCTGTCATAGCCGCGATGGGTCGCCAGGTCGAAGGCCACCGAAACGCCCTGCTGCCCCGCAGCCAATGCGCGACGGTAAAAGGCGTTCGATTCCTCGGCCGTCGAAAATCCCGCATATTGCCGGATGGTCCAGGGGCGGCCCGCATACATCGTGGCCCGCGGCCCGCGGGTAAAGGGGGCGATGCCCGGCAGGCCGTCCAGGTGAGCCATGCCGTCCAGATCGTCGCGGGTATAGACCGGCTTGACCGCGATCCCCTCCAGCGTGTTCCAGGTCAGACTGTCGGGATCGCGCCCCTTCAGTTCGCTCTGTGCCAGCGTACGCCAGTCCTGCAGCGTGGGTTTTGTCATGATCCATCCTTTCCTGCCGACGGTCCTGCCCTATATTCAAGACATGACGAGGTGCCGATGAAGTTGAAATTTATGATATTCGTGATGGCGCTGGCCGCGATGGGGCCTGCACGCGATGCACCGCCGCCCGATGGTGCCACAGTCGAGGCCCCGGGAGACGGGGTTGACACAGGTCCATCCACCGCCCGGGCACGCGACATGGTGCCGCAGCGCAATCCGGCCCGGCTGCCGCCCGTGGCGCAGCGCGTCGAACCGGACCCGTTGCCGGATGCCTCTCCGTTGGATGAGGGCGCGCCGCAGGTGCTGGACGCGGACACGGTCGAACCGGACCAGTTCCTGTGGACCGCACGGCCAGTGGTGGTCTTTTCCGACACGCCGGATGATCCGGCTTTTGTTGACCAGGTGGATCTGTT
The DNA here is from genome assembly GCF_045064235.1 of Paracoccus sp. Ld10. Lineage (NCBI taxonomy): Bacteria > Pseudomonadati > Pseudomonadota > Alphaproteobacteria > Rhodobacterales > Paracoccaceae > Paracoccus > Paracoccus sp. Ld10. The sequence goes on along the minus strand of NZ_JBISHD010000032.1, from coordinate 249,446 downwards.
GCGCCGGAACGGACGCGCTCTGGTGGCCCGCGATGCGGTGATCATCGTCGACAGCGATCCGGCGGCGAACAGCATCTGGCGACAGCAGTTGCGCCCGCAGGGGTTTTCGCTGGTGCTGATCGACAAGGATGGGCAGGTCAAGATCCGCCGCCCCGCCCCATGGGATGCCCGCGAGATCGGGCGCGCCATCGACCGCCTCCCGCTGCGCCGCCAGGAAATCGGTCGGGGCAGCCTGATGCGATAGGGTGCCGTGCCACGAAACTTGTGGATTTGCGGCACGTTCCCTATATCATGGCAGGTATCCGGTCGTATGGCCGGACCAGCAGGAGGGTTGATCATGGCCAATTCGCGTTCCGACCGCAGCCTGTCGAACCCGCGCGCGCCAAAGGCGTCAGTTCGCCCTGATGCATCCGTGCTGCGGACCGACGCCAAACCAAAGCCCAAGCCGACCGCCGTCAGCCGTGCCAACGAGATCGTGCGTGCCATCGGGTTGCGCCCCATCACTGGCCTCTCGGGTCCGAAGATCGGCTACTGACGTCAGTCGACGACAGCCTTTCACGCATCTGAGCCAGTTCTTGCGGCAGGCCTGCCATGCTCTGCGCAGCGGCCTGCGCTTCGTCTTCGTCAAGCATCGCCTCGACCGCGTCGGCACCGCCGCGCAAACACTCTGTCAGCACGCGCATCGCTTGCAGACCGGTGTCGCGGGTTTCCTCCATCAGTTCCAGATAATCGGCCATCATCTGTGACGCCCGCTTGCCGTCGCTGCGCGAGATCTGCCGCAGGTCGGTGGCCAGCGCCCCCATGATCGACAGCAGCCGATAATATAACACGATCGGGTCGATGACCGGCGCGGGCAGAATGTGAATGTCGGCGATCACGGCCGCAAAGATGCGGTCGTTGGCCTGCTGCGGCAGGGTCGGCACAAAGTCGCCCGATTCGATGCGGGCGACCAACAGGATGGCGTCCTGAGGGGACGGCACCTGCTGTTCCAGGGCGAAGACATGGGCCCTGATCTCTGCCAGCAAGGCGCGCTGAAGGTCGGTCTCGCGCGCGCGGCGCAGCATCGCATCGCGTCGGCGTGTCTGCGAGGCAACAACGATCCAGCCGATGGCAACGAACAGACCGGTGATGACCGCCTGTTGCAGTTGTGGGCTGATCCATTGATCAAGCGGTGCCATGGGAACCCGTTCCGCGCCACAAGCGTCCTGTTCTGAAAGGAGCACCCATGCATCGACTTTGTCTGTTCACCGTTCTTGCCCTGTGGCCCACGATGGCGCCCGCCGATTCAGGCCGCGGCCCCACGCCCGTACAGACCGATACGCTGGATGCCCTGCGCTGGCAGGCGCGTCCGGTCGTTGTCCTGGGCCCCGATGCGCAGGTCGCCCGACAGGTCGCGGACCTGCAGTCGCATGCGCAACAACTGACCGACCGCGAGGTGGTGATCCTAACCGATGGGCCGGGGGCGGATGCGTTGCGCGACGGTGCTGGGTTCCAGGTTCTGCTGATCGGCAAGGATGGCGGCATCAAGATGCGGTCTGATACGCCTGTCACGGCCGAGCACATTCTGTCGCTGATCGACAGCATGCCGATGCGCCAGGGCGAGACCCGATAGCCGCATCGCGTCATGTGTCCGACCTCCGTCCAGCGAAGACAGCCGTCAGGCCTGCCAGTACATGCCCTGCGGCTGCCCCTCCAAGGGCGATCTGCCATGACGCATACCCACCCAGCAACGCGATCAGTCCGGCCCCCCAGATGGTCGCGGACACCGGCAGCGAGGCCGCCCAGAATCGCCACCCGCGCCAACGCCCGGTCGCTGTTCCAAAGACCAACTGAAACACCGCCAGACCGACAACCGGCGGCAGCAGATAGGCCAGCGGGATCTGTGTCCCCATGAGCGGCACCGTCCGCGCAGCGACCGCCCCGATGATGCCCGCAGCGCCCGCAAGCCCAAGGCCGGCGGACAGCAGAAACGCGGGCAGGGTCGAAATCATTCGAACTCCATGATCACATCGTCCACCTTGAGGCTCTCGCCCGGTGCGGCGGCGATGGATTTGACGATGCCCCGGCGTTCGGCGCGCAGGATGTTCTCCATCTTCATGGCCTCGACGGTGGCAAGGGCCTGACCCTCCTGCACTTCGTCGCCCTGTGCAACGTTGATCGTCACGATCAGGCCGGGCATCGGGCACAGCAGGAATTTGGACGTGTCGGGCGGCAGCTTTTCCGGCATCAGGCGCGCCAGTTCAGCCGCACGTGGGCTGCGGACATGCACGCGCAAATCGGCACCGCGTGCGCGCAGGCGCAGACCTGCGGCGATCTTGTCGACCTTGAGGACCAGCGGGCGACCATCGACCTCCAGCCGCGCCAGCGACTGGCCCGGGCGCCAGTCTCCCTCGACCCGGATGGTACGGCCCGCGATGGCGACATCGGCGCCATGGGCATCAGCGGTGATGCGCACGGACCAGTCCTGCTTGTCCGCGAACACAACCCAATCGTCGCCAATATGGCGTTCGTGGTTGTTCAGCCGCCCGCTGATGCGGGTGCGCCGGATTTCGGCGACGCGGTGCATGGCGGCGGCGGCGGCGGCGATGCGGTGCATGTCATCGTCGGGCAGGGTCGCGCCCTGAAAACCATCGGGATATTCCTCGGCGATGAAGGCCGTGGTGATGTCGCCCGACACGAATTTCGGGTGGTCCATCACGGCCGACAAAAAGGGAAGGTTGTGCCCGATCCCTTCGACCTCGAACGCATCCAGCGCGGTGCGCATCGCCTCGATCGCCTCGGGTCGCGTGGGTGCCCATGTGCACAGCTTGGCAATCATCGGGTCATAGAACATGCTGATCTCGCCTCCCTCATGGACACCGGTGTCGTTGCGCACCGCCGCCACACCGGTGGGCGCACCATGGGCCAGCCATTTCCCCCCCGACAGCATCGGTCCCGCAGCAACCTCGACCGGGGGGCGATAGCGGGTCAGTCGCCCGATGGAGGGCAGGAACCCGCGATAGGGGTCCTCGGCATACAGCCGGCTTTCCATCGCCCAACCGGTTATCTTCAGGTCGGGCTGGGCAAACGGCAGCTGCTCTCCGGCAGCGACGCGGATCATCTGTTCGACCAGATCAACGCCGGTGATCAATTCAGTCACCGGATGTTCCACCTGAAGGCGGGTGTTCATTTCCAGGAAATAAAAGTTGCGCGAACCGTCCACGATGAACTCGACCGTGCCCGCGCTGGTATAGCCCACGGCCTTGGCCAGCGCCACGGCCTGCTGTCCCATCGCGGCGCGGGTGGCCGCGTCAAGAAAGGGCGACGGGGCCTCCTCGATGACCTTCTGGTTGCGACGCTGAATCGAACATTCGCGTTCGTGCAGATAGACGGCGTTGCCGTGCTGGTCGGCTAGCACCTGGATCTCGATGTGGCGGGGCTGGGTCACGAACTTTTCGATGAAAATCCGGTCGTCGCCAAAACTGTTGGCCGCCTCGTTTTTGGACGACTGGAACCCCTCGCGCGCCTCGGCATCGGTCCAGGCGATGCGCATCCCCTTGCCGCCGCCGCCGGCGCTGGCCTTGATCATCACCGGATAGCCGATCTGCGCACTGATGGCCGCGGCCTCGTCCGCGTCCGCGATCAGGCCCATGTGACCGGGCACGGTGCTGACACCCGCCGCCTGCGCCAGCTTTTTCGATGTGATCTTGTCGCCCATCTGCTCTATGGCGCCCGACGGCGGGCCGATGAACACGACGCTCTCAGCCTCCAGGGCCTCGGCAAATTTCTTGTTCTCGGACAGGAAACCGTATCCGGGGTGGACGGCCTCGGCGCCAGTCTGTCGGATTGCGTCCATGATCCTGTCGATCACGATATAGGACTGATTGGCGGGGGCCGGGCCGATATGAACGGCCTCGTCCGCCATACGCACGTGCAGCGCGTTGCGATCGGCATCCGAATAGACGGCCACGGTTGCGATGCCCATCCTGCGGGCGGTCTTGATGACGCGGCAGGCGATTTCGCCCCGGTTGGCGATCAGGATCTTCTTGAACATGGGCTCCCCCCAGGACGGAACATGAAAAAGCCGCCCGAAGCGCGAGGCTTCGGACGGCTTTGCAGACAGTCGGCGCGACGGGCGCGCCGATCAGAAAATCACTCGCACAGGCGGACGTCGTTGCACAGCGCGCCGGCTGCGCCGCCGATGGCTGCGCCCTTGACGACGTTTTCGCCGCTGACGCTGGCGATCGTTGCGCCGACGCCTGCGCCGATGAGCGCGCGGTCAGTGTCGGTCGGGTTGATACCCTGTGTGCAACCGGCGATGGCGGTGGTGCCGACCAGAGCGGCGATGGCAAGGAATTTGGACATTGTGATAATCCCGTGGTTTGAGTGACAACCGCGCGGTGCGCGGATTGCCGATAGGGTGAAGGGTCGCCGCAGCGATCAGTAGCGACGCTGGCAGACACCGGCGTCGTCGCACAGCGCGCCGCCGACGGCACCGATCGCGGCACCGGTCGCCAGGTCTTCGTCCAGGGCTTTCGCGATGACGGCACCGGCAACGGCACCGCCCGCAGCGCGCTGAGCGTCCGGAGAGATGCCGCCGCCCTGATAGCCGGGTGCACATGCCGAGAGGCCAGCTGCAACCAGGGCCAGACCGGCAAAGCGGAGCGAGAAGATGTTCTGCATGATAGGAAACCTGTCGTGATGGGCCCGTCGGGGGCCGATTGGAGGTGGTGAGGGGTTATCGCATAGCTGATGCCCGCGTCAAACTGACATGCGTGTGACTTCAAGGGGTTCAGCGTCAAGTCGCGCATCAGTCGTCGTCGGCCTCGTCGTCATCCCAACCGTCCTCGTCGTCCCAGTCAAAGGCATCCGGGGCATCCTTGACGAACAGTTCGGGGAACGAAGCCTCTGCCTCGGCCATGTCGACCTGCAGCAGCTGGTCGTAATCGGCGGGGTCGAATTCGCCGACCGGCTTGACCTCCCGGCCGATCAGCCAGGACAGACGGCCGGCATCCAGATTGCCGCGGGGAAACGGCTCGTCCCCGAAATTGGCGATCAGTGCAGACAGGAAACCCGCATCGGCACGCTTGTCGGCGGGCCTGCGGTCCTTGAACCGTTCGCGGCGCGTGATGGGCGTGGCGCCCTTCTTGCGATTCTCGCGTCGGATGACGAATTGGAAATCGGTGCCGGGCAGACGCCCGGGAAAACCGCGATGCTTCAGCATGGCAGGGCCCCTGTGCTGGGGCGCGTGGGCCGGATCGCTGCGCACGGGCAGGCTGGCCGCCCGCGCGCGATTGTCGGACGTGTCGTCTTAGCCGAATTTGCTGTTATAGACAGGCTCGGTCGTGACGGGGTTGACCATGGGCGCGGCCGGCGCGGTGGGGACATAGACGTCGGCGGCAGGCTGCTGGCGCTGGCACGCGGCGAATGCGGAAACCAGCACGAGGCCGAGGATGATCTTTTTCGACATGAAAGCATGCTCCTGTAGGGCGGGCGGGGTTGCGCCCGGCTGCTCGGGTTGTGGTCGGCTTGTTGATCTGCCGGCCTGCGCGGAATGATAGACAAGGCGGGTGCGATCAGACAGTGACGCGCGGACGTGGACGCCAAAGCACCGTCCCCCTGTGGCCCGGCTGCATCATTCACGACCTTGTGCACCATGCGTTCCCCCATGTTCGTCACAGCGGAATGTTGTCGTGCTTTTTCCACGGGTTCGACAGCCGCTTGCCGCGCAGGCTGGCGAATGCCCGCGCCACCCTGCGCCGTGTCGAGCGTGGCTGGATCACCTCGTCGATAAAGCCCTTTTCGGCCGCCACGAACGGGTTGGCAAAGCGGTCCTCATAGTCCTTTGTGCGCGCCGCGATCTTGTCGGCGTCGCCCAGCTCGCTGCGATACAAAATTTCGACTGCGCCCTTTGCGCCCATGACCGCGATTTCCGCGGTGGGCCAGGCATAGTTGAAATCACCCCGCAGATGCTTGGACGCCATGACGTCATAGGCCCCGCCATAGGCCTTGCGCGTGATCACCGTCACCTTGGGCACCGTCGCCTCGCCATAGGCGAACAGCAGCTTTGCGCCATGCTTGATCACGCCGCCGTACTCTTGTCCGGTGCCGGGCAGAAATCCGGGGACGTCGACCAGTGTCAGGATCGGAATCTCGAACGCATCACAGAACCTGACGAACCGGGCGGCCTTGCGGCTGCTGTCGATGTCCAGGCACCCGGCCAGCACCATCGGCTGGTTTGCCACCACCCCGACCGTCTGCCCCTCTATGCGGACAAAGCCGATGATGATGTTGCCTGCGAAATCCTTTTGTATCTCATAGAAATCACCCTCGTCCGCGACCTTGGCGATCAGCTCCTTCATGTCATAGGGCTGGTTCGGGTTGTCGGGGATCAGCGTGTCCAGGCTGGGTTCGATCCGCGCCGGGTCGTCGAAAAACGGGCGCGTGGGCGCCTTTTCGCGATTGTTCAGCGGCAGGAAATCGAACAGACGGCGAATCTCCGACAATGCCTCGACATCGTCCTGAAACGCACCGTCGGCGACCGATGATTTCCGTGTATGCGTCGACGCACCGCCCAATTGTTCGGCGGTGACCACCTCGTTCGTCACCGTCTTGACCACATCTGGCCCGGTCACGAACATGTAGGACGTGTCGCGCACCATGAAGATGAAGTCGGTCATCGCAGGCGAATAGACCGCACCGCCTGCACAGGGCCCCATGATCACGCTGATCTGCGGCACCACCCCCGATGCCAGCACGTTGCGCTGAAACACGTCGGCGTATCCCGCAAGGCTGGCCACACCTTCCTGAATGCGCGCACCGCCCGAATCGTTCAGCCCGATCACCGGCGCGCCGTTTTGCATCGCCATGTCCATAATCTTGCATATTTTTTGCGCGTGCGTTTCCGACAGGGATCCGCCAAACACCGTGAAATCCTGTGAAAAGACATAGACCATGCGACCGTTGATCGTGCCCCATCCGGTCACGACACCGTCGCCTGCCGGGCGGTCGTCCTGCATGCCGAAATCGGTGCTGCGATGGGCGACGAACATGTCGAACTCCTCAAAGCTGTCCTCGTCCAGCAACAGGTCGATGCGTTCACGTGCCGTCAGCTTGCCGCGGGCGTGCTGGGCATCGATGCGCCGCTGTCCGCCGCCAAGCCGCGCCTGCTGCCGACGTTCTTCCAGCTGCTGCAGAATGTCCTTCATCGCGCCCTCCTGATCCTGCATCCAATTCTAGACTGCGAGGCGGATGCGGCAAAGACAATTCGGGGAAATTTGCAAAATATCACCGGACATAGAAGTGCGAATTGCATATGTGCAAACACGCGACGCGGCAGCCTCTTGACGCGGGCCGGGCAGGGGGGCAAGCCACGTCTATGGGATTGCAGATCGACATCGCGGCCATCGTGGCCAATCACGCGGCGCTGGCCGCAATGGCGCCCGGTGCGCGTGCCGCCGCCGTGGTCAAGGCCGACGCCTATGGGCTGGGCGCAGACCGTGTCGTCCCGGCCCTGTACGCGGCCGGGGTGCGCGACTTTTTCGTGGCCCTGGCGCATGAAGGGCGAGCGATCCGCCCCCTGCTGCCGCAGGACGCGCGCATCAACGTGCTGTCCGGACATATGGAGGGTGCGGACCTGACAGGCCTGACCCCGGTCCTGAACAGCCCCGCGCAGTTTTTTCGCGACCGCGCCATGCGGCCGGGCCAGTCTTTCGCGATCCAGCTGGACACGGGCATGAACCGCCTTGGCATGGAAGCCGCCGAATGGGCGGCCATCCGGACCGAGGCGTTGTCTGCTGGTCCGGCCTTCATCATGTCGCATCTGGCCTGCGCGGATGAACCGGACCACCCGGCCAATGCCGCACAGCTGGCCGCGTTCCGCGCGATGACCGATGGCTGCAGTGTTCCGCGGTCGCTGGCCGCGACAGGGGGCATCCTGCTGGGTCCGGACTATCATTTCGACATCGTGCGTCCCGGCGTCGGCCTGTACGGTGGCCTGCCCTTTGCGCAGGCGCGGGGCGTCGTCACCCTGTCGCTGCGCGTGATCCAGACCCGCGATGTCCGCCGCGGAGAGATGGTGGGTTACGGCGCCAGCTGGCACGCGCCGCGCGATCGCCGCATCGCCACGGTCGATGCGGGCTATGCCGACGGCATCCTGCGGTCGCTGTCAGGCAAGGGTGCGCAGCTGTTTGCGGGCGATGCGGCCTGCCCGGTCGTGGGTCGCGTGTCGATGGACCTGATCACCGTGGACGTGACCGATCTGGATGCGGTGCCGGACCGGCTGGACCTGATCTGCGCGCATCAGCCCATCGACCGACTGGCCGACATCGCGGGCACAATCGGCTACGAAGTCCTGACTTCGCTTGGGCTCCGATACCAGCGGACCTATCTGTGACACCCATCCGGGCGATCGGCCGACCCGCCCTGCGCGCAACCCGGGCCATCGGAGCGGTGGCGCTGTTCACGGCGCGCGGCCTGTCGGGGTTCGGCCCGGCCCGTGCGATCCTGCGCCAGATGATACAGATCGGCTGGCTGTCCCTGCCGGTGGTGGGGCTGACCGCGCTGTTCACCGGCGCCGCGCTGGCGCTGCAGATCCATTCCGGGGGCGAGCGGTTTCAGGCGGGTGACGTGGTTCCCGCCATCGTGGCCATCGGCATGGTGCGCGAACTGGGCCCGGTTCTGGGTGGCCTAATGGTCGCGGCCCGCGTCGCCAGCAGCATCGCCGCCGAAATCGGGACCATGCGCGTCACCGAACAGATCGACGCGCTGGTGACACTGTCCACCGACCCGGTGCGCTGGCTGGTCACGCCGCGCCTGTGGGCCGCAATCCTGTGCATGCCGGTGCTGGTGGCCACCGGCGACGTCATCGGCATCATGGGCGGGTGGCTGGTGGGCACGACCTCGCTTGGGTTCAATTCAACCAGCTATATCGCGAACAGCTGGGCCTATCTGGAGCCCTGGGATGTCACGTCGGGGCTGATCAAGGGTGCGGTCTTCGGGCTGGTTGTGGCCCTGTCGGGCTGCTGGTTCGGGATGCGGTCGGGACGCGGCGCGGCGGGCGTCGGACGTGCTACGACCAATGCGGTCGTTGCCGCCGCCGTCGGCATCCTGGCCGCGAATTTCGCGCTGACAGGGCTGTTCTTCGAATGATCGCAACGCGGGGTCTGACCAAGTCATTTGGGTCCAAACGGGTTCTTGACGGCGTCGATCTGTCCGTCGCTGCAGGAGAGAGTCTGTGCGTGATTGGCCAGTCCGGCACCGGCAAGTCGGTCCTGCTGAAATGCATCCTGGGGCTGGAACGCCCCGACGCGGGCCACGTGCTGTGGGACGGTCGGCCGCTGGACCGTGCGCGTTTCATGGCGCGGTTCGGAATGCTGTTTCAGGGTGCGGCGCTGTTCGACAGTCTTTCGGTCTGGCAGAACGTGGCGTTCCGGCTGCGCCAGCGCATGGATGATCGCCGCGCCCGCGCCATCGCGTTGGACAAACTGGCGCGCGTCGGGCTGGCATCCGACATCGCGGACCTGATGCCTGCGCAACTGTCGGGCGGCATGGCCAAGCGCGTGGGCCTGGCGCGCGCCATCGCGGATGACCCGGCGGTGATCTTTTTCGACGAACCGACCACGGGGCTTGACCCGATCCGCGCCCGCGCCATCGACGCGCTGATCCGCGGCATCGTGACCGAAACCGGGGCCACCGCCATCACCATCACCCACGACATGGCCAGTTGCCGGATCATTGGCGACCGGGTTGCGTTGCTGGCGGACGGCCGGATCGCGCATGACGGTCCGGTAGCAGATATGGATCGCGCCCCCGTTCTGGCCGGTTTTCTGGGCATACGGACCGACGGGATCGGCAATCATGCAAATTAACGATGCAACTTTTGCGCAAGCGTGCCGGTTCTGCCATAAAGAGGGGCAGTTCTGTCCAAGCTGCAACGAAGATCAACTTGTGCGAATCCGACCGGTTTGCGACCATCAACCGACCAGATTGACCAGGAGAGACATTTGGGCCTGACCCCGACGCCACCCGTCACTGCGGCTTCTGCCGAAACCTTGCTGGAATTTCCGGACAATCGGTTGCTGATCGACCTGTGCGGTCCCAACGATCGTCACCTGGCCCGGATAGAGGAGGCTCTTGGCGTCCATATTCTGCGTCGCGGCAACCAGATCGCGGTCGTCGGCGGCCCCGAGGCCCAGTCAGAGGCCGCAAATCTGCTGCACGGCCTTTATGCGCGGCTGGAGCAGCATCGCCCCGTCGGCCCCGACGAGGTAGAGGCCGCCCTGCGCATGGGCGTCGAGCCTGCTGCAGACGTCACCCCGGCCGAGCAGCTGGAGATGTTCGCGCAGGGTAATTACGAACTGCGCACCCGCAAGAAATCGGTCGAGCCGCGCACGGACGCGCAAAAGGCCTATGTCCGGTCGTTGTTCCAGAACGAGCTGGCTTTTGGCATCGGGCCTGCGGGTACGGGCAAGACCTATCTGGCGGTGGCGGTCGGCGTGACCATGTTGATAGGCGGCCATGTCGACAAGATCATCCTGTCGCGCCCTGCCGTCGAGGCCGGGGAACGGTTGGGTTTCCTGCCTGGCGACATGAAGGAAAAGGTCGATCCCTACATGCAGCCGTTGTATGATGCGCTGAATGATTTCCTGCCCGGCAAGCAGATGCAGAAGCTGATGGAGGAGAAGCGGATCGAGATCGCGCCGCTGGCCTTCATGCGCGGTCGGACCCTGTCCCGGGCTTTTGTCGTGTTGGACGAAGCGCAGAACGCCACCAGTATGCAGATGAAGATGTTCCTGACCCGCCTTGGCGAGGGGTCGCGGATGGTCATCACCGGCGACCGAACCCAGATCGACCTGCCGCGCGGAACCGTGTCGGGGTTGATGGATGCCGAACGCATCCTCAAGGACGTCAAGGGCGTCAGCTTCAGCTATTTCACCGCCGACGACGTCGTACGCCACCCGCTTGTCGCGCGCATCATCAAGGCGTATGAGGTCGAGGACAACGCCGCCCTTGCCCGCGGTGAAACAGAGGAGCCGCGCGGCCAGTACGTTCCCCGCCGCGCATTCAGAAACGATGCCTGACGAGATTTCCGTCGATTGCGTCATCGAGGATGACCGATGGCAGGCCGCCGGTCTTGAGGACCTGGCGGCCGTTGCCGTCACCGCCGCACTGAACCATCACCGCTTGGGCGGGGAGGTGGTTGTCATGGGCTGCGACGACACCCGCATTTCCGCACTGAACGCCGATTTCCGGGGCAAGCCACGGGCGACGAACGTGTTGTCCTGGCCCTCGGTCGAACATCTGCCGCACGATCCGGGCACCGCGCCCGAAATGCCGGACGACGATGAGCTGGGCGACATCGCCATCGCGTTCGAAACCTGCACCGCCGAGGCGGAGGCTCAGGGCAAGCCATTCGATCATCATGTCCAGCATCTGCTGGTCCATGCGACCCTGCATCTGCTTGGGTACGATCACCTGAACGACCCCGACGCCGAGCTGATGGAGGCGACAGAGCGCGCGATCCTGACGCAGCTTGGCATTCCAGACCCCTACCAGGAGAAAGACCGATGAATTCCGAAAGCCGATTATCCGAGCCCGCTCCTCAGCCGGCCATCCACGAGGTCGCGGCAATCGCTGTCGACGGTGGCGCCACCGAGGAGAAGGAGGCCGGAAATGGCAAAGGATTTTTTGGCCGCGTGCTGTCGGCCCTGACTGGGTCAGAGGCCGCGACCGACGAGGATCATGCGGACAGACATGTGGTGGGCACACCGGGCCTGGTCAACCTGCGCCGCATGCGGGTTGACGACGTCGCCATCCCCAAGGTCGAGATCGTGGCCGCGCCCGGGAACCTGTCGCTGGAGGATCTGGTCGAGATGTTCCGCGAGCACGGGTTTTCGCGAATGCCGGTCTTTCGCGGCACGCTGGACAGCCCGCTCGGCCTGATCCACCTCAAGGACCTTGCGCTGAAGCACGGGTTTGGTGCCGGGGGCAAGTTCACCATGCGCCCGATGCTGCGCCCGCTGCTGTACGTTCCGCCCTCGATGCCGATCGGGGTGCTGTTGCAGCAGATGCAGACCAAGCGCATTCACATGGCGCTGGTCATCGACGAATATGGCGGCGTCGACGGATTGGTCACGATCGAGGACCTGATCGAGCAGGTCATTGGAGAGATCGAGGACGAGCATGACGAGGTCGAAGGCGGCCTGTGGGTTCATGAAAAGACCGGCCAATGGCTGATCCAGGCGCGTGCCGCACTGGACGATGTCGAGGCGGAAACCGGGTTGCGTCTGATCGGTGACGAGGACGAAGACATCGACACGCTTGGGGGGCTGATCTTCATGCTGGCGGGACGTGTGCCGCTGCGTGGCGAGGTTATCGCCCACCCGTCGGGAGCCGAGTTCGAGGTCGTTGACGCCGACCCGCGGCGGCTGAAGCGGATCCGCCTGCGGATGCCCAGCATCAGCACCCCATCGGACCGCAAAAGCGGACAGGATTGACAGCACGCCAGTGCCGCGAAATCGGATCAGCTGGCCGCGAACCGGGCCAGCATCGCCTCGTGGAACGCATCGCGCAGCGGTGCGGTTTCCATCAGAATCTCGTGTCTGGCACCGGGAATTGTCAGCAACTCTGACCGTGGCCAGCGCGCGGCCCGGTCACGGATAGCCTGAGGCGAGACAACCTTTTCATCGCTGCCGACCGATACAAGCATCGGCAGGTCGGGCGACGGAATCCGCGACAGGCGGGCGCATTCATTCAACGCTCTGCCAACCCAATCGAATGTGGCACCACCGATGGTCAGATCCGGCCAGGCAACTGCTTCGCGAACCAGCCGCGCCCATTCGTCGCCGTTTCCGGTCAGCAGGTTCGCATTAAAGCTTTCGTTCAACGGATAGGTCGTGGCCGCACCGCCGCTGCCCGGTGCCGTCAGGCCGCCGCGACCCACGCGCCCTGCCAGATAGGCAATGCCAAGCGCCACGCCATGCTGCACCCGCCGCAGGTTGATCCCCCACATCGGCGCAGAGAAAACCGCGCTTCGTACGGCCATACCACCTTCCAAGGCGGCCAATCCGATGCAGCCACCCATCGAATGCGCCAGCAGATGCCACGGCCGGGGCAAGTCCAGCTGTTCCGCCGCGACCATCATCTCGACCACGTCATGCTGATAGTCTGCGAAATCGCGGATGTGGCCGGGGCGCGGATTGGGCTGCAGGCGGTCGGACATGCCCTGCCCACGCCAGTCGATTGACAGGACATCGTAACCGGCCGCCATAAGGCGATGGGCGACGGGAGAGTATTTTTCGATGTATTCCGTCCGGCCGGGAAACAGCAGGACGCTGCCGCGGGCTGTGTCGGCGGCCCAATGCGCCATGCGTAACTGCACCCCATCACCTGCCTGCGCCCAGAAGGCGCGGGCAGGCCGCGACCGGTCGTCCGGCAGCTGATGAAAGGGTGCCTGCTGCACGGGGGTGCTTAGGACAGCTTTTGGCCCAGCTGCATCGCGACGCCCATGGAGCCGTCGATCTTCAGCTTGCCCATCATGAAGGCTGTGGCCGGGTTCACGTCACCGTTCATGATGCCTTCGAACGTCTCGCGGCTGGCGGTCAGTGTCACTTCGGCCTCCTCGTCACCGGCGCGGACACCGTCTTCGTCGATCATGATTGCGCCTTCGTCGGCGATGACGAATTTCGCGACAGAATCAAAGCTGTCGATCTTTTCGCCCAGCTTCTGGACGGCCTTGGTCACGACTTCGCTCATTTCACGTCTCCTGGTGCGCTTTGTCTGGCGCCCGGCCTGCGGCCTGGGCTACACCATACATATGAATGCGGTCCGCCTGAATTTCCACTCTGCCGTCACGGCATTGCGTCACAAAATTCTGACGATTTTGATGGTTATTGCAAGCTCCATGCCGGTCGCCGCTGCCGGGCAGGGTCTGGACGACGCCTTTGCACGCCTTGCCCGGCCAGAGGGGCAGGGCTGGCGCATCGCCGAAAGCGACATCCTGCGTGCGTGGTCGCGGTCCGGGTCTCCGGCAATGGATCTGTTGCTGCAACGCGGAGAGGCTGCACTGGACATGGGGGACATTCCATCGGCCATCGGCCACCTGACCGCCCTTACCGATCACGCACCCGATTTCGCGGCGGGCTTTCATGCCCGCGCCGCTGCCTATGCGGCGGCGGGTCAGTTCGGACCGGCATTGACCGATCTGCGCCGCACGCTGGAACTGGAGCCGCGGCATTTCGCGGCCCTGACGCAGTTGGGGGCCATGCTGGAGGAAATGGGCGACAATGACCGCGCCCTGGCCGCCTATCGGGCCAGCCTGGCCATCCACCCCCACCAGCAGGAAGCGATAGATGGTCTGGCACGTCTGGAACGCGGGCACATGGGCACCGATATCTAGGGCATGAACATGACGACGCGCGGGCGGATCACCGCCATTCTGGGCCCGACCAACACGGGCAAGACCCACTACGCCATTCAGCGGATGCTGAACCATCGATCCGGTGTCATCGGCCTGCCGCTGCGCCTGTTGGCGCGCGAGGTCTATGACCGCATCGTGGCCGCCCGCGGCCCGTCCGTCGTGGCTCTGGTCACCGGAGAGGAGCGGATCGTCCCCGACCGCGTCCAGTACTGGGTCGCCACGACCGAGGCGATGCCCGACATCGCCACCGATTTCGTGGCCATCGACGAAATTCAGCTGTGTGCCGATCCGGGGCGCGGGCATGTCTTTACCGACCGCCTGCTGCACATGCGCGGCACCGTCGAGACGCTGTTTCTGGGCAGCAGCACCATGCGCCCGACCATCGCGGCCCTGGTCCCCGAAACCCAGTTCGAGCGCAAGGAGCGGTTTTCGACGCTGAGCTGGGCAGGGTCGAAAAAGCTGTCACGGATGCCGCCGCGCAGCGCGATCGTGGGGTTCAGTGTCGATGACGTTTATGCGATGGCCGAACTGATCCGGCGTCAGAAGGGCGGCTGTGCGGTAGTCATGGGCGCCCTGTCGCCCCGCACCCGAAACGCCCAGGTCGAGATGTATCAGAACGGTGAGGTCGATTACCTGGTCGCCACCGACGCCATCGGCATGGGCCTGAACCTGGACATCAAGCACGTGGCCTTCAGCGCCACGCACAAGTTCGACGGCAAGCGCGTCCGCCCGCTGTTCCCGCACGAGATGGGCCAGATTGCCGGCAGGGCAGGGCGGCACACCGAATCCGGCACCTTTGGCGTCACCGGAGAGGCCGAGCCGTTGGACGATGGGCTGATCGACGCGCTGGAGAACCACCGCTTTGCCCCGATCAGCCGGCTGATCTGGCGCAACGGCAAGCTGGAATTCGGCAGCATGGACCGGCTGGTCGAAAGCCTGGAGACCGGTCCGGGCCACGATCTGCTGACCCGCGGGCGCGAGGCTGACGATATCGCGACGCTGAAGATCCTGCGCGAGTTCCCCGAGATCAAGGACCGCATCCGCGGTGGCAAGGACGTCCGTCTGCTGTGGGACGTGTGCCGGGTGCCCGATTTCCGGGGCATATCCAGCATGGAACACGCGACTTTGCTAGCGCGGATCTTTGGTTTCCTGCAGGATGGGCATATCCCGGCGGACTGGCTTGGCCGGGCCATCGAACGCATCGACCGGACGGCGGGCGACATCGACGCCATCTCGAAACGGTTGGCATATATCCGCACGTGGACCTATGTCGCGCAAAGAACGGGCTGGGTGGCGGACGAAAAGCATTGGCGTGGCGAAACGCGCGCTGTAGAAGACCGCCTGTCGGACGCGCTGCACGCGGCCCTGACCCAACGATTTGTGGACCGGCGCACATCCGTGCTTTTGCGCCGGCTCAAGCAGAAGGAGAGCCTGGTGGCCGAAGTGAATGACAAGGGCGAAGTGACGGTCGAGGGCGAATTCGCCGGCCGCCTGGAGGGCTTCCGCTTCCGCCCCGACCAGACCGCTTCGGCGGACGAGGCCAAGATGCTGAGCCGCGCCAGCTATGACGCGCTCAAGCCTGAATTCCATCTGCGTGCGGACCGTTTCTATAACGCGCCCGACACCGAGATGGATTACACCGAACAGGGCGGCCTGATGTGGGGCACCCAGGCGGTCGGCAAGCTGGTCAAGGGTGCCGATCCGCTGCATCCAATGGTCGAAGTCTTTGTCGACGAGGAAGCCGGCCCCGAGATCGCCGACAAGGTCCGCCGCCGCGCCCAGCATTTCATCGACCGCAAGATCGCCGCGCTGTACGAGCCGCTGCTGACCCTGCAGAAGGACGAGACGCTGACCGGTCTGGCCCGCGGCTTTGCCTTCCGGCTGGTCGAGGCGCTTGGCATCCTGTCCCGCGACGGCATCGCCACCGAGGTCAAGGAACTGGACCAGGAATCGCGCGGCATGCTGCGCAAGCACGGTGTGCGGTTCGGCCAGTTCACGATCTTTCTGCCCGCGCTGCTGAAGCCCGCGCCGACGCGCCTGCGTCTGGTGCTGTGGTCGCTGCACGAAGGTCTGTCGGAATTCCCCGAAAGCCCGCCGCCGGGTCTTGTCACGATTCCGCACCTGCCGGTTGTGCCGGATCAGGTCTATGCACTGTCGGGCTATCGTCCCGCGGGTGAGCGGGCGATTCGCATCGACATGCTGGAGCGTCTGGCCGACCTGCTGCGCGCCCAGGATACGCGCGGCGGGTTCGAGGCGAACCCCGATATGCTGTCGATCACCGGCATGACATTAGAGCAGTTTTCTGGGCTGATGCAGGGTCTGGGCTATTCCGCCGACAAGGGGGAACGCAGCAAGGTCAAGGCAACCGAGGAACCTGCCGTCGTGTCCGCGCCCGAGGCTGACGGTTCTGACGCGCCCATGACGGAGGAAGAGTCCGTGCTGGCCGCAGAAACCCGCGCCAAATGGGAAGCGGAGCAAGCCGAGAAACGCCAGCCGGACGCCGAGGTTTCGCCCGACGCAGCCGAGTCTGCGACTGAAGCGGAGGCCGAAGCGTCCACCGAGGTTGCACCGCCCGAGATGGAGGTGTTCTATACCTTCAAATGGGCACCCAAGCCGCGCGGCAACCGCCGTTCGCAGGGCGACCGTGGCCAAGCCGAGCGACCCCAGGGTGACCGTCCGCAGGGTCAGCGTCGCGGCCCACGCCGGGACGGCGCCCCGCGCGAAGGTCAGGCCAAGGATGCGGCGCCCGCAAGCGATCGCCCGCGCGGCGACGGCCCGCAGGGTGAACGCCGCGACCGCAATGGCAAACCCGGCGGCAAGTTTGGCGGCCCGAAAAAGGGCGGCAAGCCGTCGCATCAGGGGCCTCAGACCTTCTCTTCGCGCCCGGAGAAGAAGGCGGATCCCGACAGCCCGTTCGCGATTTTGGCGCAGCTGAAGGACAAGACCTGATTTGACCGAGGCTGCCCCTGGCCTTCGGCTGGACAAATGGCTGTGTCATGCGCGGGTCTTCAAGACCCGCGGTCTGGCTGCCGCCCGCATCGAGGCGGGCGGCATTCGTGTGAACGGCCAACCCTGTCGCAAGCCGGGGCGGGCGGTTCGACCCGGCGACGTGCTGACCGTGTCGGCCTATCAGCAGGTGCGGGTGCTGACGGTCGTCAGTTTGTCTGACCGTCGTGGCCCCGCCGCTGACGCGCGACTGCTGTATCGCGAAGCCTTGATTGATCCTGCGGGAATGTCTAGGTGACAGGCCGAACGGACCAGACGAAAGCGCCCCGATGACCTATGTCGTGACTGACAACTGCATCATGTGCAAATACACTGATTGTGTCGAAGTGTGCCCCGTGGACTGCTTCTACGAAGGCGAGAACACGCTGGTCATCCATCCTGATGAGTGCATCGATTGTGGCGTCTGCGAACCTGAATGTCCCGCGGACGCTATCCGGCCGGATACCGAGCCGGCGATGGAAACTTGGGTCGAGTTCAACCGCAAATATTCAGAACTGTGGCCGGTGATCACCCGCAAGAAAGATCCTCTGCCAACTGCGGTCGAGATGGACGGTCAGGCGGACAAGCTGGAAAAGTATTTTTCGCAAGCACCCGGCGAGGGTTACTGAGCCGGACGAAAGGGCGAAAGACACCCTTATGCGTCACGAACTAACCAAGCCTTGGTGTCCAAGCGCCGCCCGAAAGGCGGCGCTTTTTTTAGCGTCATTTTTGTGTTATACTTTCAGATGTACCGCGACGTGTCGTTGGCTGACAACGCATGGTTTCGCGCCTGATGCCGTTGCATCCCCGCTCCAAATGGCAGGGATTGCCAAAGATGATCGAAATTGGACCGAGGGTGGCTTTGCCCCCCTGCGGCCCTTTGTGCCCGTCCTGCGGGCGCATGTCAAAGGAAGCCAAATGTCGAAGACGAAGAAGAACGAATTCCGCCCCGATGATTTTGTCGTGTATCCGGCCCATGGGGTCGGTCGTATCGTGTCGATCGAGGAACAGGAGGTCGCTGGCCTGCGGCTGGAGATGTTCGTGATTTCGTTTGACAAGGACAAGATGACATTGCGCGTGCCGACCGCCCGCGCCAGCGAGATCGGCATGCGCAGCCTGTCGACCCCCGACCTGATCGACCGTGCACTGGAGACGCTGAAGGGCAAGGCCCGCGTCAAGCGCGCGATGTGGTCGCGTCGGGCGCAGGAATACGAACAGAAGATCCATTCCGGCGACCTGCTGTCCATTGCCGAGGTGGTTCGCGACCTGCACCGTTGCGACGATCAGCGCGAACAGTCCTACTCCGAGCGTCAGCTGTACGAGGCTGCGCTGGACCGCCTGACCCGCGAAGTTGCCGCCGTCGGCGGTTTGGACGAGGGTGGTGCGCAAAAGCGCGTGGGCGAGGTTCTGTTGACCCGCGCCGCCTGATCCGACCCTATCAATGACGCAAAGGGCGCCCCGACGGGCGCCCTTTTGCATGGGTAGGCCGTTGTGCCGAACGTGGACAACGCGACGCTGCCTGCCTATAAGGCGGCCATCCTTACCCATCACCCTTCGAGGCGCATCATGATCAAGGTCTTCGGCCACACTTCCCCCGATACGGATTCCACCGGGTCGCCCATCATCTGGGCCTGGTATCTGACCGAATGCCGCAAGACGCCGGCCGAGGCCGTGCTGCAGGGAGAGCCGAACACCGAGGCGCTGTGGATGCTGGACCGCTGGAACCTGTCCAAGCCGCGGCTCATCGACGATGTGACCGCCGACGACGTCTGCGTGATCGTGGACACCAACAACCCGGCAGAACTGCCCGCCAGTCTGGATCAGGCCGACGTGATCGAGATCATCGACCACCACCTGCTGGCAGGCGGCATCAAGACCCGCGCGCCCATCAACATCACCATCCGGCCCCTGGCCTGCACCGCCACGATCATGCACGATCTGATGGGCGACGATCTGGGCCGCGCGCCCGAGGGGATCAAGGGTGCGATGCTGACGTGCATTCTGTCCGACACCCTGGAGTTCCGCAGCCCGACCACGACGCCACATGACCGCGCTGTCGCCGAAAAGCTGGCCGTTGATCTGGGTGTGACCATCGCCGAATTTGCCGCCGAGATGTTTGCCGCCAAGTCCGACGTCAGTGCCTTCAGCGAGGCGGCGCTGCTGAAAATGGACAGCAAGGAATACGAACTGGGCGGCAAGCAACTGCGCATCTCGGTGCTAGAGACGACCGCGCCGCAGGTCATTCTGGACCGCAAGGACGCCCTGATCGCCGCGATGCCCGCCGTCGCCGCCGAGGACGGGGCCGATGAGGTCCTGTTGTTCGTGGTGGACATCCTGAACGAACAGGCGACGTTGCTGGTGCCCAACGATTATATCCGGTCCGTGGCCGAGCGCAGCTTTGGCGTGACAGTCACTGGCGACACCGTGGTGCTGCCCGGCGTCATGAGCCGCAAAAAGCAGATCATCCCGGTTCTGGCCGTCTGATGACCCGCATCATCGCTTCGCTGGCCGAAATCTCGGCCAGCTATGACGCGCTGTTCTGCGACCTGTGGGGCTGTCTGCACAACGGCCAGCAGCCATTCACGGCTGCGGTCGCAGCCCTGCAGGGTTTTCGCGCGCAGGGTGGTCAGGTCTGCCTGATGACCAATGCGCCGCGTCCGAACCAGTACGTGATCGCACAACTGGACCGCATGGGCGTGCCGCGCGATGCATGGGATCTGGTCGTCAGTTCCGGCGACGCCGCGCAGGACGCAATGTTCGCGGGCGTTGTCGGTCGTAACGTCTGGCATATCGGGATCGAAAAGGACCACGGTTTCTTTACCGACATCCCGCAGGCCCACCGCAATGCCGATCCTATCCGGCGTGTCCCGTTGGACGAGGCCGAGGGGATCATTGCGTCAGGTCCATTCAACGAGTTGACCGAGACGCCCGAGGATTATCGCGACCGGTTCCAGGACGCGATCGATCGCGGGCTGCCGATGCTGTGTGCGAACCCCGACATCGTCGTCGACCTGGGCGAGACGCGCATCTATTGCGCAGGGGCGCTGGCCGATTTCTATCAGTCTCTCGGCGGGACGGCGCTGTATTACGGCAAGCCGCATGCCCCGATCTATGACCGGGCGCGGGCGCTCATGGGGCTTGGGCCTGACGCGCGCTATCTGGCGGTGGGCGACGGTATCGCCACGGACATCGCAGGTGCCGAGGCGCAGGGAATCGATTCGATCTTTGTGACCGGTGGTCTGGCCGCCGATGCCTTTGGCCCGGATGTCGAACAGCCTGATCCGGCCCTGTTGCCGGAATGGCTGGGGTCGCAGGGGCGTGCGCCGACGTTTGCGATCGGTCGCTTGCGCTGAGGCAGGGCGGCGCATTCCGCGCCGACCATGTCGCAACAATCAGCCAATATAGCGCCACTCTGGGATGCAATATTGCCGTGACGCCTTCATGCTGCTATGCAGCATGAAGGCGTCACGGCATACCCGGATGAGAAGCAAGATGTTGGACAATATTCTGCGCGGCACAATCGTGATCGAGGATCTGGAGATCGGAATGACCCGTCACCTGCACAAGCAGGTGACAGATCGGGACATCGAACTGTTCGCCGAGGTGTCGACGGACAGGAACCCGGTCCACTTGGACGACGCTTATGCGCAGGACACCATGTTCGAAGGCCGCATCGCCCACGGTATGCTGACCGCGGGGCTGATCTCGGCGGTGATCGGGGAACAGCTGCCGGGGCACGGCACCGTCTATCTGGGCCAGACGCTGAAATTCATGGCCCCTGTACGCCCCGGCGACATCGTCCGTGCCGAGGTTGAGGTTCAGGCCATCGATCACGCAAAACGGAGGGTCACGCTTGCAACCCGCTGCCTCGTCGGCGATACGGTCGTCTTGAAAGGCGAGGCGGTCGTGCTGGCCCCAAGCCGCAAGTTCGACTGAAGGGCGCAGGACGCCCTGTTGGGGGCGCATTGCAGATCCATCGCGACTGGACAGGACTAAAAGCCGATGCGCGCGGCGCGACGGTCGCCATGGGCAATTTCGACGGCGTCCACAAAGGTCACCGGGCGGTCATCGGTGCCGCACGCGCGGCCAGCGACGCACCCCTGGGGATCCTGACATTCGAGCCGCATCCGCGCCAATATTTCGCCCCCGACGCGCCCCCATTCCGGCTGATGAACGCCGAGGCACGGGCCAACCGGCTGTCGCGCCTTGGCGTTCAGCACCTGTACGAGCTGCCCTTCAGCCCCGTTCTGGCCGGCCTGACGCCACAGGCCTTTGCGCAAGAGGTTCTGGCCGACGGCCTCGGCATTGCGCACGTGACCGTCGGCGCTGATTTCTGTTTCGGCACGAACCGAGCGGGTACGGCGCAGACGCTGCGGGATCTGGGGCGGCAGTACGGGTTCGGCGTGACCATCGTACCGCTGATCGGCGTGGGGTCGGCGGAATATAGCTCCACCGCGATCCGCACCGCGCTGGCGCAGGGGTTGACCCATGACGCCGAGCGCATGCTGGGCCATTGGCACCGCATCGAAGGAGAGGTCATCCACGGTGAAAAGCGGGGCCGGGAATTGGGCTGGCCGACCGCGAACATCGCTCTGGACGGGCTGCATCTGCCGCGCCTTGGCGTCTATGCGGTACTGGTCGACATCCTGACCGGGCCGGACCGGGGCCCGTGCAAGGGCGTGGCCTCGCTTGGGGTGCGGCCGATGTTCGGCGTCAACACCCCCAACCTGGAGGTGAACCTGTTCGATTTCGCGGGCGATCTGTACGGGCAGCACCTGTCTGTCGCGCTGGTTGACTTCCTGCGCGACGAGGCCAGGTTCGACGGCCTGCAAGCCCTGATCGACCAGATGGAGCAGGACGGCGCACAGGCCCGCGCCCTGCTGTCGGGTCGCTGATGCGCGAGCGTTTCTGGGAACTGCCCTTGCCCCGCCTGGCCCCCGACGAATGGGAGGCCCTGTGCGACGGCTGCGGCAAGTGCTGTCTGAACAAGATCGAGTTCGAGGACACGAACGAACTGGCCTTTACCCGCGTCGCCTGCAAGCTGTTGGACGGGGACGCCTGCCGGTGCAGCAGCTATGCCAACCGCCACGACTATGTCCCCGATTGCGTCGTGCTGACCCCCGCCAAGATCAAGGAGGTCGCATGGTGGCTGCCCGTCACCTGCGCCTATCGCCTGCGTCACGAGGGGCGGCCTCTGTACGACTGGCACTATCTGATCTCGGGCTCGACCCAGACCGTCCACGACGCAGGCGTCAGCGTCCGCGGCTGGACCGTCAGCGAACTGTCGGTGACCGAGGACGATTGGGAGGACCACATCATCGAGGATCTGTCATGAATTTCGCCTCCGACAATTCGTATGCCGCGCACCCCGCCGTTCTGACCGCACTGGCCGATGCCAATTCCGGCGCAGTGATGGGCTATGGCGCCGATCCGGTCACCGAACGGGCCGAGGCCGCAATTCGCGATCTGTTGGAGGCCCCTGACGCCGTCGTCCGGTTCGTGGCCACCGGGACCGCTGCGAACGCGCTGGTCTGCGCGCAGCTGTCACCGTCCTTTGGGCGGATCTATTGCCACGATGACGCCCATATCGAAACCAGCGAATGCGCCGCGCCAGAGTTCTTTTCGCACGGGGCAAAGCTGATCACGCTGCCGGGCGATGGTGGTCGCCTTGGGGTCGACACCTTGGCTCATTCGCTGCAGGTGGGTGCCGGTGTGGGGCTGAACGGTGGGTTGAGCGCCTTGGTATCGATCACGAACGCGACCGAATGGGGCACCGTCTATGACCCCGATCAGGTCGCGGCGCTGGCGTCCGTCGCGCATGCGGCGGGGTTGCCGTTGCACATGGATGGGGCGCGGTTCGCCAATGCGGTCGCCACGCTTGGCTGTTCGGCCGCCGATCTGACGTGGCGCGCGGGCGTCGATGCGCTGTGCCTGGGCGGCACCAAAAATGGCGCCATGGGGGCCGAGGCGATGGTGTTCTTTGACCCCGCCCGTGCCGAAGGTTTCGACTATCGGCGCAAGCAGGCCGGCCACGTGATGTCCAAGAACCGCTATCTGTCGGCACAGATGCTGGCCTTGGCGACCGACGGGCTGTGGCTGGATCTGGCCCATCAGGCGAATGCCAAGGCGCAGGTTCTGGGTCAGGCGGTCGTCGATGGCGGCGGTCGGCTGTTGCAGCCGGTTCAGTCGAACGGCGTCTTTGCCGCGATCCCCAAAGCCACCCATGACCGGGCCAAGGCTGCGGGCGTGCTGTATCATCTGTGGTCCGACAAGACGGTCCAGGGTACCGATCCGGTGTCGCTGCGTCTGGTCACCGCATGGGATACCCCGGATGCAGATATTGCGGCCATGGCGGCGATTCTGCGCGGCTAAGCGCGCAGCGCGTCCAGCAGCAGTTGCAGCGCGTGTTCCACCGTCGCCGCGCGCACGCGGTGCCGGCCGATCGCGCCGAATTCGACGGTCTGAGTGACGGTGCCGAAGGGCTGGCTGATGCCAAAGCAGACGCGTCCTTCGGGTTTGTGTTCTGATCCGCCGGGACCGGCGATGCCGGTCACGGACACGGCGATGCCTGCGTCGGACTGGCGCAGCGCGCTTTGCGCCATTTCCGCGGCGACCTGTTCGCTGACCGCGCCATGGGTGGTCAGCGTATCGTCGCGGACCCCCAGCATCTGCACCTTGGCCGCGTTCGAATAGGTGACAAAGCCCCGGTCGAACCCGTCGGATGAGCCCGGAACCTCGGTCAGGGCGCCAGCGATCAGGCCGCCGGTACAGCTTTCGGCGGTGGCGATCTGGACGCCGCGCGCGCGGGCGGCGTCCAGAACCTGCGCCGCTTGGTTCACATCAGCACCGTATGGGCAAAGGCCGCCGCGGCCATCGTGGCCAGCGCCGCAAAGATCCCGGCCCACAGATCGTCCAGCATCACCCCCGCGCCGTCATGGCGGCGGTCGGCGCGACCGACCAGCCATGGTTTCCAGATGTCGAACAGGCGAAAGAACAGAAATGCCGCGACCCAGCCCGGATAGGGAAAGCTGTCGGCGGGCAGCCCGGCGTGCCAGAACCCGAAGGACGGCGCCATCAGGGCCAGCCATTGGCCCGCGACTTCATCGATAACGATCTCGCTGCGGTCGGGATCGTCCATGCCGGCAGTGTACCGTGGCACCACCCAGAACCCCAGCACGATCACCAATCCCGTGGCCAGCGCCAGCAGGGGAAAATGCCCGATGCGGTGCAAAATCAGCCCCAGGGCCACCGCGACCGCCGACCCCCAGGTGCCGGGGGCGGGACGCAGCAGGCCTGCGCCGAACCATGTGGCCAGCATGCGATCCATGGTCACTC
This sequence comes from Paracoccus sp. Ld10, assembly GCF_045064235.1. Taxonomy (NCBI): domain Bacteria; kingdom Pseudomonadati; phylum Pseudomonadota; class Alphaproteobacteria; order Rhodobacterales; family Paracoccaceae; genus Paracoccus; species Paracoccus sp. Ld10. The sequence goes on along the minus strand of NZ_JBISHD010000032.1, from coordinate 224,728 downwards.
CTTGATCAGGGTGGCGGTGGCGATGGCAGCGATGCCCTCGCGGCGGCCGGTGAAGCCAAGGCGTTCCGACGTCGTCGCCTTGACGCTGATGCGCGCCTCGTCCAGGCCCATGATCTGGGACAGGCGGTGGGCCATGGCCGGCGCATGCGGTCCGATCTTGGGCGCCTCGCAGATCAGGGTCACGTCGGCATTGCCGATGCGGAACCCCTTGTCGCGGGCCATGCCTGCCGCATGGGCCAGAAAGATTGCGCTATCCGCGCCCTTCCATTGCAGGTCAGACGGCGGAAAATGCCGGCCGATGTCACCCTGCGCCAACGCGCCATAAATGGCGTCAGTCAGTGCATGCATGCCGACATCGGCGTCGGAATGGCCCAGCAGCCCCGCGTCGTGCGGTACCTGTATGCCGCACAGGGTCACGTGGTCCCCGGGCCCAAAGGCGTGCACGTCATAGCCATTGCCAAGGCGGATATCCATGTCGGTCCCCAGAATGCGTTCGGCCCGCGCGAAATCGGCGGGAAAGGTGATCTTCAGATTGTCTTCGGAACCTTGGGTGATGGCAACCTCCATCCCCGCAGCCAGCGCCAGCTGCACGTCGTCGGCGGCATCCCCCGGATGATTGCGATGCGCGCGCAGGATCTTGTCCAGCACAAAGCCCTGCGGCGTCTGCGCCCGGAACAGCCCGTCGCGCGGGGCGATGGCTGTCACCTTTGCCCCATCGCCCCGCCACAGCGCGTCCGACACGGGCAGGGCGGGCGCCGCAGCGTCAGCGCCGCCCTGCAGCGCCCGGATGACGCCCGCGATGACCTGCGGCGGGACCAGCGGGCGGGCGCCGTCATGGATCAGGACGTGGCTGGCCTGTCCCTGCAGCGCCATCAGGCCGGCACGGACGCTGGCGGCGCGTGTCTCGGCCCCCGCGACGATGGTCATACCGCCAGCATAGCGTTCGATGGCCTGACCCATGTCGTCAGGATGAACCACCAGCAAAATCCGCCCGAAACCCGCAAAGGCCGCCAGGGTCCGGTCCAGCACCGGTCGCCCGGCAAGGTCGCGCCATTGTTTGGGCAGGCCGTCCCCCGCCCGCGTGCCGCGTCCTGCCGCCGTGATCAGTGCAGCAAAGCCAGCAGGCGCGCGGATCATGCGTGGTCGGGCATGTCGCCCCGGATCGCGGTGGCGAACGCAGTCCGGTACAGGTCCGACAGTTCGGCCAGCGGCGCGCCGTCGCCACCCAGGGTGACGCTGTCGCCGCCAAAGCGGCCGACGGTGGCGATGGGCACGCCTGCGGCCTCTGCGGCCTGGGTTAGTGCCCGCGCGGCATCGGCGTTGCAGGCGACCAGATAGCGGGCCTGATCCTCTCCGAACAGCTGGGCGATGTCGGCGCTGTCCAGCGTGACACCCAGCCCCGCAGCCTCGGCCATCTCGAATGCCGCAAGGGCGAGACCGCCGTCCGACAGGTCGGTCGCGGATGCAAGATGGGCACGATTGGCGCGCAGGAACTCACCATTGCGGCGTTCGTCATGCAATTCGACCTGCGGCGCGTCGCCGGATTCGACACGGAACACCTCCCACGCCAGCGCCGACTGTTCCAGATGGCCGCGCGTGGTGCCGATGACCAGCGCCAGATCTCCGTCGACGGGCAGGCCCGCGATCAGGTCGTCCAGATCCGCAATCAGGCCCACGCCGCCGATGGTCGGGGTTGGCAGGATGCCCTTGCCGTCGGTCTCGTTGTACAGCGACACGTTGCCCGACACGATGGGAAAGTCCAGCGCCCGGCAGGCCTCTCCGATGCCTCGGATGGCACCGACCAGCTGGCCCATGATTTCCGGCTTTTCAGGGTTGCCAAAATTCAGGTTGTCGGTCGTGGCCAGCGGCAGGGCGCCAACGGCTGTCAGGTTGCGATAGGCCTCGGCCACGGCCTGCTTGCCGCCCTCGAACGGGTTCGCCTTGACATAGCGCGGGTTCACGTCGCTGGTGAATGCCAACGCCTTGCGGGTGCCGTGCACGCGCACTACGCCGGCGCCCATGCCCGGGCGGCGGATCGTGTCGGCCCCGACTTGCGTGTCGTACTGTTCCCAGACCCATCCACGATGCGCGTGGTTCGGGCTACCGATCAGCGCGCGAAGGCCCGCGATGGGGGCAATCGGCGGCAGGGCGGGCGCGGGCGTGGCTGCCGGGGTCTCGACCCAGGGGCGGTCGTATTCGGGCGCGCTGGAAGACAGTTTGGACAGCGGAAGGTCGGCCATGACCACGTCGCGATGGACGATCAGAAAGCGGTCCTCGGCGATGGTTTCGCCGACGATGGCGAAATCCAGGTCCCATTTCTCAAAGATCGCGCGCGCCTCGGCCTCTTTTTCGGGCTTCAGCACCATTAGCATCCGTTCCTGGGATTCCGACAGCATCATCTCATAGGCGGTCATGTTGGTTTCGCGTTGCGGCACGTCGTCCAGGATCAGCTTGATACCAAGACCGCCCTTGTCGCCCATTTCGACCGCCGAACAGGTCAGGCCTGCGGCCCCCATGTCCTGGATCGAGATCACCGACCCCGATGCCATCAACTCAAGACACGCCTCCAGCAGGCATTTTTCCGTGAATGGGTCGCCGACCTGAACGGTGGGACGCTTGTCCTCTATCGTGTCGTCGAATTCCGCGCTGGCCATGGTCGCGCCACCGACGCCGTCGCGACCGGTCTTGGCGCCCAGATAGACGACCGGCATGCCCACGCCGGACGCGGCCGAATAGAAGATCTTGTCGGCATCGGCCAGACCTGCGGCAAAGGCGTTGACCAAGCAGTTGCCGTCATAGCTGGGGTGGAAACGGACCTCTCCGCCCACGTTGGGCACGCCGAAGGCGTTGCCATAGGCGCCGATCCCCTCGACCACGCCCTTGACCAGATGCGGGGTCTTGAAATGGTCGGTGCGGCCGAACGACAGCGCGTCCATCACGGCGATGGGTCGTGCACCCATGGTGAAGACGTCGCGCAGGATGCCACCGACGCCGGTCGCGGCGCCCTGATGCGGCTCGATGTAACTGGGGTGGTTGTGGCTCTCCATCTTGAAGACCACCGCCTGGCCGTCGCCGATATCGACCACGCCCGCGTTCTCTCCGGGACCGCAGATGACCTGGGGACCATCGACGGGCAGGGTGCGCAGCCATTTCTTGGACGACTTGTAGGAACAGTGCTCGTTCCACATGGCACTGAAGATGCCCAACTCGGTGAATGTCGGTTCGCGGCCGATGATCTGCAGGATGCTGGCATACTCGTCCGGCTTGAGCCCGTGGGCCGCGATCAGTTCCGGGGTAAGCTGTGGTTCCTGCATGACACGACCCTTCCTGCGCATGAAATCACGCGTCTTCTAGGCGCTGGCGGCGCTTATGGAAAGGCCGCAGCGTCCGGAGGCGGGACAAAAAAAAGCCGGGCACAAGGCCCGGCCTAAGTCCAACAGGGAGGTAGAAGGTGATGAGCGATTACGCTGATCATCGCCTTCTGAGCCCGATCTATGTGCAGTCTGTGAAGTCTTCAAGACAAATGGGGATGCAATGGCCGCATATCCGCCATGCGCTCTGGCGATGGCTGCACGTATGGCGTGCATGAAACATGAATTGCCTGCCGGTTGCGCACATCAGATCTGTCCCGCCTCGCTCTGATGGCGGCGGTACGCCTGAATCTCCTCAAGGACAAAGTCACGAAATACCGCAACGCGGCGCGTCTGGCGCATTTCCTCTGGGTAAGCGAGAAAAACAGGCACCTCACCGGATTCGGTATCGGGGAACACGCGGATCAGGTTCGGGTGGTCGGCGGTCAGATAGTCGGGCAGCACCCCGATGCCCAGATTGGCCAGAACCGCCTGCAGCACACCGAAATAGTTGTTCACCGTCAGGGTTGATCCGACGTTCTGGGACATCAGCTCCTGTACCAGTCGCGCACCTGCCGCGACCTGCGGCTGGTCGGGCTTTTGGCAGATCAGGCGGTGATTGGCCAGGTTCGCCAACGATTCCGGCGCGCCATGAGCAGCGATATAGTCAGGGCTGGCGTAAAGCCGCATCCGAATATTCAGCAGGCGACGGCGGATCAGGTCGGACTGGCTGGGCTCCTTCATGCGGATGGCCACATCAGCCTCGCGCATCGGCAGATCCAGCACGCGCTCCTCCAGCAGCAGGTCAATGCGCAGATCGGGAAATTTCTCGTACAGTTTGACCAGCCGGGGGGCCAGCCACAGGGTGCCAAAGCCGACAGTGGCTGTGACCTTCAGCTCTCCAAAGACGTTTTCCTCGCTGTCGCGGATACGGGCCGATGCGCTGTCCAGCTTGCGCGACATGGACGATGTCGCCTCGAACAGCAACTCTCCCTGCTCCGTCAGGATCAACCCCCGCGCGTGGCGGTGGAACAGCGTTGTGCCAAGCGACTCCTCCAGCGCACGGATCTGTCGACTGACAGCCGATTGCGACAGATGCAGCACGTCGCCCGCATGCGTCAGGCTGCCGGCATCGGCGACGGCGTGAAATATTCTAAGCTTGTCCCAGTCCATCCCTGTTACAATCCTGTCATGACAGCCATGCGATTTTTGCAGACCTAACCTTCCCCTGCGATTCCGGCAAGGTCACGTCAAGCAAAGAATTTCCGCTTCGTTGGTCAGTAATTCTGACCTATAATGCGTGTGGAGGCCTTTGATCTTGGGAGGAGAGGGTGATGAGCAAGCAGGAATTTTCGCTGACCGATCGGTTCGATCTGTCAAAACGTCACGTGTTGTTGAACGGGACGCAGGCACTTGTGCGGCTGATGCTGATGCAATCGGCACGCGACAAAGCGGCGGGGCTTGAGACGGCGGGGCTTGTCACCGGATATCGTGGATCGCCGCTTGGTAGCGTCGATTTACAGATGACGCGCGAGGCCAAACGGCTGGGTGCGGCCGGGGTGCTGTTCCAGCCGGGGCTGAACGAGGATCTGGCAGCCACCGCCATCTGGGGCAGCCAGCAGGCCGAGTTGCGCGGAGAGGGACGCCACGATGGCGTCTTTTCGTTGTGGTACGGAAAAGGACCGGGCGTCGATCGGTCTGGCGACGTGATGCGTCATGCGAATATGGCCGGATCGTCCCGTCACGGCGGCGTCGTCATGGCAATGGGTGACGATCACACGGGCGAAAGTTCGACCGTGCTGCATCAGTCTGACTGGGCAATGATCGACGCCTATATCCCGGTTCTGTCCCCTGCGGGCGTACAGGAAATTCTGGACTATGGTCTCTATGGGTTTGCCCTGTCGCGGTATGCGGGAGTGTGGACGGGCCTGAAGACGATGAAGGACACGGTCGAGGCGACATCGGTCGTCGATGGCGACCCGCATCGGATGGTCTTTGCCACCCCTGACCGTGTTTTGCCCGATGGCGGGCTGAACATCCGCCTTGGCGACACGCCTGTCGCACAGGAGGCGCGGATGATCGACCATAAGCGGTGGGCCGCAGAAGCCTTCAGCCGCGCGAACCGGATCGACCGCAAGGTCTGGGGCAAGTCCGGTGCCCGGATCGGGTTCGTTGCGGCAGGCAAGAACTGGCTGGATCTGGTCCACGCGTTGTCCCTGCTGGGCATCGACGAAAACGAAGCAGAGCGTTTGGGGCTGACCACCTACAAGGTGGGACAGACCTGGCCCATGGATATAAAGTCCATTCAGGAATGGTCAGAGACCCTGGAGCTGATCATCTGCGTCGAGGAAAAGCGCAAACTGATCGAGGTTCAGCTGAAGGAGGCGATTTTTGACAACCGCCATGGTCGCCGCATCCATGGCTGGAAGCATGACCGCACGGGGGAAGAGCTGTTCCCGACCCGCTATGCGCTGGACCCGGTTATGATCGCCCGGAAAGTCGGCGGCATCCTGATCGAGGAGGGTCGCGGCACCGAACGTCTGCGCGCAGCAATGGAGCGTCTGAACGCGGTCAGTCGGAATGACAATGCCCCCGAGATCGCGACCAGAACCCCTTGGTTCTGTTCAGGTTGTCCGCATAACAGCTCGACCAGACTGCCCGAAGGAAGCCGGGCCTATGCAGGGATCGGGTGTCACTATATGGTGCAATGGATGGGCCGCGAGACCGAAGGTTTCACCCATATGGGCGGGGAGGGCGCGAACTGGATCGGTGAGGCACCGTTCAGCACCAGAAACCATGTCTTTCAAAACCTTGGCGATGGAACCTATAATCATTCGGGATCTCTGGCGATCCGGGCGGCCTTGGCTGCAGGCACAAACATAACCTACAAGATCCTGTACAACGACGCCGTCGCCATGACCGGCGGTCAGCCGAACGAGGGTGGATTGACCGCCCCCCAGATTGCCAGAGAGCTGGTTGCGATGGGGGTTGGTTCGGTTGCCGTTGTGCATGACGAAAAAGAAGACGTCGATGCGGCACAGTTCCCTAAAGGTCTGCGGTTCGAGGAACGCTCCGAAATGATGACCGTTCAGCGCGATCTGGAAAAAGTTCAGGGCGTCAGCGCGATCCTGTATGTGCAGACCTGCGCCGCCGAGAAGCGCAGGCGGCGCAAAAAGGGCCAGTTCCCGGACCCCGATCGGCGCATCTTTATCAACCCCGACGTCTGCGAGGGTTGTGGCGACTGTTCGGTGCAATCGAATTGTGTCTCGATCGTGCCGCTGGACACGGAACTGGGCCGAAAAAGGCAGATCGACCAATCCAGCTGCAACAAGGATTTCAGCTGCGTCAACGGGTTCTGCCCCAGCTTCGTGTCCGTCAAGGGCGGCAAACTGCGCAAGCCCAAGGCCGAGGCCTTCGATCTGCCCGACCTGCCTGTGCCCACGCTGCCTGCGATCAGCGGCACCCACAACATCGTCATTACCGGCGTGGGGGGCACGGGCGTCGTGACGATCGGCGCGGTGCTGGCGCAGGCGGCCCATATGGACGGCAAGGGCGCCGGCATGATGGAAATGGCGGGCCTAGCCCAAAAGGGTGGCGCGGTGCACATTCACCTGCGTCTGGCCGAACGTCCGCAGGATATCAGCGCCATCCGCGTGGCCGTGGGCGAGGCCGACTGCGTCATTGGTGGCGATCTGGTCGTGACCGCGGGCGCCAAGACCGTCGGTCTAATGACCAGTGGCCGCACCGGCGCGGTCGTGAATGACCACGAGATCATCACCGGCGATTTCACCCGTTTTCGTGATTTTCAGGTGCCCTCCGACCGGCTGCGCATGTCGCTGCAAGCGCGGTTGGGGGACCGCGTGGCGTTTCTGGACGCGAACGACCTGGCGCTGCGGCTGCTGGGAGATTCGATCTATTCCAACATGGTGGTTTTGGGGGCCTGCTGGCAGCAGGGGCTGATTCCGCTGTCGTTCGATGCGATCATGGAGGCGATCCGCCTGAATGGTGCACAGATCGAAGCGAACCAGCGCGCGTTCCAGATTGGGCGGTGGGCGATGGCCTTTCCCGAACAGGCCCGATCACCGGCCGAGATCAGCCCTCTGCCGGTCGACCCTGTCGCCTATCGCGCGGATCGTCTGGTTGCCTATCAGAACAAGCGCTTGGCCGTGCGGTACCGCAAGCTGGTCGATGCAGCCCCCGCACCGCTGCGTGACAGTGTCGCAAGAAGTTATTACAAGCTATTGGCATACAAAGACGAATATGAGGTTGCGCGCCTGCATCTGAGCACCGCCGAACAGGTCGCCGCCCGGTGGGAGGGGGACGTAACCCTGTCGCTGCATCTGGCCCCGCCAATGCTGACCGGCACGGACGCGAACGGCCGCCCGAAAAAGCGCGAGTTCGGTTCGTGGATGCTGGGGGCGTTCCGGGTTCTGGCACGGATGAAGGGGCTGCGCGGCACGCCATTCGACCCATTCGGGTACAGCGCCGAACGCCGTCACGAACGCGCGATGATCCGCGAATACGAGGCCGACATGCGTCACGTCTTTGCGTCGGTCACGGAGCCGATGATGCCGGTGGCGATCGAACTGGCTGAGCTGCCACTGGGCGTGCGGGGGTTTGGTCCGGTCAAGGAGGCGGCTGCCGATCTGGCGGCCACGCGCCGGGCCGAACTGTTGGCGCAACTGCAGGCCGGACACCCACCCATCCGTGAAGCGGCTGAGTGATCACGGTCATTTCCAAAGGCGGCGCGTCGCCCTATGAAGGGCGGCGCATGATGCGGGAGGTGCAGGAATGGCGATAGGGGTGTTCGATTCGGGTCTGGGCGGACTGACGGTCCATCAGGCCATCGCCGCGCGCCTGCCGGACCTGCCTGTGGTCTATCTGGGCGACAACGCCCACGCGCCTTATGGTGTGCGCACCGCAGACGATATCTTTGACCTGACCTGCCGGGGCGTCGAACGTCTTTGGGCAGAGGGGTGCGATCTGGTGATCCTAGCGTGCAATACCGCCAGTGCCGCTGCCCTGAAGCGGATGCAGGAGACCTGGTTGCCCGCCGACAAGCGCGTGCTGGGCGTATTTGTCCCCATGATCGAGGCGCTGACCGAACGGGCATGGGGCGACAATTCGCCGCCCCGCCGGGTGGCCGTCAACAACGTCGCGCTGTTCGCGACCCCTGCCACGGTTGCCAGCCGCGCGTTCCAGCGCGAACTGGCGTTTCGCGCCGTGGGCGTCGATGTCGAGGCCCAGCCCTGTGCCGGCGTGGTCGATGCCATCGAAATGGGCGACGAGCAGCTGGCCGAGGCGCTGGTCGCCAGCCATGTCGAGGCCCTGATGCGCCGCATGCCGTTCCCCGAGGCCGCAGTGCTGGGCTGCACGCATTATCCGCTGATGCAGGATGCTTTTCAGCGCGCCTTGGGGTCGCAGGTCAAGGTTTTCAGCCAGGCGGGTCTGGTCGCCGAGAGCCTGGCCGACTATCTGACACGCAGGCCCGAGTTTGTCGGTCCGGGCACCCGGTCGATGTACCTGACGACCGGTGATCCGGCGCGGGTGGGCGGCAAGGCCACGCAATTCCTGCGCCGCGCCATCAGCTTTGATCCCGCCTGAGGAGAACCCCATGGCCGGCATGAAATCCCTGAAGAAACAACGTCGCGTGCAGGTTCTTGCCGCGGCCAGTCTGGCCATGGTCGCGGCGGTCGGGTTGATCGGATACGGGTTCAGCGACGGCATCAACCTCTATCGCTCGCCCAGTCAGGTGGCCGAGGCCGCGCCCGAACCAGACGAGTTTTTTCAACTGGGCGGGCTGGTCAAGGACGGTTCCATCGTCAACGGGACAGGCATGGCGTTCGATTTCGTCATTACAGATGGCGCGGTCGAGATCCCCGTCGCCTATGTCGGCAAGGACCCGCGGCCAGACCTGTTCAGCGAGGGGCAGGGCACCATCGCCAAGGGCCATTACCGCGACGGTCGCTTTGAGGCGCGCGACCTGCTGGCCAAACATGACGAGACCTACATGCCCCGCGAGGTCGTGGACACGTTGAAGGCCACCGGCGTCTATCAGGACGCCGGAACCTGAGGCAACGCGCGCAGGGTTAACGGCAGGTTAACTGCATCGTCCCACCATCCCCCGACGCGGCCCCGATGTCGGTCGCGCCAGCCATGGGGGTGTCATGCCAAGCGTCGAAGAGATTGCCAGACAGATCGTGTCCCGCGAAGGTGGATACGTCAACGACCCCGACGATCCGGGCGGTGCCACAAATTTCGGCGTCACCATCGGCACGATGCAGACCCTGGGGATGGACCTGAACCGCGATGGCCGTATCGACGCCACGGACGTGCGCGCGCTGACCCGGGCGCAGGCGGAACAGGTCTTTGTCGAACATTATTTCCGCAAGCCGCGGTTGGCCGAACTGCCCCAACCGCTGCAGGCGAGCGTGTTCGACATGTATGTCAACGCGGGTGGCAACGCGGTCAAGATCCTGCAACGGTTGGTCAGCCGGATGGGGTTTCGTGCCGCCGATGACGGGGTCATCGGGCCGATGACCATTGCGGCCGTCGCCGATGCGGCAGAGGCCGCGCCCCGGCACCTGGTCGACGCCTATGGGATTGCGCGGCGCAACTATTACTATGCGCTGGCCGATCAGCGCCCGGCCAGCCGCAAATACGCGCGCACCAATGCAGGCGGCAAGGGCGGCTGGATCACCCGTGCCGAGGAATTCGTGGCCCCGCGCTATCATTTCAGCGATGCCGACCATCGTCAGAGGACCTCCGCATGGGCCTGATCGACCGCTTTATCGGGATCGCCCCGACCGTCACCGCCCTTGGCAGCGCCGCGACCGGCATGGCCGAGGTCTTCACCCAGAACGCGACCCGCCGGATGGAGCTGGACGAAGAGGCCTATTCCCGCGCCATCGCCCAGCACGGCCAGGAATTCGCTGTCCCGCGACAGGGCTGGTTCGACGGTTTCGTGAACGGCCTGAACCGTCTGCCGCGACCGCTGCTGGCCTTGGGGACCATGGCGTTGTTCATCTATGCGATGGTCGAACCAATCGGGTTCGGCGTCCGCATGGAAGGGCTGCAGCGTGTTCCCGAGCCATTGTGGTGGCTGCTGGGTGCGATTGTTGGGTTCTATTTCGGCGCGCGCGAGGCGCATCATTTCCGCCACCGCGTCTGGCCCGCCCCGATCACCGAAGAGACCACCATCGTCCCCGTCACGATCGCGGCCCCCGTCGTGGTCCCCGCGGATGATTTCGCGGACAACGCTGCCCTGCGTGACTGGCTGGCCACGCTGCGCGAATAGGCCGCAACGCGAGCACACAAAACTGACCCGACAGGACGAAGGGGGGGCTTTTCCCCCCTTCGTCGCATCCCTATGCTGACCGGCAACAAAGGATGCACACAGATGATCGCTGAACTTGGCCATTTCGCCCTGATCCTGGCCTTCGTGGTCGCGATCTATCAGATGACCGTTCCGATGATCGGTGCCGCAAAGGGCTGGCACGGCTGGATGGACAGCGCCCGCCCTGCAGCCTTGGCCCAGCTGTTGCTGATGGTCATCAGCTTTGGTGCGTTGACGATCGCCTTTATCACGTCCGATTTTTCGGTTCTGCTGGTCTATGAGAACTCGCACACGCTGAAGCCGATGCTGTACAAGATCAGCGGTGTCTGGGGCAACCACGAGGGCTCTATGCTGCTGTGGGTGCTGATCCTGACGCTGTTCGGCGCGGCGGCGGCGCTGTTCGGGGGCAATCTGCCACCCAGCCTGCGGGCGCGGGTGCTGGGCGTCCAGGCATCCGTCAGCGTGGCATTCTATGCGTTCATCATCTTTACCTCGAACCCGTTCTGGCGGATGGGCAATCCGCCCTTTGACGGACGCGATCTCAACCCGTTGCTGCAGGACCCCGGCTTGGCGTTTCACCCGCCGTTCCTGTATCTGGGCTATGTCGGTCTCTCCATGGCCTTCAGCTTTGCCGTCGCGGCCCTGATCGAGGGGCGTGTCGATGCGGCTTGGGCGCGGTGGGTTCGTCCCTGGACGCTAGCGGCATGGGTCTTTCTGACCATCGGCATCGCGCTTGGGTCCTGGTGGGCCTATTACGAACTGGGCTGGGGTGGCTTTTGGTTCTGGGACCCGGTCGAGAATGCCAGCTTCATGCCTTGGCTGCTGGCCGCGGCGCTGCTGCATTCCGCCATCGTCGTCGAAAAACGCGAGGCTTTGAAAAGCTGGACTGTCCTGCTGGCGATCCTTGCATTCGGCTTTTCCCTGATCGGGACGTTCATTGTCCGCTCCGGGGTCATCACGTCGGTTCACAGCTTTGCAAACGACCCGGAACGTGGGGTGTTCATTCTTGCGATCCTGGCGGTCTTTATCGGCGGTGCACTGACCCTGTTTGCGGTCCGCGCATCGGAAATGACCGCCAAGGGTGTCTTTGCGCCCTTGTCGCGCGAAGGCGCGCTGGTGCTGAACAATGTGCTGCTGTCAGTGTCCGCGTTCGTCGTGTTCATCGGCACCATCTGGCCTCTGGTGGCCGAAATGGTCTGGGGCCGGGTGCTGTCCGTCGGGCCACCCTTCTTCAACCAGGCATTCACCCCGTTCATGATCGCACTGGCGATAGCGCTGCCCATAGGGTCGCTGATGCCGTGGAAGCGCGCGACGCTGGCGCGCAGCTTGCGTCCGCTGCGTGGGCCGTTGATCCTGTCGGGGGCCATTATGACGCTGGTCTTTGCAGTCTCGACCGGTCATTCCGCACTGGCCATGATCGGCGCAGGGCTGGGGTCCTGGCTGATCTTCGGCGCCATGGCGGACCTGTGGCTGCGGACGGGCAGTTCCGGTGCCGCACGTCTGTTGCGCCTTCCGCGTGCCGATTGGGGCAAGGCCGTCGCGCATGCCGGGTTGGGTGTCACATTCGTCGCGGTGTCCCTGATTCAGGCATGGCAGGTCGAGGATGTCCGCGTTGCAAAGATCGACGAACCCTTTGTCGTGGGCAGCTATGATCTGGTCCTGCGTAACGTGCAACGGGCGGATGGCCCGAACTATCTGGCCCAGAGGGCGCTGATCGAGGCCAGCCGCGACGGCAACCCCGTCGCCACCCTGTCGCCTGAAAAGCGTGTGTACCCCGTTCAAGGCATGCCCACGACCGAGGCTGCGATCGATTATGGCTTCTGGCGCGACCTGTACGTGGTTCTGGGTGATGAGCAACCGGACGGTGGATGGGCGGTGCGGACCTATATCAAGCCCTTTGCCAACTGGATCTGGGCCGGCTGCATCATGATGGCGCTTGGCGGTTTGATCAGCCTGACAGACCGGCGCTATCGCGTCGCTGCGGGGGCGGCGCGTCCGGCCCGCCCCGACGCGGTGCCTGCCGAATGAGGGTCCGGGCCGCTGCTCTTGCCCTGATGCTGGGGGCATGCCCATCCTTGGCGGTCCAGCCCGACGAGGTTCTCTCTGATGCCGCAATGGAGGCGCGGGCCCGCACGATATCGCAACAACTGCGTTGCCCCGTCTGTCAGGGAGAGAATATCGACGAATCGAATGCCCCGATCAGCCGGGATCTGCGCCTTTATGTGCGCGAACGCTTGCTGGAGGGGGACAGCAACGATCAGGTTATCGACGCTGTCGCCGACCGTTTTGGTGAATTCGTTCTGTTCAATCCGCGGGCCAATGGCGCGAATATGATTCTCTGGCTGGCTGCGCCGCTGATGGCCCTGGCCGCGCTACTGACCGCGGCGGGTTTCCTGCGCGCCCGCAATCGCCCCACGCCCGAGGTCGCGGCCCTGGACGCCGACGAACGTCGACGGCTGGCCCAGATCATGCGCGATCCCTGACGCCGGGTCGCGCTTTCACCGTCTGCAAAATCCTGCATGATCCTTCAAAACGGGAGGATGACATGGGGTTTGAGACAATCCAGTTCGCGGTCGCCGATGGGGTCGCCACGCTGACACTGAACCGGCCTGCGGTGATGAACGCGCTGAACGCACGCATGCGGGCAGAGATCACGCAGGCGCTGACCACGCTGCCGCGCGAGGTGCGCGCCGTCGTGCTGACCGGGTCCGGCCGGGGGTTCTGTTCGGGGCAGGACCTGACCGATGCGGGGGCGTCGGTTAACCTAGAACGCACGCTGCGCGACGAATACGAACCCATGCTGGCGGCGATCACCGGCTGTCCGGTACCGGTGATCGCCGCAGTGAACGGGGTTGCCGCCGGGGCCGGGGCGAACCTGGCACTGGCCGCTGACGTGGTCATCGCGGCGGAAAGTGCCAGCTTTATTCAGGCGTTCACGCGGATCGGCCTGATCCCGGATGCCGGCGGTACCTGGATCATTCCGCGTGCGGTCGGAATGGCACGCGCAATGGGCATGATGCTGTTCGCTGAACCCGTACCCGCGCGGCAGGCGGCAGAATGGGGGATGATCTGGCAGGCGTTGCCCGACGCCGATTTTGCCGCGGGGGTCGCCGCCCGCGCACAAACACTGGCCAAGGGGCCGACGGGTGCGTTTCTGGCCATCAGGCAATCACTGGCGGCGTCTGTTGGCAACGACATCCAGGAACAGCTGGAACTAGAGGCGCGGCTGCAGGGACAGGCCGGGCGCAGCGCCGATTTCGCCGAAGGCGTGGCGGCGTTCCTGGAAAAGCGGCCAGCGGTCTTTTGTGGACGCTAGCGAAGCTGGCGAAAAACCGGGGCGGGTCCGCGATTGTCGAAAAAGGGGACGGTGGCTGGCGGCGACAGCGGTTTGTCGTGCGCCAGATCGCGGATCAGGGCGGACAACTCGGCCAGAACCACCTCGGTGATGAAGGGAAGGTCCAGCGCACCGGCTTGATCCAGCGGTACCCAGTGAAGATGGGACAGCTCGTCGCAGGCGGCGCTGAAATCATCGGGATCGCCCGCGATGTCAACCGCATCCGCGACAAAAAAATGCGCATCAAAGCGACGCGGTCGCCCCGGTGGCGTGATAGCGCGGAACATATAGATCAGCGGGGCCGCATCAGGCGTCAGAATCGCGCCCGCGTGCCCTGGCCAGTCGCAGGGCGGCCCGCCCGGACGTCCGATCAACAGACCGGTCTCTTCGGCCAGTTCGCGCAGGGCGGCGGCGGCAATGGCGTCGGGGGACACGCCGTCCTCCTGCAAAAGGCGCGCGTGGCATGTGGTGCCAAGGGGGCGGGCCAGGGCAACGTGCCCGTCTTCCGGATCAACAGCACCGCCGGGAAAAACGAATTTCGACGGCATGAACGCCGCGCCTGCGCCGCGCATGCCCATCAGAACCGACGCCCCGGCCGCATGGCGGCGCACCACCATGACCGATGCGGCATCGCGTATGGCGACGGTCATGCCCTGCCGAAACCATGCATGCGCCGCGCCCATTGCAGGCCGACCATCGCCCCCTTGATCACCGGCAGCATCGCCAACGATAGAACGATCGCCCCAAGCCCGAACGATACGATCATTGTCATGGCACTGGGCCGCCACGCAATGAACGATGCCAGCAACAGCGGCGCCCCCAGATGCGACACGATCAGGATGGTCAGGTAGGCCGGGCCGTCATCGGCACGCTGATGGTGCAGGTCCTCGTGACAGGCGGGGCAGGTATCGGCGACCTTGAGGTAGCTGGAAAACATCCGGCCCTCTCCGCAGGCCGGGCAACGGCCCCGCGCACCGCGCAGCATCGACTGTCCCGTCGGGCGTTCGGGATCCAGCAACGGGGTGATCTTGGCGGCATCTGTCATGACGGGTTCCTCTGCAGCGCTGAACCAGATTTAGGCCTCGGCGTAGCGCAATGAAAGTCCCCCCTATGCCGCACGTTCCGCACGCGAGCAGACGACCTGATTGCGCCCGGCCGCCTTGGCCGCCAGCAGTGCCCGGTCAGCGCGCTCCAACGCAACGCGTGCCAGCTGATCGGGCCATATATCGTCGGCTGGTGCGACCATTGCCACGCCGACCGACGCCGTCACCCGGATCATTCCGCCCCCCGACAGACCCGGCAGGCGGATGGGCCGCGCTTGGACGGCAAGGCGCAACGCCTCGGCGATGCGGGCGGCGCGGACGGGGGGACAGTTGCCCTGCACGGCCAGGAACTCTTCACCGCCCATGCGGGCCGTCATCCCGTCGGCGCCGATGGTATCGCGCAGGCGCTGTGCAACCTCGACCAGAACCGCATCGCCTGCGTTGTGGCCATGACAGTCGTTCACCGCCTTGAAATGGTCAAGATCAATGGCAAAGACTGCAAAACCCTGATGAGCCAGCATCGCGTCACGCGCGATGTCGGCCAGCTTTGGAAGCGCATATCTGCGGTTGTACAATCCGGTCAGCGGATCGGTCATCGCCCACAGCATGTGACGCTGGACTTCGGCGCGGCGCTCATCGCTTTTCGACTTGCGGGACAACAGGATCTGCAGGGACATCGCTGCAGCATGTGCGACTGATGCGTTATCCAGCGCATCCGGCATGACATCGCCCGCACCCAGATCCAACGCGATCGCCGACAGCTCGGCCCGGTCGGGGCCGATGGCGATCACGAAACCCGCATCCCGCGAGCCCTGCCGTGACCTCAGTTCCGACAACAGCCGCAGTCCGTCACCACGCTCGCGCATATCGGCCGAGATCAGATACAGGTCCGCAGTCCGTCCCGCTGTTGCCGCACCAAGCGCTTCGTCGGGGTCGCGAATCTCGAACCGGCAGGCCATGCGTTCCGACAGCATCTGGCGCCAGCGCCGCGCCCGCGCCGCATTATCCGCCACCAGCACGATAAGCGGGCGGTCGGCATGGGCGAACCCTGCCGGCGCCTCTGCCATGCCCACCCTGCTGTTATGCGGGGCGTCTGTCTGGCGCAGGATATTACGGATGCGGGCCATCAGCATCTGGTCGTCGACATCGGGTTCCAACGTCGCGGTGGCGCCTGCCTGCAGCGCGGCAAGCCGCTGATCGGACCGAACCAGCATCAGTACCGGAATATCGGCCAATCGCGGATCGTGCGACAGCTGTGTGCAGATATCGACGGCCGAGCCGTCGGGCAGGCTGCCAAGGATTATGAGGTCGGGCAACGTGGCGTCCAACTGCTGCATCAGCTCTGCCGCCGACGCGACCGCGGCCACGTCATAACGCACGGCGGCCAGCCGGACCTTCAGTGTGATCCGCGCCGTCGCTATGCCGTCCGCAACCATGATACGTGCCGTCATCGATCTATCCAGAAATCCGACATCTTCATTTCAATTTCGTCTAAAATGCTTAACAAAGAGTTTCCGGCGCAGGCCAACTCACGAAATTGCGATAGGGATGGATGACATGGCGTATTCTGCCCAACAGGCTGCTGATCTGGCCACGCAGACGCTGATCCTTCTGGCAGATCGGCCGCAGGATCTGGCACAGTTCATGGATGCAGCCGGTCTGCAGCCGAATGATATTCGAAGCTTTGCCAGCAGGCCCGATATTGCTTTGTTCCTGCTGGATTTTCTGGTCGAGGATGACGACCGCCTGTGCGGCTTTGCCGACATTCTTGGGGTCCGTCCGGGCGACATCATGACGGCGCGTACGGCGCTGTCTGGACCGGGAGGCTATGGCTGGGATGCGGAGTAGCGAATTTCCGCCTGATTTTTCCGATTTGTTCATGATGTGCCGGTAATCTCGTCTCGAATCGAGGTGGGCATGAAAAGTCTGATCAATCGCGCGATCGAGGAATTTCTCCGCGCCACTTACGGAGAAGACCTGGTTCAGTCGGTCGCTGATGAACAAGCGGTCGCTGTGGGACGTCTGGCACCGCTTGGTGCCGGCTTCGGTACGGCTGCACTGGAACGCGCAGCAAGCCGCCTGAGCAAGCCATTGCCAGAGATGTTCGAGGATCTCGGCGGCTGGATGACGCGTATCGAGCCCGTACGGAGACTGTTGCGGTTTTCGGGACGTGATTTCAAGGATTTCCTGCTGCGCCTTGAGGAACTGCCGGGACGCGCGCATCTGGTCTTGCCAGAGCTTGCCGTTCCACGCCTGCAAGTGGAGGCGGAGGACCAATCTGTCTGGCTGGTGATGCTGGAACGTGACCCGGTTTGGCAGCACCTGTTGGTTGGTCTGATCCGAGGGATGGCCGACGACTACGGTGCTTTGTGCCTGATATCGGTCGAGGGGATGTCGATCCGGATCGACATCTGGGACGAACAGTTCTTTGAGGGTCGGCTGTTCAGCCTTGCGGGCGCGCAGCTGGCTGGCGTGGTGTCGTCATGACCGGGCTGGCCCTCTCCGCCGATGCGCTTGCCAAACTGTTGCCGATGCATCTGTGGCTGTCGTCGACAGGTCAGGTTCTGTCCGTCGGGCCGACGCTGTGCAAGCTGATCCCGAACCTGTCGGACGGCCTGATCGATCGGCTTGTCAGCGCCCGCGCGGGGCAGGGACCCTGTCCTGTCCAGGCGATACGCACGGCCGTCGAACAACGCCGGCGCTTGTTCCTGCGCGTGGTCCAGTCCCGTGACCTGGTCTTGCGTGGCCATGGTGTGCAGGTGGACGATGGTACCCTGCTGGTCAACCTTGGCTTTGGCATCGGACTGCATCGCGCGATCCGGGCCGCATCGCTGACCGACGACGATTTTGCGCCATCGGAATTGGCGATGGAGCTGCTGTTCCTGCACGAGGCGAACCGCGGCGTGCTGACAGAGCTGTCGCGCTTCAACGCTCAGCTGGCGCAGTCGCACGAGTTGGCTGTGCTGCAGGCGCAAACAGATGCGTTGACGGGGCTTCAGAACCGCCGCGGGCTGGAGGTGGCATTGTCCATGTTATTGCGCACTGCAGATTCCACAGATGAAGTCGCCCAACCCTTTGCCATAGCCCATCTTGACCTTGACCATTTCAAGCAGGTCAACGACCAACTGGGACATCAGGCCGGGGACGATCTGTTGCGCGCAGTCGGCGCCGTTCTGCGTGCCCATATCCGCAAGGCCGATACCGCGGCGCGGGTCGGCGGTGACGAATTCGTGCTGATCCTTCGTGGAATGACGTCCAAGCCTGCATTGCTCCATCTGGCAGAGCGTATCATCGCGGCAATCAAGGCGCTGTCGCCACCCGAGCTGATCGATCTGCAGGTTACGGCAAGCCTGGGTATCCTTGTCTGGCATCCAGGCGGGTCAGACCAGCCTGAACAGATATTGGCAATGGCGGACAAGGCGCTCTACTTGTCAAAAGGGGCGGGGCGAGGGTGCGCGACAATATTGTAGAGGCGCATAGTTCTCACCGTGCGGCACCATGCAGGACGATGCAACTGCCCATCGTGTGTGCAGACCCGCAGAACAGCCACTGGTGGGCTGGATTTTGTCGCATTGACGACATTCGTTGACATGTTCGGCAGTTAAGCTGCCTTTGCAGGTCAGGGATATGGTGGCTTGTGCGTTTTGATCGGTGATGGCACGCCTGATCCGCGACCATGGGTCATTCGTCAGGGTTCGCGCTGACGAAATCCCTGTTCGTACGCGATGAGATCGATATACTCGGAATTTCATCGGTATCCGGGCAGGGACATGCAGGTTTTCACCCTAGAGACAGCTTCCACGAAATCCAGGCCAGCGGCACAGGGCGCTGATCTGTTGGCGGTCGTGACCCGGCTGAAGCCCGCGCTGTTAGCCGATCTGGACGCCGATCACCTTGCAGCCCTGCTGACCGAAGTGTCTTTGGTTCATATCCGCAGGCCCAAGGACATCTTGCATCAAGGACAGGCCGCAGACTGGATATACCTGATCATCAAGGGGCGGATTGAGGTCAATTATCTCGATATCAACGGAAACAGGGTCATGGCGCACCTGGCAACCCCAGGAGAAGTGTTGGGCGAGGTCGAACAATTCTCTGGCCGGACCTGCGCTGCGAGTTGCACCACGCTACCCGACACGACGTTGATGCTGATGGACGCCGCGATGGTCCTGCGACATGTTCCCGCCGACCTGTTGATGCGCAACTTTGCCAAGATCTTTCATGATCGGCTGACACGGGACAACCGTCAGCACTCTGTAGCGATGTTTTATGCCGCCGAGGATCGGATCCGTATCAATCTGTTGACCATGACAAGCGCCGAAACCCCTCAGATCCACCTGAACCAGGCCGATCTGGCGGCCATTGCCGGTTGTTCACGCCAGACCGTCAACAAGACGTTGTCGCAGCTGCGCGCCGAAGGCATCGTCGCGATGGGTCGCGGAGAAATCCGTGTCCTTGATCGTGCGCGACTGAAGACAGCGCGTCCGGGCGGCGACCGTATGCTGCCTGACGAGGGGCTTGGCGGATTCGCCCGCGCCCCTGATGCCGCCAGGCCGTTGGCGGTCATGCCGAAAGCGTGACCGGCGCAGGACCGTAAGGGGCTGAGAAACCGGCCGTTTTGGGCTTATCTGGGGCCAGCACCTCAGCATATCAGCGCCACCCGGAGACCGCATGGCCCACGACCCCAACGCCGCCCCCATCCCAGACCGCAGCCCCGATCGCGCCGGCGACCGCTATGCCCGAGAGCTGGAGCGGCATCTGGACTGGTTGGACAGCTTTACCTCGACCGCGCTTGGCGTGCTGTCGGCGGCGTCGGGCATCTATACCTATCTGGGCGTTCGCACGCTGCTGGACAGTCCGGGACTGTGGACGACCTTTGCGGCGCTGGCCTATTCGATCGCCGTATCGGTGGGTATCTTCGTTTTCTGGTCCTATATGCTGCGGCTGTTGCCGGCGGTCCGGTCGGCGGCGTCCAGGGTCGGCTTGTTGCTGACGATGGCGCTTGGGTCGGTGGCGATCGTCGCCATGTCGTCCTGGCTGAACGCGGCGGCGCTGGCAGGGACAGCGGCGGTCGAGACGCATATGGCGGCCACCGTGCAGACCTATCAGACCTCGCTGGAGCGTGCGCATGCCAATGCCGTGGCGGGACAGTCGCTGTCGCGCGACGTGGCGCGCGTGCGGCAAAGCTTTGCCGATCTGTCGGAACAAGAGGCAGGGGGCACCCTGTCGGGGTTTTCCGGGCGCGGCGCGGTCTTTCGCGTCCTGACGCAGAAGGGCGCCGAACTGCAGGCGCTGGAAGATCAGCTTCTGGCAGCAGAGGCCCCCATCGAAGAGACATTCGCGCAGGGAAACACGATCCTGTCCCGAATGCGCGGCACATCGGTCGAGCCCGGTCCGCTGGAGGACCGGACGGTTCGTTTCTCCGAGGACGCCGTCCAGCTTGCCGGGCTGATCACCCAACTGCGTCAGCTGAACCCCGCGCCGCTGGTCGGCCGTGCCGCGCAGGACTTGGCCGACGCGGTCGTGCTGCCCGAACTTGACGGCAGCACCGAGGCCACGCGCGCGGGACAGTCCAGCACCATCACCTCTGTCCTGTCATTGGTCGAACAACGTGCCACCACCTTGGGGCAGGCCGCGTTCGAGGTCATGTCGCTGCCGCAGGTGGACGAGGCGCTGTACACGCCGATGTCTGCGGCGGATGCGGTCATCGCCTATGCCGGCAACTTTGTTCCGGCGTGGGCGGGCGCGATTGCCATTGATCTGCTGCCTGCGGTGCTGGTGTTCATCATCATGGTGGTGCAGGCCGCGATCCGGTCCGGCCGTGGAGAGGGGCACAGTGACGACCGCATGACGGTCGGAGAACTGCGTGCGGCGCTTGCCGCATCCGATCTGTTGCGCCAGATCGAAGCCGCCCCGCCGCCCGCCCTGGATCCCGCGCGGCGCGAGGTCTAGGCGATGGGGATATTCTCGTCTCCGCACAAGGTGGTGCGGGCGGTGCTGGTCTCGCAGGTGCTTTTGGCTGCGGCCATCGTTGGGCTTGACCTGATGCGCGCGCCGGGGTCGGCCGCCCCGGGCCTTTATGCCCCGCCCGCGCAGGGGCCAAGCGTGCGCCCCTATCGCCCGGACCTGAGGCCGTCGGACCCATCGCAACCGGGTGGCCCGGCCATGCGCGCCATGCCCGAGGCCCTGGAATTCGATCAGGCCGACGATGCCATCACCATTGCGGGCCAGATCGCGCCAGGCGATGCCGATCGCTTTGCCGCCTGGCTGGACCGGACGCGCCCTACGGTGACACGGGTGACGCTGGACAGTTCGGGCGGATCGGTGTCCGACGCGCTGGCGATCGGGCGCACGATCCGCGCCGCGGGCTATGCAACCGGGGTGGGAGACGGCGCGGTATGTCTGTCCGCCTGTCCCTATATCCTTGCGGGTGGCACCACGCGGCAGGTGGCACCGGGTGGCGTGGTGGGCGTCCATCAGCATTACTTTGGCCAGAATACCATCCTGCCTGCGTTCATGGCGGTCAGCGATCTTCAGCGCGCACAGGCGGGGGTCATGGATTATCTGGTGCAGATGGGGGTTGATCTGCGGCTGATGACCTATGCCCTGCGCACCCCGCCGGCAGAAATAAATGTACTGGAACCTGACCTCATGGCCGAACTAGGCCTGACCACGTCTGCCGAAGGCTGAGGTGTCGATCGGCGGTGGTGCGGGTAGAGGGACTTGAACCCCCACGCCTTGCGGCGCCAGAACCTAAATCTGGTGCGTCTGCCAATTTCGCCATACCCGCAACGTGCCCGGTTTCTTGACAGTCACTGGGCATGGCGCTCTTAGCAAAGGTCCCGGCTGAGTACGAGAGGGAAAGTCTTCGTCAATACGGTTTGTGCAGATACGTTTCATCGGTGTTCTGCTCCGACGATGATTTTCGGGGGCACTGAGTGCCTGTATGGTAAGGCTTCGCGGTTATTCCCGAAGTGTGAGGTCTTTGACCAATCCGCCGCGACTGACGGACCACGTTGTCCGGAGAAATCAGCGCGTCTGATGTCCGGATGTACTGCCGCATCGCGCTAAGGAGAGCGGACATGGTTGCTTTTTTGCTACGGAGCGTCTGGTTGCCAATGACCCACTCATCCGTTTGAGGGTCAATGAATACTGTCGGAATTGGGGCGCTTGTACCCAGCATAGTCGCCCTCGTCCCGCAGGCATATCGTGTCAGGTCGATGTCATAATCCCGATTTATGAAATGCCGTATAGGCTATGGCGCGCAATCAACGCGATAGGAAACCCTTACGTTTGACGGGCACATACCCGCAAAATCGGATGACAGCAGAGCGTTTTTACCAAGGAGGCTGGCCCAGTTTGGTCAGTCGCTGATCATAACCAAAGGGAAGATGCACAGCGTGGTCGGGCCGATCAAAGTGCCGGCGCTCGGTTCGGACCGCGCGGTCTGGAAAAGCTGAAAGACGCCATTGCCCGCCCCGCACGCCTGAAGGGATATTTAGCCATCCGAAGCCTCACCGTCAGGTTCACCAGACGTTTCTCGGTAAACCAACCGATCCGATCTTCCGGCCAAGCCGCCGTAGGTTTACATCCCCACGCCGGGCCGAAGACGCCTTCGATTCGACCATCTGCTGCGCCGATTATCGAAGGCCGGACTGCTGAAGGATCGATTTGGTAAATGTGGTCAAAATGCGCCTGATAGGCATGCCCATGTTCCTGTTGGCCAAGCGGTTTGAGCCAGCCCGACCCAGACATTCTGGCAACATAAGTGCAGATATCGCTTACGGCCGCATCTTATGGGATCTCAATCGAGGCTCGGTGTCTGTCCAGCTAAATAAGGCCCAAGACCAATCATAGGCTTTGATGGCCACTGTAACAGGAAGGTTGCAGCGAGGGCGACGGCGGACAAGTACACCCGCCTGTCGCAACAATGGCGAAGGCGCCTCCAATCTATCACGCGGCCGAAGACGAACCTGATACGTTCTCACCGTTAGCTGATCTGTACTATCGACGGACAGTAGCGCCTAGGTCGTCCGATCGCACCGCTCATGGTCTGAAAACTGTGGCTAATATCGCGCCTCGACCGATCGAACTGGCGACCGTGTAGCCTCTGTTTGCACGCAGACCAACGCCGTGTGGGGCGCCATGAGATATGTCACATGTGGCACGATCGCGATGGGACTACGCTTAGCGTAGAGGCCAGAAAGATTTCTGGCGAACACTGCTATCGCGTCGCTTTTTCCAGAAAATGTTGATGCTTATGGCTGGCCCATACTCCCTTGTGGCGTTGCGCCATGGCGTGCCATCGAGGTCCATAACAATGATACCGATAGGCGTCCGAATCATTGGCTCATAGGCGGTAACGGCCGTTGGAAAGAAGGCGGACGGGGGCCTGCCATCTGCGCCCAAGCCAGCCAGACCAGATTAACCGCCGACCTGGATCCTTGGCGGTGTTTTGGTCATGCCATGGACATGACATTAATGCGGCGCAGACGGGGGCTTGATGCGCATCTGTCGGCCTGCAGTTCTGATGTCAAAAGTACACCGCAAGCATTGAGTGAAATGACGCTCTGGACGTGGATTAACGGTCGCTGTGACGTCGCTACGATCATGGCTGGCGGTACTGACAGCAACGCCCATCGGGCCATGCCTGGCAGGGGCGTGAGAACGGAGGCCTTGTCGCCTCTCAGGTCGCATGCCGCGCGGTATCACCATCAAGCTGCATGCCATATGCGACAGCAACCCGCAGTGCGATCAATGGTTTTATCGCCCTCCGCTTGGTTGACGATATAATTGGGATGCAGGGTTCGGTCTGCATCAGATAGCATGGTGACCTGGGACCGGGAAGACGATGACGACTGGCCGGGAAAAGCATTTAAGGGCAGATATCCGCGCCCGTGGTCCTGGACGTAAGCCGTGCAACAACCCCGCCGGCGACGACAGCCAATGCTTCAACAGGCACAACCGCTCTGCCATCGCTGTGTAGTGTGAATGGCGTCAAACGCATCCAACCTAGCGGTCAGGAACAGTGCGGCGTCGTTGCCGCGATGAATATCATGCATCCCACCCTGCTATGACATCGACCAGTCCTTCGGTCAGGTCGTCGGCGATCAGGCCCGGCCCATGGTGACGCGCGACCGCGCCGTGCAGACGGACGCCGAGGCAGGCCGCGTCGAACGCACAAAGGCCGCGTGCCAGCAGGCCGGTGATAATGCCTGCCAGAACATCCCCCGAACCGGCGGTTGCAAGCCATGGGATATGGGGGTCGGAATGGATCGCCACCTGGCCTTGCGGGTCGGCGATGACGGTGTCCGGACCCTTCAGCACAACGACCGCGCCGATGCGCAGCGCGGCCTCGCGCAGGATCTGGGTCTTGGGGCGGGCAGGAGCATCAGTGGTCAGCTTTGCGGCAAGGTCGGGAAACAGACGGGCAAACTCTCCGCCATGCGGTGTCAGGACACAGCCGGGGGGCAGGGCTGCGACGTCCAGCGCCAGGGCGGTCAGCGCGTCGGCGTCCAGCACCATCGGTCGGGCCGCCGCCCGCGCCGCGCCCAACAGCATCCCCGCACGCGCCACTCCACACCCCGGCCCAAGGCACAGTACCATACCGCGACGGTCCGACAGCGCCTGCGTCAGGGCATCGGCATCATCGACCGCGCGGCGCATCAGCGCATCGGGCGGGCGGGCATGCTCTGCCATGGCGGTCGCGGGTGGTGCCAGCGTCACCAACCCCGCACCGACGCGCAATGCGGCACGCGCCGCCAGCCGCGCCGCGCCGCCTGCGCCCACACCACCCGCAACGACCAGCGCCGCACCGTGATCGTATTTGTGACCGCCCGACGCCTGCTTGCGCAACCAACGGCCTTGCGTTTCTGTGACGCCATGACGCGGGTCGGCAATGTCGAACCGTGGCCACAATGCCGTCAGCCGTGCGGCGCCCGTCGCGCGGAATGCGCCAATCCCGATGTCGGCGATGACCAACGTTCCGCACACCCGAGGACCGTGTTCCAGCAGATGACCCGGCTTCGGGCTGTCGAACGCCACCGTCAGCGTGGCGCGTGGTACGGACGGCGACAGGTTGCCGCGTTTCGTGCCCAGCATGATCCCACTGTCCAGACACAGACCGCTTGGCGCATCGACGGCGACAATAGGGCAAGCGGCTGTAGCAAGGTTCAGCAGAATGTCCGCGATATGTGCGTCTGGCGGACGGGTCAGGCCGGTGCCCAGCATCGCATCGATAAACAGGTCGGGCTTGTCCAGGTGATCTGCCTGCAGGGGCAGAATCGGTCCCGACCAGCGTGC
Source organism: Paracoccus sp. Ld10 (assembly GCF_045064235.1). Lineage (NCBI taxonomy): Bacteria > Pseudomonadati > Pseudomonadota > Alphaproteobacteria > Rhodobacterales > Paracoccaceae > Paracoccus > Paracoccus sp. Ld10. The sequence goes on along the minus strand of NZ_JBISHD010000032.1, from coordinate 199,366 downwards.
GCGCGCCGCAGCCGCATCGCTGCCCGTGGGCGACGGCATGCCCAGCACGCGCACAATCCAGCCCGCCTGCGCCAGCAATCGTGCCACGACATAGCCGTCGCCCCCGTTTGCACCCGGACCGCACAGCACCGTCGCGCGCCCCGGTTTGGGCCAGCGCAGGCGAATGTGGCCCGCGACCGCGCCCCCCGCCCGCGTCATGAGGTTCAACCCCGATACAGCGCCACTGCCTATCGCTGCGGATTCGATGGCGCGCATTTGAGCGGTGGTGACGATTTCACTGCCCTCTAGCATGGTTGATGATTAATCCTTGTGCTGTATGGTTAAATAATAGGCATGTTCGGCGGTCAAACGGCTTGGGGGCTTCCAAGATCATGCTGCTGCATTTACGCGGTTCATCAAACGCGCCAATCAGTCTTCAGGCAAGCCGCGAGGAAGGGTCTATTGCGATGAAGAAGATCGAAGCGATCATCAAGCCGTTCAAGCTGGACGACGTCAAAGAAGCGCTGCAGGAAGTTGGCGTGCAAGGTCTTTCCGTGACCGAGGTCAAGGGTTTCGGTCGTCAGAAGGGCCATACCGAATTGTACCGCGGCGCTGAATATGTCGTCGATTTCCTGCCCAAGGTGAAGATCGAGATGGTGCTGCCCGACGATCAGGTCGATGCCGCCATCGAGGCGATCGTTGCTGCCGCGCGCACGGAAAAGATCGGCGACGGCAAGATCTTTGTCCTGCCCGTCGAACAGGCGATCCGCATCCGGACCGGAGAGACGGGCGACGACGCCGTCTGATCGACCGCATTGACACTGGCCTTTGCGCCCGGCAGGCAGAGCCGCCGGGCCGCAACTACGAAGAAAGGGAAGAGATGGAAATCAAGGACGTCTTGAAGCTGATCGAAGATGAGGATGTCGCCTATGTCGACGTTCGCTTTACCGATCCCAAGGGCAAGCTGCAGCACGTGACGCTGGACCGCGATCTGGTCGACGAGGACTTCTTTGAGGAAGGCTTCATGTTCGACGGCAGCTCGATCGCGGGCTGGAAGTCGATCGATCAGTCGGACATGAAGCTGATCCTGGACCCCGCATCGGTCTATATCGATCCGTTCTACGCCGAAAAGACGCTGTGCGTGCATTGCAATGTCGTTGAGCCCGATACGAACGAGCCCTATTCGCGCGACCCGCGCGGCACCGCCGCCAAGGCCGAGGCCTATCTGAAGGCATCGGGCATCGGCGACACGGCCTATTTCGGTCCCGAGGCCGAATTCTTCATCTTTGACGATGTGCGCTACTCGGTGACGCCGCAGAAGGTGTCGTTCCAGATCGACGCGGCTGACGCTGCGTGGAACACCGATACCGAATACGAGATGGGCAACACCGGCCATCGCGCAGGCCACAAGGGCGGTTATTTCCCGGTCAACCCGATCGATAGCGCCCAGGACATCCGCGGCGAGATGCTGTCCACCATGAAGCGCATGGGCATGAAGGTCGACAAGCACCACCACGAGGTCGCGACCTGCCAGCACGAACTGGGCCTGATCTTTGGCGGTCTGGTCGAGCAGGCCGACAACATCCAGAAATACAAGTACGTGATCCACAACGTCGCCCACGCCTATGGCAAGTCGGTGACGTTCATGCCCAAGCCCATGAAGGGCGACAACGGGTCGGGAATGCACGTGAACATGTCGATCTGGAAAGACGGCAAGCCGCTGTTTTCGGGCGACAAGTACGCCGATCTCAGCCAGGAGGCGCTGTATTTCATCGGCGGCATCCTGAAGCACGCCAAAGCGCTGAACGCGCTGACGAACCCGTCGACCAACAGCTACAAGCGCCTGATCCCCGGTTTCGAGGCGCCTGTGCTGCGCGCGTTCTCGGCGCGCAACCGCTCTGGCTGCGTTCGGATCCCGTGGACGGAAAGCCCCAAGGCCAAGCGCGTTGAAGCCCGTTTCCCCGACCCCTCGGCGAACCCTTACCTGTGCTTCTCGGCGCTGCTGATGGCCGGTCTGGACGGCATCAAGAACAAGATCGATCCGGGCCCGGCCTCGGACAAGGATCTGTACGACCTGCCGCCCGAAGAGCTGGCCGAAATCCCGACCGTCTGCGGTTCGCTCCGCGAGGCGCTCGAGGAGCTGGAGAAGGACATGGACTTCCTGCTGGCAGGCGACGTGTTCACCCGCGATCAGCTGGAAGGTTATATCGCGCTGAAGTGGGAAGAGGTTTATGCCTACGAGCATACCCCCCATCCCATCGAATACGCGATGTATTACAGCTGCTGATCCGGTATTCCGGTCAAGACGAGGGGGCGGTCCAATGGGCCGCCCCTTTTGCATACGATCACGGCGCACGCACGTCATGACACGGTTCTGTGAGGACATGTCACGAATGTCCGTTTCCAGCGTGTCTATAGGCATGGATCGCAACGATCCGCCTGATCATGATGGAGAAACACGATGAACCGTTTTGTTATTGCTGCCGCCGCCTCGCTGATGACCCTTGCCGCACTGCCTGCCGCCGCCGGCGCCATGAGCATGAACGAGCGACCCGACGCGGGTCCCGCCATCTCGACGTCGATGAAGGCAGAGCGCCGCGCAGGCGATCTGTTCAACGCGCGCGAACTGGGTCAGCGGAACCTGGCGGCCAATGACATGGTCAACGTGACCCTGTTGCCGTCCGCCGGCGACGGTGTGATGCGTTCTGGCCGCAACGACGGCTGATCGTTGTCGAACGGAACAAAGGGGGGCGGTCCGATGGGCCGCCCCCCTTTGTCGTTTCGGGAACCAACCTATTCGGCGGCGATGTCGCTGGCAGTCGGATAATCCACATATCCTTCGGCGCCGCCCGCATAGAACGTTGACGGGTCGTGATCGTTCAGGGGCAGGCCCCGGCGGAACCGCTCCGGCAGGTCAGGCGTGGCGATAAAGTCGCGCCCGAAGGCCACGGCATCAGCACGACCTTCGGCCAGCAGGGCCGTGGCCGACTCGCGGGTCAGGCCTTCGTTCGCGATGACCGGGCCGCCAAACGCGTCCCGGATCGGGTCCAGAAGGCTATCGTCCGCCACATGCTCGCGCAGGCACAGGAACGCCACGCCGCGCGCACGCATGTCGCGGGCGACCTGCATGAACAGCGCGCGGGCGTCGCTGTCGCCCATGTCATGGCTGTCACCGCGGGGTGCCAAGTGGACACCGACCCGGTCGCCGCCCCAGACGCCGACCACAGCATCCGTAATTTCGTTGAGAAAGCGGACGCGGTTGGTAATGTCGCCGCCGTACTGGTCCGTGCGGGTGTTGCTGCGGTCCTGCAGGAACTGGTCGATCAGGTAACCGTTCGCGGCGTGGATCTCGACCCCGTCAAAGCCCGCGTGACGTGCGTTCTGGGCCGCCTGGCGATAGGCCTCGACGATGCCGGGGATCTCTTGCGTGGTCAGGGCGCGCGGCGTGACGTAGGCGCGCTTGGGGCGCAACAGGCTGACATGACCGTCCGGCTGGATCGACGACGGCGCGACCGGCAATTGCCCGCCCAGCAGCTGCGGGTCCGAAATGCGGCCGACATGCCACAGCTGCAGATAGATCAGGCCATCCTGTTCATGAACGGCTTTGGTGACCTGCGACCAGCCGGCGATCTGTTCGTCGTTCCAGATGCCGGGCGTTGCCTCATAGCCCACGCCCATCGGCATGATGCTGGTCGCCTCGGTCAGGATCATGCCGGCGCCGGCGCGCTGGCGATAATACTCGACCATCAGGTCATTGGGCACGCGCGCATCGCCCGCACGCGACCGGGTCAGCGGTGCCATCACGATACGGTTGCGCAGTGTCACCGCCCCTAGGGTGACGGGTTCGAACATCGAGGACATCAGGTCCTCCTTTCTTGATCTTGCTTGTGGGGCCATGCGGCCCGGAATGTCAGTGCGGGCCGACCTGCGTCCCACGCGCTTTCAGCTGTGCGTGACGCCCCCCGATTTCAAGTCCGCCTGCCGCCCCGTCACATCGCCGTCACCGGTGCAGAAAAACGCGTGCGTGCAGTGGCGTTGGCCTTCCATGTCGGGCGGTCCGCGACTATCCAGAAATGTATGGATATCATGTTGCTGACTGCATTCACCGCGGTGCTGTTCCTGCTGATCGCAGCGGCAGAGCCATTGGCCGCGCGTCTGCGGCTGCCGTTCAGCGTGATGCTGGCGGCGGTGGGCATCCTGATCGGCGGCGGGGCGTTGTTCCTGCTGCGCACCAACGTCACCGATACGCTGAACCCCGTCGCCATTGGCATCCTGTCCCTGCCGATCCGGTCCAGCGTGTTCCTGTACGTGTTTCTTCCGACGCTGATCTTTCAGGCGACGCTGGACATGAATGTCCGCCGGATGATGGACGACTGGGTGCCGGTCCTGACGCTGGCGGTGGTGGCCGTGGTGGCGGCGACCCTGACCATCGGGTTTGCCCTGTCCTGGATCGGCGGGCTGCCGTTGATGGTGGGCCTGCTGATCGGGTCGATCGTGTCGACGACCGACCCCTCCGCCGTCGTCAGCATCTTTCGCAGCCTGTCCGCCCCCAAACGCCTGTCCCGCATCGTCGAGGGAGAGTCGCTGTTGAACGACGCCGCCGCCATCGCGCTGTTCGGGCTGTTCATGACCTATGTGATGCTGGGCGTCCCGAACCCCAGCCTGGCCGAGGCCCTGGGCCAGTTTCCCGCCCTGATCCTCAGCGGCGTGCTGGCGGGATGGCTGGTCGCGCGGATCGCCCTGATGCTGATGGGCCTGTTCGCTCGGTTCGAGACGGCACAGATCTCGGTCTCGGTCGCGGTGCCGTACCTGGCCTATATCGGTGCGGAACAGCTGCTGGGCGCGTCGGGCGTGATCGCCGTGGTGGTGTCCGGCCTGACGCTGAACCTGATGGGGCCGGGCCGCCTTGCGCCCGCGTTCTGGGTCAACCTCAAGGAGATCTGGGGCCTGCTGGCGCATTGGGCTGGCGCGCTGATCTTCATTCTGGCAGCCCTGCTGATCCCGCGCCTGCTGGGAGAGGTTCGCCTGAACGACCTGTTCCTGATCGGTGTGGTCGTGGTCGCGGCCTTTGTCGCGCGCGCGCTGATCCTGTTTCTGTTGCTGCCGCTGCTGACCAAGCTGCGCCTGTCACCCAAGATTCAGCGCCCCTATCGCGTGGCGATCATGTGGGGCGGGTTGCGCGGGGCCGTAACGCTGGCGCTGGCGCTGGCCGTGACTGAAAGCCTGCGCGTGCCGGTGGAAACCAAGCGCATCGTCGGCATTCTGGCCACGGGCTTTACCCTGTTCACGCTGATCGTGCAGGGCACCACGCTGCGCGCTGTCATCGCCCTTCTGGGTCTGGACAAGTTGTCGCCGCTGGACCGCGCGCTGTCCAATCAGGTCGTCGCCGTGGCCCTGCAGTCGGTGCGCGAGGGCGTGGCCTCTGTCACCGAGAACTACGACCTGACGCGTGAGACCGTGCGCTCCGAGGCCAAGCGTTTCGCCGCGCGGCTGGACAGCGCCGTCGAGGCCGCCGAAGCCGACGACAACGCGCAGATTCTGGACCGCGACCGCATCACCCTGGGCCTGATCGCCCTGGCCGCCCACGAACGGGAGATGATCGTCCAGCGGTTCCGCGAACGCGCCATATCGGCGCGTTTGTCGGAACAGGCGCTGTTCGACGCCGACCGCGTGATCGAGGGTGCGCGGTCTGGTGGCCGTACCGGGTATCAGCGCGCAGCCCGCCGCAATCTGCGCTATGGTCCCGCATTCCGGTTCGCGGCCTTTCTGCGCAACCGCGTGGGCGTGGCCCGACCGCTGTCTCGCATGACCGCGGACCGGTTCGAGATGTTGCTGGGCAAGCGATTGATCCTGCGCGATCTTCACGGTTTCATCGACCGTCGCATCCGCCGCATCCATGGCCGCCGCGTGGCGGAATTGTTGCACGAATTATTGCAACGGCGCATCGAGGCCGTGGAAACCGCGCTGGAGGGTCTGCGGCTGCAATTCCCCGGCTATGCCGAGGAGCTGGAGCGTCGTTTCATCCGCCGCACCGCACTGCGGCTGGAAGAGCGTGAATATCATGCCCTGCGCGACGACGGCCTGATCGGCTCCGAGGTGCATACCCAGCTGATGGACGATGTCCGCCAGCGTCGCCAGCAATCCGAAGGCCGCCCCAAGCTGGACCTGGCGCTGCGCAAGAATCAGGTCGTGCGCCAGTTCCCGCTGTTCGCCGATCTGGACGACGCCGAACTGAAGCGTCTCAGCCGCGAGGTTCGGACACGATACGTGAACGCAGGGCACGTCATCACGCGCAAGGACACGCCCGCGCGGTCGGTGTTTTTTGTCGCATCCGGCGCGGTCGAGCAGGAGGTCGCGGGCCAGACCGCGCGCCTTGGCCGCGGAGAGATGTTCGGCCAGATGGGCGTGCTGACCCGCCGCATCCGCCGGGCCGAGGTTCGCGCCATCACCCCCAGCACCCTGCTGGTGTTGGACGAGGCGGGCTTTCGCCGCCTGCTGAAACGGTCAGCCGCCTTGCGCAAGGCGGTGCGCGACAGCGTCGTGGGCAAGACCGTTGCCGGAGAGGTGCTGCGCATGCCCGAACTGGCGCAGGACGCCCGGCTTGGCGAGCCGACCACAAGCGGCTAGACCGTCGCGCAGGATCCACGGACGACAAGGCCCCCACGCATGGACATCACTGCCCAGACCGCCACCCGCATCGCCCGCCAGATCGCGACCCAGATCGGGGCCAACCCCGCGCAGGTTACGGCCGCAGCGGACCTGCTGGACGGGGGCGCGACCATTCCCTTTGTCGCGCGCTATCGCAAGGAGGCGACGGGGGGCCTGGACGACACGCAACTGCGCACCCTGGCCGAGCGCCTGTCCTATCTGCGAGAGATGGAGGCGCGGCGCGCGGCGATCCTGGGGTCGATCCGCGATCAGGGCAAGCTGACCGACGATCTGTCCCGCGCCATCGGTGCCGCCGAGACCAAGGCCGCGCTGGAGGACATCTATCTGCCCTTCAAGCCGAAACGCCGCACCAAGGCGATGATCGCCCGCGAGAACGGGCTGGAACCGCTGCTGCGCGCGATACAGGCTGACCCGACGCGTGATCCGGCATCGATGGCCGCCGCCTATCTGTCCGAGGCCGTGGACAGTCCAAAGGCCGCGCTGGAGGGCGCCCGCGACATTCTGGTCGAGGAGCTGTCAGAGAATGCCGAGGTGCTGGGCCCGCTGCGTGAATTCATGCGCGGCAACGCGGTCATCGCCGCACGCGTGGTTGCCGGCAAGGAGGAGTCGGGCGCCAAGTTCAGCGATTATTTCGCGCATTCGGAAACCTGGTCGGGCATTCCGGGGCACCGCGCGCTGGCCATCCTGCGTGCCGCCAAGGAGGAGGTCGTGACCATCGACATCGCCCCCGAGCCCGAAACCGGCACGGCGCGGGCCGAGGGGATCGTGGCGCGCGGTCTGGGCGCGATCGGGCAGGGGCGGGGTGCCGACTGGCTGCGCGGCGTCGCGGGCTGGGCATGGCGGGTGCGCCTGTCGAACACGATGTATATCGATCTGATGACCGAACTGCGCACCCGCGCCCATGCCGAGGCGATCCAGGTCTTTGCCCGCAATCTGCGCGACCTGCTGCTGGCGGCGCCCGCCGGGCCGCGCGCGACCCTGGGGCTGGACCCCGGCATCCGCACGGGGTGCAAGATCGCGGTCGTGGACGGCACCGGCAAGCTGTTGGACACCGCGACAATCTATCCGTTCCAGCCTAAGAACGACCTGCGCGGGGCCGAGGCCACGCTGTCGGCGCTGATCGCGAAACATGGTGTCGACCTGATCGCCATCGGCAACGGCACCGCCAGCCGCGAAAGCGAACGCCTGGTAGCCGATGTGCTGAAACGCCTGCCCAAGGGGGTCAAGGCGCCGACCAAGGTCATCGTCTCCGAGGCCGGGGCGTCGGTCTATTCCGCATCAGAACTGGCGGCAAAGGAGTTTCCCGGTCTGGACGTGTCCCTGCGCGGTGCGGTGTCGATCGCACGGCGCTTGCAGGATCCGCTGGCCGAGCTGGTCAAGGTGCCGCCGCAATCCATCGGCGTGGGGCAATACCAGCATGACGTCGACCAGCGGCAGCTGGCGAAATCGCTGGAGGCCGTAGTCGAGGATGCGGTGAACGCCGTGGGCGTCGATCTGAACACCGCGTCCGCGCCGCTGTTGGCGCATGTCGCGGGGCTGGGGCCGTCGCTGGCGCAGGCCATCGTGACGCATCGTGATGCGACCGGCGCATTCCCGTCGCGTACGGCGCTGAAAAAGGTCGCGGGGCTGGGCCCCAAGGCGTTCCAGCAATGCGCGGGCTTTCTGCGTGTGCAGGGGGCCGAGCCGCTGGACGCATCGGCCGTCCACCCCGAAGCGTACGGTGTCGCGCGCAAGATCGTCGCCGCCTGCGGGCGCGATCTGCGCGCGCTGATGGGTGACGGCGCGGCGCTTAAATCGGTGCAGGCGCAGGATTTCGTGACCGACGATTTCGGCCTGCCCACCGTGCGCGACATTCTGGCGGAACTGGAAAAGCCCGGCCGCGACCCGCGTCCCGGCTTTGTCACTGCGACATTCGCCGACGGTGTCGAGGACATCAAGGATCTGCGCCCCGGCATGTCGCTGGAGGGGACAGTGACGAACGTTGCGGCATTCGGTGCCTTTGTCGACATCGGCGTGCATCAGGACGGGCTGGTCCATGTCAGCCAACTGGCCGACCGGTTCGTGCGTGACCCGCACGAGGTGGTCAAGGCAGGCGACGTGGTCCGGGTCCGCGTGACCGAGGTCGACGTCCCCCGCAAGCGCATCGGCCTGACCATGCGCAAGGACAACGCCCCGACCGAACGCCCCGCCCGCGAACCCGCAAAACCCGCTCCGCGCGCCGCACAGGCGGCACCCAAGGGGGCTGGCGCATTCGGTTCGGCCCTGGCCGACGCACTGCGCAAACGTTGAGGAGATCACCGTGATCGACGACCCGGACCACCGCGCCTTTCTGGTGCGCGACGCCCACCGCGCGCTGAAGTTCTTTGACGCCAGCATCCGCCCGGCGGGCGGTTTCCACGTGCTGGACCTGGACGGCAATCCGCTGCCGGGCACGGTTCAGGAACTACACACGACCACGCGGCTGATCCATTCCTATGCGCTGGCGCAGATGGCGGGGCGGCCGGACCGTGTGGGGATCGTCGATCACGGCATGGACTGGCTGTGGCGTGCCCATCGCGACACGGATCACGGCGGCTATCTGTGGGCGCTGGACGGGACCACGCCAGTGGACGGTCCCAAGCTGGCGTATGGCCATGTCTTCGTTCTGCTGGCGGCCAGCAGTGCCAGGATGATCGGGCACCCGGATGCCGACCGCCTGCTGGCCGACATCACGCAGGTTCTGGATTGCCATTACTGGGACGAGGATGCGGGCCTGTTCCGCGATGAATTCACGCGCGACTGGCACGCTTTTTCGACCTATCGCGGCATGAACGCCAACATGCACGGGGTCGAGGCGCTGCTGGCCGCGTTCGAGGCGACCGGCGCGCCCATCCATCTGGACCGCGCCGGCCGGATCCTGAATTTCTTCATCGCGGGGCAGGCGGCCCGGAACGATTGGCGCATTCCGGAACATTACGACGACCGCTGGCAGGCTGATCACGCCTATGCCGGCAACCCGATGTTCCGCCCCGCAGGCACGACCCCCGGCCACAGCTTTGAAATGGCGCGCCTGCTGTTGCAATGGTGGGACCTGGCGGGTCGCCCGGACACAGGTGCGGTGGCGCAGGCGCGGGCACTGGTCGATGCCGCACTGACGGATGCATGGTCCGATCGGGGCGGGCTGGCCTATACGCTGCGCGACCGACGCGTGGACAACGCGGCGCGCTACTGGTGGCCGGTGACCGAGGCGATCGGCGCGCTGGCCGCCCTGATCAAGCTGGACCCCCGGCCCGGTGATATCGACTGGTACCGCCGGTTGTGGGCGTTTGCGGATGGTCACCTGATCGATCATGGCCGTGGCGGGTGGTATCCTGAACTGGGCGATGACGGCCAGCCTGCCGCCGCCCAGTTCACCGGCAAGCCCGACATCTATCACGCGCTGCAGGCCGACCTGCTGCCGCTGGCTGCGGGCGTGTCGCATCAGGCGCGCGATCTGGCACGCGACTGTCCATTGCGCCCGGACGCCGTCCGATCCCATGGCAGTTTTGCAAACGCCTGAATGCGCGTGCGCCGTGGGTGGCTGCGCAGAATAGCCGACAGTTCCATGGGCGGAGTCACCTGCTGATACCAGGCTTAGGCAGAATTGACGCGGCTATCGCGTGGATGGCTGCGTTACCACGCCGGCCGCAGCTGGCTGGGCCCAACCCGGGCGGGACGACCGCGATAATGCAGACATCGTGACGCGTGCCGACATATCTTCGGTCATTCAGCAGACCAATCATGAGAACGATGCGATGTCGCCTTTTGTGATGACGCGTCTCGTATATCAACGTCCGTCTTGTGATCTCACGTGCCGTGGTTCCACACCTTTGATGCTCAACAATCCACGCTGAAAATCCATGTGGCCAGGCAGATCGCATGAGCGAGCCACGTCCCACCCGATACCGCACAGCGAGTGGCCCAGGGATAATGGCCCGTTGCCCAAGGGGGGCTTTCTTCAGATTTGGGCAAACCTGGACATGGCCTTGCGGGCGCCACATGACCGTCGCACCGTCCGGCCTCCCATCGCCTGCAATACTGCGGTTCAGCTCAGCATTTTGATCAATATGCCGTTACGGGCGACCGGGCGCGTCCTTGACGTCGGCGGCCTGCGCCACGGACACAAGGCTTGGCCGTGCAGATCCCGTTCGCCATATCGATAGACCGCTTAGTCCGCTCGTGATTGCAGCGGCATCAAGCTCCTCCGCGTTTCCGGATGGCCGATCTCCACCTGCGAGCCTAAAGGTCGCCGCCAGTGGCGCAAAAAGTCCGTTGTCATGGATACAGCGATTTCGAACATTCACGGCAGTCGACTTTACCTGTGGCAGCGACGGCGACACCCTGAGCCTGCAGACGTCGCGGGACCGGATCAACCGGGGCAAGGAGCTCGGCACTGTCACCGCCACGAGCCCCCGCAACATCCGCCGGTGCCATGCGGCTATCAGTGGCCGACAGGTCGACCAGCCCGTTCCGATCCGGAGGAACAGATGGCTCTGGAGCGATGACTGGCCGTCTGAAACGCCTCAGAACGAAGCACCCCAAGCCACGCACACAAAGTCGGAGCGTACTAAAAGCACGTGGCCAGAAACCGCGCGGAGGCAAAGATGCCATGCAACAACGCAGTCGGCAAGCGTATCGCCGCATGGGACCCTGTCTGTGAGACAGCAGAAATCCACATCCCGATTGGGCTTATGAACTGCTTGTCGAGCCTGAGCATTGCTCAGGTCATTCGCGCGGTCTGACCTTAGTTGGGAGGCGGAAAAGTCAGTCCTCAGGCATGGTTCCTGCAACGATGTCCATCTGCAGAGGAAACATGCGCGTTTTCGTCGCGTCCTTGCAGAACCTGGCCTTGAGGCAGCCGGCGATGTGGGCACGGGTGCCACCTTTTGGCGGTCACCTCCATATCGAACCGGATGGGTCGGCCATTCGCATCAGTTACGGCGCGCAGGTTTGTGACGTTTTTGGGCAAAACCGTCCCCCAGACGGTTTTCTTGTGCCTCGAACCCTTTCATTCGGCCGATCTGGGGACCGCGCGCCGCTTTTTCGCACGCAGGCCGCAGGCCTTGGGACGCGCAGTCAAAATGGTCGACCATATCATGATCCGGGTAAAACACCCTGCCTGTCGCTACGCCGTCTCCGGCGATTATAGAGGGTCTCTGCCGCTCCGTACTTACCGTTCGGACATTCTTTTGAAGCAGAGACGTTCACGCCTTTACCGTCGAACCGTTGCGATTGAAACGATGATACAACTCATCATTACCAGATCATCGACACACGGATGGCAAAGACGCTTAAAAAATGACCGAAGCGCGCCATAGGCGCCTCAGGCAGCCAGAGCAGAGGGCCTATCGATCGGGTCACCCCGCAGAGCCTGAACAACAAAGGCTGCATGAATGCCATGCGGTCAAAGGACCTGCATATCGTCCGTATCGATGCCCGGCTGACGACCACCTCGGCTGGCGTGGAGCGGTCCGGATCGCGCTGCCGCATGGTCCTGCGTCAGGGCGATACCGCCTTTCCCTGCGTCATCATGGATCCGGTGGAACTTCGCGGTCGCTGGACGATTGACATTTTCGACGGCTGCAGGCACGACTGCGCGCCTTTCCCGACCCAATCCACCTGACAGGAGCCGCCGATGCGGATGATGATCGACGTGACGCTTGACTATGCGCTGGAATCGCCCGGCCCCGCGCTGCTGCTGATCGAGGCGGCGGGTGTTCACGGACAGGTCTTGAACCGCACGACGATCGACCTTGGCCAGCCCCTGAAACTGGCCCGCGTCCCGGCCGAGGAGGGCATCGGCGAACGCATCGTGATGCGCCTGCGTGACCGGCTGATCTGCCGCTATTCGGCCGAGGTGCAGGTGACCCGCCCGCGTCCCGACCTGGCCACGCTGCCCGCGGTCGAGGTCGAAGACATGCCCGGGGATGCGCTGCGCTATCTTCTGCCGTCGCGCTATTGCCCGTCAGAGCGGTTCGGCCATTTTACCGGATCGCGGTTCGAGGGAATGACCGGCGGCCCGTTGGTGGCCGCGATGCGCGATTGGGTGGAACGCAACCTGGATTATGTCGCCGGGGCCAGCGACGCCAACACCACGGCGGCGGACACGTTCCTGGACCGGCGCGGGGTCTGCCGCGACTATGCACATCTGCTGATCGCGCTGTGCCGCGCCCAACAAATTCCGGCCCGCATCGCCAGCGTCTATGCCCCCCATGTCCAACCCCAGGATTTTCACGCTGTGGTCGAGGTCTATCTGGGCGGGGAATGGCACCTGATCGATCCGACGGGAATGGCGCATGCCGACCAGATGGCACTGGTCGCGGTCGGGCGCGATGCCGCGGATGTGGCGTTCCTGACCACGACATCTGTCGCCGACCTGCGCACCCAAAGCGTCGAGGTGACGCTGCTCTGACGTGTCAGATCAGCGCGGCCGCGGCCAGCACTACGGCCGCGACCAGCGTCGCGCGTCGGATCAGGGCGATGCCGCGGCCAAGGTCGGCGGCATCCGGGTCCGGAGCGGCGGCGTTCAGCCACGGTTCGTTCGCGACCCGGTCGGCATAGACGCGCGGCCCTGACAGCCGACAGCCCAGGGCACCGGCCATCGCGCCCTCGGGCCAGCCTGCATTGGGCGACCGATGGGCCGGTGCGTCGCGCAGCGCGACATGCATCGCGGTTGCTGCCTGCCTGCCCGATGCGACCGCGATCAGTCCCGCCGACAGACGCGCCGGGATCAGGTTCGCCACATCGTCCAGCCGGGCCGCGACCATGCCGAACGCCTGATGCCGCGGGGTGCGGTGGCCGATCATCGAATCCATCGTGTTGATCGCCTTGTAGGCCGCGATGCCGGGCAATCCGCCGATGGCGGCCCAGAATAGCGGGGCAATCACGCCGTCACTGAAATTTTCGGCCAGGCTCTCCAGACTGGCGCGCGACAGGGCGGGCGGATCGGCGCGTGCCACGTCGCGCCCCACGATCATCGCGGTCGCCCGGCGTGCGGCGGCCAGATCGCCCGCTGCCAAGGGCACCGCCACGGCGCGCAGATGCTGGTCCAGCGACCGTGCCGCGACCAGCGGCCATGCCAGCACCGCCGCGACCCATGGGCCCAGCCACGCCTGGATCAGCACGGCGGGAAGAACGGCGGCCAGCAGGACGACGGCTACGGTCAGCGCCCCTTTGGCCCGCCGCGCGCGACCCCTGTTCAGCGCCCGGTCCAGCGCGGTGATCAGCCGCCCGGCCCAGGTCACCGGATGCCCGATCCGGCGAAAAACCGCATCGGGCCAGCCGATCATCGTATCCAGCAGCAGCGCCAGCAGCGCGATCATCGCCATCGGTCAATCCCCTGCGCACAGATTGACGGTCTGTACCGCCCAGTCCGTTCCCGCCCGCTGCAGGACTGTCAACGACAGCGGCGCCACCGCGAACGACAGCGCGGCAGGCCCCACCACCATCGACAGCGCCGCGCGCACCGTTCCGGCATGCGCCACGATCACCGTGTCGCGGTCCAGTGCATGCAGGACCGGGATCACCCGCGCGGCCATGTCGTCAAAACTCTCACCGCCATCTGGCCGGTGGTGGGCCAAGGCATCGGGGGACAGGGGGCCAAGGTCGGGCAGGCGGGCGGGGTCCATCCCCTCCCATACGCCCAGGTCCTGTTCCCACAGCGCGGGGTCCAGCCGATCGGGCGTCAGCCCAAGGGCCGCGGCCGTCTGCCGACAGCGCAGCGCGGGGCTGGCGATCACCTGCGCAGGGTGCAGCCGCGCCGCCTGTCGCGCCAGTGCCGCGTGGTCACGGCAGTCGGCGGGCACGTCGCGGCGACCGGCCATCAGGCCGTCGGCAAGGCTGGGTGCATGGCGCAGGATCATCAATCGCATGGGCCTTTCTTTGGCGCGTCCGGCGGGGCGGAGCAAGCCCCACGCTTGACGCATCGTTGCCAGCGGCGCAGCCTTCTTGACGGGCGGGCACGGCCTGCGCTATGGAAATGAACAATCGTTCAATAACCGGGGAGGGGGATTGCGATGTTCACACGGGGCATGGAATTCGATCTGGGCGAGGATGTGAACGCGCTGCGCGAGATGGTCCACGGATGGGCCACCGATCGCGTTGCGCCGCTGGCGGCTGAAACAGACCGCACCAATGCGTTTCCCAACCAGCTGTGGAGAGAAATGGGCAATCTGGGCCTGTTGGGCATCACCGTGGCCGAGGAGTATGGCGGGTCCGGCATGGGCTATCTGGCCCATGTCATCGCGGTCGAGGAGATCGCGCGGGCCAGCGCCTCGATCAGCCTGTCCTATGGCGCGCATTCGAACCTGTGCGTGAACCAGATCAAGCTGAATGGCACCGATGCACAGCGTGCGAAATACCTGCCAGACCTGTGCAGCGGCGCGGCCGTCGGCGCGTTGGCCATGTCCGAGGAGGGCGCGGGCAGCGACGTTGTCGCGATGCGCCTGCGCGCGGACAAGAAGAACGATCGCTATGTGCTGAACGGCAACAAGTACTGGATCACCAACGCGCCCGATGCGCACACGCTGGTGGTCTATGCCAAGACCGACCCGGACGCCGGGTCGAAGGGCATCACGGCCTTCATCGTCGAACGCGACATGGCCGGTTTCACGACCGGCCCGCATTTCGACAAGCTGGGGATGCGCGGATCGAACACGGGCGAGTTGATCTTCGACAATGTCGAGATCCCGTTCGAGAACGTCCTGGGCGAGGAGGGCCGGGGCGTTCGGGTGCTGATGTCGGGCCTGGACTATGAGAGGGTGGTCCTGTCCGGCATCGGCACCGGTATCATGGCGGCCTGTCTGGATCAGGTCCTGCCCTATGTGACCGAACGCAAGCAGTTCGGCCAGCCGGTGGGGTCGTTCCAGCTGATGCAGGGCAAGGTTGCCGATATGTACGTTGCGTTGAACACCGCCCGCGCCTATGTCTATGAGGTCGCGCGGGCCTGCGACGCGGGCCGCGTCACGCGTCAGGATGCGGCGGGTGCGGTGCTGTATGCCAGCGAACAGGCGATGGTTCAGGCGCATCAGGCGGTGCAGGCGTTGGGCGGGGCGGGGTTCCTGTCGGACAGCGTCGCCAGCCGCCTGTTCCGCGACGCCAAGCTGATGGAGATCGGGGCCGGCACCAGCGAAATCAGGCGCATGTTGATCGGCCGCGAACTGATGGGGCTGGTCTGATGCGCATCCTGATCGCCCTGGCGCTGCTGTCCGCCCCCGCAATGGCACGGGACATGCCGACGTTTGACCCCGCTCCGGCTCTGAATTGCCTTGCCAGCGACGCTGCCCCGGACAGCTGTGCGGGTCTTGCAGCCAATGCATGCATGGAGGGTCAAGGCGGCTTCAGCACTGTCGGTATGGGCTTTTGCCTGGGGGCTGAACGCGATTGGTGGGATGACCGCCTGAACGTCGCCTATGGCGAGGTGCTGACCCGCGCCAAGACGCAGGATGCACAGCCGAACACTCCTGATCCACATCAGGCGGTTGCCCTGCGCGACATGCAACGCGCCTGGATCGCGTTCCGCGACGCGGCCTGTGGCTATGAGGCGGCGCGATGGACCGGTGGCACGGGTGCGGGCCCTGCAGCCGCGCAATGCCTGTTGATCCTGACTGCGCGCCAGGCGAACCGGCTGGACGGCTATCTACGCGAAGGCCCCTGACATGGCGTACATGTTTCATCATCGCGACCAGGTCATCGACCGGGTGGCGATCATCGACAACGACAAAGGGCCTCATCCGGTCAGGCGCGCCGCGTCGATCGTAATGGCAAGGACGCTGCCGAATGTCGTAGACACAGATGGTGCAGACCACGTCCTGACGGCGCGTCGGCGGCTGTTGCGGGCGGTGGCCGCGTGCTGGGCAGCACGAATGACTGCCGGAATCAGTCCTGCACTGCCCAGGCAGTTCGGCCGCACGGTGCAGGACCTGTGCCTGCGTCGCACGGGCATTGTCTTGGTCATCATCGCACCAGACTGGCACCGGAAACCGGCGCTTGTCACCCATATGGGCGTGATCGACCCCGATCGCCTTGCCACTGCCAGTCGCGCGAACGGTCCGAAGACGTCTGCCAGGATCAACCATGCCGGGGGTAGCGCGCGACGACACGGCAGACGCCGCATGAGCAATGCGCCCCCGTTCAACATCGGTGGTGCGGCAAGGCCGCGCCCTGATCGGTTGGACGGACCATGCAATCCCGGCAGCGCGTCGGCCACGACGCCGTGCGACCGGAGGAGACACGGATGTGCGTCTGACGCCGCGACGGCCAACCATGTAACGGCACAGCGAACACTTGGGCGCAACAGTGTCGAACAGCGCCGCTCGTTCACCAACCTTTACGATCGTCGAAAGATCGCCATTCCGGGCGCCTTGGCAATGGCTGTGACCGGCATGGTCATTCATCTGGCCCCGCGCAATCCGGACTTGGCCGAGGAGACAATAGGATGAAACTGACCTCGACCGAGCTGCCGTCGTCCGAAGGGTTTCGCGCCAACCGCGCCGCGCATCTGGCCCTGCTGCAGACCGCGCGCGAAGCCGCGCTGACCGCCATTGCAGGGGGCGGCCCCAAGGCGCAGGAACGCCATGTCAGCCGCGGCAAGATGCCCCCGCGCGAACGCGTGGCGAACCTGCTGGACCCCGGCAGCCCGTTCCTGGAAATCGGTGCGCTGGCCGCTCATGGCCTGTACGACGGCGCGGCACCTTGTGCGGGCGTCATCGCCGGGGTGGGGCGGGTCCATGGTCAGGACGTAATGGTGGTGGCCAATGACGCGACAGTCAAGGGCGGCACCTATTACCCGATGACGGTCAAGAAACACCTGCGCGCGCAGGAGATCGCCGAAGAATGCAGGCTGCCCTGCATCTATCTGGTCGACAGTGGCGGCGCGAACCTGCCCAATCAGGACGAGGTGTTTCCCGACCGCGACCATTTCGGCCGCATCTTCTTTAACCAAGCACGGATGAGCGCCAAGGGCATCCCCCAGATCGCCGTGGTCATGGGGTCGTGCACCGCGGGCGGCGCCTATGTGCCTGCCATGTCCGACGTGACGATCATCGTGCGCGGGCAGGGCACGATATTTCTGGCCGGTCCGCCGCTGGTCAAGGCCGCGACGGGCGAGGTGGTCACATCGGAGGATCTGGGCGGCGGCGACGTGCACACGCGTCTGTCCGGTGTGGCCGATTACCTGGCCGAGGATGACGCCCATGCCCTGGCCCAGGCCCGCCGCGCCATCGCCAACCTGAACCGCCGCCGCCCCGACACTGTCGTCTGGCAATCGCCTGAACTTCCTGCATACGACCCCGAGGAGATTCTGGGCGTTGTGCCCGCCGATCTGCGCACCCCCTACGACATCCGCGAGGTGATCGCCCGTATCGTCGATGGCAGCCGTTTCGACGAATTCAAGGCTCGGTTCGGAGAGACGCTGGTCACCGGGTTTGCCCATGTCGAGGGCTGCCCCGTCGGTATCGTTGCCAACAATGGCGTGCTGTTCAGCGAGGCCGCCCAAAAGGGCGCGCATTTCATCGAGTTGTGCAGCGCCCGCAACATTCCGCTGGTGTTCCTGCAAAACATCACCGGCTTTATGGTAGGTCGCAAATACGAGAACGAGGGCATCGCCCGCCACGGTGCCAAGATGGTCACCGCGGTGGCCACCACCAACGTGCCGAAAATCACCATGCTGGTGGGCGGCAGCTTTGGCGCGGGCAATTACGGCATGGCAGGACGGGCCTATTCCCCGCGATTTCTGTGGACTTGGCCCAACAGCCGCATCGGTGTGATGGGCGGCGAACAGGCTGCCGGCGTTCTGGCCACCGTGCGCCGCGACGGGATCGAGCGTCAGGGCGGGACCTGGTCTGCCGAGGACGAGGCCGCGTTCAAGCGCCCCACAGTCGAGATGTTCGAACGCCAGTCCCATCCCTTGTATGCATCCGCGCGGCTGTGGGACGACGGGATCATCGATCCGCGCCAGTCGCGCGACATTCTGGCCCTGTCGCTGCGTGCCAGCCTGAACGCACCCATCCAGCCGACGCGGTTCGGCCTGTTCCGCATGTGAGGGGCACGACATGTTCGACAAGATCCTGATCGCCAACCGGGGCGAAATCGCCTGCCGCGTCATCGACACCTGCCGCCGCCTGGGCGTGGCGACGGTGGCGGTCTATTCCGATGCCGACCGCGACGCGCGCCACGTGCAGATGGCCGATCAGGCCGTGCATCTGGGCGGCCCCGCGCCCGCCGACAGCTATCTGCGGGGGGGCGCCATTATCGCGGCCGCACAGACAACGGGGGCGCAGGCCATCCATCCGGGCTATGGGTTCCTGTCCGAAAATCCCGATTTCGTCGATGCGGTCGTGGCGGCAGGTCTGGTTTTCATCGGGCCGTCCGCTGCGGCGATCCGGGCGATGGGTCTCAAGGATGCCGCCAAGGCGCTGATGGAGCAGGCAGGTGTGCCGGTGGTGCCCGGCTATCACGGCGCGGATCAGGATGCCGATCACCTGGCGCGGCAGGCGGATCAGATCGGATATCCGGTGCTGATCAAGGCCGTGGCGGGCGGCGGCGGCAAGGGGATGCGGCGCGTGGACGACCCTGCCACGTTCCGCGACGCGCTGGACAGCGCCCGGTCCGAGGCGCAGGGCGCATTCGGCAACCCCGCCGTACTGATCGAGAAATACATCCTGCAGCCGCGCCATATCGAGGTTCAGGTCTTTGGCGACGGCACCCGCGCCGTGCATCTGTACGAACGCGACTGCAGCCTGCAGCGCCGCCATCAGAAGGTGATCGAGGAGGCCCCGGCCCCCGGCATGACCCCCGAAATGCGGGCGGCAATGGGCGGGGCGGCCGTCCGCGCGGCCGAGGCGATCGGCTATGCCGGGGCGGGGACGATCGAGTTCATCGTGGACGGCGCGAACGGCCTGCGACCCGACGGGTTCTGGTTCATGGAGATGAACACCCGCCTGCAGGTCGAACACCCCGTGACCGAGGCGATCACCGGCATCGATCTGGTGGAATGGCAATTGCGCGTTGCTAGCGGAGAGCCGCTGCCCGCGCGGCAGGAGCAGATCACCCTGACCGGCCATGCCTTCGAGGCGCGCCTTTATGCCGAGGATGTGCCGGCGGGGTTCCTGCCTGCCACCGGCCGCCTGTCGCACCTGCGCTTTCCGGGCGGCGCCCGGATCGAGACCGGCGTGCGCCCCGGCGATGCGATCAGCCCGTGGTATGACCCGATGATCGCCAAGGTGATCACATGGGGCGCGACCCGCGCCATTGCGCTGCGCGCGTTGGAACAGGCGCTGGTCGACACCGAGGTGGCGGGATCGGTTACCAACCTTGATTTCCTGATCGCGCTGGCCCGCCATTCGGGCTTTCGCCGGGGCGATGTCGATACCGGCCTGATCGCGCGCGATCTGCCCGCGTTGATGGACGGCGGTGCGGCGGACCCGGCGGCGTTGGTGCTGGGGGTCATCGGCCTGTCCGGGCTGGCCGATCGCGACACGCGCGGCGGGGCCACGCTGTGGCAGCCGCTGCGCCGGACCATCGCATGGCAGCGCGGGCAGGCCCTGCTGGAGGTCACCGGACCGGGTGCTGCCCGTGTCACGCTGGACCATGCGCATGATGTCCGCTGGCAATCGGACCGCTGGTGGGTCGACGGACAGCCCTGCCGCCACCGCGTCGTCGTGCATTCCGCAGGTGTCAGCGTCTTTGGCGGGCGGGTCGTGCACCTGAGGCCGCTGGACCCGCTGGCGCGCAAGGCGGCAGATGCGGCGGGTGATGGCGTGACGCGGTCACCCATGCCGGGGTTGGTCAAGGCGGTGCATGTCGTGGCGGGCCAGACGGTTGTCGCCGGTGACCGTCTGGCGGCGCTGGAGGCCATGAAGATGGAGCACAGCCTGACCGCCGCCGCCGACGGCATCGTGGCCGAGGTGTTGGCCCAACCCGGCGACCAGGTCGAGGCCGGCGCCCCGCTGATCCGACTGGAGCCCGCCGATGGCTGAGCCTGTCGAGATCTTCGAGATGGGTCCCCGCGACGGGCTGCAGAACGAAAAGCGTCTGATCCCCACCCCTGACAAAATCGCGCTGGTCGATCTGCTGAGCCAGGCGGGCTTTGCGCATATCGAGGTGACCAGCTTTGTCCCGCCGACCTGGGTGCCGCAGTTGGCGGACGCGGCACATGTCATGGCGGGCATCACCCGCCGCCCCGGCACGCGCTATGCGGCGCTGACGCCGAACCTGCGCGGCTATCAGGCGGCACGGGCGGCCGGGGCCGACATGGTGGCGATCTTTGCCAGCGCGTCCGAGGGGTTCAGCCGGGCGAATTTGAACGCATCTATCGACGACGTACTGGCCCGGTTGGTACCGGTCGCACAGGCAGCGCGGGCGGACGGGGTCGCGTTGCGCGGCTATGTCAGCGTTGTGACCGATTGTCCGTTCGACGGGCCGACACCGCCTGCGGCTGTGGCGCGCGTGGCGGCGGCGCTGCGTGAGATGGGCTGCGACCAGATCAGCCTGGGCGACACGATCGGTCAGGGCCGGCCCGAGACGATCGACGCGATGCTGTCCGCCGTGCTGGACGAACTGCCGGCTGACAGGTTGGCGGGGCATTATCACGACACCGCCGGGCGGGCGCTGCAGAATGTCGATGTCAGCCTGGATCGCGGGCTGCGCGTGTTTGACGCCGCGGTCGGGGGGCTGGGCGGTTGCCCCTATGCGCCGGGGGCTGCGGGCAACGTGGCGACCGAGGCGCTGGCCCGGCACCTGACTGCGCGTGGTTTCGCGCATGGACTGGACATGAACATCATCACCCGTGCCGCCGCCATGGCACGCGCATTAAGGGAGACCCCCGATGCCTGACACGATCCGCATCGACCGTGACGCACGCGGCGTGGCGACCCTGTCGCTGTCCCGCCCGAACAAGCATAACGCCCTGTCGCGCGCCATGATGGACGAACTGACCAACGCCGCCGCCGATCTGGGGGCCGATCCGACCGTCCGCGTGGTCGTGCTGGCGGGCGATGGGCCCAGTTTCTGCGCGGGGGGCGATCTGGGTTGGATGCGCGGCCAGATGGCCGCAGACGATGCAACGCGGCGCGAGGGGGCGCGTGCGCTGGCCGGGATGCTGTCGGCGCTGAACCTGCTACCAAAACCGCTGATCACGCGGGTGCATGGAAATGCCTTTGGGGGCGGCTTGGGCATCATGGCGGTCAGCGATATCGTGATCGCAGCGGATACCGCACGCTTTGGTCTGACCGAGGTCCGTCTTGGCCTGATCCCCGCGACCATCGGGCCCTATGTCGTCGCGCGCATGGGCGAGCCTGCCGCGCGGCGGGTGTTCTTTTCCGCCCGCCTGTTCGACGCCACGGAGGCGGTGACCCTGAACCTGGTGTCGCGCCACGTGGCGCCGGCCGATCTGGACGCGGCCATCGAGGCCGAAATCGCGCCCTTTCTGCAGGCGGCACCCGGCGCGGTCGCCGCGGCCAAGGCGCAATGCCGCGCGCTTGGTCCGCGCATCGACGAGGCGGTCATCGAGGACAGCATCGACCGTCTAATCGCCGTCTGGCAGGGTGCCGAGGCCCCCGAAGGGATCGCGGCGTTTTTCGACCGGCGCAAGCCGGCGTGGCAAACCTAAAACAACCGCATGATCGAACTGCGCAACTGATCCACAGCCAGCGCGGCAAAGGCCAGCGTGCAGATGGCCAGCATGATGTTGGTCAGCAGGTTATTACGCCATTCGACCGGTACGCGGTTGGTGTTCAGGATCCACAGCAACGTGACCGACATGAACGGCATGAACAGCGCGCCCAGCACGCCATAAGCCAGGATCAGGAAGATCGGCTGGCCCAGAAACAGCATCGCCATCGGCGGCACCGTCAGCCACAGCACATAGGCGCGATAGTACCGCCCGCCCGACAGGCGGGCGGGATCGCCATGCGCCTTGCCCTGCACATGGCCCAGAAAGTCGGCGAACATCAGGCTGACCCCGTTCCAGACCCCGATCAGCGAACTGAACGACGCCGCAAAGAACCCGACCAGAAACAGCTTGCTGAGCCACGGGCCATAGCGTTCGTCCAGGACGCGCGATAGATCCACCATGCCCTGATCACCATTGCCGATCGCGATGCCCGCGGAATACAGCAGTTCCGCCCCCACGATCAGCGTTGCGACGACGAACAGTCCGGTCACCAGATAGGCGACCGCATTATCGATGCGCATGACCGACATGAACCGCGGGCTGTCCCAACCCTTTTCACGCAGCCAATAGCCATAGGCCGCCAGCGTGATCGTACCGCCCACGCCACCGGCGACGGACAGCACGTTGATCATCGCGCCTTCGGGGATCATCGGTGCCAGACCCGTCACGATTTCACCCAGATTGGGCAGGGTCGCGGCGGCCGCCAGCACCATGGCCACGAACATCAGAATGACCATCGCGGTCAGAACCCGTTCGAACAGGTCGTACCGCCCCGACCAGACCAGTGCCAACCCCGTCAGCCCCGACAGGATGCCCCAGGCCGGAACGCCCAGAAACGGCATCAGCGATGTCAGCGCCAGCCCGGTCCCGGCCATCGCCGCCGCGCCATAGACAAAGCCCCAGATCACGATGTATGGGCCGAAATACCAGCTGGTCCATCTGCCAAGCGTGCTCCAACCTTCGAAGATGGTGTTGCCGGTGGCCAGGGTGTAACGGCCCGCACCCTCGACCAGCACGATCTTCATGATGCAGCCCGCGACGACGGCCCACAGCAGGGCATAGCCGTATTTGCTGCCGGCGACGGTGGTGGCGATCAGGTCGGCGGCGCCGACGCCTGTGGCGGCCACGACCAGGCCGGGGCCGACCAGGCTCCAGCGTGGCTCGGCCTGGGGGCGATTGGGGGGTGTCATCTGCTCTCTTCCCTTGGTGTCCGCACGAACCATGGCGCGAAACTGCAGGCTGTGCAAATGGCACGAACAAAAGATCCCGCCGCGCGGTTGCGCGGCGGGATAAGCCGGTCAGCGATCAGACGGGATCACATGCCCTGATACAGCGGGAAGCGGGCGCACAGCTGACCCACCTCGGTGCGGACCTTGTCCTCGACCGCGGTGTTGCCGTCCTCGCCGTTGGCGGCCAGGCCGTCCACGACCTCGACGATCCAGCGGGCAATCTGGCGGAACTCGGCCTCGGCAAAGCCCCGGGTGGTGCCTGCGGGCGCGCCAAGACGAATGCCCGAGGTCACGAACGGCTTTTCAGGGTCGAACGGCACGCCGTTCTTGTTGCAGGTGATGTGCGCGCGGCCCAATGCGGCCTCTGTCGCCTTGCCGGTCACGCCCTTGGGACGCAGGTCGGCCAGACACAGGTGGTTGTCGGTGCCGCCCGACACGATGTCGATGCCGCCCTTCATCAGCTCGTCCGCCATGGCGGCGGCGTTCTTGACGACCTGTGCGGCATAGGTCTTGAACTCAGGGCGCAGGGCCTCTCCAAAGGCCACGGCCTTGGCGGCGATCACATGCATCAGCGGGCCGCCCTGCAGGCCGGGGAACACGGCGCTGTTGACCTTCTTGGCGATGTCCGCGTCGTTGGTCAGGATCAGGCCGCCACGCGGGCCGCGCAGCGATTTGTGCGTGGTCGAGGTCACCACATGGGCATGCGGCACGGGCGAGGCGTGCACGCCACCCGCGACCAGTCCCGCGATATGGGCCATGTCGACCATCAGATAGGCACCGACCTCATCCGCGATCGCGCGGAATGCAGCCCAGTCCCAGCTGCGGCTATAGGCGGTGCCACCAGCGATGATCAGCTTGGGTTTATGCTGGCGCGCGCTTTCGGCGATCGCATCCATGTCCAGCATCTGGTCCTGCGCGCGTACGCCATAGCTGACGACGTTGAACCACTTGCCCGACATGTTGACCGGCGATCCGTGGGTCAGGTGACCGCCCGAATTCAGGTCCAGACCCATGAACGTGTCGCCCGGCTGCAGCAGCGCCAGGAACACGGCCTGGTTCATCTGGCTGCCGCTGTTGGGCTGGACGTTGGCATAGGCACAGCCGAACAGCTCCTTGGCGCGTTCGATCGCCAGGTTTTCGGCGATGTCGACATACTGACAGCCGCCGTAATAACGCTTGCCCGGATAGCCTTCGGCGTACTTGTTGGTCAGGACAGAACCCTGAGCCTCCATCACGGCGCGGCTGACGATGTTCTCGGAGGCGATCAGCTCGATCTCGTCGCGCTGGCGGCCCAGTTCCTGGGTGATCGCCTTGGCAATGTCGGGGTCACGGCTGGCCAGGGTTTCGGTAAAGAAGCCGTTGTCGCGGGTCGGTGCGTTCATCGGTCTTTCGTCCTTTTTTGGCTGGGGCGGCTTGGGTTGGCGTCTTTTAACGCAACGTCGCGCATGCCGAAAGTGACAAAACGACCCGCATCCCGTCCGTTGCGACGCACCGCGAAATGCGCTTGTCATCGCGCCGGGGTCGCGTGATGGTGCGGGTCCATCAGGGAACGGGACGGCCGATGACGCGCAACGTGCATTTTACCGCCAGTCAGGCCGATCTGGCCCGTGCGGCATGGTCCGCACTGACGGCGCGTTATGGCCAGGCCCCGCTGGACCGTGCAGAGGTTGTCGTGGCCCTTGGGGGTGACGGTTTCATGCTGCAGACGCTGCACGCCACACAGGGTCGGGGATTGCCGGTCTATGGCATGAACCGCGGCACGGTGGGGTTCCTGATGAACGCCTATGCCGAGGACCACCTGACCGACCGCCTGGCCCTGGCCGAGGAGACGGCGATCAACCCGCTGCGGATGCGCGCCACCTGTGCCGACGGGACCTGTACCGAGGCACTGGCCATCAACGAGGTCAGCCTGCTGCGCGAGGGGCCGCAGGCGGCCAAGCTGCGCATCCACGTGGACGGTCGTCTGCGGATGGAGGAACTGGTCTGTGACGGTGCGCTGGTTGCCACCCCCGCGGGATCGACGGCCTATAACTATTCCGCGCATGGCCCGATCCTACCCATCGGGTCAGAGGTGCTGGCGTTGACGGCAATCGCCCCATTCCGCCCGCGTCGTTGGCGGGGGGCGCTGCTGCCAAAGGGCGCAACTGTGGTGATAGAGGTGTTGAACGCCGATCGCCGCCCCGTCATGGCCGATGCCGACAGCCGGTCGGTCCGCCACGTCACGCGTGTCGAAATTCGCAGTGCCGACGACATATGCCACCGGCTGCTGTTCGATTCGGGACACGGGCTGGACGAACGGCTGCTGCGCGAACAGTTCGTCTGAGGGGATCAGCCCGCACAGATCTGTTGCAGGGCCAGCCATTGTTCATCCGTCAGCAGGCTGACGGGTTCGGTCCCCTGACGGATCGGGTCGGCCTCGATTAACGGCAAGACGGCGGCACCGGTCGGATCGATGCTGCGCGCATAGGGCTCAGTCGACAGGCCACGTTCGGCGAAGGCCGGGGGCAGGGTCGCCAAGTCGGGCCGCGGGGGCGTATCGGCCAACAGCGCCTCTCCATAGCCCTGCATGGCATTGCGCGACAGGGTGCCCAGCGTCATCAGGCGCAGCGCATTCATCAAGCCGGCATACTGCAGCGCGTCAAGGGTCGTCTGCTTGTCCTCGACCGCCAGGCGGGCCGCAATCAGGTGACCTGCAGACGCCTCGGGACCGGGGGTGGTCGTCAGCAGGTCGTTGCCCAGAACATACACATCACCCGGCAGGCGTCGTGCGCCGTTCAAAGGGGCGGGCACCACCTGGACCAACGCATCGTCTCCGATCAGCGTCGGTGTGATCCAATCAAGAACCTGCTGCCCAGAGCTGCGGCGACATACAGCGCCGGCGCTTTTCTCCAGCTCGGCCAGAACAGCCAGGCCGATGGTCCGCGATTGTGCAGGCGGGGCGATCCGGGCGGCATGCCGGATCATGGCATCGGGCAGCCACAAAATCAGCGCCCCCAGCATCGCCATCACCGCCAGAACCGTGACGACACCGCGCAGCCGCCCCGGCACAGCGCGGTGGACAGCAATAGCGCGCTGCACGCGCTCTATCCCCTCTATCATCAGCGGATCATCGATCTCGACCGTCTCATCGGGTTCAGAGCCATTCGGCGTATAGGTGGCAGGCAGCTGACCCGGATTGATGCGAGTGACCGCTGGCAGCGACCAATGCGCCAGTGGACGATCCGACTTTGGGTCCATCATCATGAGGGTGGCAGCGCCCACTGAAACGACGACCTCGCGCAAGCGCGATTGAGGCGTCTCGCGCCAAGAGCCCTGCGCTTCGAGGCGCTGAAATTCAGTAAGGGCGGTCAGGGGCGCGGGCATGGTCTAGGGCAATCCTGCAGGGTTGCCAGACCATAGCGCCACGCCGCGTTGCGTCAATGCAGCGCGGTTCAATCGACAGGATCGGCGATCCGCATTCCCTTGTCGCGGGCCAACGTGCGCATCCGTTCCTGCAGTTTTTCGAATGCGCGAACTTCGATCTGACGGATCCGCTCACGCGACACGCTGTAGCGGCTGGACAGATCCTCGAGCGTCATTGGATCGTCACGCAGCCGCCGTTCCATCAGGATGTCCTTTTCGCGATCGTTCAGAACGTCCATCGCGTCGATCAGCATCTGTCGGCGGGTGTCCAGTTCCTCGGTCTCGGCATACGCATCGGCTTGGTTGGCGTTGGTATCTTCCAGCCAGTCCTGCCATTGCGCAGATGATTCGCCGTCACCGGAGCCGACCTGCGCGTTGAGCGACGCATCACCGCCGGACAAACGACGATTCATGTCGACGACTTCTTTTTCCGTGACGTTCAGCTCGGTCGCGATCTGGGCGACATTTTCGGGCCGCAAATCGCCCTCTTCCAGTGCGCCGATCTTGGACTTTGCCTTGCGCAAGTTGAAGAACAGCTTTTTCTGAGCACTGGTGGTACCCATCTTGACCAGCGACCATGACCGCAGAATGTATTCCTGGATCGATGCGCGGATCCACCACATCGCGTATGTGGCAAGACGGAACCCGCGTTCCGGGTCGAAACGCTTGACCGCCTGCATCAGCCCCACGTTAGCCTCGCTGATGACTTCTGCCTGGGGCAGGCCATAGCCGCGGTATCCCATCGCAATCTTTGCTGCCAGACGCAGGTGGCTGGTGACCATCTGATGCGCCGCATCACTGTCTTCGTGATCGGCCCACGCCTTGGCCAGCATATATTCCTGTTCCGGTTCCAACAACGGGAACTTCCGGATCTCTTGCAGATAGCGGTTTAGACCCTGTTCCGGGCTGGGGGCGGGAAGATTTCCATAAGTCGCCATGATATTCGCCTTTCGCAGAGACCGGGTAACGCGCCGTCGAATGGCCCGGTTCCGGGACAGGATGCCGCATCCGCGGGGCAATGTCATGTGTGGTCGGATGCCGATCGCGTCAAGGGGCGGCGCGAAGCGTGTCCAGCAATTCCTGCATGTCGTCGGGCAGGGGGCTGTCGAACCCCATCTGATCCCCGCTGAGCGGATGAACGAACCCTAGATGCGCGGCATGCAGCGCCTGACGCGAGAAAGCCTGAACAGCTGCAGCCGCCCCGCCAAGCGCCTTGGCCGATGCGCGCCGTGAGCCGCCATAGACCGGGTCACCGATAAGGCCCAGACCGCAATGGGCCATGTGCACGCGGATCTGGTGCGTCCGTCCCGTTTCCAGCCGACATTCGACAAGCATTGCCG
The DNA here is from genome assembly GCF_045064235.1 of Paracoccus sp. Ld10. NCBI lineage: Bacteria > Pseudomonadati > Pseudomonadota > Alphaproteobacteria > Rhodobacterales > Paracoccaceae > Paracoccus > Paracoccus sp. Ld10. The sequence continues at coordinate 171,059 of NZ_JBISHD010000032.1, read as the reverse complement.
AGGGCGGCGTCCCGAACCGTTCCAACAGCCGCGCCCGGGTCACGGCATGGCGACCTTTGTCGGCATGGACGGCCTGACGCTGACGGTCTGTCGGGTGGCGGGCAAGTTGCGTCCCGATGCGCAGCACCAACCCCTCCTCGAACGACACGCCCGGCGTGCCGCGCAAACGCGGATCGGCGGCGTCGATCGCCCCATGCGCCAGTGCCAGATATCGTCGCGTGGCGGTATGCGCCTCGAACTGGGCAGCAAGACCATGATGCGCGCGGTCCGATTTCGCCACGACCAATAGGCCGGATGTATCCTTGTCGATGCGGTGCACGATGCCGGGGCGTTTTTCGCCGCCGATGCCGGAGAGCGAATCGCCGCAATGCGCCAAAAGCGCGTTGACCAGCGTGCCCGTGGGGCTGCCCGGTGCGGGATGGACGACCATTCCGGCGGGCTTGTCGATCACGATCAGGTCATCGTCTTCGTACGCGATGACCAGCGGAATGGCTTCGGCCTGTGTTTCGACGGGTTCGGGCGGGGACAGCGTGATGCGGTATTTCTGCCCCTCGGCAACGCGTGCCTTGACGTCGCGTGCCGGCCCGTCCGGGCCTGCAACCGCTCCATCGGCGATCAGGCGCGCCAGGCGGGACCGCGACAGAGCCGCGTCCTCTGGCACCGCCATGGCAAGCGCCTTATCAAGTCGGTCGGGCGGATTGGCCGGAATGGTCACGGAAAGGATCGACATGGCGCAGGATGATACCGATTGGAAGGTGGCGGCGAAAGCTGTCCCGGAACTGCGTTTTCTAAAGACGCTTGTGACGGGGCTGACGCTTGTCATGGGGGTGGGGATAATCGCGGTGGTGGTGCTGCTATGGGTGCGGCTGAACCAGCCGGCGCTGCCCGAACTGCCCGATACGATCACTTTGCCCCAGAATACACAGACCCGCGCGGTGACCTTTGGGACCGATCGCATCATCGTTCTGACCATGGACGACCGTATCCTGGTCTATGACCGCGCGGGGGTGCTTGTGGGACAGACGGTGATTCAGCCCTGAGGCTGGTCGCGTCCCGCGCCAAGCGCATCCAGACGCGCCTTGAGATCGGCGTTTTCGGTACGCGCCTTGATCGCCATTTCGCGGACGGCCTCGAACTCTTCGCGGGTGACGAAATCGCGATCGGCCAGCCACCGGTCGACCCATCCCTTCATCGCTGTTTCGGCCTCGCTTCGTGCGCCCTGGGCTACGCCCATCGCATTGGTCATCAACTTGGACATGTCATCGAAAAAACGGTTCTGGGTGGTCATCTGGCGGTACCCCTTTGACTTGCATTGCTGCCTATATGGTCCGATGCGGCCCTGGGTTCAATGTTGACAGTGCGGCTTTGACGACTAGCGTGCGCGGCAAATCGCAGACCCGAGGCGCCATGATCCCGTTTCCTGAAATTGCCCCCGAAATCTTTACCTTCACAGTGGGCGGATTTTCGTTGTCGTTGCGCTGGTACGCGCTGGCCTATCTGGCCGGGCTGATCCTGGGCTGGCAGCTTATCGTCGCGATGATGCGCCGGCCGGCATTGTGGGGCGGCACACCGCCCACCGCGCCCGATCGCGTCGACGACCTGCTGACCTGGGTGATCTTGGGGGTCATCCTGGGCGGTCGATTGGGGTTCGTCCTGTTCTATGAACCCGCCTATTATCTGTCGAACCCCGGACAGATCCTGCAGGTCTGGCAGGGCGGAATGAGCTTTCACGGCGGGTTCGCCGGCGTGATCGTGGCCACCTGGTTCTGGTCGCGCCGCCATGACGTGCCCGTACTGCGGCTGGCCGATGCGATGGCCGTGGTCGCGCCGATCGGCATCTTTTTCGGGCGCATTGCCAACTTCATCAATGCCGAACTGTGGGGTCGTCCCACCGACCTGCCGTGGGGTGTGATCTTTCCGGGAGAGGCCGCGCAGGCCTGCGCGGGCATCATCGGTCCATGCGCCCGCCACCCCAGCCAGCTGTACGAAGCGGGCCTTGAAGGTCTGCTGGTGGGGCTGATCCTGCTGGTCGTGGTCCGCGCCGGTGGGCTGCGTCGCCCCGGATTGGCGTTCGGAATTTTCCTGACGGGATATGGGCTTGCACGGATATTCGTCGAATTGTTTCGCGTTGCGGATGCCCAGTTCATCACACCGGACAATCCGTTTGGCCATGTTTTGGGCGGCCCCGTCATCGGGTTGACGATGGGGCAGACGTTGTCGTTGCCGATGGTGATGATCGGGCTGGCGCTGGTGGTCCATGCGCGGCGGCGGCCGACCGTGTCGGAATGACGCCGCTGGCCGGGATCATCGCGGCGCGCATCCGCGCGACGGGGCCGATCACGCTGGCCGACTACATGCAGATCTGTCTGATGGACAGCCGCCACGGATACTACGCGACGCGCGATCCTTTTGGCGTGGCAGGCGATTTCATCACAGCACCCGAGGTTCATCAGATGTTCGGAGAGCTGTGCGGCCTGGCCTTGGCTCAGGCCTGGCTCGACCAGGGGGCGCCCGCGCCATTCGCACTGGTGGAGCCGGGGCCGGGGCGCGGCACGCTGATGGCCGACATGCTGCGTGCGATCAGGCAGGTGCCGGGCATGATTTCGGCGGCCGAAGTCGCGCTGATCGAGGCGTCGGCCCATCTGCGCGGCGTCCAGCGCGACCGTCTCGGGGCGGTCACGCATATCGGAGGCGTCGAGGATACAGGATCAAAGCCTTTGTTCATGATCGGAAATGAGTTCATCGACGCTCTGCCGATCCGCCAGTATCAGCGCACCACCGATGGCTGGCGCGAACGCATGGTCGGGCTGTCCGACGACGGGCTGCGCATGGGGCTTGGCCCTGTCGTGCCATTGGCCCGCGCCGGCAGCGAGGGCGACATCGTCGAGGAATGCCCCGAAGGCGCCGCCTTTGCCGAGGCCGCGGCCCGGCACATCGCCCGCCATGGCGGTGCCGCCATCCTGATCGATTATGGCAGCTGGAATGGCTTTGGCGATACGTTCCAGGCATTACGCGACCACGCGCCCGAGGATCCCCTGGCCCATCCGGGTCAGGCAGATCTGACAGCGCATGTCGACTTTGCTGCGCTTGCAGCGGCGGCTTGGCGGGGTGGGGCGATCGTGTCGCGCCCGGTGCGTCAGGGCGATTGGCTGTGCGCCCTTGGGGCCGATGCACGGGCCGCGCGGTTGGCTGCTGCGGGCGACACGGGCGCCATGGCGGCGCTTCGGCGCTTGACCCACCCCTCGGAAATGGGTCACCTGTTCAAGGTAATCGCGATCTGGCCCAAGGGCGCGCCGCCCGTGCCCGGATTTGTCGCGCTGGAGGCCCATGCAGACGACGCTTGAAATCCTGACCCACCCCATGCTTTCAGGCGTAAAGCATGGCTTTTTCACCCGTAAGGGCGGAGCCTCCTCTGGCCTGTTCGCCGGGCTGAACTGTGGTCGGCGCTCATCGGACCAAAGCGAAATGGTGCTGGTCAACCGGGCCCGCGTGGCCGGGGCGATGGGCCTGCCGCTTGCGACGGTCAAGCAGGTGCATTCAGCGGATGTGGTCACCCTGCGGGACGCCGACGATATCGACCTGGTCGAGGACATCAAGGCGGACGGGCTTGTCACCGCGCGCCGCGACGTGGCGTTGGCGGTGCTGACCGCCGATTGCCAGCCGGTCCTGCTGGCAGATGCGGGAGGGGGCGTCGTGGGGGCTTGTCATGCGGGTTGGCGTGGCGCCATCGCGGGCGTGATCGAGGCCACCGTTGCGGCCATGCGCGATCTGGGGGCGACGGACATTCGTGCGGTGATCGGCCCCACGATCAGCCAGGGCGCCTATGAGGTCAGCCCGGAATTCATGGAAGAGTTCCTGTGCGATGACCCCGAAAATGACCGGTTCTTTGCGGCGGGACAACAGGGGCGTCCGATGTTCGACCTGCCTGCTTTCGGTCTTTCACGACTGCGCGCGGCGGGGGTTCAGGCCGAATGGTCGCGGCATTGCACCTATTCCGACGCTGACCGCTTTTTCAGCTATCGCCGTTCCACGCATGAGGGTCAGGCCGATTACGGTCGCCTGATCAGTGCCATCTCGCTTTAACGCGCGCTGTCCGAACCATCCGCGACTGCCGGACAGACACCCATCGCGTCAGACGCGGATCAACGGCGGCGGCATCCGGCGGGTGATGGTTGCGGGCCGCAGGCAGCGGCGCACCACCATCTGAACCCCGGCGCCCAACAGTGCCGCCAGTTGCCCCACCACCAGCGCGATCAGGCCTGCCGTTGCAACCGCGGCATCGGCCAGACGGCGCATCAGGCGCAGGCTGTCCGATTTTCCCAGAACGGTCAGCGTGCGGGTCGTGTCGGGACCGGCCGCCTGCGACAGGCGCGCCAATCGGCCCAGGTCGTCGGGATCGTCGGCCAGCCGCAGGATCGGCAGTATTTCCGGCACCGAAGCGTGCCGACCGATGGTCCGCAGGTCGCCGGCTATGCCAGACAGCGCACGCGCCGGTGCGGGGCTGCGTGCCGCAGCGGACAGGGCGCGGGTCATGCCGGGTGACAATGCATCGGCGCGCCGCGCGACACGCAGCGTTGTCGCAGCGCCCTTGATCGACAGGCTGCTGCCGGCGGTCACCAGCGTGCCGGCAGTGGCGGCAAGGCCAAGCGTCGCCAACGCGGCCTCGATGCCGTCGGGGTCGCCGCCGGTGGCCCATGTGCCGCCCTGGCGGATCAGGGCTGCGGCGTCACCCGCGGGCGACAGTTCGAATGGCAGTGTGCATGCGGCAACCAGCGACAGGCTGGGGCAGGTGGTCACGTCGCGCATGCAGGACCCGCAATCGGACAGCGTGTCCAGCACGCTAACCGCCAGCGCGGCATCGGCGCGCGCACGAAGGTCCGGGGGCAGGGGCGTGTCCTGATCCTGCGCCAGGTCCATCAGGACCTGGACACGCTGGCGGTCATCCGCATCCAGCGCGGCGGTCAGGCGGGGGATCAGCCAATCAGGGGTGGCGCGGTCGGCCACCGCACGCATTAGCGATGTCCGGTCCTGTTCCAATCCACGATCGACCATCAATGTCGCAAACGGATTCTGTGACAGCATCCAGCCCGTAAGCGCGACAGTCGCCAGCGACCAGAGCAGCAGCGTCAGTCGCGCCAGCCTGCGCAACAGTCAGCCCGCTTCGCGGACGCGTTCCTCGACGATCTCGAAGGGCACGGCAGGCAGGTCCTTGGCACCCCTGATCACCAGCGATGTCTTGACCGAGGCCACGTTTGGCGCGGCCGTCAGGCTGTTGGTCAGAAAGCGCTGAAACGTCGACAGATCCGGCGAAATGCATTTCAGGATGAAATCAATCTCTCCGTTCAGCATGTGGCATTCGCGGACCAGCGGCCAGCCCTGAACCAGCGCCTCGAACGCGGACAGGTCACGCTCGGACTGCGACGCAAGGCGGACCATGGCAAAGACCTGCACCTCGAACCCCAGTTCCCGGGCGTCGATATCGGCATGATAACCGCGGATATAGCCCAGTTCCTCCAGCGTGCGGACGCGGCGCAGGCAGGGTGGCGCCGAAATGCCGACCCGGCGGGCCAGTTCGACGTTGGTCATGCGCCCATCGGCCTGAAGTTCGGCCAGGATCTTACGGTCGATGTCATCCAGTTTGGCGCCGGCCATGGGGCTCTTTCTTCTGTCAAGTCGTCGTGTTTCCGGAAACTACGATACCGACCCATTCCGCGCAACAATCTTGTCTGCGTCGGTCCGTGGCGGGGATGCGTTGCAGTCCGGCGCATGAGGGACTACCTCATGCACAAACCGTGAAAGGGGCGCAAGATGACCGAACGCAGCCATGTGAAACTTTTGATCGTGGGATCGGGCCCGGCGGGATACACCGCCGCCGTCTATGCCGCCCGCGCGATGCTGGAGCCGATGCTGATCCAGGGGATGCAGCCCGGCGGACAGCTGACCATCACGACCGAGGTCGAGAACTGGCCCGGCGAAACCGAGATCCAGGGCCCCGAACTGATGGTCAAGATGGAGGCCCATGCCCGCGCAATGGGTGCCGAAATCGTGACCGACATGGTCACGACGCTGAACCTGCAAAGCCGCCCCTTTACCGCGACCTGCGACAGCGGCCGGGTGGTGACAGCGGATGCGGTCATTTTGGCCACCGGCGCCCAGGCACGTTGGTTGGGGCTGCCGTCCGAGGAGAAATTCAAGGGTTTCGGCGTCAGTGCCTGCGCGACCTGCGACGGGTTCTTTTATCGCAACCGCGAGGTCGTGGTGATCGGCGGCGGCAACACCGCCGTCGAAGAGGCGCTGTTCCTGACCAAGTTCGCCAGCAAAGTCACGCTGGTACATCGCCGAGACAGCCTGCGCGCCGAAAAAATCCTGCAGAATCGTCTGTTCGCCCATCCCAAGGTCGAGGTGATCTGGAACAGCGAACTGGCCGAGGTCACTGGCACCGACACTCCGGTCGGGGTCAGCGGTGCCGTCCTGCGCGATCTGCGTGACGGAACCACCCGGACCATCGCGGCTGACGGTGTCTTCGTGGCAATCGGTCATGCGCCTGCCAGCGAGCTGGTCAAGGACCAGCTGGAGTTGCACAACGGCGGTTACGTCAAGGTCGAACCGGGCAGCACACGGACGTCGATTCCCGGCGTTTACGCCGCAGGTGACCTGACCGACCACATCTATCGACAGGCGATCACCAGCGCGGGCATGGGGTGCATGGCCGCGCTGGATGCCGCGCATTTCCTTGAGGCGCAGGGCGAGGTCGAGATCGCGCCCGAGGGCCTCGTCGCAAGCTTGGTCTAGGCCTGCGGCGGTTCGCGACGGTCGCGCTCTGCGATCGCGCGATCCATCGCGGCGGTCAGGTATTCGGCCTTGCTACGCGTGCCCTCGTTTCCTCCGGCGGGGTTGGCACCTTTGGGCCCGGCCTTGCCGCGGGCTTCGCGTCCCTGACGGGCGGCAATGTCACGCGCGCGGTTGCGACGCATGCGCAGCAGCCCCACCAGGTCGGACACCTCCTTGTCGGACAACTGACCCAAGGCAGGCTGGCGCGAACGGTTGGCCAGGTCCAGCTCCTCGCGCGTCAGGGCGCGCTGTTCGTCGGGGGTGGCTTGGCTGTTGTCGGTCATCAATCTCTCGCTTGTATGGTCGTTCATCGCGTCAACTTAACGGTCCGGCGTGCATTGCGACAGGCAGGTTCGTGTCAATAGCGTTTTCCCAGACTTGAATATCGCTTTCGTGGCGGCTATTCGTCGCGTCATGTCGCGCTATCCTCCCCGGAATGCGCGTGTTGAATCAATGTCGCGCAACCACGAGTCCTGATCATGACCCTGCCCAAGCACGCCCCCATCCCCGAATTGTACGTCTCCGAGGCGTCCGCCGCCGCGCTGAAGGACGATGCCGGGCGGATGCCCAGCTGGGACCTGACGCCCCGCCAGATCTGCGATCTGGAACTGCTGATGAACGGCGGCTTCAACCCGCTGAAAGGGTTCCTGACCCAGGCCGATTATGACGGCGTTGTCAGCGACATGCGTCTGGCCTCGGGTGCGCTGTGGCCGATGCCCATCACTCTGGACGTATCCGAGAAATTCGCCGAAGGGCTGGAGCCGGGTACCGACATCGCATTGCGCGACCAAGAGGGCGTGATCCTGGCGATCATGTCGCTGACCGACAAATGGGTGCCGAACAAGGCATTGGAGGCCGAAAAGGTGTTCGGCGCCGACGATCTGGCGCATCCGGCGGTGAACTATCTGCACAATGTCGCAGGGCCTGTCTATCTGGGTGGCCCGGTCAAGGGCCTGCAGGCGCCGACGCATTATGATTTCCGTGCCCGCCGCAACACGCCCAACGAACTGCGCACCATGTTCAAGAAGCTGGGCTGGAGCCGCGTCGTGGCGTTCCAGACCCGCAACCCGCTGCACCGCGCGCATCAGGAACTGACCTTTCGCGCCGCACGCGAGGCACAGGCCAACCTGCTGATCCATCCGGTCGTGGGCATGACCAAGCCGGGCGACGTGGACCATTTCACCCGCGTGCGCTGCTATGAGGCGGTGCTGGACAAGTATCCGGCTGCCACCACCAACCTGTCGCTGTTGAACCTGGCCATGCGCATGGCCGGCCCGCGCGAGGCGGTGTGGCACGGCCTGATCCGCGCCAACCACGGCGTGACGCATTTCATCGTCGGCCGCGACCATGCCGGTCCGGGCAAGAACAGCGCCGGTCAGGACTTCTATGGTCCCTATGACGCGCAGGAGCTGTTCACGACGTACAAGGACGAAATCGGCGTCGAAATGGTCGACTTCAAGCACATGGTCTATGTGCAGGAAAAGGCGCAGTATTATCCCGCGAACGAGGTTCCGGAAGGCAGCACCGTTCTGGACATCAGCGGCACCGAGTTGCGCCGCCGTCTGCGCGAGGGTCTGGACATTCCGGAATGGTTCAGCTTCCCCGAGGTCGTGCAGCAGCTGCGTCGCACGTCGCCTCCGCGCGCCCAACAGGGCTTTACGGTGTTCTTCACCGGCCTGTCGGGGTCGGGCAAGTCGACCGTCGCGAACGCGCTGATGGTCAAGCTGATGGAGATGGGCGGCCGCCCCGTGTCGCTGCTGGACGGTGACGTCGTGCGCAAGCATCTGTCGTCCGAGCTGGGCTTTTCCAAGGAACACCGCGATATCAACATCAAGCGTATCGGCTATGTTGCGTCGGAAATCACCAAGAACGGTGGCATCGCGATCTGCGCGCCGATCGCGCCCTATACCGCGACCCGCCGCGCCGTGCGTGAGATGGTCGAAGCCGGTGGTGCATTTGTCGAAATCCACATCTCGACCCCGCTGGAGGAATGCGAACGCCGCGACCGCAAGGGCCTGTACAAGATGGCGCGCGAAGGCAAGATCAAGGAATTCACCGGGATTTCAGATCCCTATGAAGAACCGGCCAAGCCCGAATTGCGCGTCGATACCACGAATATCGACGTGGACAGCGCCGCTCATCAGGTGCTGCTGAAGCTGGAGAGCATGGGCCTGATCGGCCTGTCCTGATCGTCGATGCAGTGATAGGAACGGCCCCGGTGCAACACCGGGGCCGTTTGCCATTCGGAACCTTGCGCCGCTGCGGACAGTTCCGCGCAGATCGTGAACGGAGTGTCCCCATGTCCCATCCCGCAAGCCCGCCCAAGGGCGTGAACCCCTGGGCCGCCACCGTGCTGTTGCTGATGGGCAATTTCATGAACCTGATCGATGTCAGCATCGTCAATGTCGCGCTGCCGTCGATCCGTGCCGATCTGGGCGCCAGCGAGACGCAGATCGAATGGATTTCGGCTGCCTATGTGCTGGCATTCGCGGTGGGCCTCCTGCCCTGCGGGCGGTTCGGGGACAAGCTGGGGCGCAAACGGTTGTTTCTGTCGGGGGTGACGCTGTTCACGCTGGCGTCGGTGCTGTGCGGGTTGGCGCCCGACATCAACGTTCTGATCGGCGCGCGGGCGTTGCAGGGCGTGGGCGGCGCAATGATGGTGCCGCAGGTGATGGCGATCATGCACGTGATCTTTCCGCCCGAACAAAAGGCCAAGGCTTTTGCACTGGCAGGCGTCGTCATCAGCATGGGCGCGGTCACCGGGCCGCTGTTGGGGGGCTTGCTGATCACCACCGACCTCTATGGACTGGCGTGGCGTCCGATCTTTCTGGTGAACCTTCCCGTGGGGCTGCTGGTGGTCCTGGCCGGGCTGCGGCTGATCCCCCGGCTGGAATCGTCGCGTGACATGGCGATCGACTGGCGGGGCGTGGGCCTGTTCGGGCTGGCGATCACCATGGTCGTACTGCCGATGATCGAAGGTCCGCTGTTGGGCTGGCCGTGGTGGACGCTGGCCACGCTGGTCGCGGCCATTCCGGTGGGTGCGCTGTTCCTGCAACGCCAGCGCGCGTTGGAGGTGGCGGGCCGTGAACAATTGCTGCCGATGGTGCTGTTGCGCGACCGGGGGTTCCTGTCGGGGGTCACGGTAGTGATGCTTCATTTTTCCGCGATTCCAGGAATGTTTCTGGTGCTGGCGATCTATTTCCAGACCGGTTTCGGGCTGACCCCGCTGGAATCGGGCATCGCCACGGCGCCGTTCCCGTTGGGGATCATGCTGGGCAGCTATGTCACCGGCCGGTTCGGGACGCGGGCGCTGGTGGGGCGGGTGGCGCTTGGGGCCACGGTGATGCTGGCAGGGATGATCTGGCTGCGCCATGCCGCAGGTCATCCGCCGGCCGATCTGGGGACTGCGACCTTGGCCGGGCCACTGGCGCTGAACGGGTTGGGCATGGGGCTTGCGATCTCTCCGCTGTTCCAGCTGGTGCTGCGGGATGTGCCGGGACGGATCGCGGGTGCCGCGACGGGTGGCATGCAGGCGTTCCAGCAGATCGGCGCAGCCATCGGCATCGCCATCGTCAGCAGCCTGTTCTTTGTCCGGCTGCGCGTTGATCAGGACCACGCGGCGGCCATCGGCCATGCGCTGACCTATCAGGTCTGCGTCTTTGCCGCGATCCTGACGGTACTGGCGCTGCGTCAATGGCGCGGTGACGGTCAGATAGTCACGCCATGAATTGGCGGTCCTCGCTGGAGGTATGGGATGTGGCCACCGGGCAGGCCCGCGTCGTGCTGCGCAGCCCGATGTTGATCGAGGCGCCGAACTGGCATCCCGATGGCTGGTTTCTGGTGAATGGCGAAGGCCGGTTGTGGCGCGCCGACAGCGACGGGTTGCAGATGCTGGACACCGGCTGTGCCGAGCGGTGCAACAACGATCACGGGTTTCTGCCCGATGGTCGGGTGATCTTTTCGGCCCATGACGGGACCGGCGCGGGGATGCATGTCTGGGACGGTACGACCACGCGGCCCGTGGGTACACCGCGCCCAAGCTGGTGGCACGGCGCGCATAGCGACCGATTGGTCTATGCCTGCGCACGGGGCGACCGGGTCGTGCGCATCGCAACCTGCACGCAGGACGGCAGCGACGAGCGCGTTCTGACCCCCGACGTGGCTCATCACGATGGCCCCGACTTCAGCCCCTGCGGTACCTGGATCTGGTTCAACAGCGACGCAACGGGCCATGCGCAGATCTGGAGAATGCGCGCGGACGGGACCAGTGCCGCGCCGGTCTTTCGTGACGATGCGGTGAACTGGTTCCCGCATCCGTCGCCCTGCGGGCATCATGTTGTGTATCTGGCCTATGCGCCGGGTACGACGGAACACCCGCGCGACCGGGATGTGTCCCTGTGGATCATGGCGCCGGACGAGACCGGACGACGTAAGCTTTGCGATCTGTTCGGAGGGCAGGGCACGCTGAACGTGCCCTGCTGGTCACCCGACGGACGGGCGTTCGCCTATATCCGCTATGCCTAGTGGACGCTGACGGGGCGCAGTTCGTTTTCGCGTGCCAGAGTAAACGCCAAGGCACGGTTCTGGACCAGCGCCAGTCGTTCGCCGTCCGTATCGTGGACCGCATACAGGACCTGCACGCCTGGCAGTTGTTCCTGAACGTCACGGGGCAGGGTCGCGGCTGCGACCTGTCGGATATAGACGGTCTGGGGGGACGTGCCGCCGTCGAAATTGTATTTGCTATCCATGATGATCCCCTTGCTTGCGGCTGATCGGAATGGTTTTGACGACCTGCTGCGGGTTCACCCGGCGCAGGTCGATATGAAGAAGCCCGTTTTCCATCGCGGCGGCCGTCACCTCGACCCCGTCGGCCAGCACAAAGCTGCGCTGAAAGGCACGGGCGGCGATGCCACGATGCAGATAGACGCGTGCGTCGTCCGGTTCAGGTTGCCTGCCGCGGATCACCAGTTGGCGATCTTCGGTCGTGATAGCCAGATCGTCTTCGGCAAAGCCGGCAACGGCCAAACTGATGCGAAAGGCGTCGGGCGGAAGGTGTTCGATGTTGTAGGGCGGATAGCCCTCGGCCCCCTTGGAGGCCCGTTCGACCAGACGCTCCAGCTGGTCGAACCCCAGCAGATAGGGATGCGCCCCTAAGGAAATCTTTGTCATCTCAGCCCTTTGCGTTGCAGCGACTGTGGGCGCGGGGTCCCTTTGCGGCGACCCCCGTCCTGCCCAAGATATGGAAAGGACGGGACCATTTTGCAAGATCTTCGCGCTCAGGACAGGTCGTCGCACGCTTCGAGCGCGTGCTCGATAGCGCGGCGGGACCCCTCCAGCGGCAGACTTAGCGTCAACGGTCCGGCCAGAATGGTGACCTGCCGGCCCTCTGTCAGGGCTGACAGCAACTGCGACCGGGGTGCGGCATCAATCGAATGGACGCTGTTTTTCGTCTCGGATTGAACGACAATCCGTTGTCCGTCAACCAGCACGACGACGGCTTCCTGCGAAAGGCCCATGCCATCGATGACGACCTGACCTGCATTGCCGGGACGACAGACAAAGCTGAGCCTGCGCCCGCCAAATGTGATCTCTGCCGCGTGTCCGGGGCCGTCGGGCAGGCGTCCTGTCGTCCAGGTGGCCTTTCCATCAGACCAACCGGCCGAAGGGCCGACGATCATAAGCGCAAGGATGGTGGCAAGTCGTACCATGACAACCCTCCGGGACATGATCTCACGATGGCGTGAACCGCGCTGTTTGTCCATGCCAGCTTAACAGGAGATCCGAAACGCGCTATAAGTCGGATCCATGGCATCCCCGACCAAGAGCCCGCCTGATGAACATGCAGCATTCGATGAACCACGACGAGATCAGCCGCGCGCGTCTGGCGGCCCTGCGCTGCGAGCATCGTGATCTGGACGAGGCTATTGCCGCACTGCACGGTCAGTTGACGGCATCGCTGGCGCTGCAGCGGCTGAAGAAGCAGAAGCTGTCTCTAAAGGATCGCATCGCCCGATTGGAGGATGAGCTGACCCCGGACATCATCGCCTGATTGCGACCCGTGCGCACCCGCGCTAGGACGGGACGCGGGACAATACGGGGACGACAGATGACCGAGGCGGTGGGAATCATCATGGGCAGCCAGTCCGACTGGCCGACCATGCGCGAGGCGGCACAGATCCTGGACGAACTGGGCGTCCCCTATCACACCCGCATCGTCAGTGCGCATCGCACGCCGGACCGGCTGTGGGACTATGGCAGATCAGCCGTCGGTCGCGGGTTGCGCGTGATCATCGCGGGGGCAGGGGGTGCGGCCCATCTGCCCGGCATGATGGCATCAAAGACCCGTGTGCCGGTGATCGGTGTGCCGATCCAGACCCGGGCCCTGTCAGGTGTCGATTCGCTTTATTCCATTCTACAGATGCCCAAGGGCTATCCGGTCGCCACGATGGCCATCGGTGCAGCCGGTGCAGCCAATGCCGGGCTGATGGCCGCGGGCATCCTGGCGCTGGACGATCCCGCGCTGGCGCAGCGGCTGGACGATTGGCGCGTGGCCCTGTCTGCCTCCATCCCCGAGGAGCCTGTCGATGACTGAGATCACCACCATCGGCATCCTGGGCGGCGGCCAGTTGGGCCGGATGCTGTCGGCGGCGGCCAGCCGTCTTGGCCTGCGCTGCCACATCTATGAACCGGGCGCTGCCCCCGCAGGCGACGTCGCCTGGCGCGTGACGACCGCGCCGTATGAGGACGAGGCGGCCCTGCGCGCCTTTGCCGACAGCGTCGACGTCATCACCTATGAGTTCGAGAACGTCCCGACCAGCGCGCTGGACCTGCTGGAAAGCCTGGCACCGATCCACCCCGGCAGGCGTGCGCTGGCCGTGTCACAGGACCGGCTGACCGAAAAGACCTTTCTGACCCAGATCGGCCTGACCGTCGCCCCCTTCGCCGATGTGCCCGACCGGGACGCGCTGGAGGGGGCCATCGCACGGATCGGCCGCCCGTCGATCCTGAAAACCCGCCGCATGGGCTATGACGGCAAGGGTCAGGTGCGGATCGGGGACGGCCCCGCGGAATGGACCGACGCGCCCTCCGTGCTGGAGGGGTTCGTTGATTTCACTGCCGAGATCAGCGTCATCATCGCCCGCGCGGCCGATGGTCAGGTCGCGGCCTTTGATCCGGGCCTGAACGTCCATGAGGGCGGCATCCTGCGCACCACCACGGTACCTTGCGGCCTGCCCGGGGGGGTCACCACCGACGCGGTTCTGATCGCGGCGCGCATCGCCAACGCGCTGGATTACGTGGGCGTGCTGGGGGTCGAGTTGTTCGTCACCCCCGACGGGCTGCTCGTGAACGAGTTCGCGCCCCGTGTGCACAATTCCGGCCATTGGACGCAGGCTGGCTGTGCCGTCGATCAATTCGAACAGCATATCCGCGCCGTGGCCGGTCTGCCCCTGGGCGACGGCAAGCGTCACGTCGATGTGGTGATGGAGAACCTGATCGGCGACGACATGGACCGCGTGCCCGCGCTGCTGGCGCAACCGCGCACGCAGGTGCATCTGTACGGCAAAGGTCAGGCGCGTCCGGGCCGCAAGATGGGCCATGTCAACCGGATCGCCGGATGATCCGACTGGCCGTGCGCGCCGCGATCTTGCATCGCGACCGCGTGCTGGTGGTCAATGCCTATCCCGGGCAACAGTCCGACCTGTGGTGCCTGCCGGGCGGTGGCGCCGATCCGCACACCGCGCTGCCGGACAATCTGGCGCGCGAGGTCCTGGAGGAGACCGGGCTGATCGTCACAATCGGCGCGCCATTCCTGGTGAATGAATTCCACGACCCGACCCGCCGATTTCATCAGGTCGAGATTCATTTTCACGCATTGCTGGCTGGTCCCGACCGACTGGCGTTGTCCGATCCTGAAGGCATCGTGAACCGTGCCCGATGGGTCACGCGAGCCGAACTGGCCGCCTTGCGACACAAGCCGGACATGCTGGGCGATGCGATCTGGGACAAGGGCACCGCGCGCTATGACCCGCTGGAGCGGATCGTCACCTGAGCGGGACCGCCCGCGGGGGGTCCGGGGGGCTGGCCCCCCGGCCGTCGCGGGACGCAATCACTCGGCGGCTTGCTTGACCGCAGTCTCAGATCCGACCTTCATGCGGAAACCGCGCTCCAGCTGGTCAAAGGGTGCCACCGGATAGTCGCCCGAAAAACAGGCGTCGCAATAGCGGGGTGCCTTGGGGTCGCGGCCAGCGGCCTCGCCTGCTGCACGGTACAGACCGTCCAGCGACACGAATGACAGGCTGTCCACGCCGATCCACTCACGCATCTGTTCCGGCGACATGTTCGCTGCCAGCAGCTTGTCGCGGTCAGGGGTATCCACGCCGTAAAAGCATGGCCAGGCCGTGGGCGGAGAGGCGATCCGGAAATGCACCTCGGCCGCGCCCGCGTCGATGATCATGTCCTTGATCTTGCGGCTGGTGGTGCCGCGCACAACACTGTCGTCGACCAGCACGACCCGCTTGCCGCGGATCAGGGCACGGTTCACGTTCAGCTTCAGCCGGACGCCCATGTTGCGGATCTGATCGGTCGGTTCGATGAAGGTACGGCCCATGTACTGGTTGCGGATGATCCCCATGCCATAGGGGATACCCGATTCCTGCGCATAGCCGATGGCCGCTGGCGTGCCGCTGTCGGGAACCGGGCAGACAAGATCGGCCTCGACCGGCGCCTCGCGGGCCAGTTCCACACCGATCTGGCGGCGGGTCTCATAGACCGATCGCCCGCCGATGATCGAATCGGGCCGCGAGAAATACACATGTTCAAAGATGCAGAACCGCCCGGTCGACGGGCCAAAGGGCCGCGACGATTCGATCTGACCCTTTGAAATGACCACCATCTCCCCGGGCTCGATCTCGCGCAGGAACTCGGCGCCGATGATATCCAGCGCGCAGGTCTCGGACGCCAGGACATAGCCGTCCTCTCCGACCTTACCCAGCACCAGGGGTCGCACGCCCAAGGCGTCGCGCACGCCGATAAGCTTGGTCCGGGTCATCGCGATGACGCTGAATGCCCCCTCAACCCGGCGCAAGGCATCCTTCATCCGTTCGGGGATGTTGCGCTGGATCGACCGGGCCATCAGGTGAATGATGCATTCGCTGTCTGACGAAGACTGAAAGATCGATCCACGCTCAATCAGTTCACGGCGCAGGGCGGCAGCGTTGGTGATGTTGCCGTTATGGGCAATCGCGCAGCCGCCCATGTGGAATTCGCCAAAGAACGGCTGCACGTCGCGGATCGCGGTGTTGGCCTTGGTCCCGGCGGTCGAATACCGGACATGGCCGATGGCCAGTTGTCCCGGCAGCGTCGCCATCAGTTCCGGCTTCGTGAAATTGTCACGGACATAGCCGAAGCGGTGGGCACTGTTGAAACCGAAGTCGGGATGGTGTGCGACGATCCCGCCCGCCTCCTGTCCGCGGTGCTGCAGCGCGTGCAGCCCCAGGGCCACGAAGTTCGAGGCATCGACCACGCCGATCGCGCCAAAGATGCCGCACTCTTCGTGCAGACGGTCCGAATCGAACGGATGGGCCATGAAAGGTTGCATCGCGCGGGCCTCGATGTGTGTGGGCTGATGTCGTCGTGCTGTCGGGGGACATGTAGTGCCGGTGGCCGGCAAAGTCACGCCCCCGCGGTTCCGCAGGGGCGCTTTTTCGTCATATGCCTGTCACGGTCGATCAGTTGGCGGCGGGAACTTCGGTCGTGACCGGAGCGCTGGTCGCTGTGCAGCCCATGACCATCTGCTCATAGCGGGTCACGATCCAGCCCGGCGCATCGGCGGGGATCTGGTCGTCCATCTGACCGCGCATCCGCTCGAACACCTGTGCCGAACGCGAGTTCTCGACCATCGCCACGTTCTGGGTTGTCATCACGCGGTCATAGACGATGAATGCGATGGCCACGAGCAGGATGCCGCGCGCCACGCCGAACAGAAAGCCCATCCCCTGATCCACGCCGCCCAGCGCCGAACGCTGGACCACAGATGAGAACAGCGGCGTGACGATGGAAAAGACGACGAGTGCCAAGGCAAAGACCACCGCGAACCCGGCAATCGTCGACAATTCGCAGCTGTCGCCCATGAATCGGTCCAGCACGGGCAGCTGCGCCACCATCGGTCGCACCGCCGGTGCGAACAGAAAGGCCAGCACGGCCGCTCCGATCCAGCCCAGGATCGCCAGCGATTCGCGCACAAAGCCGCGCGACCAGGCCAAAATGGCCGACAGGATGATGACAGCCGCCACCACCGCATCAATGATCGTAAATCCGTCCATAAAACCGCCCCTTGCGCCGGTTGTCGTTCAGTATCAGGCGGTTCAGCCGGCGCCGAAGACCTCGCCCACAAATGCGGTCAGATCGGTGATGCGCCGCAGCGCCATTCCCGACTGGCCCTCTACCTTGGAGGCGTCGGGCAGGATAGCCTGTGAAAAACCAAGTTTCTGCGCCTCTTTCAACCTGTTTTCGGTCTGGGACACGGGCCGCAGCGCACCGGACAGGCTGATTTCACCGAAAAGCACGGCCTCGGGCGGCAGGGGATTGTCCTCGCGCGCCGACAGAAGGGCACCGGCGATGGCCAGGTCGGCGGCAGGTTCCGCGACCTTCATGCCGCCCGCGACGTTCAGAAACACGTCCAGCCCCGCGAACGGAATGCCGCAGCGCGCCTCAAGGACCGCCAGGATGGTGCTGACACGACCGCTGTCCAGACCGACAACCGTGCGGCGGGGGCTGGCCAGGGTGGACGGGGCGACCAGGGCCTGAACTTCGGTCAGGACCGGGCGGGTGCCCTCGATGCCTGCAAAAACGGCGCTGCCGGCGATGGGCTGGCCGCGTTCGGATAGAAACAGCGCTGAAGGGTTGGTGACCTCGGCAAGGCCGCTGCCTGTCATCTCAAAGACGCCGATCTCCCCTGACGGGCCGAAACGGTTCTTGACGCTGCGCAGGATGCGGAACTGATGGCCGCGCTCGCCTTCGAAATACAGGACGCAGTCGACCATGTGCTCGACCACGCGGGGGCCGGCAATCTGGCCGTCCTTGGTGACATGGCCGACCAGGATCACAGCGACGCCGCGTTTCTTGGCGAATGTCACCAACTCGTGCGCGGCGGCGCGGACCTGCGCCACGCTGCCGGGCGCGGCCTCGACGGTGTCGGACCATAGCGTCTGGATCGAATCGATCACCGCCACGTCGGGGCGTTCGGCGTCCAGTGTGGTCAGGATATTCCTAAGGTTCGTTTCCGCCCCAAGCCGCATCGGTGCATCGGCCAGCCCCAGACGCACGGCGCGCATGCGGACCTGTGCGCTGGCTTCCTCGCCCGAAAAATAGATCGCCTGATAGTTGGCGCGCGAAAAGGCGGCGGCGGCCTGCAGCAGGATCGTGGATTTGCCGATGCCCGGATCGCCGCCGACCAGCAGCGCCGAACCGGGCACGAGGCCACCGCCCAGCACGCGGTCCAGTTCGTCTATGCCAGACAGGAACCGGGGTGGCGGCGGTTCGCTGGTCGACAGGCCAGACAAGGGCACCGCCTGCCCCTTGGCCGCACCCAGTCCGCGGCCCGGGCCCTGGGACAGGGGCGCCTCCTCGATGATGGTGTTCCATGCGCCACATGCGTCACAGCGCCCGGCCCATTTCTTGTGGGCGGCGCCGCAGGCGGTGCAGGTGAACGCTGTCGTCGATTTTGCCATTCCCCAATGTCGCACCGGGGGGCGGGCGTCGCAAGATGGGTATTTCGGCAAAGAAGACGCCCTCACGCCTTTGTCGGCTTGAATTTCAAGGGTGGCGGGGGCACGGTCCGGGCGGAATTTCAGGGGCTTGCACCATGGCGATAGGATTTTCGCGTTTCGAATTCATGATTGCCTGGCGATACCTGCGGGCGCGACGTGCCGAGGGTGGCGTCAGCGTGATGACTTGGATCAGTCTGATCGGCATCGCTTTGGGCGTGATGGCGCTGATCGCCACGCTGGCGGTCCGCGCAGGCTTTCGGGCAGAGTTCGTGGACACGATCCTAGGCGCCAATGCGCACACGACGGTGTACATGTCGCCGCAGCAGATCACGAACGAATTCACCGACGATATCTATGTCGTGCCGGGCAGGATCACCGATTACGATGCGATGGCCGCGCGACTGGCCGAGGTTCCGGGCGTCACCCGCACCGCCGCGATCATCAAAGGCCAGGTCATGGCCAGCGCCAACGATTCGTCCAATGTGGCCGAGGTGTTCGGCGTGACCCAGGCGGACCTTGAGGCGATGCCGCGGATCGTGGACCCTGCCACGTCCGAAGGCGAACTGGCGCGGTTCGACCAGGGCATCGCCATCGGGTCCGGCATCGCGCGCGAATTGGGTGTGGGCGTGGGCGACCGCATCCGCCTGATCGCCCCCGAGGGCGCGCGCACCGCCATGGGCACGACACCCCGCGTGAACGCCTATGAGGTGACCTATATCTTCAGCGCGGGTCGGTACGACATCGACCGCACGCGCGTCTACATGCCACTGGCCGAGGCGCAGTCCTATTTCAACCGCGAGGGTGTCGCGGATGAGATCGAGGTCTTTGTCGACGACCCTGAACGCGTGGACGAATGGACCCTGCCGCTGATGCGGGCCGCCGGAGAGGGTGCGCAGACCTGGTCATGGCGCGACAGTTCAGGGTCGTTCCTGTCCGCGCTGGACATGGAGGACGACGTGATGTTCGTCATCCTGTCGGTGCTGGTCCTGATCGCGTCGATGAACATCACCAGCGGTCTGATCATGCTGGTCAAGAACAAGGGCCGCGATATCGGCATCCTGCGCACCATGGGCCTGACCGAGGGGTCGATCCTGCGCGTCTTTTTTCTGTGTGGGGCGTTCACCGGGATTATCGGAACGATCGCCGGGGTTTTGTTGGGCGTCCTCTTGGCGCTGAACGTGGACAACATCATGGCGGCCCTGAACGCGCTGACCGGGGGTGGCGCGTGGCAGCCCGAGGTGCGCGGCATCTATCGTCTGCCCGCCGACCTGCGGGCCTGGGACATTTTCCGTGCGGTTGCGCTGTCGTTGACGCTGTCCTTTGTCGTGACCATTTTCCCCGCGCGCCGCGCCGCGCGGATGAACCCGGTGGAGGCGCTGCGCTATGAGTGACGTGTTGCGGCTGGAAGGCGTGGGCAAGACCTATGCCAAGGACGGCCCCGCGCCGGTGACGGTGCTGGATGGTCTGGACCTGAGCGTTGCGCGTGGAGAGGTCGTGGCGCTTGTGGCCCCGTCGGGCGCGGGAAAATCGACGCTGCTGCATATTGCGGGGCTGCTGGACACGCCTGATGCAGGACGTGTCTGGTTGGCGGGTCGCGACATGACCGGCCTGCCGGACCGCGCCCGGACCGAGGCGCGGCGGCAGCAGTTGGGCTTTGTCTATCAGTTCCACCACCTGCTGCCCGAATTCACCGCGGCCGAGAACATCGTCCTGCCACAACTGGCCAATGGCGTGGCAGCCCGCGACGCGGAGGCGCGGGCGGCGGACCTGCTGGACCGCGTGGGTCTGGCGCATCGCGCGGATCACCGTCCCGCGCAGATGTCGGGCGGCGAACAACAGCGGGTCGCGTTCTGCCGGGCGCTGGCGAACCAGCCGGCATTGCTGTTGGCGGACGAACCCACGGGGAACCTGGACCCCGAAACATCGGACCGGGTGTTCGACGTGCTGATGGGGCTGGTCCGCGACACGGGTCTGTCGGCGCTGATCGCCACGCACAACCACGCTCTGGCCGCGCGGATGGACCGCGTGGTGCGCCTGACTGCGGTCTGATCGTTGCGCAGCCCCGCGTGTGGGTGCATGTTGGGCGAAATGACAACAGACGGGGGCACGGGCGATGCGAGCGATGATGATGGCAGGGGCGACCGGATTGGCGCTGGCGGGGCTGGTTGCGGCCTGCGCACCCGAGGCGCAACCCACGGGCGCGGCACGCGATTACGTTGATTACTGCGCAAGCTGCCACGGGCCTGGCGGTCGGGGAAACGGGCCTGCTGCCGTGGGCATGATGCCCGCACCCGCAGACCTGACCATGCTGGCCGCACAGGACGATGGCGTATTCCCCAAGACCCGCGTGATGGGACAGTTGGTCGGCTATACGATGGGGCGCAGCGAATCGCACATGCCTGTCTTTGATATCCTGCGCGAGGGGCCGGTGGTCATGTATGACGACGGATCGGGCCAGCGCGTCGCCACGCCCGCGCGGCTGGTGGCGCTGGCCGACTATCTTCAGACCCTGCAGCGGTAAACTGTGCGCGTTGCAGTCGCCGGGCTGGTCTGCGTGCTGGCCATGCCCGCGGGGGCGGACGGGCTGGAACGGTTCGGCACCACGATGAAATACACGCTGCCGCTGGCGGCGGCCGTCTGCGCCGCCGATCAGGACCGGCTGGAGGATTTCGCCATACGCGGTGTGCTGCAGGCCGCCGTGGTACTGGGCCTCAAGGCTGTGTTCGACGGATCGGCACTGGGCGCCCGTCCCACGGGTGAGGGGCGAGGCTTTCCGTCCGGTCATTCCGCCGCCGCCGGTTTCGGGGCGGCGGATCTGGCTGGCAAATGCTGGGAGGATGAACCCGTCTTGGGTGCCGCCGCCTATGGCGCGGCGGGGCTGACGGCGTACAGCCGCGTTCAGGTCGGCGAACACACGACCGACCAGGCGCTGGCCGGCGCGCTGATCGGGATCAGTTTTGGCGCGGCCAGTTTCGGCATGAGCCCCAATGGGGCTGCGTTCAGCCTTGGCCTGCGGTTCTAGCGCAGCACCACGCGTGGATCGGCGGTGCGGGGGCCGACCTCGCCGATGACGGCGGCATCCGCAAACCCATGGCGCGCAAAGGCCGCATGCACTGCGTTCAGCGCATCCGGCGCGCATGCGACCATCAGGCCGCCGCTGGTCTGCGGGTCGGTCAGCAGCGCGCGGTCGGCATCGCCGAAGCCATGGGGCAGGGCCACGCCGTCGCCATAGCTGGTCCAGTTCCGGCCCGATGCGCCAGTCACATGCCCTGCGGCGATCAGCGCGTCGATGCCCGGCAGACGCGGGACCGACGCCCAGTCGATCATCAGATCGCACCCCGACCCGCGCGCCATCTCCAACCCGTGGCCGCCAAGGCCAAAGCCGGTGACATCGGTCATCGCATGCACGCCGTCGATGGCCGCAAGGTCGGGGCCCGGGCGGTTCAGGCGGGTCGTGACCTCGATCATGCGGGCATAGCCGTCGGCGTCCAGTTCACCCTTTTTCAACGCCGCCGACATGACGCCAACGCCCAATGGCTTGCCCAGCACCAGAAGGTCGCCGGGCTGTGCGTCGGCGTTGCGTTTCAGCAGAGCCGGGTCGATCAGGCCCAGGGCCACCAGCCCATAGATCGGTTCGACCGAATCGATGGTGTGGCCGCCGGCGATGGGAATACCCGCCTCGCGGCAGATGGAGGCGCCGCCGTCCAGGATCGCCGCGATCGTCGCATGAGAGATGGCATTGATGGGCATGCCCACCACCGCCAACGCCAATATGGGCGTCGCACCCATCGCATAGACGTCGCTGATCGCGTTGGTCGCGGCGATGCGACCGAAATCATGGGGGTCGTCGACCACGGGCATGAAAAAGTCGGTCGTCGCGACCAGCGCCTGACGGTCGTTCAGCCGATAGACCGCAGCATCGTCCGAAGTTTCGATCCCCACCAGCAGTTCGGGCGGAACGGGCAGGGCGGCACTGCCCCGCAACAGGTTCGACAGGACCCCCGGCGCGATCTTGCAGCCGCAGCCGCCGCCATGGGCCAAGGATGTCAGACGCGGTTCGTGAGTGTCGGTAGCGGTCATGGGAACTCCTGTCGGTTGGGCGCAGCATAGCGTGGCCGTGGGGATGTTCCAGCGCGCGGTGACCGCAATCTGCTTGCAGGTCAGCGGCACGACGACTAGAACGGCTCAAATTTTCAGGCCGCCGGATCGGTGGCCCTTCTTTCTATGAGGACGATGATGCAGGTCAAGGAAACGCAGAACGACGGTCTTCAGCGCGGGTATCAGTTCACGCTGCCCGCAGCAGACCTGGCCAAAGCCGTCGACGCCAAGCTGAAAGAAGCTCAGCCGGAAGTCGAGATGAAGGGCTTTCGCAAGGGCAAGGTGCCCATGGCGATGCTCAAGAAGCAGTTCGGCCCGCGCATTCTGGGTGAGGCGATGCAGGACGCCATCGACGGCGCGCTGAAGGACCACCTGGAGCAGTCGGGCGACCGCCCCGCAGCCCAGCCCAAGGTCGAGATGGAGAACGGCGAAACCTGGAAAGAGGGTAACGACGTCGTGGTCAATGTGACCTACGAGACGCTGCCCGCGATCCCCGAGGTCGACATGACCGCATTGTCGCTGGAAAAGCTGACCGTGCCCGCCGAAGAGGCCGCCGTCACCGAGGCGCTGGAGAACCTGGCCAAGTCGTCGCAGTCCTTTGAGGACCGCAAGAAGGGCACCAAAGCCAAGGATGGCGACCAGGTCACCATCGACTTCAAGGGTTTCGTCGATGGCGAGGCGTTCGAGGGCGGTGCGGCAGAGGACTATCCGCTGGTCCTGGGTTCGAACAGCTTCATCCCCGGGTTCGAGGATCAGCTGGTCGGCGTGAAGGCCGGCGACGAGATGAAGGTCGAGGTCAAATTCCCCGAGGAATACGGCGCGCCCCATCTGGCAGGCAAGGACGCGACTTTTGAATGCACGATCAAGGCGGTCAAGGCCCCGAAAGAGGCCGAGATCGACGATGAGCTGGCCAAAAAGTTCGGCGCCGACGATCTGGACGGTCTGAAGAAGCAGATCACCGAGCGTCTTGAGGCCGAGTATGCCGGTGCCGCGCGCGCGATCATGAAGCGGTCGCTGCTGGATCAGCTGGATGCCGCCGTCAAGTTCGAGCTGCCCAAGTCGCTGGTCGAGGCCGAAGCCGACCAGATCGCGCACCAGCTGTGGCATGAGGAAAACCCGGACGTCGAGGGTCATAACCACGACGCCATCGAGCCGACCGAAGAGCACAAGAGCCTGGCCGAGCGTCGCGTTCGTCTTGGCCTGCTGCTGGCCGAGATCGGCCAGAAGGCAGAGGTGACCGTCACCGACCAGGAGATGACCCAGGCCGTGTTGCGTGCCGCCCGTCAGTATCCGGGCCAGGAGCGCCAGTTCTTTGAGTTCATCCAGTCGAACCAAGCCGCCCAGCAGCAGCTGCGCGCGCCGATCTTCGAGGACAAGGTCGTCGATCTGATCGCCGAGAAAGCCAACGTTTCGGAAAAGACCGTGACCAAGGCAGAACTGGAAGCTGCTGTCGAGGCGCTCGACGAGCTGTGATTTAGGTCCACTGAACGGGCAGGGGGCCGCATCTTCGGGTGCCGCCCTTTTGCGTTCTGGGCTTGATGGACAGGCCGCGCGAGACTAGGTGATCGCCATGACGACGAACCTTAACCTGATGAAACTATGCGTTGGTGCCGAAGGCCCCGACGAGTTGGCCGCGTGGCAGACCCGGTTCGGCACAGGTCCCGCGCGTCATGTCACCCGGATGTGGCCCAAGCGCGACGCCGAATTGCTGGGTGGCGGATCGATTTTCTGGGTCTTCAAGGGTGTCATGATGGCACGTCAGCGCATCCTGTCGCTGGAGCGGGTCGAGGGCGACGATGGCATCCAGCGCTGTGGTATCGTCCTTGACCGCACTCTGGTTCGCGTTGCGGCGGTCCCGCGCCGTCCGTTTCAGGGCTGGCGCTATCTGGCAGCGGCTGACGCGCCACCAGACCTGCCTGCTGGCCGTGCCCTGGAAGAGGCGCTGCCACCGGCGATCGCCGCTGCACTGGCCGATATGGGGCTGCGCTGAGGGTTGACGGGGCTGAGGTCAGCGGATATCCGAACTTTTGACGCGGGTGTAGCTCAATGGTAGAGCAGAAGCTTCCCAAGCTTACGACGAGGGTTCGATTCCCTTCACCCGCTCCAATTCCCGATCTGTATTTGATGAGGCACGGCCAGACTGTCTGGAACGTTCAGGGACGTTTGCAGGGGCGCGATGATTCACCGCTTACGCAACGAGGCATTCGGCAGGCTGGCTGGCTTGCGGAACTTACGCAAGCCATTGATGGGGTGCGTGTATCCAGCCCACTTGGCCGGGCAGACCAGACGGCGCGCATCGTCTTCGGCTCTGATTTCGGCCATGATCAGCGTCTCTCCGAGATCTGCGTCGGCGCGTTTACAGGTCGGCTGGAACGAGATCTGCGTGGCACTCATCCTGATCTGTTCAATGGCGACGAGATGGCTTGGTACGACCGCTGTCCGGCAGGGGAGGGGTTTCACGCGTTAGAGATCCGATGTCGCGCATTCCTGAACGACATTGACGGTCCAACATTGGTCGTGACCCATGGCGTAACGCTGCGCATGCTGCGCTGTTTGGCGTTGCAACGTGGTGTTGAATCGATTTCCGACGGGGTCGTTCGTCAAGGTGGCGTGCACGTGATCCGGCATGGTGCTGAATCAGTGATGCGTCATGCCGAAGACACCTGATGCGGACTTGCAAAGCACGGCGTAGTCGGGTTTTATACATCGCGCATGGCCCGTTAGCTCAGTGGTAGAGCGTCCCGTTTACACCGGGCCGGTCGGGAGTTCGAATCTCTCACGGGCCACCATTGCAGAAATCTGATTACAAGCGCGTTGCGTTACTACGCTGTTTTCAATAGGAAACGGTGGCGGTTTGGCTATTTTAATCCAGCAAGGCAGATGGCCAGGCTCGCAAGGTGGCGCAACCACCGGCGCGCGGCGTCTTGCATTGCACGCCCAGTCAAAGAAACGATCGTATTGTCCTAACTTGCGATTGAGACCCAGTCCGCGCCGTGGAAACGAGGCCAGGTGTCTGCGCGCAAGAACTGCAGGATCGTTTCAGTGAGCAATCGCGATCTACATCGCCAAAGGGACTGTCCCTGATATGAACCCTTGCTCGCGCACCTTGCGGTCCGCGAGGCTGATAAGCACCTGCAAGGAGCACGGGCCGATTGATGCCTGTTTTCGTGTATAATCTGAATTATGTAACATTCCTTCTTTTCTGCATCCTGTGTTTGAGCCGTTAGTAAGATAGAACTAGTCGCACGACTGATCGATCCTTCAGAAAATTTGTACGGTGCAGTGGTGCCGCGCGGTTAAACTGTGCAAACTGGACGCCACCAGACCGCATCGTCGGGATGCGCGATCACGAAAGACTCCACGACCATGGATACACCATGCCCAATCATCTTCGACTTGGACGGAACGCTGATCGACAGCGCGCCTGATATTCATGCCTGCGTAAATGCCGTC
The DNA here is from genome assembly GCF_045064235.1 of Paracoccus sp. Ld10. Classification (NCBI taxonomy): domain Bacteria; kingdom Pseudomonadati; phylum Pseudomonadota; class Alphaproteobacteria; order Rhodobacterales; family Paracoccaceae; genus Paracoccus; species Paracoccus sp. Ld10. Next base: position 144,909 of record NZ_JBISHD010000032.1, on the reverse strand, counting down.
CTGCGACAGCATCAGGTTCCACCGCTTCCTTTGGCGCGCGTACGGAGCTTCATCGGCGGTGGCGTCGAACTGCTGTGGACCCGTATCATCGCCGCATGTGGAATCGAACCTGCCCACAGGCCGGCGCTGATTGCCGCGTTCATGGCGCGCTATCACGATGCGACAGCGCTGACACGGCTGTTTCCCGGCGTCGTGGAGGCATTGGGCAAATTGGCGGACGCCGGGCATCCGCTTGGCATCTGTACGAACAAGCCGATGGGCCCGACACGTGTCGTGTTGGAGCATTTCGGACTGGCCAGCCTTTTTCCGGTCGTGGTCGGAGGCGACAGCCTGCCACAGCGCAAGCCGGACCCGGCCCCGCTGCGCCTGGCGCTGCAACTGCTGGGGATCGAGGGTGATGCGCCGCGCGCCCTCTATGTCGGTGACAGTGAATTTGACGCGCACTGTGCGGCGGCAGTCCCGGTGCCGTTCCTGATCTATTCGGGCGGTTACCGCATGACCCCAATTGCCGACCTGCCGCATCGGGCAGCCTTTGATCATTTCGAAAATTTGCCGGGACTTGTGGCACAATCACTGGCGGCATAGGCGCCTGCCTTGACAATCAACAGCGAAAGACGCCACTTCGGTGCGACTCTTGTACGAAAGGCCTTATGATGGATTTGCGCCAAATCAGCCCTGACCTTGCCGTTTCACCGCAGATCCTGCCCGAGGATGTGCCCGCATTGGCTGATGCGGGCTTCAAGGTACTGATCAACAATCGTCCCGACGACGAGGTCGGTGCCGATATCGACCACGATGCGATGGCTCAAGCGGCAGCCCAATCCGGAATGCGCTATCACTATCTGCCGTTCCACCCTGGTCAGATCACGCCGCAGTTGATTGCCGATTTCGGCGCTGCGACGGCGGGTCAGGGACCGGTGATCGCCTATTGCCGCTCTGGAAACCGCTCGACTGTTCTGTGGGCGTTGACCCAGGCCGGGCGCATTCCCGAAGACGAAATCCTGAATGCGGCCGACAACGCCGGATATGACCTCAGCGGCGTGCGGCCTCTTATCGCTTCGCTTGCCAGTCGCAAGGGGTAGGAGGATGAGGGCTTGGCCCCTGCCCTACCCCGCTTGGTCAGGCCGGAACACCAAATGACCGCTTGACATTTGCCGTCCAACCCAATCCTGAAAGATCATCAGATCGAATCGCCGGACGCTTCATCACGCTTGGTTTGTTTTCCATCATCGTGATTGGGTTGGCGGCACGCTCGTCCTCGGACATTCCGCGCCATGTCAGGCTGGCTCTGTTGATGATCTTTTCGCCGAATTCTGCGACCAAGGCCGCGCGTTCGTCCTGCGTCAGCGGCTCTTTCTGAACGTCGCGGAATGCGACCGTCCAGCCATGTTGCTGAAGGTCTGCTTGCGCCTTCTGGCAGGTCGAGCAATGGGCAAGGCCGTACATCGTCAGCGTCTTGGACATGGGAAACCTCTTCAGATCAGGGGAACGAACGGAACGCCGCAGGCGGTCAGAGTCAGAATTGCCAGCAGGGCAAGGGTCAGGCGCATGTGTCGTGGTCCTTTGTGGGCTATGGGCCGATGTATCGCGCCCCGCACCAGTTCCTACAAGTCACAAATCGTCGCTGCCGGGATCATGGAACTGGGCATGTACGCGCCGCATGGCAAACCATACGCCCAGAACCGTCAACGGCGTCAGCACCGCCACAAGCAGCGTCTTGTCCAGTCCCGCGCGCGCAGCCACCGGCGCCAGTGCATAGCTGAGCAGGCCGACCGCATAATAGCTGATCGCCACGACCGACAGCCCCTCGACCGTGTGCTGCAGGCGCAATTGCATGTCTGCGCGACGATCCATGCGGTGCATGATCCTGGTGTTCTGCGCGCTTCGTTCGACATCGACGCGCGTCCGCAGCAACTCTGCCGCGCGGGCGGTTCGTTCCAGCATCGTTGCCAACCGTCGTTCGGCTGATTTCGTTGTTCGCATGGCAGGCTCATATCGCCTGCTCATGAATTCGGTCAGCATCTGGCGATCCAAAAATCGCGTCTCGCGCAGCGCCGCGATGCGGTCGTGAACGATCGCCTCATAGGCACTGGTTGCGCCGAACCGAAAGGAATGAAGAACGGCCTGCGCCTCCAGTTGCGTAGAGACTGCCAACAAGTCGTGCAGAAGCTGTTCTGCCGGCTGCGCGTCGTCGGTCATCGACTCCAGGATCGCGGTCAGGCGCGGTTCCAATTCGTTCAGCCGATTGCCCAATCCACGCGCACGTCCAAGGCCAAGCATGGACATCGACCGATAGGTCTCCAGTTCGACCAGACGATGCACCAGGCGACCGACCCGCCCATCGGACGTACCAGGCCGCACGAATATGGCGAAACGCATCCAACCGTCCGCATCGATGCGAAAATCACCGGCGACCATCGCAGTCTTGTCCAGAACCCAGATTGCGGCAAGGCTGTCACGCGCGAACCAGCCGTCCAGATGCGTCAACGCCTCTGCGGGGTCGTCCGGCAGCAGGTCGATCTGGATCATCACCGCCGCAACACGTTTGCCCGGGGCCGCGTGTTGCCAAGCATCTGAAAAAATCGCCGCCGATGAAGGATCGAACGGCCGGATCGGCAGGCCCGGCGTCATCGCCATATAGGTCACGAACTCGGTATGGCTTTCCCATTTCAGCTCGTGTCGACCCAGTTGACCTTGATAGTGGCTGTCTTCTGGATCGGGACGCGGTCCTCCATGACGGGCGACCAACTGGCCAAGGTGGGTCAGATCCTTTGCCCTGTCGCGGTTGGCGGCGTCCCTGGGCTCCTTGAACGCGACAAAGACTGCCGTCGCAGGCGCCGTGATCCGCGGCGAGGGCCGGGCGTGCAACTCATTGACCAACGCATAGCGCAGGGGATGTTCGGTGGTCGGGTTCATCTGCCGCTCCTCATGGGGGGCCGTGGCCCCTGCCCCATTTCAAGACCACCGCGACCTGCGGCACAAGGCAGAACGCCCGCCGGCTGTGAACCGGCGGGCGTTCGTGACGCGATTGCGCCGGATCAGTCGATCATGGGCAGCAGCTTGTTGATGCTGTCCTTGGCATCGCCATAGAACATCCGGGTGTTCTCCTTAAAGAACAGCGGGTTCTCAATGCCGCTATAACCGGTGCCCTGCCCGCGTTTGGACACAAACACCTGCTTGGCGCGCCACACCTCCAGCACTGGCATGCCGGCGATGGGGCTGTTCGGATCGTCCTGGGCCGCGGGGTTCACGATGTCATTCGACCCGATGATGATGACGACGTCGGTGGCGGGGAAATCATCGTTGATCTCGTCCATCTCCAGCACGATGTCATAGGGCACCTTGGCCTCTGCCAGCAAAACGTTCATGTGGCCGGGCAGACGTCCCGCCACGGGGTGGATGGCGAAACGCACCGTCTTGCCCGCCGCGCGCAGCTTGCGCGTCAGTTCGCTGACGGCACCCTGCGCCTGCGCGACCGCCATGCCGTAACCCGGCACGATCACCACGCTGTCGGCCTCGTTCAGGGCGGACGCCACGCCGTCCGCATCGATGGCGATCTGTTCGCCTTCGATCGCGGCTGCGGGGCCCGTCTCTCCGCCGAAACCGCCCAGGATCACACTGACGAAATTGCGGTTCATCGCCTTGCACATGATATATGACAGGATCGCGCCCGACGACCCGACCAGCGCACCCGTCACGATCAGCAGGTCGTTCGACAGGGTGAAACCGATCATCGCCGCCGCCCAACCGGAATAGCTGTTCAGCATCGACACGACGACCGGCATATCCGCGCCGCCGATCCCCATGATCAGGTGATAGCCGATAAAGAACGCCAGCAGCGTCACCAGGATCAGCCAGAACACCGCCGGACCGACACCGGTGAAATACAGCACGCCGATCAGCAGCGACAGTGCCAGCGCACCTGCGTTCAGCATGTGACCGCCCGGCAGTTTCTTTGGCTTGCCGTCGACGCGGCCTGCCAGCTTTCCGAATGCTACGATCGACCCGGTGAATGTCACCGCGCCGATAAAGATGCCAAGAAAGACCTCGATCTTCAGCATGGCGATCTCAGGGGCGGTCTTGTGCGCCAGCAGGGCGGCAAACCCGGTCAGTTCAGCCTCGAACCCCTCCGCACGCAGGCGCAGGACGCGCGACAGCTCGATCTGGGCGTTGAAGCCAACAAAGACCGCCGCCAGACCGACCAGCGAATGCATCGCCGCGACCAGTTGCGGCATTTCGGTCATCTGGACGCGCTTGGCGACCAGCCAGCCGCCGGTCCCGCCGATGGCGATCATGATCAGCGACAGCAGCCAGTTGCCCGAACCCGGCCCGAACAGCGTCGCCACGACCGCAAGGCCCATGCCGACGATGCCGTACCAGATCGCGCGTTTTGCGCTTTCCTGTCCCGACAACCCGCCTAGCGACAGGATGAACAGGACCGAGGCGACCACATAGGCCGCAGTGGTGAATCCGTATTCCATTGTCCCGACCCCTTACGACTTCTGGAACATGGCAAGCATGCGCCGGGTGACCATGAAGCCACCAAAGATGTTGACCGATGCCATCAGCACGGCCAGCGCGCCCAGGATCACGACCCAGGCCGATCCCGACCCGATCTGCATCAGCGCGCCCAGAATGATGATCGAACTGATCGCGTTCGTGATGGCCATCAGCGGCGTGTGCAGCGAATGCGCCACGTTCCAGATCACCCGGAAGCCGACGAAACAGGCCAGCACAAAGACGATGAAATGCGACATGAAGCTGGCGGGCGCGATCAGCCCGATCAGCAGCACAACCAGACCGCCGCCGACCAGCAGCTTGATCTGGCTGGTGGTGTCCGCCTTGAACCCGGCGGCCTCTGCGGCGCGACGTTCGTCGGGGGTCAGCGTCTTTTTCTTTTCCTTGGGCTTTTGCGCCGCGATGGCCGCGACCTTGGGCGGCGGGGGCGGCCAGGTCACGTCGTGATCATGCACGACGGTCGCGCCCCGGATCACGTCATCGTCCATATTGTGAACGATGACGCCATCTTTCTTGGGCGTCAGGTCGGCCACGAAATGGCGAATGTTGTTGCCGTACAGCTCGGACGCCTGCGCGCCCATGCGCGACGGAAAGTCGGTGTACCCGACAATGACCACGCCGTTGTCGGTCACGATGCGCTCGTCAGGAACGGTCAGGTCGCAGTTGCCGCCCTTCTCGGCCGCAAGATCGATGATGACGCTGCCCTGCTTCATCATGGCCACCATGTCGGCGGTCCACAGCTTGGGCGCGTCGCGACCGGGGATCAGCGCCGTGGTGATGACGATGTCCATCTGCGGCGCCAGTTCACGGAACCGCGCCAACTGCTTTTCCCGGAATTCGGGGCTGGAGGGCGCGGCATAGCCGCCCGTCGCGGCACCGTCCTGCGCGGGCGCGTCGAATTCCAGATAGACGAACTCGGCGCCCATCGATTCGATCTGCTCTGCCACTTCGGGGCGCACGTCAAACGCATAGACCTGCGCGCCAAGACTGGTTGCCGTGCCGATGGCCGCAAGACCCGCGACCCCTGCGCCCACGACCAGCACCTTGGCTGGCGGAACCTTGCCCGCCGCCGTCACCTGTCCGGTGAAAAAGCGGCCGAAATTGTTCGCGGCCTCGATCACCGCGCGATAGCCGGCAATGTTGGCCATGGACGACAGCGCGTCCATCTTTTGCGCGCGGCTGATGCGGGGCACCATGTCCATCGCGATGGCGGTGATGCCCTGATCCTTGGCCTGCGCCAGCAATTCGGCATTCTGCGCCGGTTGAAAGAAAGAGATCAGCGTCTGCCCGGCCCGCATCTGGCCAAGTTCGGCCGTCGTCGGCTGGCGAACCTTTGTCAGCACGTCCACTGCCCCGACCAGCTCGGCGCTGGTCTGGGAAACGGTCACGCCCGCCTTACGATAGTCGTCGTCAGAGAAACCGGCGCGTGCGCCTGCGCCGCTTTCCACGAACACGTCATGTCCCAGTTTGCCAAGATGTCCGGCGGTTGATGGCGTAATCGCCACCCGCGCCTCGCCATCAAAACTTTCCCTCGTCGCGCCAATCTTCATGGCTTGATGCCCCCTGGTGTGGTGATCCTGCGTTGCAGCTGTCATAGCATCGCGAAAGATTGTTTCACAAGTCCGTGCTCAACCGACGGCGTTCATGCGGCCAGGTACGGTGGTTATTCCAATCTGATCGTCTCAATACGAAAACGGCCCGGGCGCGTGTGCACCCGGGCCGTCTTCATCATTCAGCATCAATTCGATCAGTTGGCCGGTGCCGGCGTCGTGGTCGTCGGTTCGGTCGGAACCGGCTCGGTGGTCATCGGCGCTGGTGCGGGCTCTTCGACGCTGATGGCATCGTCAACGGCATCCGCCGCGCTGTCCGCAGCTTCGGCAGCAGCTTCGGCAGCGTTCGATGCGGCTTCGCCGGCATCATCGGATGCGTTATCAAGCGCAGTGCCGGCAGCGTCTGCAGCATTGCCTGCTGCGTCAACGGCACTGTCGGCTGCGGCGCCAGCAGCATCAACGGCCTCGTCGGTCGCATCGGCGGCACCAGCGGCGGCGTCGTCAGCAGCCTCGGACGCGCTTTCGGCGGCAGCTTCGGCCTCGGCAGCAGCGTTGTCTGCAGCAGCCTCTGCCTCGGATGCGGCGTCATTGACTTCGGGCTCTTCAACGACGGCGGGGGCCGTGGTCGTCTCAGGCGCCGTTTCGGTGGTCGTGACCGAGGTCGTGTCGCCTTCGACAACAGTCGTGTCATCAGCCATGAACCGCTGCAGCACGAAATACGCCAGCGCCAGTGCCAGCAGGACACCGATGATCAACGGCAGCGCGGAGGACTTGCGCTCCACGGGCTCGACATAGGTTTCCTTGGGGGTGGTGCCGGGTTTCACGCGGTTCGGATCGTTGGGATCATAGCTCATGCAGGTCTCCGATTCAGACTGTATTTTGACCGGTTTACGTCGCAAACCTGTGACGTGTGGCCCTTCGGCTGTCAATCGCCAACGCCCCATGCCACGCCTTGCGAGCCGGCGTTCAGCCCATTAACACAAAGCAAAGGCCGGGGTTCCTCTTGCGGCTGTATTTTTACGAAAGGCCGCTGCCAATGTCCGCTGATAAACCGCAGCCAGTCCAGCACCTTGCCGATTACCTGCCGTGGCCGTTCACCCTGTCGCAGACCCGTCTGGACGTGACATTGGCACCACGCGACACCATCGTTCTGACAGAACTGGACCTGGAACCATCGGACGATCCCATTGATCTGGTCCTTGACGGAGGCGCTGGCCTGCGGCTGCAATCGTTGGTCATTGACGGACAGGCAGTCGGTCCCGATCACATCCTGCGCGACGATGAAACGCTGACCATCCGCGCCGCCGCCCTGCCCCGCGTGCCTTTCACGCTGGCGACAGATGTCCGCATCGACCCGCAGGACAACACCGCATTTGAGGGGCTCTATCTTTCCGGCGGCATCTTTTGCACCCAATGCGAGGCCGAAGGGTTCCGGCACATCACCTTTTATCCCGACCGTCCGGATGTGATGACCACGTTCCGCGTAACCCTGCGCAGCGATCTGCCGGTGCTGTTGTCGAACGGCAACCCGGTGCATGCCGAGAACGGCGTGGCTGAATGGAACGACCCGTGGCCCAAGCCGGCCTATCTGTTTGCGCTGGTCGCGGGCGATCTGGTGGCGGTCAGCGACAATTTCACCACCCGGTCCGGGCGAGCGGTTGATCTGAACGTCTGGGTCCGTCCCGGTGATCAGGACCGCGCAGGCTTTGCGATGGAGAGCCTGATCAAGTCGATGCGGTGGGACGAGGACGTTTACGGTCGTGAATACGATCTGGATGTGTTCAACATCGTCGCGGTTGATGATTTCAACATGGGTGCCATGGAGAACAAGGGGTTGAACATCTTCAACTCGAAACTGGTACTGGCCTCGCCGGACACGGCGACCGATGGCGATTACGAACGCATCGAGGCGGTGATCGCGCATGAATATTTCCACAACTGGACGGGTAACCGCATCACCTGTCGCGACTGGTTCCAGCTGTGCCTCAAGGAAGGGCTGACCGTCTTTCGGGACCAGCAATTCACCAGCGACCTGCGATCTGCGGCGGTCAAGCGGATCGAGGATGTGCAGACCCTGCGCGCCCGTCAGTTCCGTGAGGATCAAGGCCCGTTGGCGCATCCCCCGCGCCCCGACCGGTACGAAGAGATCAACAACTTTTATACCGCGACGGTCTATGAAAAAGGCGCCGAGGTCATCGGCATGCTGAAACGGCTGGTCGGAGACGAGGGCTATGCCCGTGCGCTGGACCTGTATTTCGACCGCCACGACGGCGATGCCGCCACCATCGAGGATTGGCTGCAGGTGTTCGAGGATGCCACGGGCCGTGACCTGTCCCAGTTCAAGCGCTGGTACACCGACGCTGGCACCCCGGTCCTGACCATGGAGGAAACATGGCAGGACGGCACGCTGACGCTGAATTTCGCGCAATCGACCCCGGCCACACCGGGTCAGCCGGACAAGCCCGCCCGCGTGATTCCGATTGCGGTCGGGCTGATCGGCCCCAACGGCGACGAGGTCGCCCCGACCCGCGTGCTGGAGATGACCGGGGATCGGCAAAGTTTCACGTTCGAGGGTCTGGGGGCACGTCCTGTCGCCTCGGTCCTGCGCGGGTTTTCCGCCCCGGTGATGCTGCGGCGGCAGATGGACGACGCCACGCGGGCCTTTTTGCTGGCGCATGACACTGACCCCTTTGCCCGATGGGAGGCGGGGCGCGAACTGGCACTGTCCGCGCTGACGCAACTGGCGCAAGGGCAGGACGCGGGCGAGGACTATATCGTGGCCATCGGCGCACTGGCAGCCGATGCGGATGCTGATCCGGCGTTCCGCGCGCTATGTCTGAACCTGCCCGGCGAGGAAGAGATCGCCACCCGCCTGGCCGCCACCGGCACCACGCCCGACCCGGACGCGATCCATCAGGCGCGCGCCGGACTGACCCGCCGCATCGCGCTGGAGCATCAGGGCCTGCTTGCCGACCTGTACGACACGATGACCGTGCAGGGCCCCTATTCGCCCGATGCGAATGCGGCGGCGCGCCGGTCGCTGCGCATTGCGGCGCTTGGGCTGTTGGGCCGGATCGACGGTGGTGACCGGGCCGAGGTGCTGTTCGGCATTGCCGGGAACATGACGGAACGCATGGCCGCGCTGGCCGTGCTGCTGCGCATCGGCCGCGGGGAAAACGCGCTGCGGATGCTGCATGACGAATTCGCCGGAAACCGGCTGGTCATGGACAAGTGGTTTGGCATTCAGGTCATGGCCGCCCCCCCGTCGGATGCGGTGGGCATCGCCGAACGTCTGGCCGCGCGCGCCGATTTCGACTGGAAGAACCCCAACCGCTTCCGCGCGCTGCTGGGCGGCCTGGCTGCGAACCATGCGGGCTTTCATGCGGCCGATGGATCGGGATACGCATTTACGGCGGATTGGCTGATCCGCATGGATGCGGCCAACCCGCAGATCGCCGCGCGCATGTCCACGGCGTTCGAGACATGGCCCCGATACGACGCCGCCCGCGGCGTCCACGCGCGCAATGCATTGGAACGGATCGCATCTCTGGCGGGTTTGAGCCGCAATACACGCGAGATGGTCTCGCGCATGATCGCTGCGGGACACTGAGGGGGACGCGATGGGCAAGCATGAGGAGGCTCGTGCCGAGATGCAGGCGCGCCTGGACCCGCTGATTGCGGAGCGGGCGCCATGGCTGTTCTCGGGTCGTCCGCGTGACCGTGTGGCGCGGTGGGCGATGATGCACTTGCTGCGCTATCCGCGCACCGTGGATCTAGGTGCCGAGTTCCGCGACCTTCCCCCGACAGAGATCTTTCGCCGGATGAGCGATCTGATCGTCCGCGACCTGCAGGTCGATGGGTTGGAGCATATTCCGGCGACGGGCCCTGCACTGATCGTCGCCAATCATCCGACCGGAATTGCGGACGGGATCTTTCTGAACGCGGTGATTTCGCAGTTGCGTGACGATGTCTTCATCTATGCCAACCACGACATGATCCGCGTGCTGCCACAGATGATCGACATGATCGCGCCGGTCGAATGGCGGGTCGAGAAACGCAGTCACGCCAAAACCCGCGCGACGATGGATTACACCCGTGACGCGATATCAGCGGGGCGCATCGGACTGATCTTTCCTTCGGGCCGTCTGGCCAAACGGACCGGGCTGACCCTGAACGAACGGCCATGGATGGCCAGTGCGGCAATGATCGCGCGCAAATTCGACCTGCCGGTCATTCCGCTGCGTATCAGGGCACGCAATTCGGCGCTGTTCTATCTGTTCGACAAGATACACCCGACATTGCGCGACGTGACCCTGTTCAATGAGGTGCTGAACAAGACGTCCCAGCCTTATCGCGTGACGATCGGTGCACCGATCATGCCCGCAGATTTGCCACGCAGCAGCGACGAGGCGATTTTGGCTCTGCGTCATGCGGTACTGTCGCTGCCGTCGCCCGGCACCGGTGCGATCCGCCTGACCCGCAGCAGGGGCGTCGCCCGCCTCACCGGTGCGCGGCGCCCTGTGGGTGGCTGATTGCGTCCCGCGACGGCCGGGGGGCCAGCCCCCCGGACCCCCCGTGTGCGGTGCTTGTGTCGAGGTTCGGTAATCTCAAAAAGCAGTTCTCACGTCACCATGTCATCGCGGTGCACCAGAGCCGCCCGGCCCGGATACCCGAGGATCGATTCTATCTGCGCCGATTTGTGACCGGCAATGGCGCGGGCCTCGGTCGCGGTATAGCGGATCAGCCCGGTCGCCAGGCGCTGACCTGCATTGTCGGTGATCGCAACCGGATCGCCGCGTCCAAAATCGCCCTGCACCTGCACCACACCTGCGGGCAACAGCGATTTCCCCCGTCCAAGCGCGATGCGCGCGCCATCATCCACAATGACGGTCCCCTTTGGCTTCATCGCGGCGATCCAGCGTTTGCGCGCCTGCTGCGGATCGGCTTCGGGCAGGAACCACGTGGTCCGGGCGCCCTGTGCGACGGCTGACAGCGGGCGGAGGACCGACCCCTCGGCAATCGCCATCGCACATCCGCCCGCCACCGCGGTCCGTGCCGCCATCAGCTTGGTCTTCATTCCGCCCTTGGACAGGCCCGACACCGGGTCGCCACCCATCGCCTCGATTTCGGGGGTGATCGCGTCGATCACCGGCAGGTGGCGGGCGGTCGGGTCAGTCTTGGGGTTCGCCGTGTACAACCCGTCGACATCGGACAGCAGCAGCAGTTGGTCCGCGCCGCAGGTCACGGCGATCTGGGCGGCAAGCCGGTCGTTGTCACCGAACCGAATCTCATCAGTGGCGACGGTGTCGTTCTCGTTCACGATGGGCACCACGCCCAGACCCAAGAGGGTCTGCATCGTGGCGCGGCTGTTCAGATAGCGGCGGCGGTCGGCACTGTCCTCCAGCGTCAGCAGAACCTGCGCTGTGACAACGCCGTGTGGTGCCAGCGCCTCCTCATAGGCGCGGGCCAAGCGGATCTGGCCCACGGCTGCTGCAGCCTGTGCCTGTTCCAGCGGCAGCGCGCCACCAGCCAGGCCCAGCACCCGCCGCCCAAGCGCGATCGACCCCGAACTGACCAGCACCACGTCGCAGCCCTGCGCCCGCCATGCGGCCACGTCATCGCACAGCCCGCGCAGCCAGTCCCCGCGCAGGCCCTCGGGGCCGACCAGCAATGCCGACCCGATCTTGACGACCAGCCTGCGGGCCGCGCCAAGCTGCGGCACGGTCACGGCTGCCATGTCCCATCAGGCGTTTCCGGTGTCACAGGGGCACGCGACGGCTCGATCTGGGTCCACAGCGCGCGTAGAACATCGGTCACGCCGGTGCGGGCCACGCCGGACATCAGCATGACCGGGTGACCCAGTTCCGCCTCCAGAGCGGCGCGGCGTTCGGCAATCTCGTCATCGTCCAATGCGTCGATCTTGTTCAGCGCAGTCACGCGGGGCTTTTGCATCAGCACCGGCGAATAGGCCGCCAGCTCGGTCAGAATGGTGCGCGCATCCTCGGCCACGGTCTCGGATGTGCCGTCAACCAGGTGCAGCAGCACGTTCGAGCGTTCGACATGGCCAAGGAACTGGTCGCCCAGCCCACGCCCCTCTGACGCGCCCTCGATCAGGCCCGGAATGTCGGCCATCACGAATTCATACGTATCGACGCCCACGACGCCCAGGTTCGGATGCAGCGTGGTAAAGGGGTAATCGGCGATCTTGGGACGCGCATTCGACACGGCCGCCAGAAAGGTCGACTTGCCCGCATTGGGCAGGCCCACCAGACCCGCATCCGCGATCAGCTTGAGCCGCAACCAGATGGTCCGCTCGACCCCCTCAAGCCCCGGATTGGCGGTGCGTGGGCTGCGGTTGGTCGAGGATTTGAAATGCAGGTTGCCCCAGCCCCCGTTGCCACCCTTGGCCAACAGCACGCGCTGTCCGACCTCGGTCATGTCGGCGATCACGGTCTCTTCGTCCTCGTCCAGGATCTCGGTGCCGACGGGCACGCGCAGCTCGACGTCGTCGGCGGATTTGCCGGTCATCTGGCTGCCCATGCCGTGCTGGCCCGACTTGGCAAAAAAATGCTGCTGATAGCGGAAATCGATCAGGGTGTTCAGCCCCTCGACCGCGACGGCCCAGACATCGCCGCCCCGGCCCCCGTCACCGCCGTCGGGACCACCGTATTCGATGAACTTCTCGCGGCGGAACGACACGCAGCCCGCGCCACCCCCGCCCGAGCGGATATAGACTTTGGCGAGGTCGAGAAATTTCATGGGACAGCTCCTTTTGCCGGATGCCGATACGCCCTTGACGCCTGTGGCGCAAGGGTTCCGGGCTGGCAATGCCGGGATGCACTCCTATGTAATGATCAAAGGAGACCGCGATGATCCGTTTCGACAACAGCTATGCCCGGATGCCGCAGGGGTTCTTTGCCCGCGTGGACCCGACCCCGGTGACCGCCCCCAGCCTGCTGGCCCTGAACGGGCCGCTGGCGGACCGGCTGGGGCTGGACCGCGATGCGCTGACGGTCGACATGCTGGCCGGCAACGCCATCCCGCAGGGTGCCTCGCCCTTGGCACAGGCCTATGCGGGGCATCAGTTCGGTGGCTTTGTGCCACAACTGGGCGACGGCCGCGCCGTCCTGCTGGGAGAGATCGTGGCCCCCGACGGTGCGCGCTTTGATCTGCAGCTGAAGGGATCGGGGCCCACGCCCTTCTCCCGCAGGGGCGACGGACGGGCGTGGATGGGCCCGGTGCTGCGCGAATATCTGGTCAGCGAATTCATGGCCGCGATGGGCGTGCCCACGACCCGCGCGCTGGCCGCGGTGGCCACGGGCGATCAGGTCTGGCGCGAACAGGGCGGCCTGCCCGGCGCGGTGCTGACCCGCGTGGCGGCCAGCCATATCCGCGTCGGGACGTTCCAGTATTTCGCCGTACGCGACCGAAAGGACGGGTTGGCGGCCCTGACCGACCACGTGATCGCGCGCCATTACCCGGACGCGGACGGTCCGTTGGCGCTGTTGGACCGGGTCGTGGCCGCACAGGCGGAAACGATCGCACAGTGGATGGCGCTGGGTTTTATCCACGGGGTGATGAATACTGACAACATGGCGATCTCGGGCGAGACGATCGATTACGGCCCCTGCGCGTTCATGGACATCTATCACCCGAACACGGTGTTTTCGTCGATCGACCGTCAGGGCCGCTATGCCTGGGCGAACCAACCACAGATCGCGGTCTGGAACCTGGCACAGTTCGCGACCTGCCTGATCCCCCTGATGGGCGACGAGGAGGCCGCGGTCGAGGCCGCCACCACCGCCGTCCACCGCTTTGCACCGCTGTATCAGGCCGCCTGGCTGCGCCGGTTCGGCGCCAAGCTGGGCATTGACGGTGCCGCGCATCAGCCGCTGATCGAGAGCCTGCTGCAGATGATGGCCGAACAGCAGGCCGACTTTACCCGCGTGTTCGCGGGCTTGTCGGACGGCACGGCGGGCGACGAATTCACAGATCGCGCTGCCTTTGACGTCTGGGCGCATGACTGGCGGGCCCTGTCGCCGGACAGGGCCGCGATGGCGCAGGCCAATCCGCGGCGTATTCCGCGCAACCACAGGGTCGAAGAGGCCATCGCATCCGCCGTGGCGGGGGACATGGTGCCGTTCGAACGGCTGTTCGACGCGATCACTCATCCGCGTGACATGCGTGACGATTGGGCAGATCTTGCCCATGCACCGACCGTAGCGCAGGCGGTTCGCCAGACTTTCTGCGGAACCTGACAGGGTTGTGCGCGCCTGCCCCTTGCGCCGGGCGCGAACCCCGGCAGGATCATGCGCAACCCCAGTCCGGATGCATCGATGCTCAAGATCGCAAGCTATAACCTCCACAAATGCCGCGGGCTGACCGGCCCGCACGCCCCGCTGCGCAACCTGGCGGTGATCCGGGCGCTCGACCCTGATATCATCGCCTTGCAGGAGGTCGATTTCCGACTGGGCGCCCGCCCCGAAGCGTTGCCTCGCAACCTGATACAGGCGGAAACCGGGCTTGTGCCCGCCGACATCTATGGCACGACCGAAAGCAGTCTGGGCTGGCACGGTCAGACCATCCTGATGCGCCCACATCTGGCCGAACAGGCCATCCTGCGCCGCTTGCCCCTGCCAGGGCTGGAGCCGCGCGGCGCGGTCGCACTGCGCCTGCCCGGCCTGACCCTGATCGGCGCGCATCTGGGGCTGGTGCGGTCGTCGCGGCGCGCGCAGTTGGCACGGATCACCGCGCAGGCTGCGCGGATCGCCGACGACCATATCGTGATGATGGGCGATTTCAACGAATGGCGCGATGACCGGGGCCTTGAATCACTGGCGGGGTTCCGGGTCGTCGCGCCTGGCCCGTCCTGGCCCGCGCCCCTGCCCAGACTGCGGTTGGACCGCATGGCGATGTCCACGAACCTGGACATCGTGGAAACCGGCGTCTTCAATCAGGCGGGGGCGCGTGACGCATCCGATCACCTGCCGATCTGGGCGCGCATCCGCTTTCCGTGAAGATTGCGAAACCGGGCTTGCGGCGCTAACAAGGCGCAAAGCATCAACCGGAGTGCGCTTATGACCGCCATCATCGACATCTTCGCCCGTGAAATCCTGGACAGCCGCGGCAACCCGACCGTCGAGGTCGACGTGACCCTGGAAGACGGCACAATGGGCCGCGCGGCCGTTCCCTCGGGGGCGTCGACCGGCGCGCACGAAGCGGTCGAAAAGCGCGACGGCGACATGTCCCGTTACATGGGCAAGGGCGTTCTGGACGCCGTGGCTGCCGTCAACGGCGAGATTGCCGAAAATCTGGTGGGCGAGGATTCGACCGAACAGCGCGCCATCGACATGATGATGTGCGACCTGGACGGGACGCCGAACAAGGGCCGTCTTGGCGCCAACGCGATCCTAGGCGTGTCGATGGCGATCGCCAAGGCCGCGGCGGACGCCACGAACCAGCCGCTGTACCGCTATGTCGGCGGCACCAGCGCGCGCATCCTGCCGGTGCCGATGATGAACATCATCAACGGCGGCGAACATGCCGACAACCCGATCGACATTCAGGAATTCATGATCATGCCCGTCGCCGCGGAGAACATCCGCGAGGCCGTGCGCATGGGGTCGGAAATCTTCCACACCCTGAAGAAGGAGCTGTCGGCGGCGGGACTGTCCACCGGCATCGGCGACGAGGGCGGCTTTGCCCCCAACCTGTCGTCCACCCGCGACGCGCTGGATTTCATCCTAAAGGCCATCGAAAAGGCGGGCTATCGCCCCGGCGACGACATCATGCTAGCGCTGGATTGCGCGTCGACCGAATACTTCAAGGGCGGCAGGTACGAGATGAAGGGCGAGGGCAAGTCCCTGACCCCCGGCGAGAACGTCGACTATCTGGCCGCGCTGTGCGACGCCTATCCGATCCTGTCGATCGAGGATGGCTGCGCCGAGGATGACTGGGACGGCTGGAAGCAGCTGACCGACCGCCTTGGCGACCGGGTGCAGCTGGTCGGCGACGACCTGTTCGTGACCAACCCCGTGCGTCTGGCTCAGGGCATCCAGCAGGGTTGCGCCAACAGCCTGCTGGTCAAGGTCAACCAGATCGGCACCCTGTCGGAAACGCTGGACGCCGTGCGCATGGCCGACCGCGCGGGTTACACCAGCGTCATGTCGCACCGTTCGGGCGAAACCGAGGACGCGACCATCGCCGATCTGGCAGTCGCCACGAACTGTGGTCAGATCAAGACCGGATCGCTGGCCCGGTCGGACCGGTTGGCGAAATACAACCAGTTGATCCGTATCGAGGAAATGCTGGGCGCCACCGCCGAATACGCCGGCCGCAGCATCCTGCGCTGACGCCTCAGTCCGGCCCCACCCCGGGGCCGGACCTGGCCATCTGGCCCAGGGTCTGCAGCGCGGCGGCCAGCCTGTCGCGCGGCATCCGGCAGTTCAGCGCAATGCGCACGCCCTCCACCGGCGTCTGTCCCGGCCCGCAGAAATCCGACGATGGCCGCACGATCACGCCCGCCGCCGCCGCCCGTGCCGCAAAATCGGTGGCCGTCCATGGCGCGGGCAAAGGCAGCCAGATCATCGGAACCCCCGCCTGCCCCCGTGCGTCCAGTCCCACAAGCGCGTCCTTTGCCAGCGCCAGTCGGTCACCGACCATGGCTTGTACCTCCAGTGCGATCCGGACGGCATCACCAGACCTCAAAAGGCGCGTGACCAGCCCGGTGATCGGTTGTGACAGGCCCATGTGGCTGTGCTGGGCGGCGACGCGCCCCGCCTGACCCATCCCCTCGGGGCAGATCAGAACGCCGAAACGCAGACCCGCGGCAATGATCTTGGACAGGCTGCTGACATGCCACACCCGTTCCGGCGCCAGTGCGCGCAGGCTGGGGGGGGCGTCGCTGCGCGGGCTGGGCGCATAGCATTCGTCCTCGATGATCTGCAGGTCGTGGCGCCGCGCGACCTCGACGATGCGGGCGCGGCGCATGGCATCCATCGACGCCAGCGTGGGGTTCTGCGCCGAAGGCGTCAGGCAGACCAACCGCGCGCCCGTCGCGCGCGCGACGCGGTCCAGTTCCTCGGGGATCATGCCCTGGCCATCCATCGCGACGGGCTGGGTCTGCGCGCGCATCAGGCGGGCGGCGTGGGTGATGCCGGGATAGGTCAGTGCCTCGACCATGACCTGTGCAGGCTGATCGGCCAGACACAGCGCCATGACCAGCGTGATCGCATGCTGACCGCCATGGGTCAGCACCATGTCGTCGTCGGCCACCGTCCCCAGGGGCCGCACCGCCATCCACTCCACGGCTGCGGCCCGACAGTCGCGGTCGCGGCTGAGCGGCGTGTAATCCAGCATGGACACGTCCATATCCGCGGCGAACGCGCCCAGATGCGTGGCCAGAACACGCGCCTGACCGCAATCAGGCAGCTGCGGGATGCGCAGGTCCGCCGGACCCTGCAGCGACGCGGGATCATCCAGGCTTTCGTACAGCAACGGCTGCGGCACCGGGCGGCGGGGACGCGGCGCGGCGATGAAACTGCCGCGCCCGACATGGCTTTCGACGACGCCCTCGGCAGCGGCGACCTGATAGGCGCGGGCGACGGTGCCGGTCGTGACCCTCAGCCGCCAGGCCAGGTCGCGCATCGGTGGCAGGCGCGTGCCGGGCGCCAGCTGACCCGACCGCGCAGCCTCGCGCAGGGCATTGGCCAGGGCGCGGAACTTGGGTCCGGGCTGGCTGATCAGGTCGGGCTGCCAATCCTCGATGCGCATCTGGGCCTCCTTGCCGCAACGTCACTGATAGTGCGCCGTTTTTGCAGGCACAATCGCCCGCATGCGGTTGCGCACCCCCGCCCCGCCTGCGGGCGTAAAATAACTTGGGGGATCGGTCGCAGAGCACTCGACAGGCCCGAAACCGGGGCTAAACTGTTCGCCATGCAGGGTGGGAAGTCGCGGGCCGAGGGGGCCCACCGACCCAAGCGGAGGAGACAGAATGAAAGATTCCAAAGCGTTGGACCGGCGGTCCTTTATCGCGCGTGCGTCCATCGGCGGTGCAGCCGCAGCAGCCGGCAGCGTGCTGGCCGCGCCCGCCATCGCGCAAGAGGCACCCCAGATCAACTGGCGCCTGGCATCCAGCTTTCCGAAGTCGCTGGACACCATCTATGGCGGAGCCGAGGAAATCGCTCAGCGCCTGTCCGAGGCGACCGACGGTCGCTTTCAGATCCAGGTGTTCTCGGCCGGAGAGATCGTGCCCGGTCTGGACGCGATCAACGCCACCACCGACGGCACGGTCGAGTGTTCGCATTCGGTGGGCTATTACAACTGGGGCAAGGATCCGGCATTTGCCTGCGGTGCCGACCTGCCGTTCACCTTTTCGGCCCGCGCCAAGAACGCCTACAACTATCAGGGCGGCGGCATCGAGAACTATAATACTTTCCTGGAAAAATACGATCTGGTCAGCTATCCGGGCGGCAACACCGGCGTTCAGTTTGGCGGTTGGTATCGCAAGGAAATCAACACGCTGGCCGACATGCAGGGCCTGAAGATGCGCATATCCGGTCTTGCGGGCCGGGTCGTCGAAAAGCTGGGCGTCGTGCCGCAGCAGATCGCCGGCGGCGACATCTATCCGTCGCTGGAACGCGGCACGATTGATGCGGCCGAATGGGTCGGTCCCTATGACGACAGCAAGCTGGGCTTCCAGAAGGTCGCGCCGTACTACTACTATCCCGGCTTCTGGGAAGGCGGGCCGACGGTCAGCTTTTTCGTGAACAAGGGTCAGTGGGAATCGCTGCCGGACAGCTACAAGTCGCTGTTCCGCACCTGCGCGCAGGCCACCGATCAGAACATGTTGGCGAAATACGACATGAAGAACCCGACCGCGCTCAAGGAGCTGGTGGGTTCGGGCGCGCAGCTGCGATCCTTCAGCGAGGATGTTCTGGCCGCGTCCTTTGCCGCCGCGAACGAGGTCTATGCCGAACTGTCCACCGAGAACGAGTCCTTCAAGACCCAGTACGAGGCGATGCTGCAGTTCCGCGACGACTGGTACCTGTACCAGCAGACCGCCGAATACACGTTCGACACGTTCATGATGATCCAGCAGCGCAACGGCGCCCTGGCCGTCGGCGGCTGATCCACCAACGTTGAAACGAACAGCCGCCGCGCAGGATCTGCGCGGCGGCTTTTTCATGTCCGCGTGGGGCCCCGATCGGGGATCAGTTTCCGGACAGGCCCGGCGGTGGTCCGCCAAGGCCCAGGCCACCCGATGGTGCCGCCGGTGCAGGCGTCGGGGCGGGCTGTTGCTGGCCGAAGGGCGATCCGCCCAACCCGCCAAGCGACCCGAAACCGCCGCTCTGCGCAGGGGCGTCCGTGCCACCCAGACCGCCGCCAAGGCCGCCACCCAGTCCGCCACCCATGGGGATCTCGATCCGCATGTTCGACGTGTCGACGACCGGTCCCTTGTAGTGCATGACCATGCCCGGAAACGCGATCACGGCCGCGATCATCAGCACCTGAAGACCCACAAACGGCACCGCCCCGCGATAGATGTTCAGGGTGGTGATCGGGTCCATCACCAGCCCGGTGATCTTGTCGCGATAGGATTCGCGCGGCGCGACGGATCGCAGATAGAACAGGGCAAAGCCGACCGGCGGCGTCAGGAACGACGTCTGCATCGTCACCGCCAGAATGACCCCAAACCAGACCAGATCGACGCCAAGCGCGTTCGCCGCCGGGATCAGCAGGGGAACGATGACGAATGCCAGTTCGAAAAAGTCCAGAAAAAAGCCCAGGATGAAAATGATCAGGCACGACACCAGCAGGAACCCGATCACCCCACCCGGCAGCGCGGTCAGCAGGTCACGCACCCAGATATGGCCGTTCACCGAATAGTAGGTCAGCGAGAACACCGTCGCCCCGATCAAAATGAACATGACAAAGGCCGACAGCTTGACCGTCGACAACAGCGCCTGATTCAGCACGTCATAGCTGAGGCGGCGCTTGATTGCGGACAGGATCAGCGCGCCCATGGCGCCCATCGCGCCGCCCTCGGTCGGCGTGGCGATGCCCAGAAAGATTGTGCCCAGCACCAGAAAGACGAGCGCCAGCGGCGGAATCATCACGATGATGACCTGCTGCGTCATCGGCGACAGCCAGCGCCCGCCGGTTGCGCGGTCCCCGATGGCCAGAACCACCAGCACCGCAACCGCCAGTGTCGCCGCCCAGATCGGTGCATTGGTGATGCCGTTGGCATCCATCCACCAGCTGGCCAACTGAAAGATCGCGACCGCCAGGGCGATCACAATGGCCAGCGACCAGCCGCCGCCGCCCAGGCTGCGCGCCTCTATCGGCAGGGCGGGCATGGCCTTGGGGCGGACGATCGACAGGACCAGAACATAGAGGATATACACCGAGACCAGCGCCAGCGCAGGGACCATTGCCGCCCTGTACATGTCGCCGACCGACCGACCCAGCTGATCGGCCAGCACGATCAGCACCAGCGACGGCGGAATGATCTGCGCCAGCGTGCCCGACGCCACGATCACCCCGGTCGACAGGCTTTTGTCATAGCCATAGCGCATCATGATCGGCAATGAGATCAATCCCATCGAGATCACCGACGCCGCGACAACGCCGGTCGTCGCCGCCAGCAGCGCACCCACCAGGATGACCGCATAGGCCAGGCCGCCACGCACCGGGCCGAACAGCTGGCCAATGGTGTCCAGCAGTTCCTCGGCCATGCGGGACCGTTCCAGCACGATCCCCATCAGCGTAAAGAATGGGATGGCCAGCAGCGTGTCGTTGCGCATCACGCCAAAGACCCGGTCGCCAAGCGCACCCAGCAGGTTCCAGCCCACGTTCACCTGATCTGACAGCGGCGTCAGGAACACCCCGAAGAAAAAGAACAACAGGCCGTTGGCCGCCAGCGCGAAGGCGATGGGATAGCCGAACAGCAAGAACACCACCATCGAGAAGAACATGATGGGGGCAAGGTTGTGGGCGATAAGGTCGATCACGGGCGACGCTCCGATTCATTGGTCAGGTCGGTGCGGCCTGTCAGCATCAGGCTGGCCTCGTGGTTGGCGGCCTCGTTCGGGCCGGTGTTGCGGTGGGGATCGGGAATGATGCCGCGCATGACGGCGATCTTTTTCACGATTTCGGACAGACCCTGCGCGAACAGCATGCCGAAACCCACGACCAGGACGGCGCGCGCAGGCCATAGCGGCAGGCCGCCCGCGTTCATCGAGATTTCTCCGTCTTCGATACTTTCTATCAGCTTGGGCCAGGTCAGCCACAGCATGACGGTGGTGAACGGCATCAGGAACAGAACCGTGCCCAGCAGGTCGATCCAGTGCTGAACCTTGCGCGACCAGCGGCCGTAGATCACGTCGATGCGGATGTGTTCGTTCTCCAGCAGCGTCCAGGCAGAGGCCAGCATGAAGGCCGCGCCAAACAGGTACCACTGCGCCTCCAGCCACGCGTTCGAGGACATGCTGAACGCCTTGCGGATGATCGCGTTGACGGCACTGATGACGACGGCCAGCAGGATCAGCCAGGCGACGCTGCGCCCGACCAGCGTGTTGACGCGGTCGATCCCGCGCGAAAGGGCCAACAGGCCGCTCATGATATGCTCCTCCCTCAAGGTGCGGCGTGGGGCCGCGGTCCGGTTGACCCGGTCATTCTGGCTGGCAGATATGCGGCAAACCGCCCATGCGGGTCAAGGTTTTCCGCCGTGCGGCACTTATGTCAGTGCGGCCATCCCGACCAGCGCCGCACATTCCGCCACAAGGGCCGATGCGCCCAGCACATCGCCCGTCTGTCCCCCCAGCAATCGGCAGGCCCGGCGCGATACGGCCACCACCGACAGCCCGACCAGCGCCATCGCCAGGAACGCGCCCCCCGGCCCGGGCGCACCCAGGAACAGCGCCAGCACCCCCGTCAGCGTGGCCGCCACCACCGCCCTGCGCGACGGTTGCCCCGCACCCTGACCCAGCCCGTCGGCGCGTGCGGGCGGCAGCGTGCGCATCAGCATGACCGGGGCCACGCGCCCCGCCGCGACCGCCGCGATCAACGCCAGCGGGCCAAGCACCGCCAGCGCCGCGACCCGCACCAGGCCCGTGGCCATCAGCGCCGCCGCGCCATAGCTGCCGATGGTAGAATCGCGCATGATGCGCAGCCGGTCGGCCCGGTCACGCCCGCCGCCTGCATCGGCGAAATCAGCCAGCGCATCCTCGTGCAACGCCCCGGTCAACCAGACCGCCAATGCGACCGACAGGGCTGCGGGCAGCAGTCCCGGTCCCATGACCCACAGGGGCACCCCCGCCAGCGCGCCCAGCACCACCCCCGCCAGCGGAAAGGCCCAGGCCGCGCGCGACAAGGGCAGGATTTCTGGCGGCAACAGGCGTCCAAGCGGCAGCCGCGTCAGAAAGACCAGCGCCAGGATGATCTGGCGGGGCCTAGACAATCCTGGCCTCGGCGAATGTCGCCATGCCGTTATGGCATTCCAGCGCGGCGCGCACCACCATCAGGGCCACGGCCGCGCCCGACCCCTCGCCCAGACGCATGTCCAGCGACAGGACCGGCGGCATCGCCAGCGCGGCGATCAGGCGACGGTGCCCCGGCTCGGCGCTTTCATGGCCGATCAGGCAATGCGCCAGCGCGTCGGGGTCGTCGCGGGTCAGCACGGCGGCGGAGGCGGTGCAGATGAACCCGTCCAGAATGACCGGAATGCGCAATGCGCGCGCGCGCCGCACCGCGCCGCAGATCGCCGCCTGTTCACGACCGCCGAACGCGGCCAGCGTCGCGTGGGTGCCGGTGACAGCGTGCCGCGCCAGCCCCTCGGTCACGACGCGGACCTTGGCCGCCAGCATCGCGCCCTGTGCGCCGGTGCCGGGGCCGACCCAATCCTCGGCCCGCCGGCCGAATGTCGCCGCCGCCAGCGCAGCCGCAGTGGTGGAGTTGCCGATCCCCATCTCTCCCAGCAGCAGGACCTGCGCGGTGGGGTCCACGGCGGCGGCACCCTGCGCCATCGCGTCGGCAACCTCGGCCTGCGTCATGGCGGGGCCTTGGGTAAAATCGGCCGTGGGTCGGTCCAGGTCCAGCGCGACGATGCCCAGATCTGCGCCCGCAACGCGGCACAGCTGATTGATCGCCGCCCCGCCTGCGCGAAAGTTCGCGACCATCGCAGCCGTCACCGACGGTGGAAAGGGCGTGACGCCCTGTGCCGTGATGCCGTGATTGCCCGCAAAGACCAGTGCCTGCGCGCGGTCCAGCCTGGGCCGGTCGGTCCCCTGCCACCCTGCCATGAACACCGCCAGATCCTCCAGCCGACCAAGCGATCCGGCGGGTTTGGTCAGAACCGCCTGACGGTCGGCGGCACGGTTGGCGGCGGTCTGGTCAAATCGGGTCATCGGGGCTCTCGGTCACGGGTTTCAGGCGCAGGGGCATGCCGCTGACGGCCATCCAGACCTGATCGGCCAAAGCCGCCACCGTCTGGTTCATCCGCCCGTGATCATCGCGAAACCGCCGCGCCAGCGCATTGTCGGGGACGATCCCCTGCCCAAGTTCATTGCTGACGAGAACAACAGGACAGGATTGCTGACGTAACGTCACGGAAAGTGCGCTGATATCCGCCGATCCCATGCAGTTGGACATCCACAGCGTCAGGCAGTCCACCAACCGCACCCCCTGTCCATCAGTCGCGCGCAACGTGCCGACAAGGTCCAACGGCTCTTCGATGGTTCGCCAACCGTCGCCGCGATCATATTGATGCGCCTTGATTCTTTCGTCCATCTCGGCATCGCGCGGCTGGGCGGTGGCAATGTAGATACGCGGCATCGCATGCCGCATGACCAGCCGTTCGGCCATGGCCGACTTGCCCGACCGCGCGCCGCCCGTTACCAGCGTGATATGTCCCCGTTGCGTCATGCGGCACTGTTTTCCACAGGGCGGGCGGCTTGGAAAGCGCGAAACGCCGCTTGCCCATAACCGCGCTTTCACTAAACCTCGCGCCATTCCGGTGCGACACGACACCGACACACAACTTGGAGGAGTTGGTATGACCAAACTTTTCGCGACGACCGCCCTGTTGACCGCATTGGCGATGCCCGCATGGGCCGTGCAACCCGCCGAGGGCGAGACCCTGGCCGAAAATCAGACCTATACCTATTGGCTGCTGGACGCGATCAAGTCGCTTGACCCGGCCAAGAACACCGACGTCGAAGGGTCGGACGCGCTGCGCTCGCTGTTCGAGGGCCTGATGATTCAGGACGCACAGGGCGAGATGATCCCCGGCATGGCCGAAAGCCATGAGATGTCCGAAGACGGTCTGACCTATACGTTCAACCTGCGCGAGGCGAACTGGTCCAACGGCGATCCTGTCACCGCCGACGATTTCGTCTATGCGTGGCAGCGTGTGGCGACGCCGGACACAGCATCGGAATACGCATGGTACCTGGAACTGATGAACATCCAGAACGCCACCCAGATCATCGCCGGAGAAATGGAGCCCGACCAGTTGGGCGTGACGGCGCTGGACGACCGCACCCTGCAGGTGAACCTGACGACGCCGACCCCCTATTTCATCAAGACCCTGTCGCACACCACGACCTATCCGGTCCCGCGCGCCGTGGTCGAGGAACTGGGCGATGCCTGGGTCCAGCCCGACAACATCGTGGGCAACGGCGCCTATACGCTGGCCAGCCACAACCTGGGCGTCGAGATCGTTTTCCAGAAGAACCCGGAATACTGGGACGCCGAGAACGTTCTGATGGAAACCGTCCGCGGCGTGACCGTCAACGACAACAACGTCGCCCTGACCCGCTATCAGGCCGGAGAGCTTGACCGCGTTCAGATCCCCGCCGGTCAGTTCCCGCGCCTGTCGGAACAGTTCCCGGACGCCGCAGTGTCGGTGCCGAACGGTTGTTCCTATGCCTATGTCTTCAACCTGTCGGAAAAGGGCCCCGACGTTCTCAAGGACGCCCGCGTCCGCGAGGCGATGGCCCTGTCGCTGAACCGCGAGGTCATCGTGGACCAGGTCCTGCAGGGTGGCCAGCGTCCTGCCTACAGTTGGACGCACTGGGCAATCGACGGTTTCTCGGCGCCCGAGGGCGGCATGCAGGACATGCCGATGGAGGCGCGCATGGAACGCGCGCGCGAATTGTTGGCCGAGGCCGGGTACGGTCCCGACAACCCGGTCCGCGTCCAGCTGCAGTACAACACGGATGACAGCCACCGCCTGCTGGCCATCGCCGCCCAGCAGTTCTGGCGCCCCCTGGGCATCGAGATCGAGCTGAACAACGTCGAATGGGCCGTGCACACCGACCGCCTGCAGAACCAGGATTTCGAGATGGCGCGTTACGCATGGTGCGCCGACTATGACGAGGCGACGACCTTCCTGGACTGGTTCCGCACCACCGGCTACAACAGCGGCAAGTGGTCGAACGAGGAATACGACAAGCTGCTGGTCGACGCACGCACCGCCGAGGACACCGCGCCCCTGTACAGCCGCGCCGAGGAAATCCTGGCGGCTGAGCATCCGGCGGTCTTCGTCTATCACTATGCCGATGTCGACATGATCAACCCGTCGATCAAGGGCCTCCCGCGTGAGAACCTGCTGAACACTTGGTACGCCAAGGACCTGTATCGCGTCGCCGAATAATCTGCGATCCTGACCTGTGGCCGGGGCGGCGCAACCGCCCCGGCCTTGTCGTTTTTCATCCATCCCGCAGGGAAGGCCCCACGCGATGTTCGCATTCATCCTGCGACGCTTGGCGGTGGCGATACCCACGCTGCTGCTGCTGATCGTCTTTTCGTTCGTCCTGATGCAAATGGCACCGGGCGGACCCTTCACGGGCGAACGCGCCCTGCCCCCGGCCGTCCTTGCCAATCTCGAGGCGCAGTACGGGCTGAACGACCCGTTATGGCTGCAGATCTGGAATTATGTGGTCAACGTGGTTGTCCATTTCGATTTCGGCCCCAGTTTCGTCTATCCTGACAGGACTGTGAACCAATTGATCGCAAACGGATTTCCTGTGACGTTGACCTATGGGGGGCTGTCGTTTGTGACCGCTGTCATCCTGGGCGTGGCATTGGGCGTGGTGGCTGCGATCTGGCACAACAGCTGGGTCGACTATCTGGCCGTGGGCGTGTCGATCGGGGCGCAGGTGCTGCCCAATTTCGTGATGGCGCCGCTGTTGGTGCTGGTCTTTACGCTGTGGTACGGCCTGTTGCCGGGCGGCGGTTGGTCATTCAGCAATCCCAGTTTCTGGATCATGCCGGTGATCGCGCTGTCGACCAGCTACATGGCCTCCATCGCGCGCATCACCCGGTCGTCGATGCTGGAGGTGCTGGGCTCGAACCACATCCGCACCGCCCGCGCCAAGGGGATGCCTGAATACCGCGTCATTATTCGCCACGCGCTGAAACCCGCGATGCTGCCGGTGATCAGCTATCTGGGGCCGGTCTTTGTGTCGATGATCACCGGGTCGGTTGTGATCGACATCTATTTCTCGACCGGGGGCATCGGTAAGGCCTTTGTCGACAGCGCGTTGAACCGCGATTATGCCGTGATGATGGGCGTCACCATTCTGGTAGGCGCGCTGACCATCCTCTTCAACCTCATCGTCGACGTGCTTTACGCATGGATCGACCCCAAGATCAGGTACTAGGTCATGGTCATCGATCAATCCAAGATGCAGTCCCTGTCCGAACGCCTTGTCGAGACCGAGGTCCGCGGACGCAGCCCTTGGGCCGACGCGCGCAAGCGTTTCTTTCGCAACAAGGCAGCGATGCTGGGCCTGACGATCCTTATACTGGTGTCGCTGTTCGCGATCCTTGGCGGCTATATCGCGCAATGGTCCAACGAAGAGCTGGACTTCAGCGTCATGGGCCAGGTTGCCCAGATGGGCCAACCCTCACTGGAAAACGGCCACTTCTTCGGCACCGACAACCTGGGCCGCGACCTGTACGCGCGTGTCGTCCAGGGCACGCGGATCAGCCTTATGGTCGGCGTCGTGGGCGCCGCCATCGCGGTCATCGTCGGCACGCTCTATGGCGCAACGGCGGGCTATGTCGGCGGCCGCACCGACCAGATCATGATGCGGACGGTCGATATCCTGATGTCGATTCCCTACATGTTCGTGCTGATCCTGCTGTTGGTCATGTTCGGGCGGTCCATGTCCATGCTGTTTCTGGGCATCGGCCTGATCAGCTGGCTGGATATGAGCAGAATCGTTCGGGGCCAGACCCTTAGCCTCAAGAACCGAGAATTCATCGAGGCTGCGCGCGCCACCGGCGTGTCGTCGTTCCGCATCATCATCCGCCACATCGTCCCGAACCTGCTGGGCGTGGTCGCGGTCTATGCGACGCTGCTGGTGCCGCTGATGATCCTGACGGAAAGCTTCATCAGCTTTCTGGGCCTGGGCGTTCAGGAACCCCTGACCAGCTGGGGGGCGTTGATCTCCGAAGGGGCCGGCACGATGAACTATGGCACACTGTGGCAACTGGCATTTCCGCTGTTCTTCTTCGTGATCACGCTGTTCGGCTTCTTCTTTGTGGGCGACGGCCTGCGCGACGCCCTCGACCCCAAGGAGCGGTAATCATGGCCCTTCTCGAACTGCGCGACCTTTCGGTCCGCTTCCAGACCAACGATGCCGAGGTTCGTGCCGTCAACGACGTGAACTTGTCCATCGACGCGGGTCAGACATTGGGCGTCGTCGGCGAATCCGGCAGCGGCAAGTCGCAGCTGTCCTTTGCCATCATGGGCCTGCTGGCGCGCAACGGCGCGGCCTCGGGCAGCGTCCGTTTCGACGGGCAGGAGATCCTGAACGCAGCCCCCAAGGTGCTGAACCGCATCCGCGCCGAACAGATCGCGATGATCTTTCAGGACCCGATGACCTCGCTGAACCCCTATATGCGGGTTGCCGACCAGATGGCCGAGGTGCTGACCCTGCACAAGGGCCTGTCCAAACGCGATGCCGTCACGCAGGCCGTCCAGATGCTGGACGCCGTCAAGATCCCCGACGCAAAGGGTCGTATTCGTCTGTATCCGCACGAATTTTCGGGCGGCATGCGCCAGCGGGTGATGATCGCCATGGCGCTGTTGTGCAGGCCAAAACTGCTGATCGCGGACGAACCCACGACGGCGCTGGACGTGACCGTACAGGCGCAGATCATGGCGCTGCTGTCCGACCTGCAGCGCGATTTCGGTATGGCGATGATCCTGATCACCCACGATCTGGGCGTGGTCGCGGGGTCGTGCGAACGCGTTGCGGTCATGTATGGCGGCCGCATCCGGGAAACCGGGCCGGTCCGCCCGATCTTTGCCGATCCGACCCATCCCTATACCCAGGGGTTGTTGGACGCGATTCCGCGGGTCGATCAGGATGACGACGAATTGCGCGCCATCCCCGGCCAGCCCCCGAACATGAGCCGCCCGCCATCGGGCTGCGCGTTCGAGCCGCGCTGCCCCTATCGCCGCGAGGGTTGTGCCAGCATCGACCCGCCGCTGGAGGAATTCGCCCCCGGTCGTGCCCGTGCCTGTCACGCCCCCGTGTCCGAAGTTCAGGCCCGGCACATGATCGACGATCCGCATCCCGACCTGATCGCGGCGGGCGACGATTCCACGCCGGACGACCACCTGCCCCAAGGCGCCGTCGCCGGTGCCGGCGCGGCCGGTGCCACCCAGACCCCCGGATCGGAGGCCAAGCCATGAGCGATCTTCTCAGCGTGCGCGACCTGCGCGTGACCTTTCAGATCCGCCCCGAGGGCGCGATGCCCTGGACCCGCCCGAACCCGCTGCGCGCGGTGAACGGCGTCGATTTCAGCCTGGCCCCCGGAGAGACGTTGGGCGTCGTGGGTGAATCGGGCTGTGGAAAATCGACGCTGGCCCGCGCGCTGATCGGGCTGGTTCCGGCGACGGGTCAGGCGGAATGGATCGACGGCAAGGACCTGCTGGCGCTGACCCCGCGGCAGATGATGGCCTATCGTCAGGACATCCAGATGGTGTTCCAGGACCCGCTGGCCAGCCTGAACCCGCGCATGACCGTTGGCCAGATCATTGCCGAACCCCTGACCACCCACCGCCCCGACCTGCCCCGCGCCCAGGTGCGCGAGCGCGTCAAGGCGATGATGGACAAGGTCGGCCTGCTGTCCAACCAGATCAACCGCTATCCCCATGAGTTCAGCGGCGGCCAGTGTCAGCGCATCGGCATCGCCCGCGCCCTGATCGTGGAGCCCAAGCTGATCATCTGCGACGAGCCGGTATCGGCGCTGGACGTATCGATCCAGGCGCAGGTCATCAACCTGCTGATCCGCCTGCAAAAGGATCTGGGCCTTGCATTGGTGTTCATCGCGCATGACCTGTCGGTGGTGAAACATATCAGCGACCGCGTGATGGTCCTGTATCTGGGCAAGGTGATGGAGATGGGACCGGTGCAGGCGCTGTATGCCAACCCCCAGCACCCCTATACGCAGGCGCTGCTGTCGGCAGTGCCCGTCCCCGACCCGACGATCGAGACCGCCAAGACCATCGTGCCACTGGCGGGCGACCTGCCCTCGCCCATGAACCCGCCCTCGGGGTGCGTGTTCCGCACGCGCTGTCCTCGCGCACAGGCGGAATGCGCGACATCGGTGCCAAAGCTAACGGTGGGCGATCATCAGGTCGCCTGTCATTTCCCCGGTCCCCTGACGGACGCGGAAATCGCCCACGCCCGCCGCACCGAGGCCGCCTGAGATGCCGCCGGACGCCCCCGCATCGCCCGACTATGCGGCGCGTTGGGCGGCGCTGAAAAACATCCCGCCGTTCCTGGCCATGGTCTGGCGGGCCAGCCCCGCGTTGACGCTGGCGATGGTCGTGCTGCGCCTGATCCGGGCGCTGGTGCCGGTCGCGATGCTGTGGGTCGGCAAGCTGATCATCGATCAGGTCGTCGCGCTGTCGTCGTCCGGCGGTCCCAACACGCTGGCAGGCTGGTGGGACAGCGGCCTGGCGGATGGGCTGGTTGCACTGGTGGCACTGGAGCTGGGGCTAGCGGTCGCGCAGGACGTGCTGGGGCGGCTGGTCGCCTATGTCGATGCGCTGCTGCAGGAAAAGCTGGTGATCGACATCTCGATCCGGCTGATGGACCACGCGGCGGACCTTGACCTGGCCTCGTTCGAGGATGCCAGCTTTCAGGACCGACTGGATCGCGCGCGGCGTCAGACAATGGGTCGCATCCCCCTGCTGAACCAGCTGATGCAGCAGATGCAGGATACGGTGACGGTCCTCAGCTTTGGCGTCGGACTGGTGGTCTACAACCCCTGGCTGGTCGTGCTGCTGGCGCTGGCGCTGATCCCCTCCCTGATGGGAGAGATGCATTTCAACGCCCGCACCTATGCGCTGAACCACGCGCGGGCGGCGGATCGGCGCGAACGCGACTACCTGCGCATGATCGCGGCCACTGCGGAAACCGCGAAAGAGGTCAAGATATTCAGCCTAAGCCCTTGGCTGCGCGACAGATACCTGACGCTTGCCCGGCGGTTTTATCTGGAGAACCGGGTCATTCAGCGGCGTCAGCTGTCGGTCATGGCGGTGCTGACCGCGCTTGGCACGCTGGCTTATTACGCGGCCTTCCTGTGGATCATCGCGCGCACCCTGACGGGACAGCTGTCCATCGGCGACCTGACGTTTTTGTCGGGCAGCTTTCTGCGCCTGCGGGGGCTGCTGGAGGGGTTGCTGTCAGGGTTCTCCAGCATGGCGGGACAGGCGATGTATTTGGACGACCTGTTCGATTTCTTTACTGCCGTACCTGCCATTGCCAGCCCCGCGAACCCGCTGCCGGTGCCGGTGCCCATCGCGCAGGGGTTCCGGTTCGAAAACGTGGGTTTCCGCTATCCGGGCCGCGACGATTGGGCGATCCGCGGCATGACGCTGGACCTGCAGGTGGGAGAAACTGTGGCATTGGTGGGCGAAAACGGCGCGGGCAAGACCACCATCGTCAAGCTGCTGGCGCGCCTGTACGACCCGGACGAAGGCCGCATCACGCTGGATGGGCGCGACCTGCGCGACTACGATCTGGACCAGCTGCGCGGTACGGTGGGGGTGATCTTTCAGGACTTTGTGCGTTATGCAGTGACGGCGGCCGAAAACATCGCCATCGGCCGCATCGACGCGCGCGACGACCGCCCGCGCATCGTGACCGCCGCCGAACGGTCGCTGGCCGATCAGGTGATTGCCAAGCTGCCTAACGGATATGACCAGATGGTGGGCAAGCGGTTTGCGCGTGGGTTAGACCTGTCAGGCGGTGAATGGCAGAAACTGGCCATCGCGCGCGCATACATGCGCGACGCGCAGCTGCTGGTGCTGGACGAACCGACCGCCGCGCTGGATGCGCGGGCGGAATACGAGGTTTTTCTGCGCTTTCGCGACCTGACGGCAGGGCGAACGGCGCTGCTGATCTCTCACCGCTTTTCGTCGGTGCGGATGGCCGACCGGATCATCGTGCTGGAGGGCGGCCGCGTGCAGGATCAAGGCAGCCACGCCGAACTGGTCGCCCGGCCTGGCCGCTACAAGGAACTGTTCGAACTGCAGGCCCAGGGCTATCGCTAGAGCACTGTCCCCAGCACGACCACGGTGATCAGCGCGACCAGTGGGATCAGCACCGCCACAACAAAGATGTCGGGATAGCTTTTCCTGTGGGTCAGCCCGGTGATCGCCAACAGGGTGATGACGGCCCCGTTATGGGGCAACGCATCGAACCCGCCCGACGACAGGGCCGTGACGCGGTGCATCAGCTCCATGCTGATCCCCTGATCGCGGCCCATGGTCGCGAACTGTTCGCCAAGCGTGTTCAGCGCAATGGACATGCCGCCCGACGCCGACCCGGTAATACCGGCCAGCACATTCACGGCCACCGACAGCGATGCCACCGGATTGTTCGGGAACAGCCCCAGCACCGCGTCGCGGATCAGCGCGAAGGCCGGCAGCGACGCGATGACCGCGCCATAGCCAACCTCGGATGCAGTGTTGAAGATCGGCAGCAGCGACCCCATCGTGCCGGCATTGACGCTTTCGCGCAGGTCGGCAAAGCGGCGCAGGTTCAGGACCACGACCAGCAGGATCGAGACCACCAGCGACACGATGATGGCCCAGATGCCCGCCACGGCCGACAGGGTCGTTTCCCCGTATTGCGGTTCTGCCAGGTAATCGGCGGTGATGCCGGGAAAGACGAACCAGGTCAGGACAGCGTTCAGCACGATCACCGATACGACCGGCAGGATGGCCAGCGCAAAGGGCGGCAGGTCCGCGCCTTCGGGCAGAGTGGCGTCCGCATTGGTGGTGGGGTGATCGCCATAGCCCTCGGCGCCAGCCATGCGGGCGCGGCGGTTCAGCCACGTCGTGCCGCCCGCCAGCATGATGACCCCGGCCAGCGTGCCCAGCAGGGGTGCTGCAAAGACGTTGGTGCCGAAGAACGGCATGGGAATGGCGTTCTGGATCGCGGGCGTGCCCGGAAACGCGGTCATGGTGAAGGTGAACGACCCAAGCGCGATCGCCGCGGGCAGCAAGCGTTTGGGGATATCGGCGCGGCGGAACAGCGCGTTGGCGATGGGATAGACCGCAAAGGCCACCACGAACAGCGACACCCCGCCGAACGTCAGCACCCCGCAGGACAGCACCACGGCCAGAACCGCGCGCTGCGCGCCCAGCCTGTCGACGATCCATTCCGCGATGGACCGGGCCGCGCCGCTGTCGGCCATGACCTTGCCAAAGATCGCGCCCAGCAGGAACAGGGGGAAATATGTGATGACATAGCCGCCAAGCGACGCCATGAAAACCTGGGTATAGGTTGCCAGCACTGGCAGCCCTCCCGACATCACCACCGCCAGCAACGCCAGCAGCGGCGCCAGGATCACAACATTGATACCGCGATAGGCCAGATACATCAGCAGTATCAGCGACAGGAATATGCCCAGCAGCCCCATCAGGCGTCCCTCCCCAAGTTGTCTTGAAACACATGGTCTCAGCATGCAGGGCATTCCGCAAGATGCTGCATTGCAGAAAGACAAATGATGGGGGGGGGGAGATGGTACCGCCTACCCGTCTCGAACGGGTGACCTCTAGATCCACAATCTAGCGCTCTAACCAACTGAGCTAAGGCGGCACAGGGCGGTTCTTTAGACCTGTGGCCGTATGGTTGCAAGCCCCGCTTGCCGTGAAATTGCGTCCGCGATACAGAAAGTTCTACCGCGAAAGGACAGGCCATGGGTATCAACAGCGAAAGCGACATCACCGCCAACATCCAGATCGGGCCGACCGACCTGGGCATGGTGCGGATCTATGTGCAGGGAGAGGGCGTCGACCTGCCGATGGATTTCGATCCCGAAGAAGCGACAGAGATCGCCGAGGAACTGATGGCCGCCGCCGAGGCCGCCCGCGCCATGGCGCAGGGCGGCAAGCCTATGAAGCCCCGGCGGTAAGCGCGCCCGGGTCGCACAGCACCTGCAGCCGCAGAGCCGCAGCCCGCGCGAAATCGCGCTGCACCTTGGTGCGGCGCGGGCCAGACAGGCGATGTTCGGGCGCCATGCGGGTGATCTCCGCGCCATAGGCATCGGCGTGGATCAGGCCCGTCCCGTCCGGCAGCAGGTCGGTCGGGAAATCACAGTCGACGGACCAGAAATAGCGGTCGCACCAATCCAGATAGCCCTGCCATTTGCGATCGGCCTGAAAATCGGCACGACAGCTTTTGCATTCGACCACCCACAGCTCTCCCTTGGGGCCGAGGCTGATCAGGTCGACGCGCAGGCCGCGGACGGGGGTGAATTCGGTCAGCACCGCGTGGTCAAGACTGCGCAGCAGGCGCCCGGTGCCGCGCGCAAGGCGCTGGCCGGGCATGGCGGGCAAGGGGGACAGGTCGGACATGGGCGCAGGATAGAACGCAACCGGAACGCCCGCAAGCCGCCTTGCCGCCCCCGCGCCCCCCGTATAGCGTCCGCGCGCATATCACCAAAGGAGAGCATCATGACCGATATCAAGCGTCTGGAAACCGGCCCGCGGATGAGCCACGCCGTCATCGCCAACGGCTTTGTCTTTCTGGCAGGCCAGGTCGGAGAGCCGGGCACCTCGGTGACGGATCAGACCACCACGATTCTGGGCCAGATCGACGCGCTGCTGGCAAAAGCCGGCACCGACAAGACCCGCATCGTGTCGGCCCAGATCTGGATGGCAGACATGGCGAAATTCGCGGAAATGAACGCGGTCTGGGATGCGTGGGTGCCCCAAGGCCACACGCCTGCCCGTGCCACTGGCGAATCCGCGCTGGCGACCCCTGATTACGCGGTCGAGATCATCGTCACCGCGGTTCTGTGATCGCCTGAAGAACAGAGCGCGCCGCGCGCAGGCCCGGCGCCTCTCCTCCCTTGCCCAAACGGTCCATGGTCAGGTCCATGGCGTCCAGCTGCCCCCCCCGCTGCACGCGGTTCTCCAGTGAGTCCTGCAGCGCCTGTGCCAGGGGTCCGGGCTGGCAGCGGCTGCCCAGAAATTCCGGCACCGCGCGGGTGTCGCTGACCAGATTGACCAGCGTCACCGTGTCGGTGCGCAGCAACGCGCCCACGATCAGCCGCGACAGAGGCGCCATGTCATAGCCGATGACCATCGGGATGCGATTCGCCGCCAGTTCCAGGCTGACGGTCCCAGATGCGGCCAGCGCCAAGTCGGCCGCGGCAAAGGCGGCTCGCTTTTCGTCCGGCTCTTCGATGACGATCGGGGCCGTGGGCCAGCGGCGGGTCATGTCGCGGATCATCCCCGACACGCCCGGCACGGTCGGCAGAACAACGCGGATCTCTGGCACGCGATCACGCAGGCGGATCAGCGCCTCGTCAAAGCGGGGTCCAAGGCGCGTGACCTCTCCGCGCCGCGATCCGGGCAGACACAACACCACCGGTGCGTCGGCGCCGATGCCATGGGCGTTGCGGAACAGCTGGGCGTCGTCCGGCCCGGCGACATCGGCGGTCGCGACCGGATGCCCCACGAAATCGCATGTCATCCCCGCAGTCCGCATTAGCGGCGGTTCGAACGGCAGGATTGCGAGCACGTGATCGATGACCTGCGCCATCTTCAGGGCCCGGCCCGGCCGCCATGCCCAGACCGATGGCGCGACGTAATGCACCGTCCGCAGGTCGGGCCGCTGTGCGCGTACCAGCCGCGCCACACGCAGGCCGAAATCGGGGCTGTCGATTGTGATCAGCACGTCCGGTTCGGCATCGATCACCGCCCGAGCGGTCTGCGCGATGCGGCGTTTCAGGTGGCGATATTTCGGCAGAACCTCCCAGATGCCCATGATCGACAGTTCGTCCATCGGAAACAGGCTGGTCAGTCCAAGGGGCGTCATTGCGGGGCCGCCGATGCCCGAAAACTCCGCCTGCGGGTCCAGCTGGCGCAGGCCGTCCATCAACGCCGCACCCAGCTGGTCGCCCGAAGCCTCACCCGCGATCATGAAATAACGCATGCCGTGCCGCCTTTTTGCTGCCCCGACCATGGGTATTGGGGTCACATCGAAAGGACCAGCCTTTTCAGTCCAGCCGACCCGCCGCCCACAGAAACAGGCCCGCATCCTGTGCCCGCCGTATCATTTCGTGGCGGTCCAGCAGGATCACCTGTCCCGCAGCCCATGCAATGCCCGCCAGCCCTGCGGATGCTGCCTGATCGACCGTATCAGGGCCAAGCGTGGGCAGGTCGATCCGCATGTCCTGACCGGGCTTTGGTGCCTTGTACAGCACCCCACGCGCACCGTTGGGATTGGGACGAAGGGTGGTGTGGCGCGCCGCAAAATCCAGCATCGCGGCAGTGCCGGGCAGCGTTTCCAGCGCCAGACACAATCCCTGCGAAACAACGGTCCCTTGCCCAAGGTCCAACGAGCCGGTCTGCGACATGATCTGCGCCGCGCGTGCCGCGTCCTTGCGGTCGGCCGCTGAAGGATTGCCTGACAGAACACCTTCGGCTGGTATAAGATCAGGCGCGATTTCCATTATGGAACAGATAGAAAGATCATTCTCCTCGAAGATGTCGAGGACAGTGCGCAGTGCTGCGTCATCACCGGAATGCATGGCGGTCAGGATACGCGGCACCAGCTGGGCCGTGCGCGGATCAAAAGCCTCTGGATCCAGCGGCGGGCGACGGATGGCACCGGCAAACACCACCTTGGTCACATGCTGGGCGTGCAGGTCGTCCAGAAAGGGCACCAGACGTTCCAGCTGGAACGGCGTCGCAGCCAGTCCATCAGGGGCAAAGCCCTGCAATGAAAAGATGAGCGGGTCGTCCAGGCAGGCGGCGACAGCGGGCGCCAGGGTGCCCTGCCCGGCAATGATGGCAATTCTGCTCATTCGGATCTGGGGGCCAGAAAACCACGGTCCGATGGGCCGAGAATAAAGTCCAGAACGTCACGCTCCATTCCCTTCACCTGTGCCTCTGCCCGGGTGCGGGCAGTGTCGCGAAACGCTCCACCGCCCAGTTGCGACAGCAAGGCGCGCAGTGCCGCGATATCGGCGCGCGCCGCGCCCCCGCGCTTTAGCCCGACCAGATTGAGGCCATCCAGGTAACCGCGCGGCCCTTGTACAAGGCCATATGGGATCACGTCCGCGGTCACCATCGTCACCGCGCCGATCATTGCGCCACGACCGATGCGCACCCATTGATGCACTCCCGACAGACCGCCGACGATCACATCGTCTTCAAGCGTGCAGTGCCCGGCTATGGCGACGCTGTTTGCCAGAATGACCCGGTTCCCGATGCGGCAGTCGTGACCGACATGGCTGGATGCCATGAACAGCCCGTCGTCGCCCACCACGGTCTCACTGCCGCCCCCGGCCGTGCCGGGATTCATCGTCACGTATTCACGAATGCGGTTCCGGGCACCGATCTTCAGGCGCACGTCCTCTCCGTCAAATTTCAGGTCCTGGGGCACCTCGCCGATGCTGGCGAAAGGAAAGATGACCGTCCCCTCGCCCACCGACGTGTCGCCGGTGACGACGACATGCGATTTCAACTCCACCCCATCCGCCAACTGGACCTTGGGTCCGACCACGCAGAACGGGCCGATGCGGACGCCCGCGCCGATCCGGGCGCCGGGTTCGATCACGGCCGAAGGGTGGATCAGCGCATCAGCCATCCTTGCGGGCCATCATGGCGGTGTATTCCGCCGACGCGCACAGCTGGCCGTCGACCATGGCCTTGCCTTCGAACTTCCAGATCTTGCCGCCGCCGCGGATCGCGCGGCAGTGCAGTTCCAGCACGTCTCCGGGAACGACCATGCGGCGGAACTTGCAGTTGTCGATGCCCATGAAATAGGTCTGCATTTCCTCGTCGATGACGTTCATGCTGATGCCGACGACGACGGCCGCGGTCTGAGCCATCGCTTCGATGATGGTCACGCCGGGCATGATCGGGTGGTTGGGGAAATGGCCTTGGAAATGCGGTTCGTTCGCAGTAACGTTCTTGATGCCCACCGCACCCTCGAACGGAACGATGTCGCGCACCTTGTCGATGAACAGAAAAGGATAGCGGTGCGGGATGATCCGCTTGATCAGCGACAGGTCGGCCTCGGTATAGGGGGCGGGATTGCGCGTATCGTCAGCCATTTGCGTTCCTTGAGACGGTTTCATCGGGGTTACCAACCGAGGGGCCGGATGGCAAGCGGATCAGGCGGGACGACGCCGCCCCTCGGCCAGCCAGCCCGTCAGGATCAGCCCTGCAATCAGCGTCAGCCATGCCCAACCGGGCAACAGCGGCCGGCGGTCCAGACCCGTGACGGTCGCCGCATCGCGTGGCGTCACGCCGATCCACGGACCGCCCAGACCAGTGCCGCTGGCAGCCCTGCCCGCGCGCGTCTGGCGCAGATCCGGCACGCCGTCCGACAGCCGCTGGACGGATCCGCCACTGGCCTCGACCAACGGTGCCAGCAGGGGCGCGTCGGCCACCGTCTCCTCGAACTCGCGCGGGGCAGCGGGGCCGAGGGCCAGCACGCGACGCATATCGCCATCCGCCAGACGATACAGCCCCGGTTCAGGCGCGGTCCAGTCGGCGACAAAGCGACCTGGCCCGTCGGCGGCCAGCGGAACGGCGGTCACGCTGCCGTCGGGGGCAGTGACCTGCAGCGGCCCGGCACTGTCCTGCATCGTGCGGCGGGTGAACCGCACGGCCAGCCCACCGCTTGTATCGGCCAGCAGTGCCTCCTCCTCCAACTCGGGTTCTTTCATCGACCAGTGGGCGATGCGGCGCAGCAGTTCCAGTTGCGGCCCGCCCCCTTCAAAGCCGCGTCCCCACAGCCAGACCTGATCGGAGGTCAGCAACGCCACGCGCCCCTCTCCGACCCTGTCCAAAATCAACAGGGGCTTGTCCTCGGCCCCGGTCATCGCGACCTGGGCATCGCCGGTGGGCGTCACCTCGGACATGCGCAGCCAGCGGCCCCAATCGGGCGCGTCGGGGTCGGGACCACCAAGGCCGGCGGTCACCGGATGGCGCCGTCCGTCATCCGTCAGACGCGGCAGAAACGGCTGTTCGATCACCCGGCCCGTGGGCTGGACGGGCAGGATGGGCCCCAGGGGCGACAGGTGCAGGCTTTCGACCGACGCCATCTCGGGGCCCGCCGACACCAGAATCGCGCCGCCGTCATTAACGTAGCGCGCAATGTTCGTGTAATATTCGGGCGGCAAGATGCCCCGGACGCTGTAGCGGTCAAAGATGATCAGGTCGAAATCATCGATCCGGTCCAGAAACAGTTCGCGCGTCGGGAATGCGATCAACGACAGCTCGTCCACCGGCACACCGTCGAACTTGTCGGGCGGACGCAGGATGGTAAAGTGGATCAGATCGACCGCCGCATCCGATTTCAGCAGGTTGCGCCAGGTCCGTTCGCCCGCATGTGGTTCGCCCGACACCAACAGCACGCGCAGCCGGTCGCGGACGCCGTTGATGCTGATGGCGGCGGCGTTGTTGCGGTCGGTCAGCTCTCCCGGCGCGTCGTCCAGCGCGATCTGCACGACGTTCTGACCCGCATGGCCGGGCGTCACCGGCAGCGACAGGCTGGTGTTCAGCGGCACGGCGACGGTCTGTGCGTTCTCTCCGTCCACTGACAGGCGCAGGGTCACGCTGCCGGTGCGGCTGGCGTCAGGCACGGTGCCCTGATCCTCGACGCGCAGGCGGATGGTGACCTCCTGTCCGATCAGGCCAAAGGCCGGGGCCTCTTCGATGACCAGACGGCGGTCCCAGTCCTGCGGTTGCCCGGTCAGCAGCACGTGCAGCGGCGCCGCCAGTCCCTGGGGCAACATCTGCGCGTCATGCAGACGGCCGTCGGTGACGGCGATGACACCTGCCAGCCGCGCCTCGGGCTCGGCAGCGATGGCGCGTGACAGGGCGGTGGCCAGCGCCGTTCCGTCATCGCCGTCACCCACCGTCACGCGGCGCAGGTCGGTACCAGGCAGCGCCGCGATGCCCGCAGACAGGTCGTCCACCGCCTGATTCACCTGCGCGCCCCGCCCCGGCAGGGCCTGGCTGGCCGACCGGTCGTCCAGCAAAATCACGATGTCGGACAGGCCCGCGCGGGTGCCCAACTCCAGCGCAGGCCCGGCCAGCGCCAGCGCCGCGGCCAGCCCCGCCAGCCCACGCCATGCCCAGCCCCGCAGCCCGCGCCACAGCGCAAAGCCCGCGATCAGCACGGCCAGCAGGGCCAGCGTGCCGATGGCCCACCACGGCAGGGCCGGGTCGAACCGCAGCTGTGTCAGCGATGTCATGGGGCCAGGATCTCCTCGGTCCGCAGGCGGTCCAGCAGGGCGGGCACATGCACCTGATCGGATTTGTAGTTTCCGGTCAGCACGTACATCACCAGGTTCACACCGAAACGGGCCACCATTTCCCTTTGGCGGTCACCCTCCCAGCCTTGGCCGATGGGATAGGCGGCATAGCCGTCATCATTGATGGCCCAGGCCTCGGCCCAGGAATTGCCGCCGATGATGACCGGGCTGACCCCGTCGTTCAGCTGGCGAAAGGGAACACCGGCCTCGGCCTCGGTTGCCGTGGTCGGTGCCTCGACCCAGACCGGGTTGCCCTGCCAGCGGCCCGGAAAGTCCTCCAGCAGATAAAAGGTCCGCGTCAGGACGTGATCGTCAGGGACCGGTGCCAGCGGCGGGATGTCCAGCGGCGCGGCCAGACGGCGCAGCGCCTGCGACATGTCCGGCCCGCCGACGCCCGCGATGTCGCCGTCGCGGGTGTCGAACAGGATCATCCCGCCCGACCGCAGGAACGCGTTCAGCCGCAGATAGGCCTGCGGTCCCGGCGCGGGCTGGGTGTCGGTGATCGGCCAGTACAGGAACGTCAGCAGGGACAGGTCGTCCTGATCCAGGTCGATCCCGATGGGCTGACCCGGCTCGACCGAGGTGCGGCTGCGCATGGCTTGGGACAGACCGGCCAGCCCCTGTTCGGACGCCTGGTCAATGCGCGCATCGCCCGTCACGACCCAGGCCAGTGCCACGTCCGCCGCGGCCCGCATCAGGTCAGGGTCCAGTTCCTGCGCCTGCGCCCGCGGCCCCGGCAGCAGCGCCATGACCAACGCGGCCGCGGCCAACGCGCCCCGCCGGCGTCCGCGCCCAAGCCAGGCCGACCCGATCGCGTCCAGCGCCAGCAACAGCGCCGCTGCCGCCAACAGCACGCCCTTGAGGTCGCGACCCGATGTCGTGGCGACAGCCTCGACCGTTGCGCCGGGCCAGGTCGCCTGCACGAAGGGGCCGCCCGCGTTCAGGGCCTGACGCCGCTCGCCCACCGCATAGATGCCCGCCGGGCGGTCGGGACCAGGCCCCTGTGCCAGATCGGCGGCGGGGACCGGGGACAGACCCAGGGCATCAGCCGGGCGCCCGAACCCGTCCAGAACGGTTTCAGGGGTCCAGAAGGGTTGGCCCCTATCCTCGGTCGCGGCCTCGGTCGGGGACAGGCGGGCGGTGGCGACCAGCCGGTCCATCATCTGCAGGAACAGACCCGACAGCGGCAGGTTCGACCATTCGGCATTGGCGGTCACATGGACCAGCACCACCTGCCCCTGACCAAGCCGGTCGCGGGTGATCAGCGGCGTGTTGTCCGACAGCGACGCGATGGTGCGCCCCGCCAGATCGGGCGCAGGCTGGGCCATCAGCTGTGCGCGCACGGTCACGTCGTCGGGGATGGGCAGGCCCGCAAAGGGCCCGTCATCCGAAAATGGGGCCAGGCCGCGCGGATCGCCCCAGGACAGCGCACCGCCGATGTCACGCCCGCCCTGGCGCAGCGCCACGGGCAGCAGCGGTTCGTCCGACAGGCGGTCGTATCCCGCCATGCGCGGCCCGGCAAAGCGGATCAGCAGCCCGCCTTCGGCCACCCATTGCATCAGGTCCGGGGTTTCGGCCAACTGCACCTGATCGGCCAGCACGATCACATCGGGGGCGGTGTCCAGCGCGTCGCCAAGCGCGCCCTCGACCAGGTCGGTCGTGGGGGCCAGCGCCTGACGCAGGTAATGAGTCTGGGCCAGCAGCTGTTGCCCTTCGGCCAGCGGGTCGCCGACCAGTGCCACCTTGCGACGGCGGACGCGATCATCGGCCAACACCACGGCACCGGCATGGATCTCGGCCTCGATCTGGAACCGGGTGATGCGGTTGCGCAATTCGGGAGGCAGGTCGATGGCCACGGGGCGGACGGTCAGGCCATCGACGTCTGACGCATCGCCGGGTGTCAGGCTGGCCAGCGCACGTTCGATCCCCTGCGGGTCGGGACCGATGGCCTGAATCGCAGGGGCGGCGTCATCAACAGCCGTCAGCGTCAGCGACGGCGTGTCGCCCGCCGCCAGCGCCAATGTGCGCAGCGGGCGCGCGGGCGGCGCGACCGTCACCGGCCCCCGTTCCGCCAGCGCCGCCAGCCACGCCGTGCGGTTCGGATGGTCGGTTCCGTCCGTGATCCACAGCGTCGACAGCGTACCCTCCGGCGCATCGGCCAGTGCCGCGCCCGGATCGTCGGGCAGGCGCGTCGACCACGGCTGGGGCTGCGCGGCCCGCAGGCCGGAAAGCCACGCATCGGCGGGCTGGAACGCCAGCGCGCCCTGTCCCCGGCCATCCGCCATGATCACCGCCGTCGGACGTCCCGCAGCGGCGGCCTGTGTCAGTGCGGTTTCCGCACGCATCTGACGGGTCGCCCAATCGGGGGCGGCGGCAAAGCCCGCATCCATGACCACCAGCAGCGGCCCGTCCGCCGGGGCCTGCACCACCGGTCGCCAGACCGGGCCGGCAAAGGCCAGGATTGCGGCGGCCACCGCCGCCAGCCGGATCAGCAACAGCCACCACGGCGTGCGGCTGGCGATGGGTGCGCGATCGACCAGCCCCGCCAACAGCGCCACGCCCGGAAAGTCCACCCGCCGCGGCGCCGGAGGCATGGCCCGTAAGATGACCCACAGCACCGGCAACGTGATCAGCGCACCCAGCAGCCAAGGCGCGGCAAAGCCCAGGGGTCCCAGCAGCAGCATCAGCGCGCCCCCTGCCCCAGGGCCTGCCACAGCCAGTTCAGCGCCTGCGCGGGGTCAGCGTCGGTCAGGTGCGTGCCGAACTGCCAGCCCGCACGCTGCGCCTGACCGGCCAGCCATGCCTGCCGTTCGGCCAGCCGCGCCAGATAGGCCGCCCGCAGCCCGCCCGCATCGCGGCTGTCATGGCGCAGGGTGCCGGACCGGAATTCCACCGCGCCGTCATAGGGAAAATGCGCCTCGTCCGGGTCCAGAATCTGGAACAGTAGGCCGGACACGCCCAAACCCGCCGCCTGCCCCAGCAGGTCAGCGACCCAGGCCGGATCGGTCAGGAAATCGGACAGGATCACAACCCGCAGGTTAGGTCGCATCGCATGGATCGGCGCATCGTGGTCCGTGCCCGCGACCAGCTCCTGTGCCAGCCGGTCGGCCTGTAGGCGGCCGGCGCGTGCCGGGTGGCCCAGCAGGCCGACCTTTTCGCCGCCGCGCAGCATCAGCATGCCAAGCGCCAGCGTCAGAACCTGACCACGGTCGGCCTTGGTGGGACGGTCGGGACCGCCGGTGAAATCCATCCCCGGCCCGCGCGACAGCCACAGGGCGGCGGATTGCGCCGTCTGCGCCTCACGGTCGCGCACGAACTGGGTGTCGGACCGGCCCGATCGGCGCCAGTCGATGCTGCGCGCCGCGTCACCGGTGCCCGCGGGGCGGTATTGCCAAAAGTCCTCTCCGGGACCGGCGCGGCGCAGGCCGTGTGCGCCGGGTGCCACCATCGCGGCCAGCCGTTCGGCCGACAGGATCAGGCCGGGCAGATGCCCC
This sequence comes from Paracoccus sp. Ld10, assembly GCF_045064235.1. Taxonomy (NCBI): domain Bacteria; kingdom Pseudomonadati; phylum Pseudomonadota; class Alphaproteobacteria; order Rhodobacterales; family Paracoccaceae; genus Paracoccus; species Paracoccus sp. Ld10. The sequence continues at coordinate 101,534 of NZ_JBISHD010000032.1, read as the reverse complement.
GCCACCCCTTCGGCACGGGCGCGCAGATCGGTGGGTGTGACGCTCATGCGGCGCGACGGGTGCCGATGCGGTCATCCAGCAGGCGGCCGATCACCGCATCGACCGTCTCGCCCCGCGCGCGGGCAGCGAAGGACAGCGCCATGCGGTGCCGCAGCACGGGGGCCGCCATCGCCACCACGTCGTCCAGCGTCGGCGCATAGCGGCCGTTCAGCACCGCACGCGCCCGGCTGACCAGCATCAGCGCCTGCGCGGCGCGTGGCCCCGGCCCCCAGGTCAGCGCATCGGTGACGAACGGCGCGGCCTCGGGCGCGCCGGGGCGGGCGGCGCGGACCAGGTCCAGGATAGCCTCGACCACGGTTTCCCCAACGGGCATCTGGCGGATCAGGCGCTGTGCCGCGATCAGCTGGTCGGGGGTAAAGGCCGCATGCGGTGTGTCATCCTCAAGGCCCGTGGTCGCGATCAGGATCTGGCGTTCGGTGTCGCGGTCGGGGTAGCCGACGTCGATCTGCAACAGAAACCGGTCCAACTGCGCCTCTGGCAGCGGATAGGTGCCCTCCTGCTCGATCGGGTTCTGGGTGGCCAGCACGTGGAACGGACGGCCAAGCGGGCGGTGCTGGCCGCTGACGGTGACCTCGCGCTCCTGCATGGCCTGCAGCAGGGCGGATTGGGTGCGGGGGCTGGCGCGGTTGATCTCATCGGCCATCAACAGCTGGGTAAAGACCGGCCCTTCGATGAAACGGAACGCCCGGGTGCCGTCGGGCAGCGCGTCCAGCACTTCGGAGCCCAGAATATCGGCGGGCATCAGGTCGGGCGTGAACTGGATGCGGGCGCCGTCCAGTCCCAAGACGGTGGACAGCGTGTCGACCAGCATCGTCTTGCCCAGACCCGGTTGGCCGATCAACAGCGCGTGCCCCCCGGCCAGAATCGATGCCAGGACCTGTTCGACCACCGCGTGCTGGCCCACGAAACGGCGTTCGACGCTGGCGCGGGCATCCGCGAGGCGGGCGGTCAGGGCCTGGACCTCTTGCACCAGAAATTCGTCCGACGTCATGACATTGCCCCCGCGCTGGTTTAAGGAAAGCATAGGCAGTCCAGACACAGGCGACCAGATCGAATGGCGGAAAACGGTGACAAAAGCGTGAACTCCGATGGGTTGGTCCAGGCCGCGGCCATAGCGGGCAAGAACGGACCTGCGCCCGTCCACCTGTGGAACCCGCCCTATTGCGGAGAGATGGACCTGTTGATCCGCGCCGACGGCACCTGGATACACGAGGGGTCGCCCATCGGACGCCCCGCGATGGTGCGCCTGTTCGCCAGCATCCTGAAGCGAGAGGGTGACAGGTTCTATCTGGTGTCTCCGGTCGAAAAGATCGGTATCCGGGTTGAAGACGCGCCGTTTCTGGTCATCGATGCAGACATCGCCGACGACGCGATCACATTCACCACGAATGTCGGTGACCGGGTGACGGCAGGTCCGGATCATGCGATCGTCATGCGCGGCACGACCGACGTGCCGCGCCCCTATGTCCATATTCGTGGTGGACTGGAGGCGCTGATCGACCGCAAGACATTCTATCGTCTGGCCGCTGCCGCCGATCCCGGGCCCGATGGTCGGGCGGCGGTCCGGTCGGGCGGACAGTCATTTGCACTGGAGACCTGAATGCCGCAGTTCGCAGCCAATCTGACGACGCTGTTTACCGAACTGCAGATGACCGACCGCTTTGCCGCCGCGGCAGAGGCCGGTTTCGAGGGGGTCGAGATCCTGTTTCCCTATGACATCGCCGCGCCGGACCTGTACCGCGCGTCGGTCAAGGCAGGGGTGCCGATCGTGCTGATCAATGCGCCTCCCCCGAACTGGGCAGGCGGGCCCCGCGGATTTGCCGCCGTGCCGGGGCTGGAGGACCGATTTCGCCGCGATTTCGAACGAAGCCTGCGTGTCGCGCAGGTCCTGCATGCACGACATATCCATATCATGGCCGGACGCGCCGAGGGTCCGCAGGCGCTGGAGACCTTTGTGGCGAACCTGGCATGGGCCACGGCCCGCGCGCCCCATGCCAGCCTGACAATCGAACCTGTGAATGACACCGATATGCCTGGCTGTTTTCTGAACGATTATGGAATGGCCATCGACATCATCGACCGCATCGCCGCGCCGAACCTTGGGCTGCAACTTGACACCTATCACGCCCAGGTGATCACCGGTGACATGGGCGCGTGCTGGCGCAAGGTCGCACCGGTCGTGCGCCACATCCAGATCGCAGGACATCCCGGCCGGAACGAACCTGACGTGGGCTCTCTGGACTATCCCGCGCTGTTCGCAGAACTGGACGAATGGGGGTATCGCGGGTGGGTGTCGGCCGAATACACCCCTGTCCGCACGACGCAATCAGGAATGGGGTGGCTGCACCGCGCGCAATAGAGCGATAGCAATTTTCGTGTCCGGCAGGGAACTTACGCGTACGCTGCCCCGTTTGCTGACAGATGCGTCGCCGCGTCGCGCCCTTTGTCGCGGCAGACGCGCACAGCAAAAGGAATATGCTATGAACTCGATTATCTACATTGTTGGCCTGGTTGTTGTCGTTCTGTTCGTCCTGTCGTTTCTGGGCCTTCGCTAAACGGTCTGCCATGATCGAAAATCCGGGGCGAAGGCCGCCGGATTTTCGACTTATCCCGCTCTGCAAGAATAGTGGCTCGATTGATATGGCCATCCGCGTACGACGTTATGCGCCGCGTGTGCGTCAGTCTTGATAGATCAATTGGTCGGTAGAAAAGAGCCAAATAACCAGAGCAGATTCATATTTGTATACTGGTCGCACTGGCCACGTCACTCCTGCGTTTGCGCCTCCAAGAATGGGCGTTGATCCGTTAGCTTCGGCAGAGAACGATGTCATGCGCTGAGCGAGAGATGCTTCTGTTGCATTCGGCGCGGTTTAATCGATAGCTTGGCCTCAGAATCGCAACGAACACGACGGTACTGTAACAACTGGGACCTCCAATCGTCGTGTTGGGGGTGTTTCGCATTTGCGGGCTGGCATTCGCGGCCCTTATCGGCTAGGGCAACCGCGAAACCTAAAGATTAAGGCCGTCATGGATATCCGCAACATCGCCATCATCGCTCACGTCGACCACGGCAAAACCACCTTGGTGGACCAGCTGCTGCGTCAGTCGGGGTCCTTCCGCGACAACCAGGCCGTCGCGGAACGCGCGATGGACAGCAACGACATCGAACGCGAACGCGGCATCACCATTCTGGCCAAAGCGACATCGGTCGAGTGGAAGGGCACGCGCATCAATATCGTTGACACGCCCGGTCACGCCGATTTCGGTGGCGAGGTGGAGCGTATCCTGTCGATGGTCGATGGCGTGTGCCTGCTGGTCGACGCCGCTGAGGGCCCGATGCCCCAGACGAAATTCGTGACGTCCAAGGCGTTGGCGCTGGGCCTGCGCCCAATTGTCGTGCTGAACAAGGTCGACAAGCCTGCAGCTGAACCCGATGAGACGCTGAACGATGTGTTCGACCTGTTCGCCAACTTGGGCGCCAGCGACGAACAGCTGGACTTTCCGCATGTCTATGCCTCGGGCATCGGCGGTTGGGCCGACGAAACGCTGGACGGCGACCGCAAGAACATGGACGCGCTGTTCGACCTGATCCTGAAGCACGTGCAGCCGCCCAAACAGATCACCCGCGCAACCGAGCCGTTCCAGATGCTGGCGACCACGCTTGGCGCCGACGCGTTTCTGGGCCGCCTGCTGACGGGCCGGGTCGAAGCCGGGACGGCCAAGGCCGGTGACACGCTGAAGGCGCTGTCGCGCGATGGCGAGCGGATCGAGCAGTTCCGCATCAGCAAGATCATGGCGTTCCGTGGTCTGACCCAGACCCCCATCGAATTGGCCGAGGCAGGTGACATCGTCACCATCGCGGGCATGGCCAAGGCGACCGTGGCCGATACGCTGTGCGCCCCCGAGGTGGAAACCGCCCTGCCCTCGCAGCCGATCGATCCGCCCACCATCAGCGTGACCTTTGGCATCAACGACAGCCCGCTGGCCGGACAGGATGGCAAGAAGGTCCAGAGCCGCGTCATCCGCGAGCGCCTGATGCGCGAGGCCGAGGTCAACGTCGCCATCAAGGTCGAAGACACGGCAGGCGGCGACGCCTTCATCGTGTCGGGCCGTGGCGAATTGCAGATGGGCGTCCTGATCGAGAACATGCGCCGCGAAGGGTTCGAACTGTCGATCAGCCGTCCGCGCGTCATCTATCGTGACGAAGACGGCGTCCGGATGGAGCCGATCGAAGAGGCCATCATCGACGTCGACGACGAGTACACCGGCGTCGTGATCGAAAAACTGACCGGCGATCGCAAGGGCGATCTGGTCGAGATGCGCCCTGCAGGCGTTGGCAAGACCCGCATCGTGGCCCATGTGCCGTCGCGTGGTCTGATCGGCTATCAGGGCGAGTTCATGACCGACACGCGCGGCAACGGCGTGCTGAACCGGATCTTTCATTCCTGGGCACCTTATAAGGGCGCGATCCAGGGTCGCCGTCAGGGCGTCCTGATCAGCATGGAGAACGGCGTGTCCGTCTCCTATGCGCTGTGGAAGCTGGAAGATCGCGGCAAGTTCTTTATCGGTGCGCAGGAACAGCTGTACCAGGGCATGATCATCGGCGAACACAGCCGTGACAACGACCTTGAGGTGAACCCGCTGAAGGGCAAACAGCTGACCAACGTCCGCGCATCGGGCACCGACGAGGCCGTTCGCCTGACGCCGCCCGTCCGCCAGTCGCTGGAAGAGGCCATTGCCTATATCAACGACGACGAACTTGTCGAGGTCACGCCCAAGAACATCCGTCTGCGCAAGCGGCACCTGGATCCGAACGAACGCAAGCGCGTCGCCCGTTCCGGCGCCTGAAACCGTTAGCCTGCCAAACCACGCTAAAACAGGTCCATGTGCCCCGGCACGTGGACCTGTCCATTTAGATATGTCGCATAGGCGACACATCGTGCTATGATTGTCTCAACCGGACCGTGCATCCGCTAAAGATGTACAGCCGGGTTATCGCCACAGATTTATCGGCTGCTTTTCACGGAATTTTGGTTCCTGAAGCACATTCAAGTCATCTGTTTTCGTTTTGCCAACACTGCAACGGATCGGATTGCATCGTGATGAAATATCTAGCTGAACGCCGCGCCCCAAGGGGTCTGCACGACCGCGCCATAAGCGCCGTGATCACGCTGGTCCAAGACCAACGAAGGTACCCCCCGTCGCTTGCCTCGATCGCGCTAGCCGTTGATGAGCCCGTTGAAAAAGTGCGCGCGCTGTTTCACGATGACAGGGCTTTGTTGGTCGCCAGCGTCGAACAGGCACTGATCGTGCTGATCGACAGTTGTACCCGGGCGGTTGTACAGGTCGATCCTGACGATCCGCTGGCGCAGTTCCTCAGCCTGGGGAACACCTATCTGGATTGGGCATATCAACATCCGGCGCAGTTTCGACTGCTGCAGGACTGCCAAATGACGAACGCCAGAAACGAGCCGGCCTTGCGGCGCTACACCGACAGCATCACCGATCTGACGGTGCGGATGCTGGCCCGTGCCCGGGACAGCGGTCGTCTGCACCCGCGAGAGGATATTGCGATGCTGGCCCTGTCGGCGCGTTGCTATGTCATCGGATTGGCGCGTCTGGTTCTGGATGGTCGTCTGGTCGAATATTCGCCGGATGGCGATTCTCTGACGACGGCAAAGCTGTTGACGCATGACTTTGTGATTCGCATGGCGCGCAGCAGTCAGCCTTCAGTCGTAAGCATGTGACGGATTAGCCCCTTTCGGACCACTGGTGCATCGGATATTCCGGTTGCAACCTGTGAATGACCGAAGAGAACAGCTGTGACCGATTACATCATCAAGGACATCGCGCTGGCCGAATATGGCCGCAAGGAACTGGACATCGCCGAAACGGAAATGCCCGGTCTGATGGCGCTGCGTTCCGAATATGGCGCAGCCAAGCCTTTGGCGGGGGGCCGTATTGTCGGCAGCCTGCACATGACCATCCAGACCGCCGTCCTGATCGAGACGCTGACTGATCTGGGCGCCGATGTTCGTTGGGCGTCATGCAATATTTACTCGACCCAGGATCATGCCGCCGCCGCCATTGCCGCGGCGGGCGTGCCGGTCTTTGCCATCAAGGGGCAGAGCCTGGCCGAGCACTGGGACTATCTTGACCGGTCGTTCCAGTTCCCCGAGGGGCCGAACCTGATTCTGGACGATGGTGGGGACGCGACGCTGTACATCCTGCTGGGCGCTCGCGCCGAGGCCGGAGAAGATGTGATCCCCGTCCCGGAATCGGACGAGGAAACCGTCATCAAGGCGCAGATCGCCAAGCGTCTGGCACAATCGCCCGGATGGTTCACGAAGATGCGTGACCAGATCGTCGGCGTGTCCGAAGAGACGACCACAGGCGTGCATCGCCTGTACGATCTGCAGAAGAACGGCCAGTTGCCCTTCCCGGCGATCAACGTCAACGACAGCGTCACCAAGTCGAAATTCGACAATAAGTACGGCTGCAAGGAATCGCTGGTCGACGGCATCCGCCGCGCCACCGACGTGATGATGGCCGGCAAGGTCGCCGTCGTCTGCGGTTATGGCGATGTGGGCAAGGGGTCGGCGGCATCGCTGCAGGGCGCCGGTGCCCGGGTCAAGGTCACCGAGGTCGACCCGATCTGCGCGCTGCAGGCGGCCATGGACGGGTTCGAGGTCGTGACGCTGGAGGATGTGGCCGACAGCGCCGACATCTTCATCACCACGACCGGCAACCGCGACGTGATCCGGCTGGAGCACATGCGTGCCATGAAGGACATGGCGATCGTCGGCAACATCGGCCATTTCGACAACGAGATTCAGGTGGCCAGCCTGCGCAACCACAAATGGACCAACATCAAGGACCAGGTGGACATGATCGAGATGCCTTCGGGCAGCCGCATCATCCTGCTGTCGCAGGGCCGTCTGCTGAACCTGGGCAACGCCACGGGCCATCCGTCCTTTGTGATGTCGGCCAGCTTTACCAACCAGGTGCTGGCGCAGATCGAGCTGTGGACCAAGGGCGAGGACTACAAGCCCGGCGTCTATATCCTGCCCAAGGCGTTGGACGAGAAGGTTGCGCGCCTGCATCTGGACAAGATCGGTGCGAAACTCTCGGTGCTGTCGTCCGAACAGGCCGCCTATATCGGCGTGACGCCGGAAGGCCCCTTCAAATCCGACCATTACCGGTACTGATGTCATGACAGAATATTCGACCTTTACCTCGGAATCCGTCTCCGAGGGTCATCCCGACAAGATCGCCGACCAAATCTCGGACGCGATTCTGGATGCCATCCTGGCCGAGGACGCCCGCGCCCGCGTGGCGTGCGAGACCATGGTCAAGACCGGCGTCGCCATCATTTCCGGAGAGATCACGACCAGCGCATGGGTGGATCTGGAATCTATCGTGCGCGGCGTCATCACCGATATTGGCTACAATTCATCGGATGTTGGTTTTGACGGGGCGACCTGTTCGGTCATCAACATTATCGGCAAGCAGTCGCCCGAGATCAATCAGGGCGTCGACCGCGCCAGCCTTGAGGAACAGGGCGCAGGCGATCAGGGCCTGATGTTCGGTTATGCCAGCGACGAGACCGACGTGCTAATGCCCGCCGCGATCACCTATGCGCATCGGCTGGTCGAACGACAGGCGACGGTGCGGCGCGACGGCACACTGCCGTGGCTGCGCCCGGACGCGAAGTCGCAGCTGACCCTGCGCTATGACGTCGATGGCCGTCCTGAGGGGATCGATGCGGTTGTGCTGTCCACCCAGCACAACCCGGAAATCAGCCTGGCCGATCTGCGCGAGGCGGTGATCGAAGAGATCATCCGCCCGGTCCTGCCCGCCGAATGGCTGACGGACGCGACCAAGTTCTTTATCAACCCCACGGGCAAGTTCGTCATCGGCGGTCCCGTCGGCGATTGCGGCCTGACCGGGCGCAAGATCATCGTCGACAGCTATGGCGGCATGGCCCGCCACGGCGGCGGCGCGTTTTCCGGCAAGGACCCGTCCAAGGTCGACCGCTCTGCGGCCTATGCCGGTCGTTGGGTCGCCAAGAACATCGTGGCAGCAGGCCTGGCCAAGCGTTGCGAGATTCAGGTCAGCTATGCCATCGGCGTGGCCGAACCCACCTCGATCAGCCTGAACTGTTTCGGCACGGAAACCGTGCCGGTGGATAAGATCGTTGCAGCCGTACGCGAAGTGTTCGACCTGCGTCCCTTTGCGATCATCCGCGAGCTGGACCTGCTGCACCCCATCTATCGTCCGACCGCCAGCTATGGCCATTTTGGCCGTGAACCCTATGCGCTGAACGGTGCGACCGCGTTCAGCTGGGAGCGTACGGATAGGGCAGATGCACTGAAAGCGGCGTTGCTCTGATCTGAAAAGGCCGCCCTACGGGGCGGCCTTTTGTCTGTCAGCCATAGAGCTCGCGGGCCCGGTCTTCGAATGCCCGGACGATGCGGGACATTGCCTCGTGGAACACGACGCCGATCAACCGCTGTAGAATCGCGTTCTTGAATTCGAAATCGACGAAGAATTCCACATGACATCCGCCTTCGGGCAGATCCTTGAAAGACCAGCCGCTACGCATGTACCTGAACGGGCCGTCGAGGTATTCCGTGTCTATCTTCCAGATGCCGTCCTGTTCGGGCCACAGCACGACGCGGCTGCCAAAACGTTCGCGAAACACCTTGAAGCTGATCACCAGATCCGCGGTGATCTCCTCTGCCCCGTCGGGACGGGTCGTGCGCGTGCGGATGCGCGCAGCGCTGTTCCAGGGCAGGAATTGCGGATAATTTTCGACATCGGCCACCAGATCATACATCTGAAGAGCACGATGGGGTAGGTTACGGCTGTCGCGGTGGTTCGGCACGGGGTATCGCTCTTGAGTTTCGTCGCTGCGTCTGTTTCGATTCGGCACCGATTTAACAGGCAGGGCGCGCGATGAACATGATCTGGCTGTTGCGTGCGGCAAAATGGGCCCGCAACCCTCCAAGCTCCCGATCAGTGAAACTGGTGATAGCAATCATTGCGATCGGCTGCGCGATGCTGGCGTTGGAAAAGCTGGGTTGGTGGCCGGAATGGGCCACACAGGACCAAGCCCGGCGCATGCCGCGCTTATGATCAATCCCGCTCGCGGATCGGAACTGGACGCTGCTTTGGAGCGCCCAATGCCAAAGTGATGGCAAATGCGGTCAAAAGGCCCGCGAAAGTCAGGATCAGGGTCATCATCTTCTCCGGTCTGTCAGGCTATGGAGGTCACAGACCACCGGCACCGAACGTATCACACTGTCTCATATCGCCCGAGTCGAACCCGCGCTGCAACCACTCCTGACGCTGCGCCGCACTGCCGTGGGTAAAGCTGTCGGGCATCGGTGTCCGGCCCGCACTGGCCTGAATCACATCGTCGCCGACGGCTTCTGCTGCACGCATCGCCTCGTCCAGATCGCCAACGTCCAACGTGCCGAAACGTTCCTGCGCCTGACGCGCCCATATGCCGGCATAGCAGTCCGCCTGCAATTCCGTCGCCACTGACAGCTGGTTGGCCTGCGTTTCAGACAATCCCGGTTGCTGGGCTGCGCCAAGCGTGCCGGTCAGGTTCTGGACATGGTGGCCGATTTCGTGTGCAATGACATAAGCGGCGGCGAAATCGCCCTCTGCACCCATACGGTCCGCCATCATGTCAAAGAAATCCGTGTCCAGATAGACGCGCTGGTCACCGGGGCAATAGAACGGTCCCATGGCCGACGACGCGCCGCCGCACGCCGATTGCACGGCCCCCCGGAACAGCACCAGGGTCGGATCGCGATAGGCAATGCCCGCCTGATCCTGCAGGACGGGCTGCCAGACCTCTTCGGTGTCGGCCAGCACGACGCCGACGAACTGACCCCATTCCTCGTCGCGCTGGCTCAGTTCGGTGGACTGGCCGCCGCCCTGATCCATGCCCTGCACCAACGGTGTCACGTCGATCCCAAAGAAATATCCGACCGCCAGAACCACAAGGGTTCCGGCCACGCCAAGCCCGCCGACCCCGGCCCGGCCCATGCCGCGCCGATCGTCGACATTGCTGCTAGTCCGTCGTCCGCGCCATTGCATGCCTTAGTCCCCCTGCTGGCTGTTGCCCCGAACGCCCCGCCCCGCCGGGGGTTCCCCGGCACCATCACAGCGGCGCGACGTGCGCGCAAGATGCTTGACGTTGCGGCTTTCAGGGGGGATGCACGGGGGCACATGAAAAAGGGGCGGGTATGCTGCGCAGGCTCTACGACTGGACCATGGGGCTGGCGTCCCATCGCCACGCGAACGCATCGCTGTTCAGCGTCAGCTTTATCGAAAGCTCCGTCTTTCCGATTCCACCCGATGTCCTGATGATCCCCATGGTGCTGGCGCAGCGGGCACGGGCCTGGGCCATCGCGGGCATCGCCACGGCGGGATCGGTGCTGGGCGCCTTGCTGGGCTACTGGATCGGCGCCGTGCTGATGGACAGCGTCGGCGTGTGGGTCCTGACGATGTACGGCAAAGAGGCCGCATTTGACGACCTGGCTGCGCGGTTCGCCGAATATGGCGGATGGGCGGTGCTGGTCGCGGCGCTGACGCCGTTCCCGTTCAAGGTCATCACCATTTTCTCTGGAGCGGTGGGCTTTTCACTGCCCCTGTTCGTGCTGACCAGCATCGTGGGGCGCGCGGGCCGGTTTTATGTCGTGGCCGGGTTGCTGTGGCGGTTCGGGCCGCCGATTCGCGAATTTATCGAACGGCGCCTTGGATTGATGTTCACCATCTTCATGGCCTGTCTGATTGGCGGGTTTGCCGCGTTGAGGTTCCTGTGACGGGTCTGCGTCTGTCCCTGATTGCCGGCGCGGGGTCCGCATTGCTGCTGATCGCCGCGCTTGGGTTTCAGGCGGCAGGCTATGCCCCGTGCGAGCTGTGCATCCTGCAACGCTGGCCACACGTCGCGGCGGCGGGCATCGCGGGTCTGATCTGGCTGACCGGCCGGGTGCGGGCGCTGGCTGTGTTGGGCATGATCGCCGCGGGCGCGGCGATGGGTTTGGCGATCTATCATGTCGGGGTCGAGATGACATGGTGGGCCGGGCCCACACATTGTTCCGGCGGCATCGGCGATCTGTCGCGCATGACGACACAGGACCTGATGACCCGCCTGCAATCCGCCCCCGTCGTGCGCTGTGACGAGGTCGCGTGGCAGTTCATCGGCATGTCGATGGCGGGCTGGAACGCGATCCTGTCGGCGGGTCTGGCCGGCCTGTGGGCAATCGCTGCGCGCAAGAGCGTATAAGGGTGTTAGGCGGCGTGTTTTCCCGACCTTGGGGGCGGGGCGCGATTGCCCCCTGCGGCTGGCTCGGCTATACCGAACCCCAACTAGATGTTGAGGAATACCCGTGGCCGACACCCCAGAAGACGATCTGCCCGAAACCCCCGTAGACGGTGCCGCGGCACGCGTGGTGATGCATCACGACGGACCCGTGATCGACATCAGCGCCGAGATGCGGACCTCGTATCTGGACTATGCGATGTCGGTGATCGTCAGCCGGGCGATCCCCGATCTGCGCGACGGTCTGAAGCCGGTTCACCGCCGCATCCTGTATGCGATGGACGAGTCCGGCAACACCGCCGACAAGTCCTATCGCAAATCGGCCCGATCGGTCGGCGACGTGATGGGCAAGTACCACCCGCATGGCGACAGCGCGATCTATGACGCGCTGGTGCGGATGGCGCAGACGTTTTCGATGTCGCTGCCGCTGCTGGATGGTCAGGGCAACTTTGGTTCGATGGACGGCGATCCGGCCGCGGCCATGCGCTATACTGAAGTGCGCATGGACAAGGCCGCCAACTTTCTGCTGATGGATATCGACAAGGATACTGTCGATTTTCAGGACAACTATGACGGCAAGGACCGCGAACCGACCGTCCTGCCGGCCCGGTTTCCGAACATGCTGGTCAACGGTGCAGGCGGCATCGCCGTCGGCATGGCGACAAACATTCCGCCCCATAACCTTGGCGAGGTCATCGACGCCACGCTGGAACTGATCGCGGACCCGGACCTGCCCACGGAACGCCTGCTGGAGATCATTCCCGGTCCTGATTTTCCGACCGGTGCCACGATCCTGGGCCGGTCCGGGGCGCGTAAGGCGTATCTGGAAGGGCGCGGCAGCGTTCTGATCCGGGCCAAGACCCATATCGAGGAACCGCGCAAGGATCGCTTTGCCATCGTCGTCGACGAAATCCCCTATCAGGTGAACAAGTCCACCCTGATCGAGCGGATCGCCGAACTGGCCAAGGAAAAGAAGGTCGAGGGCATCGCCACCGTCCAGGACGAATCCGACCGCCACGGCGTCCGCGTCGTGGTCGAGCTGAAGCGTGACGCCACGCCAGAGGTGGTGCTGAACCAGCTGTTCCGGTTCACGCAGCTGCAGACGACGTTCGGCTGCAACATGCTGGCGCTGAACGGCGGCAAACCCGAACAGCTGGCCCTGCGTGACTTCCTGACCTACTTCATCAGCTTCCGCGAGGAGGTCGTCGCGCGGCGCACCGCGTACGAGCTGCGCAAGGCCCGCGAACGCAGCCACGTGCTGTGCGGCCTGGCCGTGGCGGTCAGCAATGTCGACGAGGTCGTGGCAACGATCCGCAGCAGTGCGGATGCCCCGCAGGCCCGCGAACGCCTGATGGAACGCCGTTGGCCCGCCCATGACATCGTCGAATATCTGCGCCTGATCGACGACCCGCTGCACCCGGTGAACGAGGACGGCACCTACAACCTGTCGGAAACCCAGGCCCGCGCCATTCTGGAGCTGCGCCTGCAGCGACTGACCCAGCTGGGCGTCAAGGAAGTCACCGACGAGCTGCAATCGCTGGCCGACAGCATCCGCGATTATCTGGCGATCCTGGCGTCGCGCGAACGGATCATGGCGATCATCGCGGACGAACTGCGCGAGGTTCGCGCGCTGTTCGCTGTGCCGCGTCGTACGGAAATCGTCGACTGGTCCGGCGACATGATGGACGAGGACCTGATCGAGCGTGAGGACATGGTGGTGACCATCACCTCGGGCGGGTACATCAAGCGGACCGCGCTGGCCGAATTCCGGTCGCAGCGTCGTGGCGGCAAGGGCCTGTCCAGCATGGCCACCAAGGAAGACGACATCGTCACGACGCTGTTCGTGGCCAATACGCACACAGAACTGCTTTTCTTTACCACCGATGGCATGGTCTATCGCATGAAGACCTGGCGTCTGCCACTGGCGGGCCGCACGTCCAAGGGCAAGGCGATGGTCAACATCCTGCCCATCGGCGCGGGTGTCAGCATCGCGGCGCTGCTGCCGATGGATGCGCCCGAGACGGAGTGGGAGAACTATCAGGTCGTCTTTGCCACCGATGACGGCGACGTGCGCCGAAACGCGCTGTCCGATTTCGGCAGCGTCCGGTCGAACGGCAAGATCGCGATGAAGCTGCCCGATGGCGTCACGCTGGTGAACGTGCGTTTGGCGACCGAACAGGACGACGTGATGCTGGTGACTGCGCAGGGCCGCGCGATCCGGTTCCCGACGACGGCCGTGCGGGTCTTCAAGGGTCGCGATTCGACCGGCGTTCGCGGCATCCGCCTGGCCGATGGCGATAAGGTCGTCAGCATGTCGGTCATCCGCCACTTTGAGGCCGATCCGTCCGAACGCGTCGCCTATCTGAAGATGCGCCGTGCGGTCGCCGGTGCACTGGACGACGGTGCCGAGGCGGACGAGGATGACGATACCCCCGAGGGCACCGTCACCCAGGAACGCTATATCGAGATGTCCGCGGCCGAGGATCTGATCCTGACCATCACCGCCAAAGGATCGGGCAAGATCAGCAGCAGCCACGATTATCCGGTCCGCGGTCGCGGGGGCCAAGGCGTGATGGCCATGGACCGTGCCATGCGCGGCGGGCCGCTGGTCGCCAGCTTCCCTGTCGAGAGTTTTGACCAGATCATGCTGGCCACATCGACCGGACAGTCGATCCGCGTGCCGGTGCAGGGCATCAGTTTCCGCTCGCGCAGCGCAGGTGGGGTGCGGGTCTTCAACACCGCCGCGGCCGAGGTCGTCGGCTCTGTCGCGCGCATCGCCGAACAGGGCGACGCGGTCGATCTGGATGTGGGCGATCCCGACCAGCCCGCACGCGCGCAGGACTGATATCATCGACCCGACCCCGGCCGACGGGGTCGGGTTTTTCCGATCCGCAGGGGCGTCATTTGGACCATTCGAACGAGACCGTGCTGAGAGAACGTCTGCAGACCGGGTTTCTAGGGCTGATCGCGTTTTCCCTGCTGATGTTCATGCTGGTGCAGGCCAAGTTCATCCTGATCTCTCTGGCGATCGCAATCATTCTGTTTTCACTGACGTCGGACGCGATCCACGCCATTTCGACCCGCCTGAGGGTTCCGAACTGGCTGGCGACGACGCTGGCGCTGATCGGCATCGCGCTTGGGCTGTTGTGGGTGTCCACCACCATCGTGGCACAGGTCAACGAGGTCGTGTTCCTGGCGACCAGCTATGCCGAACGTGCGCAGGCCGCCCTGCCCGCCCTGACCGAACGCCTTGGCCCCGAGGCACAGGAACGCATCATCACGGCATTGACCAATTTCAACATCACCGGATGGATCCGGTCATTGGCGGGCCAGGCATCGGGCATCCTGTCGGGCAGCGTACTGGTGATCCTGTTCGTGGGGTTCATGTTCGCCGAACAGGTGTGGTTCCCGCTCAAGATCGAACGTCTTGCCAATGACGCAGATCAGGCGCGTCAGATCCGTCGGATCATCACGTCGATCATGCACCGGGTAAACCGCTATCTGGTCGTCAAGACCGGCGTCAGCGCGGTAACCGCCGCCATCGTCTGGCTGGTGTTCTGGACGATGGGGCTGGAACTGGCGACGGCGGTGGCGCTGTTGACGTTCGTTCTGAACTTCATCCCATCGGTCGGGTCAATCATCGCGACGGTGATCGCGGTGATCCTGGCCTTTGTGTTGACAGGCGACACCACGGCCACGGTGATCGTGGGCGTGCTGTGCGCGACCACGCAGTTCCTGATCGGCAACATCCTGGACCCGATGCTGCTGGGTCAGACGCTGCGTCTGTCCAGCTTTGGGATCATTCTGTCGCTGGCCTTCTGGGGCGCGATCTGGGGCGTACCGGGAATGTTCCTGGCCGTGCCGATCATGGTCGCGTTGATGATCATCTGCGCGCATATCCCGTGGTTGCGCGGCGTCGCCGTCATGTTGTCGCGCGAAGGGTTGCCGGATGACGGTGACGGCGACGTTCAGTCCGGACGAATGGCCGCCTGAACCGGGGCACAAGGCGCCATGCCCTGTGCCCCAAAGAAACAATCAGCGTCCGTCGCCATCGTCAGGCAAGCCAGCGGAACCATGGCCGTCATCGCTGACGAGTTCCGGGCTGGCGGTATTCGGCACGATCGGAGACGTCACTGGATTGCTGGTCGGGTCCGACCCCCGCGACTGACCGGGCAGCGCCTCGGGGTTGCGCAGCCAGATGTCACGTTGGGCAAACGGGATCTCGATCCCCTCCTTGGAGAAACGCTGGACGATCGCGTGCAGCAGATCTGAGGTTACCCCCAGCCCGGTGCCGACATCGGCCAGGATCGCCCTGATTTCGAAATCCAGCGCGTCTGCACCCAGCCCGCGGAACAGAACTGCCGGCGCGGGATCGATGGATACCAGTGGATGATCCTCGACAATCTCCCGCAGAATGCGTTCGACATGCCGCGTGTCACTGCCATAACCGACGCCTACCGGAATGATGATCCGGCCGACCTTGTTGTGGCGCGTCCAGTTGGTCACCGGCTGACTGATCAGGTCGCTGTTCGGGACAATCACCTCGGTCTTGTCAAAGGTCTCGACCAACGTGGCGCGAACCGAGATCTTTTTGACGATGCCCTGTTGGCCGCCCGCGCTGATCCAGTCGCCGACGCTGACAGGCCGTTCGATCAGCAGGATGATGCCGCTGACGAAGTTCGACACGATGTTCTGCAAGCCGAAGCCAATGCCGACCGACAGCGCACCTGCGACGATGGCAAAGGACGACATGTCGATTCCGGCAGAGGTGATCGCCAGCAATGCCGCCAGAAAGATCCCGACATATCCCAGCCCGGATACCACGGCGTTCTGACCGCCCGCATCCAGCCGCGTCTTGGGCAGGATCGAGGTGCGCAGCATTCCCTGAACCCCGCGCGTCAAACCATAGCCGATTGCGAAGATGATCAGGAACGTCAGGATGGCACCCGGGGACAGGTTCACACCGCCAAGGCTGACACCCTGCCGGAATCGGACCCAGTATTCCGCCAGCTCTGCCCCCGAAGACCCCCAGATGATCAGAAAGAGCGGGACCGAGGCCAGGATCAGGCCAAACCCGGTCAACAACGGTGCCAGACCCTCGCGGGCGCCCTCGGCGCCGCGCTGCATCATGTCGAAAAGGTCCGCGGTGAAATCCTGCAGCAGGATCAGCGCCCCGACCAAAGCAAGCGAGAAAAGCCACGGCCAGACGATAAGGTTGCCGAAATTGACAAAGCCAGCCGCAGTCAGCACGACCGCGATGGGCGCCAGAATACGCGTCAGTCGCCCCGCCCACGCCGCGATCCAGTGCCGATAGGACAGGTCCTGGGTGACCGCGTCACGCGTCAACCGACGAAGGATGTTTCCCAACCGGAACATTGCCAACGCGGCCAGAACGACCAGAACCAGATGCCAGACGCCGGCAGCAGCATCATCGAACTGGACCGGGACACGGCCGACCTGCGCCTCTCCCTGTTCGTAAAGGCCCGATAACGGCAGGACGGCGCGGGCCAGGATGTGATGGATCGCCATCAACAGAGCCAGCGTCTTTACCATGCGGCCTGCGGACACGCGGGCATTCTCGCTCATCTGCAGCGACGTATAGGCGATGGCGGTGCGTGGGAACAGCGCACGGGCCATCCAGATACCACCAAACAGGATGATCGCCGCCACGGGCAGGGCATTCAGGAACGGTGTCGTCCAGGGACCGGGCAGGCCGGTTGCCTGAACGGCGCTGATGCCCAGATAGACACCGGCCATCGGTACGGCGATCTGACCCAGGGACACGACGAACGCCAGCACGGCCCTGGAATATTCCGATGCGCGGCTGGACAGGCGTGTGGGCAGGCCCACGATCCAGGCGCGACCATAGGTCAGGATCAACAGCGCCGCGACCAGATATGCTGCGACATAGGGCAGCCGGGGACGAAGATCGGCCCAGATTTCGGGCGTCGCATCGCGGCCAGAGACCTCTCCGCCGACCCCTTCCAGCAGGGCCAGGCCGTCCTTGGCGGCTGCGGCCCAGGATGCGGGCAACAGCGGGGACTGCGTCTGCTTTGCCAGTTCGACCGCCTGGCGCTGGCGGATGATTTCATCAATCTGGCCGATGATGGAGTTTGCGCGGCTGGTCGCCTCGGTCGCAGCGATGCGGGGGGCTTGGGCGGTGGACAGCTGCTGGTTCAGCTCTGCCCGGCGGCCGGCGACCTCTTCATCTTCGGACTCGCCTTCGGCGGGCGCGGCGCCAAGGGCCTCGATCTGGTTGCGCAAGGTCGCGATGCGGTCGCCGTTGGCGGTCTGGCCCTCTTGCAACTGGTCGCGCCAGTCGTCGATGCGGGCGCGCGAACGTACCAGTTCCTCGTTCGTGGCCTGGGGGTCAGCGGTCAGCGCCTCGGCGCTTTCGGCGACCTGGTTCCACGTGTCATAGTTGACGGATTGGGCGATGGCAGGCGCGGCGGTCAGGGCCAGCAACGCCACCAACAATGTTGCAATCAGATGTCGCATGAAACCTTTCAGTCTTCGTATACCTGCGGCAGATCGGGCGTCGGGCGGCTTAGCCATTCCGGAACCGGCAATCCCTTGGCGCGCAGAAAATCAGGGTTGAACAGCTTTGTCTGATAGCGGGTTCCATAATCGCACAGGATGGTGACGATGGTATGGCCGGGCCCCATCTCCCGGGCCATCCGGACAGCACCCGCGACGTTGATGCCGGACGATCCACCAAGGCACAGCCCTTCGTCGCGCAACAGGTCAAAGACGATGGGCAGCGCCTCCTGATCCGAAATCCGCCAGCTGAAATCCGGGGTGAACCCCTCAAGGTTTGCGGTGATGCGCCCTTGGCCGATACCTTCGGTGATGGAGCTGCCGGGGCTGTCGAATTCGCCGGTCGTATAGAACGAATGCAACGCCGCACCTTCGGGATCGGCAAGACCGATCCGGACGCCTTTGTGCTGCAAAGCGTCGGCCACCCCGGCCAGCGTGCCACCAGAACCGACCGCGCAGATGAACCCGTCGACCTTGCCGCCGGTCTGATCCCAGATTTCGGGTCCAGTGGTTTCCACATGCGCCTGACGGTTGGCCACATTGTCGAACTGGTTTGCCCAGATTGCGCCGTTAGGCTCGGTGAGGGCCAGTGCCTCCGCAAGGCGGCCCGAATAGCGCACATAGTTGTTCGGATTCTTGTATGGGGCTGCAGGAACCTCGACCAGGATGGCACCCGCCAGCCGCAGCATGTCCTTTTTCTCCTGGCTTTGCGTCTCGGGGATGACGATCACCGACTTGAACCCCATGGACGCGCCCACCAGCGCCAACCCGATGCCGGTATTGCCTGCCGTACCCTCGACGATGGTGCCCCCCGGGCGCAGCGTGCCACGCGCCACGGCATCCTTGATGATATACAGCGCTGCGCGGTCCTTGACCGACTGGCCGGGGTTCATGAACTCGGCCTTGCCCAGGATCTCGCAGCCGGTTTCATCGCTGACACGGTTCAGGCGGATCAACGGAGTATTGCCGATCGCGTCGGCCAGGTCAGAATGGATACGCATGGCGATCGAACCTTTGTTCACATGTGCAAGACGTCCCTTTTACCTATACGCCCCGGGGTTGGAGGGGCAACCCCGCCCTGCCGCCTGCAATTGCGCCAACATGCGATCCGCGCGGGCGTCCAGCCACAGCGACAGCGTGGCCAGCGGGCCGTTGGCAACCTGCCCCGCATCGACCAGCGCGGACAGCCTGGCGCGGTCCAGCAGGTGACCACGAATATCCTCGGCCTCGGCATCCAGCCCGTGGATGCCCGCACAGCCGTCCGGCAGGTCCGCGATACCGACATAGTGATACAGGAACTCGCATAACGCGCCGGGGCTGGGATAGGCATGGAATGCCGCAAACAGACGCTTCACGGTCAGGCCCGCCTCCTCCTGCGCCTCACGCAGGATCGCCGCTTCGGGTGTCTCTCCGGCGTCGATGCGCCCCGCGATCGGCTCCAGCAGCCAGGGCTGCGGATCGCCGCGCAGGGCCGGTGCCATGCGAAACTGTTCAATGACCAGAACGCGGTCGCGGACCGGGTCCCATGGCAGCATCACCGCCGCATCACCCGACAGAAACGCCTCACGGGTGATGTCCGCCGTTTGCCCGCCCTGATGCAGGGCATGCGTCAGAACCTGTCGTTCGACACCAAAGAACCCCAGAAACGGCTGGCTGCGCTGGAGTGTCCGCAGCGAGTCGGCCGGGCGCAGTGGAACGATCCCCTGCCCCGACGGTGCCATTGCCCGTGCCCGCACCCGGCTGGCCGCCCAGGTCCCCATCATCGGCAGCCGCCATGCCAGAAGCGCCGCGTCCGTTTCGACCGGCGCCTGCAGGATCTGCAGCGCGATCTCGGCGGCGATGCCATCGTGATCGTCGACCGGCGCATGGTCGCCGGAAGATCCACTGGCGATACCCATCACCTGCATGCCGCCCACCGTCTGCGCAACAAGGCCCATCACCGCAGCATAGCGGTCCAACTGCGGCGTCTGCGGCACCGCCAAGCCCGTGACATAGCCGCGCGCGGCAGTAAGCTGTGGCCAGCCGTCCCGCACAATCCCCGCGCGGGCGCCGCCGGTCAGGGCGCCGGGGACGCGGACCGGCGTCCCCATCAGACACAGTGCCTGCCTCAGCTGCGGCTGCGCCAGTGCGCCGACGATGACGATCATAACTGCTGGCCCTGACCGCGCAGCGCCGCTGCCATGCCCATGTCATACGATGTCTGGCCGAATACCCTGTCGAACCCCGCGAATAGCAACTGAGACAGCGCCTGCCCCTCTGGCGATGCCGCGTGCAGCGAGTAATCGGACAGTTCATCATCGCTCAGCGGGCCATAGGCCAGCATCAGAAACCCCTGCAACCATGCGGTCGCCTCCGCCTCGATCTGATCGCGCTGTGCCCATGCCTCGGCCATCAACTGCTGCGAATCCGGAGCCATGTCGAATCCGCCGCCTTCGGCATAGCCGCGCGAAAACGCGATGGCCGCGTTCAGCCCGCCCGCAACGTTGGGTGCAATCAGGTCGGCGCCATCGATCAATTGCACAATTTTCTCCGCGCGCGGATCGTGGTCCCGCAGCGCGCGTGCAAAATCCGCCCTGGCCTGATCCTCGACCCCGTCTTCCAGCAGGGCGCGCCGGGCCGACCCCTCCAGTCTGATGACCCGCCGACCCAACCCCGATCCATGAAAGGACAGTGCCCGGTCCACCAACAGCGGGTCCATGCGGGCCGCAGCGTCGCGCACGCCGGACCGAAAAAGCGCCTCCATCCGAGAGACATCGTGGATGCGCCCGACGACGCGGGCCCAAGGCAGGCCTCCCCCGGCGATCAGCCCCTCACCCTCCATCCGCGCGGCCTCGGTCAAGGCCTCCTCCTGCAGGATCGGCATCAGTGCAGCCAGATCTAGGATCTGCCATATACGGTCGGACGCATCCGCCTGCACCTGCACCAGCCTGATGTCGGATGGCTGCATCGACGCAGGAACGGATGGTGCCAGAGCAGCAAGCAATCCCAGAATGGTCAGCATGTCCCGAACCTTTCGCGAAAATATTCGACGCTGCGGAATTTTTCGTTCAAACCCTCTTGCGCTTCAACCCCCACCCCTCTAATTCCGCGTCACCACACCAAAAAGCGCGGAGAGGTGCCGGAGTGGTCGAACGGGGCGGTCTCGAAAACCGTTGAGCCTGCGAGGGTTCCGTGGGTTCGAATCCCACCCTCTCCGCCATTTGATTAGTAAGATTTGATCCTAAGTTATTGATAATTATCTCTAAAAATTTTTCATTTGGAAATAGTTGGAAATTTTGCTCCACATTTGCCTCGCTGGGTAGATGCTCGAGGTGCTCAAATTAGGGACGGGAGTGAAATCAGTCTTCTAGCTATCCAGAGGCGGAAGAGAGCTTCTCAACCGAATAACTAAGTTCCTCATCTTGCCACCACGCTGCCCTTTCAAGTGCTCGGCGGCCTCAGGTCAAGTAGCTTTCCCCATCTCATGTAAATACCACCAACGCGATCGCGTCATTCACGTTGAGAGAGGTTGCTTTGGTCGACATGACTAATGATTTCTCAATGCCGCCAGGTTCCCGGGGTAACGACACCTTGGGGGATGCAGATGCCCACAGAAGCAGGAGCGTCCCCGTTTACCGGCCATACAACCATTTTATAGAGCCTTTCAGTGTTTCTGTCATCGGCGCGCGGACTCGCATTTTGCGGCGTCATCCGTTGTCCCCGGCCCTTGGTTGAAACGACTGACCAGAAGCGCTGAGCCTTAATCGGCGGTGGCGCGGGTCGCGCCTGGTCAACCTAGAATGTGAGTTATCGGCCCTTAGCTGCCAGTCGACTCCCCGCAGATGCCATCGTGCAGTTTCCTCATACCGGACTTTCGGTGCCCTACGCGAAGTCGATCTTTTCACAATACACCCTATGTCCATCGAGCCCCCGTTTGCGTTGCGTGGCTGGTCCTTCGCCGGCCACGGGTTGTAGGATTAGCCCGGAAGCGGGTGACAGTGCGAAGACCAGCCATGAATATGATCAGGGTGCGTGACCTCCGGACAGGCTTCACCTACCGGTCTGCTTGGACCGGCTTTGCGAAGGGCAGAGGGCTCGATATCTCGAACGCGCCGATACTGCACAGCGCGCGGATCGGTGAGGACCAGGTCTATAAGGATCCATTTAAGGGACCCCGCCACGGCTTCTCGGCGAAATACGAGCAGTTCATTGAGGCGCTGCGCTTGAGAGAGCATGTCTTGGTCCGCCAAGGCGGCCGGGATGAGGCCGGCAAAATGTTCGGCACTGGCAAGCTAATTGCGATCTACGAGATCCTATCGCACGAGATCGACACGAAGGGCGGCGTCACGATCCGCCTCGGTCGGCGCATCGCCAGTTGAGTTTGGACCGGTGTGATCCATCCAGAGATTTGCACACTCGGCCCTTAGTGGCCGGTGACCCCCGCCAGACGCCATCGTGCAGTCTTCCCAGACCGGACGTTGGTGTTTCCTGCAGCGAGATCGCCGGAGCGGCCTCTGCTATGCAGGACGGAGGAAACGTTGCCTAAGCTTACTCATCGAGCATATCGTCAGCCAACACTTCAAAAAGCGATGACGGCCACCATAGATGATGGGCGCCAGCCGTAGGGTTGAGACGTAGAGTTAGAAAAGCAGCGGCGGAATCACACCCTCGGGTAGGCGCAGCGTCATCGCCCAGGTAATCCCGCTGATGAACCCTACGGCGCCGATCGTTAGGAGCGCTGCCTGCATGGGACGCGCCTTTCCGGCGACGACAAGGAAGGCCGGAAAGAAAATAGCCATGGCAGGCACAAACCCGATCAGCCAGACCAGCCCGACCAATGCCGCAAAGACCGCCAGATACATTTCGCGCCCCGACCAGACACCTGCCACGGCGGCGCTTGCGTCGTCGTCGTGGATCTCCGCAACGCGGCCACGACGGATGCTGAACACCACGCCCAGGGCCCCAAGCAGCGCGAGGATGCCGATGGTTAGCGGGAACACCATGCCGAGGAAGCTAAGGCCGATGCTTTCCACTAGACAGAACGCCGCTGCGGCGACCAGCACTCCGGCAAACGCCATCTGCCGACCCCGTGTCTTCTGATCCGCGACGTCACTCGCCCCTTCACTGGAGACCTCGGCACCATACCGCAGGCCCAGGAAGACCGAGACGACGGTGATGATGCCGATGATGATGACACCGGGCCGCATCAGCCATTCCATGCCATAGAACTGCACGGCCTGATACAGATAGCCCTCGGCTCCTGGCGCCAGGACGAACCCAATCAGCAACGCGGGACGGGGCCAACCAAAGCGACGCATGTAGATGCCGACCGCGCCCATGAGGATCAGCGCAACCAGATCGGCCATCGACCGCGAGGCCTGGAAGGCCGCGAACATGGCGATCATCACCATGAACGGGGCGAGATAGACGAACGGCACCTGCGTCAGGCGCGCGACCTGACGGGCCATCAGCACGCAGAGCCCGGCGCCGACGACGTTGGCGAGAGCCAGCGACCAGATGATCGTGTAGGTCAGGTCCAGACGCGTCTCGACCATGGTCACACCGGGCTGGATACCCAGCAGCACCATGCCGCCCAGAAACACCGCCATGGATCCCGAGCCGGGCACGCCAAACAGAAGGGTCGGGATCAGGGCTCCGCCCTGACAAGCATTGTTGGCGCTTTCAGGTGCGATGACGCCGCGCACATCACCTTTGCCGAACTGGCTGCGATCCTTGCTGGTCTGAACCACATGGCTGTAGGCAATCCAGTCCACGACCGCCCCGCCCAGTCCCGGCAATGCGCCGATCACGCAGCCCAAGCTCGCGCAACGCGCAACCAGCCAAGGGTGAGCCAAGACATCGCGCACGCCACGCATCCAGCCACCGCCCAAAGGTGTGCTGTTGGAGATGGCGGTGCCGCGCTTCAGCAAGTCGATGATTTCGGGAATGGCAAATAGGCCCATCGCCACCACGACCAGCGGCACCCCATCATAAAGGTAGTCAATCCCAAGAGTCATGCGCGCTTCGCCAGTCGCGGGTGCGGTGCCGATCGTGCCGATGACAAGGCCCAGGCCTGCCGCGGCGACGCCCTTGGTCAGACTGCGCCCCGACAGGACGGCCACCATGGACAGGCCGAACAGCGTCAGCATGAACAGTTCGGCCGACGAGAAGGACAGCACCAGGGGACGGGCCATCACGATGGCCACTGACAGAACCAGCGCGCCGATCAGGCCACCGATCAGCGAACTGGTGAAAGCCGCCGACAGCGCACGCGCTGCCTCGCCGCGCTTGGCCATGGGAAAGCCGTCCAGCACTGTCGCCTGACTGGCGCTGGATCCCGGGATCCCCATCATGACCGAGGTGAATGTGTCCCCGGTGGGGATGACCGCGACCATGCCAATCAGCATGCCCAGGGCTGCGGTGGGTTCCATTCCATAAAGAAAGGGCAGCAGGATCGACATCCCGGCAATGCCGCCCAGACCGGGCAGGATGCCCACGATCAGGCCGACCAGGACGCCAACGACCAAAAATGTCAGGTGTCCGGCGGACATGACCTGACCCAGTGCCGAAAGGGCAATATCGAACATCGTGGTTTCCTCCCCCACATGCGGTGCGGCGGGGCCGGCAGGCCCCGCCAATGGCTCAGAACCGGACGCCGTAATCCTCAGAGAGCCAGGTCGTCAGAAATTCCCGGATGGCCGGATCAACGGTCAGTGCGACCTGCAGGGCAGCATCGGCCTCGTCCCCGACCAGCTGGTCATAGACACCAATTTCTTCGCCGGCGCGCTCGCGGAAATCGGGGGCCTCGATGATCTGGCGGGCGGCTTCGGTATAGCTTGCGATCACCTCGGCCGGGGCGTCCTTGGGCAGAACCACCATCTTCTGCA
The DNA here is from genome assembly GCF_045064235.1 of Paracoccus sp. Ld10. Taxonomy (NCBI): domain Bacteria; kingdom Pseudomonadati; phylum Pseudomonadota; class Alphaproteobacteria; order Rhodobacterales; family Paracoccaceae; genus Paracoccus; species Paracoccus sp. Ld10. Next base: position 76,733 of record NZ_JBISHD010000032.1, on the reverse strand, counting down.
GCGAATAGCCTGCGATCATCAGAGCCTTCCACGCCTCGAATGCCTCGCCCTCGGGTGCCGAACCCATGGCCTCAGTATAAAACTCGACGAAAGTCGGCATGTCCGGGAACGAGGGATCGCGGCTGACACTGCCTTCGGCATCGACAACGCCCATCGCGAACAGGGGCACGGCCTTGCCGCTGTCGACCAGCGGCGCCACACTGTTGAGATAGGCCGAGCTGGTCTGGAAATCGATTCCTGCCTCGCCGCGCTCGAACGCAAGACGACCGGCGCCGCGGCTTTCCATCCCGAAGACCGGGCGGATGTTCAGGCCCATCATCTTCAGAGCCAGCAGAACCGGCATTTCTAGCGCAGTCGCACCCTGGCTGGCGAACCGGATCTCTTCCGCCTTCAGGGCGTCCAGTCCCTCAGGGCCGGTCACGCCGTATTTTGGATCGGCGTAAACAACTCCACCGGTGGGCGATGCCAGGATCGCCGTCCAGTCGGCGTAGTCATAGCGGACGCGCGGATCGCCCAGAATGGCCGGATATTGCGTCGAGGCGGACGTGCCCAGGATCGACAGGCCATCGCTGGTCGCGCGGTTAGCAAACTGGTTCGCGCCGGTGATCGACCCTCCGCCGGGCACGTTCAACACCACGACATTCGGCTGTCCCGGCAGGGTCTGCGACAGCTGCGGGGCAAAGAAGCGCGCCCACACATCCGTTCCGCCGCCCACGCCGAAGGGAATAGTCCATTCGATGGTCTCGCCGGAAAAATCCTGCGCCAGAACGGTGTGCGGAAGCGTCAGTGCCGTTGCGGCGCACAGCAATGCGGGCCGCAGGGGGGTGGTGAACAGTTTCATCTGGGTCTCCTCCTCGATGATATGAAAGTCTTGGCGATCAGGCGACCTGATCGCGCACATGGACAAAGCCATCGAACAGGCGCCGGGCCGTGCGGATGACCATGGCGCGGGTGACGATACCGGTGACCGGGTCCTGTTCAATCTCGACCGGGGTCTGCCCGGAAGGATGCTCGATTATCAACCGCCGGCGGCCATCGGCCTCGGGTTCGGGCAATCGGGCCAGACGATGGGCGATCGTGCCGGGCGTGCAGCAGGCTGATGCGATACAGACCGCACCGGTAATGGCGACCGCCGTGTGACAGGAATGCGGCATGAAATAGCGCGCGGTGATCGTCGCGTCGCCCGAGGGCGGGGCAAGCAGGATCGGCTTGGGAATGACCATTTGCGAGACATCCCCCAAGCCCATGAGACGTCCCGCCTCGACCCGCAGCGTCTCAAGCCGCTGCATGAAGGCCCGGTCCGCATCCAAATCTGCAGGCATTTCCTGCCCCGTCTTTCCAAAACTGCCTGCATCCACCAGCATCGCCGCGACGGCCATGTCGAACAGGCTGACTTCGGTCCCGTCGATCAGATCGCTGCCGGCATCCGTCGGCAGCAGCTTGCCGGTCTTGGACCCCGCCGCATCCAGAAACGCCAAGCGCACCGGGGCTGCAGTGCCAGGCACGCCTGCGATCACGGTATCACCTTCGTAATCGACCACGCTGCCGGGGGTCTGGACAATGGCCTCGATCCGCTTGCCCGTATTGACGTTGAAGATCGTCAGCCGCGTTTCGGGATCCGCCGCCGCAACAAGTCCTTGCTCAATGGCGAAGGGGCCGACAGCCGCCAGCATGTTGCCGCAATTAGGCGCCGTATCCACCGAAGCCCGCTCGACGTTGACCTGCGCGAACAAGTAATCGACATCTGCATCCGGCCGCGCGCTGCGTCCGACGATGGCGACCTTGCTGGTCAGGGGATTGCCGCCGCCGATCCCGTCGATCTGCAGCGGATGCCCCGACCCCATCGCCGAGATCAGCACCGCATCACGCGAGGTGAGGTCGGAAGGCAAGTCGCTGGACAGGAAGAACGGACCGCGCGAGGAGCCGCCTCGCATCAGAACACAAGGGATTTTTTGCATGATTTGGGCCTTCTCGAACTGCCTCGGGCAGCTGCCCTTTGGATTGGCACAGACTTGCCAGAGTTGTAGGATTGTGTGAAATGCAATGATTGGAACGTTTATTGCGTCAGGCACATGAATATCGATCTGGAAGACTTGCGCGCTTTTGTGGCCACCGCGGAAATGCAAAGCTTTCGCGCTGCTGCCGACAGCATCCACCTGTCGCAGCCAGCTCTGACCCGGCGCATCCAGAAGCTGGAAGCGACGCTTGGTGTGCCGCTGCTGGAGCGGACGACCCGCCGCGTGTCCCTGACTGCCGTGGGCCGAGATTTCCTGCCCCGTGCGCGCAGGCTGCTGGACGATCTAGAAACCTCATTGATGTCGGTCCGCGAGATAGCGGAGCGGCGCTCGGGGCTGGTCAGCATCGCCTGCATCCCCACGGCAGCCTATTACTTCCTGCCGGACGTGATCAGCGCCTTCACCGCTGAGTTTCCCGCCATCCGTTTTCGCATTTTGGACGCAGGCGCAAATGAGGTGCTGCAAAGCGTCCTGAACCGCGAGGTGGATTTCGGGATCACCCTGCTGGGCGCGGACGATCCTGACGTCGCGTTCGATCCTTTGATCGAAGAACCGTTCCTGCTGGCCTGCCGACGCGATCATCCCCTGGCCGGCCGGTCTTCAGTCAGCTGGGAAGAACTGGCCGATCACCGGTTCGTCACTGTAGGGCGGTCCAGCGGCAACCGCCTGATCATGGATCTGGCACATGCCAAAGCCAATGTCAGGCCGCGCCCGTTTTTCGAGGTGCAGCACCTGTCTACCTCGCTTGGTCTGGTCGAGGCCGGATTGGGAGTGGCTGCCTTGCCTCGCATGGCGCTGCCCGCAGGCCCGCATCACACGATCGCGACAGTCCCCCTGATCCTGCCCGACGTTACGCGGACCGTCGGCGTCGTGCGCGTGCCGGGATCGCGACGCTCACCAGCAGCGGAGCAGTTCTATGACATGCTGCTCAGTCGCTGGCGGTTGGGGGATGATTCAAGACGGCAATTGTAACCATCGGCCCTATCCGGTCGTTGGTCGCTCGACGGATGCTCTGTGCCGCTTCTTCAAACCGGACGTTCGTGCATGGCGCGGCGCGAATGACTAGCCACGGTCCGCTCTGCGGGACGAAGCGCACGTTGGCTACCTCAGCGATGAACCATGATCAGCTCGTCCACTTCGCGGCCATCGTCAATCAGTGCCGCTGGGATTTTCCCTACCCTATCAAAGCCGTGCAGCTCATAGAAACGAATGGCCCTGTCGTTGGTGTGGTTAACGTTCAGTTCGAGTTGGTGCACTCCCACTTCCTTCGCAAAGCCCATAACTGCCTGGAGAAGCTCATCCGCCAAGCCCGACCCGCGTTCGCTTTCGCGCATGTAGACCATGACAATTGTTGCGCGGTGAGACCGTTTTTCCCCGCGCTGGAGCATCAGGCCAATGATTCCGACAGGATCTTGACCCTTCAGCATCGCGAAGACAGGGATCTACATTCTTTCAAGCCACTCTTCGTCTGAGAGGGACGACCAATCTGCGAATGTGTTGGCAAATGCTGACGGAGCCATCTTCAACGATTCCAACCGGATCGCTTTGAAGATTGGTAGATCTTCAGCTTCCAATTTCACTACTCGCCTGCCACCCACGGCTTCCCCCTATCTTGTGAGAGACAACTTCAAGGATGGCAGCCAAGGACGCAAGGCCTCCAACGTCCACTATGGGTTCATTCGCGTCGATCAACCGCCCCTGACGGCGGAACGGGCGCGGGAGGCCCCCACCCGCGCACTCGGCCCCTAGGCTCCAGACCCATTGATTTTACGCCCTTTGCGTGATTCAGGCCGCCGCAAGGAGACCTGATCGATGAGCAACTTGTTCTGGCTGACCGAAGCGCAGATGGCGCGCCTTCGCACGTTCTTTCCCAAGAGCCATGGCCGCCCACGCGTGGACGATCTGCGGGTTCTGAGCGGCATTATCTTCATCAATCGCAATGGCTTACGGTGGTGCGACGCACCGAGGGAATATGGACCGGCCAAGACGCTTTATAATCGCTGGAAGCGTTGGAGCGATAACGGGGTCTTTGCTCGGATCATGGTCGGCCTGGCCGCAAAGGACACCGATCCCAGGACGATCATGACCTGCGCGACGTATCTGAAGGCGCACCGCACGGCGTGTAGCCTGCGTGCGAAAAAGGGGGGCGCGGTCGCCAGATCGGTCGAACGAAAGGCGGCATGAACACAAAGCTGCACGCCGTCACCGATGCGAAAGGTCGGCCCATTCGCCTCTTCATGTCGGCAGGACAGGTCAGTGACTATACCGGCGCAGCGGCGCTTCTGGACAGCCTGCCGCAGGCCGACTGGTTTCTGGCAGACCGGGGCTATGACGCTGACTGGCTGCGAAAAGCGTTGCAGGACAGAGGGATAAAAGCCTGCATCCCCGGCAGGACGTCGCGCAAGAAAACCGTGAAATACGACAAGCGCCGCTACAAAAGGCGCAATCGCATCGAGATCATGTTCGGTCGTCTGAAGGACTGGAGACGTGTCGCCACCTGCTACGACAGGTGTCCGGAGACATACCTCTCTGCTATCGCTTTGGCCGCAACCGTCCTGTTCTGGCTGTGATCAAGAACGAGTCCTGAACCTAGCTTCAGCAGCGTGGCGTCCGAAACGGGCTTGCCCGTAACCGTGCCGGGGAAGATCAGCGCATCCACGTCTTCGCTGTCGGATACCTCCTGTGCCGCGTGCAGGATCGACACCGCTGCCTTTGACAAGGGCACGCTGTGGGCTTTCTTCGCCTTCATGACCGACGCCGGCCGCGTCCAGACAGGCCCACCCTCGGCCTTCCAGTCGATCTGCCCCCACCGGGCTAGCCTGACCTCGCCGGACCTGCTGGCGGTCAGCACAAGCAGCCGGAAGGCCAGCTTGGTTGACACCCCTGCCCCGCTGCGTTCGACAGCGGCCAAGCAATCGGCCACGTCGGAATAGGCCAAGGCCTTTCGGTGGGCCTTCGCCTGCTTGTCTTTCGGTAGCGCCTGGGCGATCGCCACAGATGGGTCGTCCTGCCGCCAGCCCTTCGCCACAGCCCACTTCATGACCATGCCGATACGCTGCTTGACCCGCCGCGCTGTCTCGCGCTTTTCGTTCCAGATCGGGGCCAGCACAGCCAGCACGTCGCTGGTCGAGACATCCCCGACCCTCGTCTTGCCGATCCGCGGGAACGCGTAGCTTTCCAAGGTGCTGATGAACTGCGCCGCATGCTTCTCGTTGCGCCAACTCGGCTTGTGCAGCTTGTGCACTGTCCGGGCAGCCTCCTCGAATGTCGGGACAGCCTCGGCCTCTTTTCGGGCCTGCAGTGGATCCACGCCATCCCGTACCAGTCGCTTGTTCTCCAGTGCCACCTCGCGGGCACGAGCCAGCGTCACCACTGGCGGGCTTCCAAGCCCAAGCTCTCGCCTGCGCCCCTGCACTATGATGCGCTGCATCCACGATCGCGCGCCGCTGGGCTTCACCAGTAGGTAGAGCCCTAAGCCCCCGCCGTCGTGGTACTTGCCCGGCGCCAGTGGCGCACGGATCTGCACAGCGGTCAGCTTCACCGATTTCCGGGTTCTGGTTTCCTGCAATCGACCCCCCAAACGTCCCCCCAGGACATTCGCGATGGTAAGGGACGAATTGAGAACGCGCAAGAACGTAAGTCCGCGCATTACCCTGCAATTGCTGCATATTTAGGAAGGATTGGGAACCCTCGGGAAGTGTCCTTTGCGGACACCCTCTCCGCCACAATCACGTGTGATCAATCGCAATCAATGTAATTCATTGACCCGTCGCACGCCCCATCACCGACCGATTTTTTCCACGGCCACAATTGTCCAACGGATGTGATGGGTTTTTTGGTGCGCCGTGACAAATGTCATCCTCATGAATTTTGCGCAACGGTTTGCGATGATGCGATGGGCCGAGGTTCGCGTTCCTACCACGATCATGATCGATGCGACCTCTTTGAATGCGCAACGCATGGGTCGCAGCCTGCGCAAATAAGCCGAAGCGGTCGCTGATCGCTCGAACCGAATGGTAACCGGCGTCTGAACCCCGCATCGCTTGGCTGACGCGGTGCTGCGAAGTCCTTTCATCGGCTGATGAGGAGTGCGTTTCGCAATAGGTGCCATGAATTCGTTTTTCACTTTTCTGGGCGTCGAGATCTATGCGTCGGGGCATCGCCGATGGCCGAACGACGTGAAGGCTCTGGTGGTCGCCGATACACTTGAGCCCGGTGCCAAGGTGAATGCTGTTGCAGATCGGTATGGTGTGCAGCCGAACCAGTTGTCGGCGTGGCGGCGGCTGGCGAAGCAATGGAAGCTGGTACTGCCATCTGCACCGACCGACGAGCCAGTTTTCGCCCCGCTGGTGATCTGCGACCCGGGGCCAGCGCTATCCTCTTGCGGAAGGCTGCCGGTTGCTGAGCAGATCCGGATCGTGATTGGCGAGGTGAGGCTCGAACTGGCTGCGAACACGCCCGCCGTTCGGCTGGCCGAGATCGTTCGGGCCCTCGGAGCAGTGCCGTGCTGATGCCGTCGCAGGGCATGCGGGTCCTGGTGGCGACCAAGCCGGTGGACTCCAGTAAGGGGCACGATGGATTGGCGGCGCTTGCGCAGTCGATGTTGGCAGAGGATCCCTTTACAGGCACGGCCTTTGTGTTCCGCGCGCAGCGCGCCGACAGGCTGAAGATCCTGTTCTGGGACGGCAGCGGGTTGGTGATGGCTTACAAGCGCCTCGAGGCCGACAGCTTCACCTGGCCGGCTATCCGGGACGGGGCCATGACCTTGAGCCGAACGCAGTTCGAGGCGCTTTTTGCCGGTCTCGACAGGCGCCGGGTCCGGCCTCTGGAAACCCCGAAGCCAGCCGTTGCAGAATGACCTGAATGCAATAAAAAACATTCAACTACAGTCGGATCATGGTATGATGACTTTATGTCCGCGTCTCCATCCATCGTCCTGTCCGCCATCCCCGAAAGCCAGCGCCCCGCTGTTCTAGCCGCGCTGCGTGACCGGGATGCGCTGAAAGAACCAACCGGCGGCTGGAGCATCTGATCGCCGAGCTGGATCAGGTCTTGCATGGCAAACGCTCCGAGAAGCTGAACAACGACGGGCGTCAGCTGGCTTTCGAGGATTTCGAAACTGCCGCGGCCGAGGCCGAGACCCGGCAGGATGCGGAGGCCGCGCCCCGCACGCCCCCACGCCGAGCTGCTCGCCGCAATCGCGGGCACCTTCCGGAGCCTGCCCCGCGTTGAGCGGGTGATCGATCCGAGCAGTCTGCTCTACACTTGTGGTTGTGGCGAGATGCACCGCATTGGCGAAGACCGGACCGTGCGGCTGGATATCGTGCCGGCACAGCTGCGGATCATCGTGACCGTGCGCCCCAAACATGCGTGCCGCAGGTGTGCCGAGGGCGTGACCCAGGCACCGGCACCCGCACACCTGAGCGAGGGCCGCCTACCCACTGAGGGCGCCTTGGCGCATCTGCTGGCGAGCCAAGTATGCCGATCACCTGCCATTGTATCGCCAAAGCCAGATCCTCGGCCGCGCAGGCATCGAGCTTCACCGCCGCACGCTGGCCGATTGGGTCGGCACCGCCGCCTTCCACCTCGCCCGGTGGTTGATCGGCTGACAGAGCACCTGAAGACGTCGAGCAAGCTGTTCAAGGACAAGACCACTGCACCCGTGCTCGATCCTGGCCGAGGCCGGACGAAGACGGGCTACATCTGGGCCATGGCGCGCGATGACCGCTCATGGGGCGGTAAGGATCCCCCCGGCGTGGTCTTCACCTATGCGCCCGACCGCTTGGGCGAAAACGCAGAGCGCATCATGCAGGGCTTTGACGGCATTCTGCAGCTGAATGGCTGTACCGGATACAATCGCCTGACGCGCCAGTCCCGGACAGGTGGCACGCCGATCACCGTCGCCCATTGCTGGGCGCATGCCCGGCGCACGCTGAAGGAGATCTTCGATCGCGACGGATCCGAGATCGCAGCCGAAGGTCTGCGCCGGATCGCCGAGCTTTACCGGATCGAGGCCGAGATCCGCGGCATTGGCCCCGGCCAACGAATCTCGGACGGCCATGCGCGCACTGCGGCGCTGGTCGCGGCCTTCGGCGAATGGCTGCAGGCGCAATGCCGGCGCGTATCGATGAAATCGCGTCTCGGTGAAAAGCTGGCCTATATCCACCGCCACTGGGACGGGCTGCAGACCTTCCTGCGCGATGGCCGTGTCGAGATCGACTCCAATAATGTCGAGAACCTGATCCGACCGACTGCCCTGAATCGCAAGAATGCGCTCTTCGCCGGCCATGACGAGCGCGGTCGGTCCTGGGCGCGCATCGCCTCTCTGATCGCCAACGCAAAGATAAACAGCGTCGAACCCTTTGCCTACCTGAAGGCAACCTTGGAAGGCGTGGCCGCCGGTCATCCACAAGCAAGGATCGACGATCTGCTGCCTTAGAACTTCAAACCGTGAAGCTGAAAGCAGGTGAGGCGGCGCCGCCGCTTACACCGAATGGTTCGAGGCCAAAGGAAAATGCTTGGGGGCAACTTTGTCTGAAGAGCGCATATTGCGCTGCATTCCGTCAACAACGCGGAAGGCCGATCCATCCGGTTATTTAAGTCGGCAGGGCAGTTCTGCGATTATAAGGGGCGCACTATGAGCAGCCTTTCATAGGCTAATGAGTTTTTGGCGGACCGAAGAAATAGCGCCGAGTGGCCGCGAAAAGCGTTGCACGGCTAAGGGGTAAACGTTGGAACCGCCATTCGGAAAACGCAATAAGACCGTGAAATACGACGGGTGCTGCCTCAGACGTCGCGACCGCATTGTGGTAGGCCGAACCGTGTCTTTATCTACGCCAGCGGACGACTTGCTATCTCACGCCAGCAAGCTGAACCGACCGAGTACGGCTCATGCTTTGGCGCGATTGGCCTCAGCTTCCAGATATTACGGGGTGGAAACTGCAGAAGAACATGACAGCTCAGAAGACACGTCCAACGGATTGATATGCCGAAAGAAGCCAACCCATTCCAGACGTCGCGTATCATCAGAGTGCCTACATAGCGCCCCACCGACGGCAATGCCTATGATTACCAATGTCTCAAATTTGGCGCCCACGTCCATGAACCGACATCCGCTGCCACGCTCGTAGCCGCAGCGTCATTGGTAGGGGGATGGTGGTTTGGGTGCGGTTCCTGCGCAAAGCCGGTTGCAACCGGCCACCGACCTTCAACCGATGAAACGACCGGTATGGCGACCTGCCGCATAGTATATTGAGAAAACATCATGCTCTGCCGTTCATTTCTTAACCCATTCAGGCTCATTCCCGGAACCACCGGCTGCTGGCTCGCGTCTGTCTGACAGAACGAACATCAGAGGATATTTGATATGAAAATCGCAACTATGGGACTGCTTGGTGCAATTCTGCTGCTGTCGGCATGTGGCACCACCGTGGGTGAGCGTGCGGCAACCGGTGGTCTGTCTGGCGCCGCTGTCGCAGGTCCGGCAGGCGCAGTCGTCGGCGGTACCGTCGGTGCCGTCAGCGCCACGCAATAACACCACCATCAACGAAACAGACGGCCGCGCCCTACCGGGCAGCGGCCGTTTTGGTGCTGGCCTTGCGGCGCATGTCGGCATCCCCTACATCTGTAGTGACAAAGACAAGGATCCGCCCATGGCCATGGAAGCGCACGACATAGAGGCCCTTTTGCGTGTCTCTTTCCCCGACGCAAAAATTACGATCACAGATTTGGCGGGTGACGGTAATCACTACGCCGCAGAGGTTGTCGACGAAAGTTTTCGCGGACTGAATCGTGTGCAACAACAACGGTCGGTTTATGCTGCATTGCAGGGGAAAATGGACGGACCAGCCGGAGAGCTGCATGCGCTGGCCCTTACCACCAAAGCGCCTGACTGACGCGCGCCCTGCCCTATACAAGGATTGCTGAAATGAGCGACGCAAATACTCGCATACAAGAACTGATTGATGGAAACGATGTTGTTTTGTTCATGAAGGGCACCCCAGAGATGCCGCAATGCGGATTTTCCAGCAGGGTTGCAGGCGTTCTGAATTACATGGGCGTGCCTTATCAGGGCGTAAATGTGCTTTCGGACGCGGAAATCCGTCAGGGCATCAAGGACTTCTCTGATTGGCCCACAATCCCGCAGCTTTATGTCAAAGGCGAATTTGTCGGCGGTTGCGATATCATTACTGAAATGACGCTGTCGGGCGAATTGGATCAGTTGCTGGACAAGAAAAGTGTCGCGTTCGACAAGGACGCCGCCGCGAAAATTCGCGAAGCAAACTCGTAACGACCACTGAAAAAGGGCGCCGGGGCGCCCTTTTTAATTACAGCAGATCATCGACGTCGTAGTCCGGGTGGTTTGTTCGTCCTCGCTCCCGCAGTGCTGCGGCAAGTGTAACACCGACAGCAAATGCGCCAACCAGTTTGGTTATAGATCCCGCGTTACTGTCAACCGCTTGCTGCAATTGGTGTCCTTCATCGCGCACCCTGTCACGTGCCGCAGCGACATTTGACGATGTCAGGCCAGCAGCACGAGCGGTTTCACGAACGCTTCCAAACAGCTTCTGCTCAGCGCCAGATGCCAGCTTTGTGGCCCGCGACCCGGCTTCATCCATCAGCGAATGCGCCTTGGATTCGGCCATTCCGATTACACGGTTGGCCTCAGACTTGGCGCGGACAATGGCAGCTTCCGTGGCAAGCGAGACACGGGCTTCGACCTCTCGTTTCAGATCGTCCGTTGTCGGCATCTGATGCCGGCGCTTGGACGATGCAGCCAAAAGGATGATCATGAGGACAATCAGGCCTCCGCCGATCGTCAGCGACGCCAGCGCAGATCCCCATTCCATTTCAGTGGCAAGCCACGACCACAATGCAGCGGTCAGAAATCCAGCGGCAACCAATCCGGTGACGCCGGCGACGGCCTTGATGGCCGTGCGCCGAACTGTATCGCCGGCCGCTTCTTGGACACGTCGGGCGAAATCAAACATCAACCCGACCTCAACGACGCGAGATCAGAAGACCGACCAGAAAGCCGACGCCTGCCGCGATGCCCAGCGCCTGAGCGGGGTTGCGACGCACCATTTCTGAAACTTCGTCATAACGCTCTTCGGCGTAATGGGCGACTTCGGTCGCTTTCTGCTGGCCAGCATCATAGAGACGCTCGGCCTCGAGCCGCGCACGGTCAGCATAGTCCTGTCCGGTTTCCTTGGCACGCTCTGCGTAGTATCGTCCGGTTTCCACAGCGTCATCAGCCAATGCCGTGCCACGATCCTTAAGACGTGCGGCACCAGAGTTCTCTGAAAGCTCGCGCGCGGTATCACGGATATCGTCGCCGATCTTACGCGCACCGTCCTTGAGATCTCCGTGTGCTTCGTTCGCAGCCGAACGGGCGTCACGCTTGATGTCATCTGCGGTCGGGTTCTGTGCCATGATAAAATCCTTTCATCGGTGTCTTTTCACCGTCGATGGACAAACCGTCACAGGTCTGGATTGTTCCCAAGGTGGCAAAAATTCTTTGATTTAGAAAGGCTGTAGAGCCATGAGATTGCCCGCCGCCAGACACTGCGACAGGGCATTGTTGCAACACTTCGTGTGATGGCGTGATTTCCACCTGCTGCGCTAATGTTGGGCCAGCCGGTCGATCTTGGCAGTGCCGAGTGCGTTGAAATGGTTCATCAATGCGATGCGGATTTGAACTTCGGCTGTCTTGCCCCGCCGTACGGTGCACGATTTGGGGTTAGTCTGTTCCTTGCAAGAGCGACCGAGAAGGAAGCGATTAGGGTTCACCGGGGCACAGATCATCGGCATTCTGACCCCGTAAGAGGCCGGACTTGGAGCGGAGGATCTGTGCTGCAAGCAGGGTGTCAGCGATGCGACCTTCTCCAAATGGCGCGCCAGGTTCGGCGGCATAAAGGTATCCGACGCGGAAAAGCTGAATCCTCTGAGGGCCAAGAACGCCAAGGTGAAGACGCTGCTGGTCGAGCAGATACTGGGAACGGAGGCCTGATGCGCGGCGTCGTGCCATTAGTTGGGCCATGAGCCTGTGGGGGTGTCGGCAGCGCCACGGCACGGGGCCGCGTATCGGGTATGTGCTGCGCATGCGCTGGTCAAACATTGACGGCGACGGGGTCTTGCCCCCACGAGGCAAGACCAAGGCAGCGTAGTGCGTTTCGGTCACGGCACCTCTTCGTGCGCTCATTAATTGCAAACCGCACATTGGCCGAACGATCTGCCAATATAGGCCGCATTTCAAGCAGCTGAGCTGTTCCTCCGCCTCGGCCGGCCTCAGGTACGAAAGGTCCCGTGACATCGACGGCCTGCGATAAGCGGCCGCGGCCGGGCTGGCGGCCGTAGGTTGTAGCGACGAGATGATCGGCGCGATCACCGGCCATAAGACTATGGCGATGATCGTGAAATATGCCGATCCCGCCCGCCAGCGCGCTTGGGCTACTGATGCCCGAGAGCGGCGCGGAACGAACATGGCATGGCATGTTGAGAAGGGCGATTGAGACAGGTCGCTATACAGTCACCTGTCGAAAGCAAGCAGTAGAAAGGGCGTGGTAGGGGCGGCCGGACTCGAACCGGCACTCATTGCTGAAACGGATTTTGAATCCGTCGCGTCTACCATTCCGCCACGCCCCCGGACTGGTCCAGGCGCCCCTTCGACGGCGGTCCCGTTGGACCGATGCGCTTGGCGTAATTCCAGGCGCGACGATTTGCAAGAGGCGGCGTGCGCCTACCTGCCCGATGAGTTCAGGCGCGCCCCAGTTTTGCCAGACGTGCGTCACGCAATTGCGCGAAATCATCGCCTGCATGATAGGATGACCGCGTCAGCGGTGTCGCCGACACCATCAGGAAGCCCTTGCCGTACGCGGTCTTTTCGTATCCGGCAAACTCTTCGGGGGTGACAAAGCGATCCACGCGGTGGTGCTTTGGGCTGGGCTGCAGATACTGGCCAATCGTGATGAAATCAATATCAGCCGCACGCATGTCGTCCATGACCTGCAGGACGCTTTGGCGATCCTCTCCAAGGCCGACCATGATGCCGGACTTGGTGAACATCGTCGGGTCCATTTCCTTGACCCGCTGCAACAGGCGCAGCGAATGGAAGTAACGCGCGCCGGGACGGACCTCCGGGTACAGGCCCGGCACGGTTTCCAGGTTGTGGTTGAAGACGTCGGGACGCGCCTCGACAACGGTTTCCAGCGCGCCGGGTTTTGATTTCAGGAAATCGGGCACAAGAACTTCGATCGTCGACGTCGGAGACCGGTGACGGATCGCGCGGATGGTCTGTGCAAAGTGGTCTGCCCCGCCATCGTCAAGGTCATCGCGGTCGACGCTGGTGACAACGACGTGGTTCAGGCCCAGCTTTTGCACGGCATGGGCGACGCGACCGGGTTCAAACGTGTCGAGGGCCTGCGGCTTGCCGGTTGCGACGTTGCAGAACGTGCACCCACGGGTGCATATCTCACCCATGATCATCATCGTGGCGTGCCCCTGGCTCCAGCATTCGCCGACATTGGGACAGCCCGCCTCTTCGCAGACTGTCGACAGGCGATGCTCGCGTAGCAAGTCGCGCGTCTGCTTGTAGCCAGCCGAAGTGGGCGCCTTGACGCGTATCCAGTCCGGCTTTTTGGGCTGGGCCTGATCGGGTCGGTGCGCTTTTTCCGGGTGACGCTGATCCGGGATCCTGAGGTCGCGCAAGGTCATGGTCCTTTCAATCGCGGTTCGTGCAGAAATAGGGGGTTTGCAATGATTTGGCAACGCACCGACAGACCTTGCATACGCATGACTGTCTTGCGCTCATCCCGCATCCAGCAACGGGCGTGCTGCGGCGGTCAAAAGGCGCGCCAGATCATCGAACCAACCCTGCGCCGGGGTCGAAGCACGGCGCATCAGCACGACCTGCCGGGCCGGTTGCGTACCAGGGAACCGAATGGCTGTCAGACCGGGTGCCGCGGCCAGTTCCTGCCGACGGGCGATTTCAGGCAGAAAGGTCAGGCCCATGCCCTGCGCGGCCAGCCTGCACAGCGTGGAAAGCGATGCCGCTCCCAAGTCAAGGCGGGCCGAGCGTCGGTTCAATCCGCACACCTCAAGCGCCTGGTCGCCCAGACAATGCCCCTCGTCCAACAGCAACAGCTGGCCCGGGTCCAGGGCATCCGGAGACAGTGGTCGGGTGCGCAATTCGGCGATGCGTGCCGCGCTGCCCGCCAGCAGAAACCGGTCGGTGAACAGGGGAACGGCGCGCAGGCCCATCCCCTCGGGCGGGCTGGCCACGACGATCGCGTCAAGGCGCCCCGCCTGCAACTCATCCAGCAGATGATCCGTCTGCGCCTCGCGCAGGTGCAGGTCGCGACCGATGTCACGGGCGCGCAGGATCGGCAGTGCCTCTGGCAGCAAATAGGGTGCAACCGTCGGGATCATTCCCAACATCAGCCGCCCGCCCTGCCCCGGCTGCCGCAGATCCTGCTGAAGGTCGGTCATCGCAGCCATCACCCGGCGGGCGTGGTCCTGCAATGCCCGGCCCTTTGGCGTCAGAACGACCCCCTGCGGCGTGCGTTCGACAAGCTTGGCACCGACTTCGTCCTCCAACGCCCGGATCTGCATCGACAGAGCGGGCTGAGTGACGTTGATTGATTCGGCGGCGCGCGTGAAATGGGTATGCTGCGCCAACGACAGGAAATAGCGAAGCTGGCGCAGCGTGATGTTCATAAGGGGGCCTGATCGAAAATGGATACGATGTATTCGCCATCTTATCGACTGCGCCCCCCGCGCGGCAATGGGCTTCAACCGATAAGGCGAGATCCCTTGCCATACGTGTCAGCATAGTGACGCTCCAGTCGCATCAGGGCCAACCGCAGAACAATCTTGCCGGACCGGGCCGACCAACCAAGGCGTCGCTCTGTCATCTCGATCCCCTCCAGAAAACAACAGACCCTCAGCACGATGTCTCCCATGCCCGGCCCAAGGTCGCGCAGCGCGACGGCAACCCGGTCACGCGCCGATTCGGACCCCCCGCGATAGCCGCCGCCACCATGCGACACATCGATCCCCGACGTCATGAAGCCATCCCAGTTCTGGGTGACACGTGGACCCATCTGCGCCAGCTCAAAATCTTCGCGCAGGCGTTCGCCGGCAGTCACCATTCCCGGCGTCAGGAACGCCTGACCATCGTGGTCGCGCCTGCGTGCCAGCACCAGCAGCGGGCTTTCGGCGATGTTCACGCGGGTTTGGCGGCGGCGGCCGTCCTCGGGGTCTTCAATCACGCGGTCCTCCCACACCCGGTGGCGGTCGCCGTGGTCAAAGGTGGCTTGCGCCTCGGCCATGCCGTGGCCGGGCTGTGCGTCGCCTTGCACAGGCTTGGCGTCGGCAAAGGACGATGGTCCCGGCACAGCGCCGCGCTGGCGCGGAGACCGCAACATCTGACGCAGGGCCTCGCGCCCGGCAGGCGCGATCACATAGCGCTGGATGCGTCCGCCGCCGCGGGTCTGCACCACCCATCCCTTCAGCGCCATCATCTCGGCCAGGGCACGCTCCAGAACCGCGGTGCGAATGTCGTCGCGGGTGACGATCGCCTTGTCCATGCCGGGCGCCGAGGCCATGCAGGCGCCAGGTTCCGCCAACCGGCGCAGCACGCGCAGCGCCTGACGTTCCTCGGGTGCCACGGCCCCTTCCGGGCGGGGTGCCAGGGCGGCGTCCACCAACGGATCATCACGGCGCGCCTCGAACCGGCGGATGCGGCGCAGGATCGTCGAGGCATGAACCCCGGCCTCGCGCGCCAAAGCGCGGATCGTCACACCGTGATCGACGTGGCGCAGATACAGGCGCGCATCTTCGGTCATGTCGTCTTGCGCGCAGGCCTGCCCCTGCACCTGCACACGGTGCTCCGCGATGCCCGAGTGGATTGCGAAATCACCGGTCAATATGGTCATGTCAGGTCCCTTGTCGTCCTCGGGCAGCCCGGCAGCAGACTACCCTGGGTTGAATTCTTTCCCTGTGGTTAACAGGGTGTTTCTGCACATAGCGGCAACATTCCCTAACAATTCCTAAAGAAATCTTGACCGACCGCGCGATGCGACAGGGGTTTTGGCAACACACCTTTAGGTTGTGTGAAGGTGATCACGTGGCAAATGCAGAGGATCAGCCCCATGACCGCAGTCTCGAACGTGATCGTTTTTCGTCCCCGCCCCGCGAATCAGGGCCTGCGTCGTCCAGGAACGCTGATCCGGGCCGCCCGCGAAGGTCAGAAGACCTGGAAACGCGACCGCGACCTTCCCCGCCTGCTGCGCAGCGACCGCTGCCCGGCGCCTGGCGCGGTCCTGTCCCGCCTTCGGGCGGAGGAGCAGATCCAGAACGACCTGCGCGTGACCCAGGCCGCCGAATACGACCTGCGCCGACATGTGCTGCTGGTCATTGCCATCCTGGCGGAAATGCGTGCCGCGATCGACGCCGCGCCGATGCCCGCCACGGCCATCGCCCTCTAGCGCTCAGCGATTCTTGATCAGGGAACCCAGAACACCCCGGACCAGCGCCTGCCCGGTCCGGGTCCCCAATTGCCGCGCCAGACTTTTGCCAAAGGTCTGGACGATGCTGTCGGACCGCCCACGCGGAGCAGCCTTTTCGCGCGCCGGTGCCTGATAGGGCCGCCCCCGCCCCGCACCCGCGGGCATGTCGAACAACCCGTCATCCTGGTTCGCCGCGCCGGTTTCCCGGGCTGCGGCCTGGGTCTTGCGGGCCAGCATTTCATGCGCAGAGTCGCGATCCAGCGGCGTGTCGTACTTTGCCCCCATCGGGGATGCGTCCCGGATGGCCGCCCGTTCCTGATCCGTGATCGGCCCCACCTGACTATAAGGTGGTCGGATCAGCGTCCGTTGAGCGATCCCCGGCACGCCCTTGGGCTGCAAAAACGATGTCACAGCCTCTCCGGTGCCAACCTGCTGAATGGTCTCGGCAATATCGAAATCGGGATTGGTGCGGTAATTCTGCGCCGCGTCGCGCAGCGCCTTTTGATCCTTTGCGGTAAATGCCCGCAGGGCATGCTGAACGCGATTGCCCAGTTGGCCCAGAACCGATTCGGGAATGTCTGCGGGGCTTTGGGTCACAAACCAGATGCTGACGCCCTTGGACCGGATCAGGCGGGCGACGCGCTCGACCTTGTCGATCAGCGCCTTGGGCGCATCGTCGAACATCAGATGCGCCTCGTCGAAAAAAAACGCGACGCAGGGCTTGTCCGGGTCCCCCACCTCGGGAAGTTGCTCGAACAATTCCGACAGCAGCCACAGCAGGAACGTGCCGTACAGACGTGGCGCATTCATCAGGCGTTCTGCCGACAGAATGTTGATGACCCCACGGCCATCCGCGTCCTGACGGATGATGTCGCTCAGCGCCAGGGCCGGTTCCCCGAACAGGTTCGCGCCGCCTTCGGTCTCCAGCACAAGCAGCGCCCGTTGAATTGCGCCCACGCTTGCGGCGCTGACATTGCCATATCGGGCCGAAAGCTCGGTCGCATTCTGACCGACCCAGACCAGCATCGACTGCAGGTCCTTGAGATCCAGCAGCGGCAATCCCTCCTCGTCGGCGACGCGAAAGGCGATGGCCATGACCCCCTCCTGGGCAGGGGTCAGGTCCAACAGTCGCGACAGCAACAGCGGACCCATCTCGGCGGGGGTGGTGCGGACCGGATGGCCTTGCTGGCCCCACACGTCCCAGAACGTGACGGGATAGGATGCGTATGTCAGGTCGATCCCGATCTGGCGGGCGCGCGCCGCAAACGGCTCATGCAGCTTGCCTTGGTCGGACCCGGCCTTGGCCAAGCCGGCCAGATCACCCTTTACATCGGCCAGGAACACCGGAACGCCCGCAGCGGACAGGCTTTCGGCCAATGTCTGCAATGTGACCGTCTTGCCGGTGCCCGTTGCGCCTGCCACCAGGCCATGGCGGTTGGCCAACCTCAACAACAACGTTTCATGTGTCGCGTAGGCAGCGCCCGCACCGCCGACAAAGATCGTGCCCTTATCCGCATCCAGAACCGAAACCATCGCATCCCCCATGAAAAACTCTGCGCAGCGCACGCGCTGAAAAGACAATTTTAACGCTTTCATGGCAAGGTGAAGTTATCCGGAGCACAGCCGTGGCCCGGACCTTCCTCCCTGTTGGACTGCCGCGCCTCAGGGCGCGGCCTTTTTTTGTCTGCCGGATTTATGCCGGCCAGAGAAAACCCATTGCGTGTTGACGGATCACGCCCGCGCGACTAACTTGGCTGACAATGATGACCGGCCAGTCCGGCAGGGAGAATTACGCAACGCGTCGATGGCCGTGGTGAAAGCCACGGCCTTTTGCATGGATAGGTTGCACGTGACCGGCCCCCAGGCTTTTGCCCCCAACATCACCGCAGTGGCAGGCACCCGGCAATTCAAGGGTACCTTGACGGACCTCAAGGCTTGGTGACGATTGGTGTCCGAGCGAGGGACTGACAAGGTCTGGACGCCATGCTAAATCATCTGCAATGCGTTGAGCAAAAGAAAGAAAGATCCATGTTCATCAGACCTTCGCACGCGCTGCTGGCCGCATTGGCCCTGATCACCGGCCCTGCGTTCGCCCAGGACACCCCTGCCCCCACCACATCCGAGGCAACCGCCCCGGAAGCCACCGCCACACCTGAGGCTCCCGCCGCAGATGCGCCTGCAACCCCCGCAGATGCCCAAGCCGCCCCCGCCGATGCCCCAGCCGCCGAGGCTGCACCGACGGGTCAGCCCGCGCGCGATCCGAATGGACCGGGCAGCTATTACGCCAAGTC
Organism: Paracoccus sp. Ld10; assembly: GCF_045064235.1. Lineage (NCBI taxonomy): Bacteria > Pseudomonadati > Pseudomonadota > Alphaproteobacteria > Rhodobacterales > Paracoccaceae > Paracoccus > Paracoccus sp. Ld10. The sequence goes on along the minus strand of NZ_JBISHD010000032.1, from coordinate 57,920 downwards.
CGAACATGGCGACTGGACGATCCGCTGCATCCGCGCCGATCAGGGCAAGGACCCGTGCGAGATGTACAAGCTGCTGACCGACGAGGATGAGAATCCGGTCGCAGAACTGACCATGGTGCCGCTCTCAAATGGCGATGTGGCGGCCGGCGCAACGTTGGTTGCGCCACTGGAAACCGACCTGATCGACGGCCTGGGTTTTCAGGTCGGCACCGGAGAGATGCGAGGCTATCCGTTCAGCTTTTGTGCACCGGTCGGCTGCATCGCGCGCCTTGGCTTTACCGCCCAGGAACTGACGGGCATGAAGGCTGGCAGCAACGCGACCGTGCAACTGCTTCCCTTCGGTGGGGACCCGGACTCGCCGGTCCAGCTGAGCATGTCGCTGGCCGGCTTTACTGCAGCCTTTGACGAGTTGGCGGCCTATGCGGCAGAACCCGCACCGGCTCCGGCCGCAGACGCGCCTGCGGCCGAGGACGAGCCCGCCGAGGACGCCCCGGCAGAGTGATTGACCACCGCGTCATCTGAAAAAAAGGCCGCGTCCTTTGGGATCGCGGCCTTCCTTATGCGTCGGAGATGAGGATCACACGCGGCGCAGGGCGATCACGGCGTTCAGCCCGCCAAAGGCGAAGGCATTCGACAGCACCGCATCAACCCGTGCCTCGCGCGCCTCGTTTGGAACCACGTCCAGCGCGCATTCCGGGTCGGGTTCCTGATAGCCGATGGTGGGCGCGATCACCCCATCGCGCAGCGCCATGATGCATGCCAACAACTCGACCGCGCCGGTGCCGCCAATCAGGTGGCCGTGCATCGATTTTGTCGACGACATCATCAAACGGTCCGCATGATGGCCGAACGCATGGGCCACAGCCGCGCATTCCGTCTTGTCATTGGCCGCAGTGCCCGTTCCGTGGGCATTGATATAGCCGATATCCTCGCGGTTCAGGCCCGCATCGACCATTGCCCCGGTGATCGCGCGTTCCGCCCCCTGGGCCGACGGCATGACGATGTCCTGGGCATCCGACGACATGGCAAACCCCACGACTTCGGCCAGAATCTCGGCGCCGCGGGCGCGGGCATGTTCATAATCCTCGAAGACGAATACGCCCGCACCCTCACCCTGGACCATGCCGTTGCGGTTGGCACTGAAGGGACGGCAGGCGTCCTTGGACATCACGCGCAGACCTTCCCACGCCTTGACGCCGCCAAAGCACAGCATTGCCTCGGAACCGCCCGACAGCATCACGTCTGCGGCGCCTGACCGGACCATCTGGAACGCCAGCCCCATCGCATGGTTGCTGCTGGCACAGGCGGTGGCGACCGTGAAGGCGGGGCCGCGCAGGCCGAATTCCATGCTGACATGGCTGGCCGCGGCGTTGTTCATCAGTTTGGGTACGACAAAGGGATGGACGCGGTTCTTGCCCTCTTCATAGACGGCGCGATAATTTTCGTCCCATGTGTTCAGGCCGCCGCCCGCCGTGCCCAGAATGACCCCGGACCGCAACCCGAGCGCACCCTGGAAATGCAGCCCCGACTGTTCTACCGCCTGCTTGGCCGCAAGCAACGTGAACTGGGTGAACTTGTCGTACAGCAAAATCTGCTGGCGGTTGAAATAGGTTTCGGGTGTCCAGTTGTGGACCTGCCCGCCGATCTGGATCGACAGGCGGTCAACATCGCGGAAATCCAGTTGCGTGATCCCGCAACGCCCTTCGCGGAACGCCTCCAGGGTGGTGGCGACATCATGGCCAAGCGCATTGATCGTGCCCGCGCCCGTGATCACCACGCGACGCAACCCGCCGCGGCAGGTCATCTCGGTCGCGGGCCTGATCGCGGGTGCCGCGCGGCCGGCGTCGATCAGCGCCTCGTCAACGGGAACGCTCATGCGTCCCTTTCCGCGACCAGGCGCTGCACGGCGGCGATGATCGTGCCCATGTTCGAGATGTCGAATTCGGACTTCTCGGGTTCGTTCGCGTTGAACGGAATCGAGATGTCGAACTCCTCCTCGATCGCAAAGATCGATTCGACCAGACCCAGGCTGTCGATGCCCAGGTCCGCCGGTGTGGCCTGATCGGTAATCTGGTCGGGGTCCAGCATCGCCTGCTCCGCGATGATGGCCCGAATGCGCTGCGTGATGTCGTCGGTCATGTCGCCTCCTGTTCAGCCTTTTTCCAACAGGCGTGTAACGGTTTCCTGAAGCTTGGATAGCTGTTGTGCGAAACGCGGCAACCGCCGCATGGCCTTCTGGATCTCCATCTGGGTCTCCATCTTGACGGCTGGGTTGCCCAGAACCACACGGCCCGCAGGTACGCGGGAATAGATTTTGGTCGCGCCCCCCGCGATCACGTCGTTGCCGACGTGGATGTTGTCGCTGACGCCCACCTGCCCCGCAAGCACAACCCGGTCGCCAATGACCGACGACCCGGCAATACCGACCTGACTGCACAAAAGGCAGTCGCGGCCGACAACGACGTTGTGGCCGATCATGACAAGATTATCGATTTTGGTTCCGTCTCCGACACGCGTCGATCGTATCGTGCCGCGGTCGATTGTCGCGTTCGCACCGATCTCCACGTCGTGACCCAGCTCGACCGCGCCAAGCGAATGGATGCGTGTCCAGTGCTGTTGGGTCACTTCGGCACGGGCCCCAAGGGTGCGACGGATCTCCTCGATCCCGGATTCCTCGGGCGTGACAAAAGAAAACCCGTCGCCGCCGATCGTGGCGCCTGGCTGCACGATCAGCCGGTCCCCCGCAACCACATCATGGCCGATGCGCACGCCCGGATGGATCAGCGCCATGGCCCCGATGCGCGCGTTACGCCCGATGCTGACATGCGCCCCAATCCGGGCACCTTGCCCGATCTGGACATGCGCGCCGATCACCACGAATGGCCCAATCGCGGCGTCTTGACCGATCGTGGCTGAGCTGTCGATGACAGCGGTCGGATGGATTCCTGGCGCGATGTCCGGACCGGGATCAAAAGCGCGCGTCAATCCGGCCATGACCAGACGCGGACGGGGGGCAAAAATGGCGGCCTTCAATCCATAGGCGTCGGGATCCATGCCCTGCGCAAGGATGGCGATGCTGCCGGGTTTCAGCATTTCCGCGTATTTCGGTGCCATGGCCAGGGCCAATGTCCCGCCATGCGCATCAACCGGACCGACCATCGCGGGCTCTGCTGCGCCCGATACCCGGATCGACTGGTCACCCCAGCACTGCGCGTCCAAAGCCCGCGCTAGCTCACCCATCGTCAGGACCATGGCCCCCCCTTTCGCGCAAGCACTTAGCGTGTTTGCGGGGCTGCTGCCAGTGCCTGCGTCGCGGGCCGGGTCACAACCCTGGGTTCAGATCCGCCACCACCGCGGGTGCCGTTACGCCGAACCCCTCTGCCTGCAGCGCGTCCCAGATGCGGGCATCGCGGCCATAGATATCGTCGAACAGCCCGATGCGCCCGTCGGGACCGGGCCATGCGGTGAAATAGACCAGATGCACGGGCACCGGGGGCGTCAGCGACAACCACGTTTCACGCTCGCGGTCGCGGGCGCGCTGGAACATCGCTGCCGGATCGTCGGTCTGGCGCGACAGCAAGGCGCGTGCCAGATCGACCGGATCGCCGATGCGGATGCAACCGTTCGAATCCGCGCGCACCCGGTTGGCGAATAGGTGCTTGGACGGGGTGTCGTGCAGATAGATGTTCCAGCGGTTGGGGAAGATGAACTTGACCACGCCCAAAGCGTTGTCATCACTGGGCTTTTGTCGCAGGCGGAACGGAAAGCTGGCGGCCGTGTAGCGGCTGAAATCGATGCCATCGCGCGCCAGCACCCGACCGGCGCCATCAACCACGTCAAGATGCGACAGTGCATGCCTGTTGCCCTGCAGCCGGGGCAGGTAATCGCGAACGGCGATGGACCGCGGGACGTTCCAGCTGGGATTGACCACGACATGGCCCATCAGTTCCGAAAACTCGGGCGTGCGCATATCGGGCGTGTCCTTGCCCATGACGCTACGCGTGCGAAAGACCTCGGCTCCGTTCTCGACGATGGTGGTGCTGAATTCGGGGATATTGACCCAGACGTGGCGGCTGTCCAGATCCTCGGACGCCATCCACCGCATGCGCTCCATCGCGACCAGAATCGCACGCTGCCGGGCGTCCTGGCCCGTGGCACCGTCGCCGTTCAGCGCAGCGATCGTCTGTGGCCCTGCCACACCATCAGCGGGAAGCCCTGCCGCGCGCTGATAATCGGCCACCGCGCGGGTCAGCGCCTCATCATACAGGGCCGCATCCGGCGCGACCTCTGCGTAACCGATCGACACAAGGCGCGCACGCAGATCAGCGACGGGTGCCGCATGCTGCCCCGGTCGCCAGATACCTGTCGCGATGCGGGCAAGGCCCTGCGGTACGACCAGGTCCGCCGGACCTGTCAAAGCCTGCTGCAACGCCAGATAGGCGGGGTGATCAGGCCCCACCCCCGCCAACATGGCCGCAGGATCGGCCGCAGTTTCGAATTGCATCAACAGGGGCGTGACGGACGTGCGCGTTGGCCGGCGCTTTATCTCGGAGTCGACGCGGGTCGGGTCCAGCACGCCCCCCGACAGATCGCGCAACAGGCGCGACAAGGCGCGGGCATGCGCGATCTCGGCCGCAAGACCTTGGGCGGCGTCCAAGCGGTCGGGGTGATAGCGAGCGGCGGGTATTCCGTGACGTGGCGCAGCCCCGATCGCGTCACGCAAAGCGGCGCGACGAGCCTCGGCAAGGGGGCCAAGAAAGATCGGCTGCAGGCCGTTGTTGCCATAGAATGCGGCGAGATCGGGGTCGCCCGATACAGCCGTCGCCATGGCCATCTGTTCCGCAGTGAAATCCAGGCGTGGCGCCACGGCCACGGTCACGTCGCTGAGAGGATCGCGTGCGAATACCGCGCCGGGAACCGCCCCGATCACCCCAGCCAGCATCAGCGCCAGCACGCAATCACGCATCCGAACCGCCATTTGAACCCCCGAAATCAATGGTGCATTGTCCCATGTCGCCGCCATAGGCGCCACGTCCCACGCGTTTGTTTGTGCAGAGGAAAAGCGCTGGTTGCTAAAACGCCACAGGCCCTGCGCCGATCTGCAACATTGCCCGTTATAGGCGAAATCTTGCCGAAGAACGTGCATGGCTCAAGCTTTAGGGCAGAATCCGTTTCGTTGCGCACAGCCTTTTGACATATTGTTAATCAGGTCGGGGATAAACCACGACAAGCCGCGATGCGTCGCCGGCTGAAAAAAACGAAGCAGGACAGGCGATCTGACATGACAATGGACATTATCTCCCGTCGCGGCATCTTGGGTGTGTTCGCGGCCACCACCGTTGCGGCGACTCCAGTGATGGCCAATGCCTTCGGGTTTTTGCGCGGCAACGCAGGCGACATGCGCCGGGTCAAGATGTACAACGGTCGGACCGGTGAAAGCATCGACACCGTGTATTGGGTCGACGGCAAGTATATCCGCGAGGCGCTGAACGAGATCAACGTCTTCATGCGCGACTGGCGCACGGGTGAGGTGATCGGCATCGACCCGCGGATGGTCGACGTGGCCGCCGCGTCATCGCGTCTTTTGCAGACCAATGAACCCTACATGATGCTGTCGGGCTATCGCTCTCCCCGGACCAACGCAATGCTGCGGCGTCAGTCCGGCGGTGTGGCGCAGAACTCCCTGCACATGACAGGCAAGGCGGCCGATCTGCGACTGAAGTCGCGTTCGGTCGGTCAGATGTATCAGGCGGCCGCCGCGTGCCGTGCCGGCGGCGTCGGTCGCTATAGCCGGTCGAACTTTGTTCATATGGATTGCGGACCCGTCCGCACCTGGGGCAGCTGAGCCCAAACGCCCGTCTCGCCACGCGCAAACGCCCTCTGCCAATGGCAGACGGCGTTTTACGCATATTTCGGGCTTGCCGCCGCCACTCTGTCTTGCGACCCTGTGCGCAAGAAAAAGCCAAGATCGGACTTGCATGAGCCCCCTCGAAACGCGCCGCTTCAAGACAGCCAAGACAATTCAGGGCGCAGCCATAGAACTTGCCGTTCGCGACGGCCTGGCCAACGTCACAACCGAGGCGATCGCGCGCCACGCGGGCATCAGCACACGCACGTTCTTCAACTACTATCCCTACAAGGAAGCGGCGCTGATGGGACCGCCGCCCGATTACCCGCCAGAGGCGTCCGATGCCTTTGTCGCGGGCAATGGTCGACTGATCGATGATCTATGCCTTTTGATCGAGGCGCACCTGACCCGTTACCTGAACGAGCGCGAACTGATCGGGGCGATGCTGGCCCTGTCTGATCAGGACCCAAAGCTGGAGGCCCTGCGCAACAGCGCGATGCTGGCCCGGCGCGCTCAGATGCGTACACTTCTGCACCGTCGCATGCCTGGCTCTGACGAGCGTGTGATTGAAATTCTGGCAGCAGCCATTATCGCCGCAACCAATGCCGCAACGAAGGACTGGGTCGCAGGCGTCCGCGAAGACTTTATTGCCGCTGCGCATCAGAACCTGTCGCTGATTCTGACTGCGGCGGAAATGCTGGACAAGCCTGCCTAAGGCGTCAGCAGCTTGCGGTACAGATTGTCCAGAAACGCCGCGCCCTCGGCCACAGGGTCGCGGCCATCACCAAGAACCGCACGGACCTGGGTTTCAAAATCGGCATAGTGCTGAGTCATCGACCAGATCGAAAAGATCAGGTGGCGCGGCTCGACCCGCGCCAGCAGGCCGCGATCCATCCACGCCTCCAGCACGGCCACGGTGCGGTCAACAATCTGGCGAAGATCGCCGCCCAGGATTTCCGTCAGGTGCGGCGCGCCCTGCAGGATTTCATGCGCGAAAAGCCGGCTTTCGCGCGGATAGTCGCGCGACATCAAAAGTTTGGCCTGAACGTATTTGAGAACTTCGGACAACGGGTCTCCATCCGGATCGACCCGGTGCATGGGCGCAAGCCACATGTCCAGCAGAGTTGTCAGCAGCGCCTTGTGGATGTCGTCCTTTGATCCGAAATAGTACAGCACGTTCGGTTTCGACAGACCCGCAGCACGTGCAATCTGATCGATCGTGGCACCACGCAGGCCGTTGGCCGAAAACGCCTCCAACGCACCGTTCAGGATCAGCTCGCGGTTTTTCTGCTGGATCCGGGTCATCTGGGGCATGTTGCTCTCTGTCATCGAATCTCCGGCTCTGGCATGATCCGATTTTGGGCAGATCGGTGGGAATTGTCACCCGATTTGTCAGGACGCTTGACTGCCCCCCGGCCCGTGCTAGCCTGATCCTGACCGTTTGGTCAATAATCCGTGAGGACAATCTCCATGCCGCTCGACCGCAAGCCCGCCCCGAATGACCTGCGCGCCTTTTGGATGCCTTATACCGCAAACCGCCAGTTCAAGTCGGCACCGCGGATGCTGGTCGCGTCCAAGGACATGCATTATACATCCGCGGACGGTCGACAGGTGCTGGACGGAACCGCGGGACTGTGGTGCTGCAACGCTGGCCATTGCCGCCCCCGCATCACCGAAGCCGTGCAGGCGCAGGTCGCGGAACTGGACTATGCCCCGGCATTCCAGATGGGCCACCCGCTGGCGTTTGAACTGGCGAACCGCATCGTCGACATCGCGCCCGACGGAATGGACCATGTGTTCTATACCAATTCGGGCAGCGAGGCGGTCGATACCGCGCTGAAGATCGCGCTGGCCTATCACCGCGCGCGGGGCGATGCGGCCCGGACCCGCCTGATCGGACGTGAGCGTGGTTATCACGGCGTCGGCTTTGGCGGGATTTCCGTGGGCGGCATCGTGAACAACCGCCGACAGTTCGGGACCCTGCTTGCGGGCGTCGATCACATGCCCCACACCCATCTGCCCGAGAACGTCTTTACCAAGGGGCAGCCCGAACACGGCGCGAACCTGGCCGACGAGTTGGAGCGCATCGTCGCCCTGCATGGCGCCGAAACGATCGCCGCCGTGATCGTCGAGCCGATGGCCGGTTCGACAGGCGTGCTGATGCCGCCCAAGGGGTATCTGGAACGGCTGCGCGCGATCACGAAAAAACACGGCATCCTGCTGATCTTTGACGAGGTGATCACCGGGTTCGGTCGTCTTGGCAGCCCCTTTGCGGCCCAGCATTTCGGCGTGACGCCGGACATGATCTGCTGTGCCAAGGGTCTGACCAACGGCGTGATCCCGATGGGTGCCGTGCTGGCGACCGCGCAGATTTACGATGCGTTCATGCAGGGGCCGGAGCATATCATCGAGCTGTTCCACGGATATACCTATTCCGGCAACCCGATCAGCTGCGCCGCGGCCATCGCCACGCTGGACACCTATGCCGAGGAAGGCCTGCTGACGCGGGCCGCATCGTTGGAGACCTACTGGCAGGAGGCGATCCACGGACTGCGCGATCATCCGAACGTGGTCGACATCCGCAACATGGGCCTGATCGGTGCGGTCGAACTGGCCCCGATCGACGGTCAGCCAGGCAAGCGCGCCTTTGACATCTTCGTGCGCGCGTTCGAGGCCGGCATCCTGATCCGCGTGACCGGCGACATCATCGCGATGTCGCCACCCCTGATCATCAGCGAGGCGCAGATCGATCATCTGATCGGCACGCTTGGCGAGGTGCTGAAGACCGCCGCCTAGGCGGCCGAAGACCCATCCAGCCGACCCCGCGACAGAACGGGGCGGCCCGACAGGAAGGACTGCAAATGAGCGACGCAAGTGGCGTGGTAGTGGCTGCGAACATGACGGTTGATGGCGACCGGTTGTGGGACAGCTTGGACCAGATGGCGCAGATCGGCCCCGGCATTGCCGGTGGCAGCAACCGTCAGACCCTGACCGATGCCGATGCCGAGGGCCGCGCGCTGTTTCAGCGCTGGTGCGAGGATGCAGGGATGTCGATGGCCGTGGACCGAATGGGCAACATGTTCATGCACCATCAGGGGACAGACCCTGATCTAGACCCCGTCTATATCGGCAGTCATCTGGACACGCAGCCGACCGGCGGGCGCTATGATGGCGTGCTGGGCGTACTGGCGGGGCTGGAGGTCATCCGCTCGATCCGTGATCTGGGGATCAGGACACGGCGCTCGATCGTTGTGACGAACTGGACCAACGAAGAAGGCGCGCGTTTCGCACCTGCCATGCTGGCGTCGGGCGTGTTCGCAGGAGTACTGACCGAAGATTACGCCAACAGCCGCCAGGACGCCGATGGAAAACGGTTTGGCGACGAGCTGGACCGCATCGGCTGGCGCGGCACCGAGGCGCCGGGCGACCGCAAGATCCATGCGATGTTCGAATTGCACATCGAACAGGGTCCCATTCTGGAGGCCGAGGGCAAGCAGATTGGCGTCGTGACCCACGGCCAGGGGCTGTGGTGGCTGCAGGTGACGTTGACCGGCAAGGATGCACATACCGGCAGCACGCCGATGGCCATGCGTGTGAACGCAGGCCTGGGCATGGCACGGATCATCGAGGCGGTGCATCGCATCGCGATGGATCATCAGCCCGATGCCGTCGGTGCCGTGGGTCAGGCGAACCTGTACCCGAACAGTCGCAACGTCATACCCGGCAAGGCGGTGTTCTGTATCGACTTCAGGTCACCGGATCTGGGGAAGTTGACATCGATGCGGTCGAGATTAGAGGCAGAAGCCACTACGATCGCAGGGGAATTGGGGCTGGACATCGAGATAGAGCCTGTCGGTCATTTCGACCCGGTGACGTTCGATGCAGATCTGGTCTGCACAGTCCGCGGGGCCGCCGAGAGGCTGGGCCTTAGCCATATGGATATCGTGTCGGGTGCGGGGCATGACGCCTGCTGGATCGCCAAGGTCGCGCCGACGGTGATGATCATGTGCCCCTGCGAAGGCGGACTGAGCCACAACGAGGCAGAGGCGATCACGCCGGACTGGGCACGCGCGGGATGCGACGTCCTGCTGCACGCCGTGTTGGACGCGGCCGAAATCGTTGGTTGATGCGGAGACGGCCCGGGGGAGCACCCCCGGACCTGATGGTATTGAACGCAAAAGAAGAGGGATGCCATGAGCACGGTGATCAGGGGCGGAACAATCGTCACGGCGGACCTGACCTATCAGGGGGACGTGCTGATCGAGGGCGGTCGGATCGCGGCGATCGGCCAGGGATTGGTGGGCGACACTGTATTGGATGCGGGCGGCTGCTTCATCATGCCCGGCGGAATCGATCCGCACACGCATCTGGAAATGCCGTTCATGGGGACCTATTCGGCCGATGATTTCGAGAGCGGTACGCGGGCGGCCCTGGCGGGGGGAACCACGATGGTTGTGGACTTTGCGCTGCCCTCCCCCGGTCAGGGGCTGCTGGATGCGCTGCAGATGTGGGACAACAAATCGGGTCGCGCGCATTGCGATTACAGCTATCACATGGCGGTCACATGGTGGGGTCAGCAGGTATTCGAAGAGATGCAGGCGGTTGTCGACCGGGGCATCACCAGCTTCAAGCACTTCATGGCCTACAAAGGCGCGCTGATGGTGAACGACGACGAGTTGTTCGCGTCGTTCCGGCGGGTCGGCGATCTGGGCGGCGTTGCGATGGTGCATGCCGAGAACGGCGATGTGGTGGCCGAACTGTCGGCGCGGCTGTTGGCCGAGGGGAACACTGGCCCCGAGGCGCATGCCTATTCCCGCCCGCCGCAGGTCGAGGGCGAGGCCACCAACCGCGCCATCATGGTGGCCGACATGGCAGGCGTGCCACTGTACGTGGTCCATGTCAGCTGCGAAGACAGCCATGAGGCGATCCGCCGGGCGCGTGCCGCAGGCAAGCGGGTCTGGGGAGAGCCATTGATCCAGCACTTGACGCTGGACGAATCCGAATATTTCAACGCGGATTGGGACCATGCCGCCCGTCGTGTCATGTCGCCGCCGTTCCGAAACAAGCTGCATCAGGACAGCCTGTGGGCAGGGTTGCAATCGGGCAGCCTGTCGGTCGTGGCGACAGATCATTGCGCCTTTACCACGGACCAGAAACGGACCGGGATCGGTGATTTCACAAAGATCCCGAACGGTACGGGGGGCCTGGAGGACCGGATGCCGATGCTGTGGACGCATGGGGTCGTTACGGGTCGTCTGACACCGAACGAATTCGTCGCCGCTACATCGACCAACATCGCCAAGATCCTTGGGATGTATCCGAAAAAGGGCGCGGTCCTGGTCGGCAGCGACGCGGATCTGGTGGTCTGGGACCCGGAGGCGACCAAGACCATCACCGCAAGTGCGCAGCAATCCGCCATCGATTACAACGTGTTCGAGGGAAAAACCGTCAAGGGCCTGCCACGGTTCACGCTGACCCGCGGCGTCGTTGCCGTGACCGAGGGCAAAGTCGACAGCCGCGAGGGGCATGGCGAGTTCGTGGCCCGCGAACCGCGCGGCCAGGTCAACCGCGCCCTGTCCGCCTGGAAAGACCTGACATCCCCTCGCCCGGTGCAGCGCGGCGGCATTCCCGCAAGCGGGGTGTGAGTTGAGCGTTATCGAGGCAAGCGGCGTCAGCCTGACGTTCCAGACTGCCGACGGGCCGGTCCACGCCCTCAAGGATGTGGACCTGTCCATCGCGCCCGGCGAATTCGTCAGTTTCATCGGGCCGTCCGGCTGTGGCAAGACGACGTTCCTGCGCAGCATCGCCGCGTTGGAGACGCCCACGGGCGGCACGTTGCGCATCAACGGCATGGAGCCGGACGCCGCCCGTCGGGCGCGCGCCTATGGCTATGTCTTTCAGGCGCCGGGGCTGTATCCATGGCGGACGATTTCGGGGAACATCTCGCTTCCGCTTGAGATCATGGGATTCTCCAAGGCAGACCGTACGGAACGCATTGCCCGGGTCATGGATCTGGTCCAGCTGTCCGGCTTTGGCGGCAAGTTTCCGTGGCAGCTGTCGGGCGGCATGCAGCAGCGCGCCAGCATCGCCCGCGCGTTGGCCTTTGATGCCGACATCCTATTGATGGACGAACCCTTTGGCGCCCTGGACGAGATCGTGCGTGACCACCTGAACGAGGCGTTGCTGTCGTTGTGGCGCAAGACCGGCAAGACGATCGGCTTTGTCACCCATTCCATCCCCGAGGCGGTTTACCTGTCGACCAAGATCGTCGTCATGTCTCCGCGTCCGGGCCGGATCACGCGGGTCATCAACAGCACCTTGCCCCCGGACCGCCCGCTGGACATCCGCGACACGCCCGAATTCATCGCTCTGGCCCATGAGGTCCGCGAAGGCCTTCGCGACGGGCACGGCCATGACTAGGGGCCGGATCGTTCCTGTCCTGACAGTGCTGATGGCCATCGTCGCCATCTGGTACCTTGCCGCGATCCGAATGAACGCCCAATGGGAATATGATCAGGCCGCCCGCGCCGACGTCACGCTGACCCTGCCCGACATTGTCGCGCGCAGCCTGGTCCAGGACCGCCCCGTGCTGCCCGCCCCCCATCAGGTCGCCGTCGGATTATGGGAGGGCGTGGCCGGACAGGCCATCACCTCGCGCCGCAGTCTGGTGTGGCATGCCTGGGTCACGCTGTCGGCGACTTTGGCGGGGTTTGCCATTGGCATAGGCGCGGGCATTCTGCTTGCGGTCGGCATCGTGCACAGCCGCAGCATGGAACAGTCCGTGATGCCTTGGGCGGTGGCCAGCCAGACCGTACCGATCCTGGCGATCGCGCCGATGGTGATCGTTGTCCTGTCCAGCATGGGCGTCACCGGCCTGCTGCCCAAGGCGCTTATCGCCGCGTGGCTGTCGTTCTTTCCGGTACTGGTCGGCATGGTCAAGGGCCTGCGCACCCCTGATGCGATGCAGCTTGACCAGATGCGCAGCTGGAGCGCCGGCCGCGCCCAGGTGTTCTGGCGGCTGCGGTTGCCATCGTCGCTGCCCTATCTGTTCGCCAGCCTCAAGGTCGCGATCGCTGCGGCGCTGGTCGGCACCATCGTCGGCGAACTGCCCGCCGGGGCGACAGCCGGACTGGGCGCGCGCCTGCTGTCGGGCAGCTATTACGGCCAGACGGTTCAGATCTGGTCGGCGCTGTTCGTTGCCGCCCTGCTGGCCGCCGGGCTGGTGGCACTGGTCGGCGTCATGGAACGGCGCACCCTGTCCCGCATGGGGTTGGCCCGATGAGCGCGCTGCCCATCATTGGCGTCTGGTTGGGCGGTTGGGCCCTGAACATCTGGCTGTCGCGGTTCGACACCCGCACGACGCGCATGCTGGTCGCCATCATTTTTGGCGCGACCGTGATCCTGCTGTGGGAGATGATCGTCCGCGCCTATCAGGTGCCGACCGTGATCCTGCCCGCCCCAAGCCTGATTGCGACCAGTTTCGCCGCTAATACCGGGATCCTGTGGACCGACTTTGTCCAGACCATCGTCAAGGGCGCCGTCACCGGCTGGCTGATGGGGGCCGTGGCGGCGGTGCTGACCGCCATCGCCATCGACCGCAGCCCATTTCTGCAACGCGGCTTGCTGCCGATCGGAAACTTTGTCGCGGCCCTGCCGATTGTCGGCATCGCACCGATCCTGGTCATGTGGTTCGGTTTCGACTGGCATTCCAAGGCCGCGGTGGTCGTGGTCATGGTGTTCTTTCCAATCCTGGTGAACATGGTCGCGGGGCTGCGCGCCACCGACGCGATGCAGCGCGACCTGATGGCCAGCTGGGCCGCCCCCTATGGCGCATCGCTGTGGAAGCTGCGCCTGCCAGCGGCGATGCCGTTCCTGTTCAACGGATTGAAGATCACAACCACACTGGCCCTGATCGGCGCGATCGTTGCCGAATTTTTCGGCAGCCCGACGCGCGGCATGGGGTTCCGCATCTCGACCGCGGTGGGACGTCTGGACCTGCCGCTGGTCTGGGCCGAGATTGTCGTAGCGGCGCTTGCGGGGACGCTGTTCTATGGACTTGTCGCGCTGATCGAAAAGAAGGTGACGTTCTGGCACCCATCACAGCGCAACTAACCGGGGCCCTATCCAAATCTGGGCCCCCACCAACAGGAGAGACGGGAAATGACACGACTGATGACCGGGGCAGCGACCCTTGCGTTGATAGCAGGTGGGGCGCAGGCGGGCGATCTGACGCTGCAGCTGAAATGGGTCACGCAGGCCCAATTCGCGGGCTATTACGTCGCGCAGGAACAGGGTTTCTATGAGGAAGAGGGCGTCAACCTGACGATTCTGCCCGGCGGCCCCGACATCGCGCCGACCCAGGTTCTGGCGGGTGGCGGAGCGGACGTGATCGTCGAGTGGATGCCCGCGGCCCTTGCCGCGCGCGAAAAGGGCCTGCCGATGGTGAACATCGCGCAGCCGTTCAAGGCCTCGGGCATGATGCTGACCTGCCTGAACGAAAGCGGGATCACCGATCCGGCGACCGATTTCGCGGGCAAGACACTGGGTGTCTGGTTCGCGGGGAACGAATATCCGTTCCTGTCCTGGATGAACACGCTTGGCCTGTCCACCGAAGGGGGAACGGACGGCGTGACGGTCCTGAAGCAGGGCTTCAACGTCGATCCGCTGCTGCAGAAACAGGCGGCCTGCATCAGCACCATGACCTATAACGAATACTGGCAGGTGATCGACGCCGGTATCGCCGAGGACGATCTGGTGACCTTCAAGTATGAGGATCAGGGCGTAGCCACGCTGGAGGACGGCCTGTACGTGCTGGAAGAGACGCTGGAGGACAGCGAGAAGGTCACCGATCTGGTAGCATTCGTGCGCGCCAGCATGCGTGGTTGGCAATATGCGGCCGAGAACCCCGAGGAGGCCGCCCAGATCGTTCTGGACAACGACGAGACCGGCGCCCAGACCCTGGAACACCAGACCCGCATGATGACCGAGATCGCCAAGCTGCTGGAAGGGTCGGACGGCACCCTGGACGAGGCCGATTACCAGCGCACCGTCGACATCCTACTGGCGGGCGGTTCCGATCCGGTGATCCAGGCCGCGCCCGAAGGGGCATGGGTGTCGACCATCACCGACCGCGCCTTCGACTGACCGACCTTCGGGCCGCCCCATCCGGGCGGCCCGTCAGCCCTGTTCGGCGGGTTTTACAGCGGCGCGCCTGGCCTGCCTGCGGTCGCGCCTGCGCCCGTCCCACGCCAGCAGCGTTGGCGTCAGGATCAGCGTGACGGCGGTGGCCACGACCAGACCGCCCGCGATGCCGGTCGACAACTGAATCCAGAACTGTCCGGACGGTGCGCCCAGAAACAGGTCGCGGCCGGTGAAATCGATGGTCATACCTAGTACCATCGGCACCAATCCAATGACCGTCGTGCCCGCCGTCAGCATCACCGGGCGCACACGTTCGGACGCGGCACGCCGCGCCGCGCGGTCGGGATCGTCGCCGCCCCCGCGATATTCATTGTAGGCGTCGATCAGCACGATGTTGTTGTTCACCACCACCCCGGCCAATGCCATGATGCCGATGCCGCTCATCACGATGGAAAACGCCTCCTGCCGGATCATCAGACCCAGGAACACCCCCGAAATGGAGAAGACGATCGCGGTAAGCACCAGCAACGCCTGAAAAAAGCTGTTCATCTGGATCAGCAGGATCGTGAACATCAGAAAGATGGCCGCGGCAAAGGCACCCGTCAGAAAGGTCATCGCCTCCTGTTGGTCCTCGATCTCGCCACCAAAGGCGATCTCGACGTCGTCGGGCAGATCGGCCTGGTCGATGCTGGCCTGAATGCGCGCCAGTTCAGCCTGCAGGGTCGCGCCTGGGGCCAGGTCCGCGGTCAGGGTCTGCGTCTCGCGTGCGCCGATGCGGGTGATGGCCGATGGCGCGGGCGCCGGGATCATCTGCACCATGTTCGAAATAGGCACCTGTGCGCCCGACGGTCCCGCAACCCGCAGCGACGACAGGTTTTCCAGGTTGCGCTGGTCCGACGGATAACGGAGCGCAATGTCGACCTCGTCATCGGCGAAATCGGGCAGATAGGTGCCCAGATTCACCCCCGTTGTCAGCAGTTGCACGGCCGTTCCGATGGTATCCATGTCGATGCCGAAACGTGCCGACTCCTCACGGTCCACCTGCAGCCGGATTTCGGGGTTCGGGCGGGGCGTGTCGTTGGCGATGTCCACGAACCGGCCCCGCGCCTGCATCAGCTGTTCGATCCTGGCCGATGCCTGTTGCAGCACCGGGCGGCTGGCGGCGGATATCTCGATCTGAACGGGGCGTGTGGCACCGGGTCCGGATGCCGCGGCCTCGATCTGGATGCCCAGACCCGGCACCTCGGCGGTGGCGACGCGCAGTTGTTCGATCACTTCGGTCGATGGCGCACGGGTGCGCCAGTCGGTGAACTCGACCTGGATCTGGCCGATCACGTCGCTGGACAGGCTGGACCGAACGCGTTCCTCGACGCTGCCGATGGTGCGGGAATACACGCGTTCGATGCCGTCGAACCCCAGCACGCGGGCCTCGATCAGGCGCACCAGACGGTCGCTTTCCTGCACCGACAGGTTGCCGTTGGCGGTGATCTGGACCTGCGCGCGTTCGGCGTCGGTTTCGGGAAAGAACTCGACCCCGCGGTTCAGGTGCGAATAGGCATAGAGGATCACCAGCACGGACAGGATCGACAGGCCAAGCGTGGCGCCGGGCCGCGCGATGGTCCAGATCGACAGCCGCGCCATGGCACCCGACGTGTCGTCGGCATCGGGTTCGAGCGGCAACGCCCGCCCCCCGCCCAGAACGCCGCCCGCCACGGGGACAAAGACCAGCGCCATGACCAGCGACATCAGCAGCGTGGCGATCATCGTCGCGGGCAGATAAAACATGAACTGTCCCGCCAATCCGGGCCAGAACAGCAGCGGAAAGAACACCGCCAGCGTGGTCGCCGTGGACGCGATGATGGGCCAGGCCATGCGCTGTGCCGCCATCAGATAGGCCTCGGCCTTGCCGTGGCCCTTGGCGATCAGGCGTTCGCCCATCTCGACCACGACGATGGCGCCGTCGACCAGCATGCCCACCACTAGAATCAGCGCGAACAGCACAATTACGTTCAGCGTAAAGCCCAGCCCCCAGATGATCAGGATGCCGCCCAGGAACGCCCCCGGAATGGCCACCGCCACCAACAGCGACGCGCGCAGGCCCAGAAACAGCACCGTCACCAGCATCACCAGCATGACGGCGGCGATCACGTTGTTCTGCAGGTCCGACAGCAGGGTGCGCATTTCCTCGGACTGGTCGTTCATGAAGACGACGCCGACCTGATCGGGCCAGTCGGCGCGGGTCTGGGCCACCACGTCGCGGACGGCCTCGACGGTGTCGATGACGTTCGCACCAACGGTCTTGCGCACGTCGATGGCCAGTGCGGGCTGCCCGTCGATGCGGGCGAAACTGATCGGATCCTTGAAGGTCTGGCGGACCTCGGCCACGTCCTGAACGCGCAGCACGGTCGCGCCGTCGACCAGCACCGGGATCGACATGATCTCATCCAGGCGAACGACGGTGCCGGGGATCGACACGCCGATGCGGCCCGCCCCGGTGTCGAACGACCCTGCCGCGATCAGCTGGTTGTTGGCCTGGATCGCCTGCGAGAGCTGCCCCGGAGAGATGCCATAGGTTTCCAGCGCCAGTGGATCGATCAGGATCTCCAGCTGATCCTCGCGTTCACCGGTCAGGTCGGCCTGCAGGACGCCGGTCACCGTCTCGATCTCGTCGCTAAGATCGCGGCCAAGGCGGATCAGTTCGCGTTCGGGGACGGGGCCGGACAGCGCAACCGTCAGGATCGGAAACAACCCCATGTCGATCTCGCGCACGAAGGGGCCGTCGGCCTCGGGCGGGATGTCGGGGCCCGCATCGTCGACGGCGTCCTTGACCGATTGCAGGGCCTCGGCCTGATCAAAGCCGGGGCGGAATTCCAGCGTGACCGAGGCAAAGCCCTCGCTGGCCACGGTTTCCATCCGGCGCAGGCCGTCCAGCGCGTTCACCTGCCGTTCGATCGGTTCGGCCAGCAGGGTGGCGGCATCCTCGGCGCTGACACCGCTATAGGTGACGTTTACGATGAAGATCGGGATGTCGACTGCCGGCATCGATTCCTTGGGAATCGTGACGTAGGCTATGAACCCCGCCAGCAGCAGGCCGATCATAACCATCATCACCGTGCGGGCGCGGGAAAAGCCCGCGGCGATGATCCCGTTCATGGCCCTGCCGCGCCGTCCGCGGTGCCCAGCAGGGCGGCCGCATCGGTCGCCCCCTCGCCCACCACGCCGCGATATGCGTCGGGCGTGTCGCTGATGCGGGCCTGCTGCCCATCGCTCAGGGCACCCTGAGAGATGGTGACGACCCGCGCGCGATCCTGCAGCCCGGTGACCCAGATCGCCTCGGCGCGGGCCTGCACGATCTGGACCGGCGCGAAACGCAGGGTGCGGTCGTCGTCCCCGACCACGAACACCCCGATCCGCCCGGCATCGTCCAGCCGGATCAGCGCGGGCGACAGGCGATGCGCCTGCACCCCGTCCATTGCCAGCGATATCTGGGCGCTGAGGCCCGCGGGGACGGCATTGCCGGGGTTCGGCACCTCGACCTCGACCCGAAAGGTCCGCGTCTCGGCCGTGGCCACCGGCGCGATGAAGCGAACGCGACCCTCAGCCTCGCGCCCGCCCTGAAAGACGACCCGTGCGGTCTGTCCAAGCGAAACCGAGGTGATCTCGGACTGGCGGACCTCGATCTGGGCAATCAGGGGGTCGTTGCGCACAATTTCCAGTACCTCGCCGCCCGCGTCGACAAAACTGCCCAGCTCGGCCATGACATTGCTGACCGTGCCGCCGATCGGCGCGGTCAGGCGGGTGTTCTGCAACTCCAACTGCGCGGCGCGCAATTCGGCCCGCGCCGATTCCAGCTGCGCGAACCGCGATTGCAGTTCGGCCTCGGACGTCACGCCGCGTTCGCGCAATTGCCGGGCGGCGTCATAATCGCGCTCCGCCGATCCCACCGCGGCCTGCGCGCGCGCCACGCCCGCCTCGCGGTCGTCGGCGGACAACAGGGCCAACTGGTCGCCCTGTTCGGCAACATGGCCCTGTCGAACCACCTCTTCGACGATGCCCGCGGTGCGTGCCCGCAAGACAGAGGTCTGGTCAGGCACGACGTTGCCGAACAACACCGTGCGTGGCACGATTTCCTCGGCGACAGAGATGCTGGCGGCGACATGGGGAACCGCCACCTCGACCGGGGCGACCTCTTCGGGGGGTTGGCGGTTCAACATGCCGCCTCCGATCCAAAAGGCCAGAAAACCAAGGATCGCCAGAAAGGCCAACGTCGAAGAGGACAGATACCGCATCATCGCCAATCCATGTCAGGGGCCGGACCGCGACATGGCGCCGGGCGGTCATCCTGTTCTAGATGGTTTCTGGCGGCGCATAGGTCAACCGCCGTAACAACTACGCCCTGCGTCAAGGCGTCCGGGTGCATCGGCGCCCACCCGGCGGCGCGTCACGGGTGACAGTGTAACAGACGCGTTGCTGCAACGATAACTGTCAAACAGGCCATCCGCGCGGATCGTTCCCCTTCTGACCGTTTCAGCGGCTAAGGGGCCAGCAGTAGCAATGCAATGGCCTGCCTGTCACAGACCCTTTCCTGAACAGCCGCCGGATGCGCGTCAACCGACACCACCAACGGCAGTGACGGAAATAGCGACATGCTGCACGACATAGTTGGGCCCACCGCATTGTGGCCAGCACAGGGGATCGAAGACCTGGCGGCGCACCGGCCGCCGCGGCACAAAACACGGCGTCAGAGCCGTTCAGCATTGGCCACGTTCCGGCGGCTTGTTGCATCGTTGCGGACACGGCGGACATGTCGTGACTGTGCCGACCATCACGATGCGCGTCGGACACGCGCGCCCGTTTGACATGCACATGCGATCAGACTGTCGTCAGTCCAATGCGGGCGACAGGAACGAGCCCTGCCTGACCGGAAAGACAGGTTAGCAAATTGGACAAAAGGCCCATATTCAAGATACAAGTATCGGAGCCAGTACCATGTTTCGCCTGTCATTCTGCGCCGTTTTGGCGCTGTCCGCCTGCACGCCACCTAGCGACCCTTGTGCCAACCTCTGCATGAGTGCGTTTGTCGAGTACGAACCCGGCTATGAACCCTGAACTTTCCTTTATCTGAGCGATGCCAATCAAGTGTCTGTCTTTTGGACAGGAAAGGCGTATCATTCACACCCCGTCGGTCCCCGGCGGCTATTGGAGAGAAAAACATGGCCAAGGGCATGGACAAACGCAAACGCGATGAGAAAAAGCCGAAGAAGGAAAAGCCCAAGACGAACGCCTCGGCCCCCAGCACCAAGGACGTCGTATCGGCTGCCGTCGCGGCCAAAAACAAATAGCGCGATTCAAAGGTGGCAAAACGCGACTGCACCTGTTCCCGGGGGCGGTGGATCCCGCCCCTGCTGCATCGCACATGCCACGAACGGTGTTGCGTTTGTAACGATCACGGCTGTTTGTCGGTCACAGCGATAACGGGTAAATTGCAACTGGTGCGATCGCGGACAGGGAATGCTTAGCGCGTCTGTCGCACCACCATGCGACGCGGCTCCGATCCATCAGCGAACCGGACAAAGTTGCTCCTTCTATATAGCCGCTTGTCGTTGTTCTTTGTTTTCGTGCGCGATCTGGAACCGGAGATACAGGCCCTAGGCATTGTTGCAGAACTCAGCCTTAGTATGTCGTTGCGGGCGCGGGCGGCAGGGTAGTCATCTTTCCAGAGGCTTCCGTTCCTGCGGTTGGGTCTGACGGATGTGCCGCCGCGATCTACGACGGCGGTGTGACAGCGTCGGGTGTCAAAAGCAATGTCGCCGGTCACCGTGCCGGCCTGTTCATCGGCCGAGATCTGGTCCAGCAAATCCGGCAGCACGGGGCTGACACCATCACGGCTTAAGGTGAATTCCACCGCAAAGATATCTCAGGTGGCTGTGTACTTCGCCAGATGGACCTTGCGGTATCGGCGTCTGAGAGGCATTCCATGCTTGCGCGCCAGCCGTTCTCCGTCGCCGAGAAACATGATCCTGGAGCTGTCGACCAATAGGTTCAGCGGTCCATGTTCGCGGAACCGGCCAGTCGAGCCCTGCCATTCCCAGAATGCTGCCCACCATCCCTGTTGTTTGCCGAAGCGGCAGCCCGAAGAGCACTTTCACCACCGGGCAGAACTGGATTGCGGCATCGGACAACACAGGCGAGTGGCCGGGACACCCCGCCTTGGCGGCCAACCACGCTATGTCCTTATCCAGCCAGATCAGCAGCGACCCCCGCCGCCTCAGGGCTTCGATGTGGGATTTCCAGTTCATCGTGCGGTAGCGGGCAGCCTCACGTCTACTTATGCCGTGACGCTTACCCTGCCACCCCGCCAGCCCGCCAGCGTGCCTGCCGCGGCGGGCTGAAGTTCTGCAACAACGCCGATGCCTTCCCTCCTGAACCAGGCATGCAGAAAGTATGTCCGCGCGATGACATTGGCCACAGGGAACATATCGCCGCAAAAGGTCATTCCCACAGCGTTTAAGGTCTGGATGGCGGCAATCATCGCTTCATGCGCCTTAATTAGCAGCTCGTCACCTAGGACACTGAGCCGGGTCCAGATCCGGCCATGACGCCAGATAGCGCTCCAACTCCGAAGCCAACGCAGGATCAACCGATCGCCCTGCCTGACCCTTCCTGATCTGTCCGATCAGCCGATGATTGATCGACAGGGTGGTCCGGGAGAAGTGGACAAGGACATCCTGGTCGATGGAGAATTTGCCTTCGCGACGAAGCATGGGCCTGACCAGAGCCACCTCCCAATCGTCATGGCCACGCCCCTACCTGCGTGGTGGCTTCGTCTTGCGACGGTCTGGGTCTTGCCTCACCAATCCCGCCTCCCAACTAGTTTGCATAAGTCGATATGTGGCAGGAGGCGGAGTCCCCAAATCCCGCTCAGATCGCGCCTCCGGAATTCAGGTAAGCCAAGATCTTGGTCTGATCCGATTGGACTAGGAAAATGACACGAGGCGGCCTGGCGGGCCGCCTCGTGTCATTTCAGCGCCTCTGCTCGGTGGAGAACTTATGCCTTGGAAAAGGACAAGTTACAGGCGGGACAGGAAAACTTTTGCTGTCGGTGTACAGATGCAAGCGGCATCAGGTTACCCGCATTTGGAATGACCACAGCTGGGGCAGGTCATGCAACCCTCGACCATGCGCATCCCGTACTGGCCACAGCTGGAACAGGCGGGGCCACGTGGCGCTTCGCCGACTGCCATGACCTCGGCCTGCGGGTCGGATTTCAGGCCCAGCCCCTCGCCTGCCAGAAAGCCCGTCTCGATCAGGTGACGCTCGATCACGCCGCCGATGGCCGCCAGGATCGAGGGGACATAACGCCCCTGCATCCAAGCCCCGCCGCGCGGATCGAACACCGCCTTAAGCTCCTCGACAACAAAGCTGACATCACCGCCGCGGCGGAACACGGCCGAAACCATCCGCGTCAGCGCGACCGTCCAGGCGTAATGCTCCATGTTCTTGGAGTTGATGAAGATCTCGAACGGGCGGCGGTGGTTGCCGTGGATGATGTCGTTGATGGTGATATAGATCGCGTGTTCCGACCCCGGCCATTTCAGCTTGTAGGTCGCGCCCTCCAGGGCTGCGGGACGGTCCAGCGGCTCGGTCAGATAGACCACGTCGGCGCCCTTGTCGGCCTCGGGGGCCTTTTCGGTCGTCTCGCTGACGGACAGCACCGACCCGGTCACGTCGTTCGGACGATAGGTGGTGCAGCCCTTGCAGCCTAGATCCCAGGCCGCCATGTAGACGTCCTTGAAATCCTCGAACCCGATATCCTCGGGGCAGTTGATGGTCTTGGAGATCGAGCTGTCGACCCATTCCTGCGCCGCCGCCTGCATGGCGACGTGGTCCTTGGGCGCCAGCGTCTGCGCGTTCACAAAGTAATCCGGCAGCGCGGCATCGCTTTTGAGGTCACGCCACATCTGGACGGCGTAATCGACAACCTCCTCCTCGGTGCGCGATCCGTCCTTCTGCAGCACCTTGCGCTTGTAGGCATAGGCAAAAACCGGCTCGATGCCCGACGATACGTTGCCCGCATAGAGGCTGATCGTGCCGGTCGGCGCGATCGAGGTCAGCAGCGCGTTGCGGATGCCATGCTTGGCGATCGCGTCGCGAACGTCGGCGTCCATCTTGGACATGAAGCCCGATGCCAGGTATTTCTTGGCGTCGAACAGCGGAAACGCGCCCTTTTCCTTGGCCAGATCGACCGATGCCAGATAGGCCGACCGCGCGATGGCCTTCATCCAGACGCGGGTCTGCGCGACCGCATCGTCCGCGCCATAGCGCAGGCCCAACATCAGCAGCGCGTCGGCCAGGCCGGTCACGCCCAGACCGATGCGGCGCTTGTTGCGCGCCTCATCGGCCTGCGCGTCCAGCGGGAATTTCGACGCGTCGACGACGTTGTCCATCATCCGCACGGCGGTCCGGACCAGATCGTCCAGACCTTCGGGGTCCAGTTCTGCGGCATCGGTGAACGGGTTCGTCACCAGCCGCGCCAGATTGATCGACCCCAGCAGGCAGGCACCATAGGGCGGCAGAGGCTGTTCGCCGCAAGGGTTGGTCGCCGCGATCGTCTCGACATAGGACAGGTTGTTGGCCTTGTTGATCCGGTCGATGAAGATCACGCCCGGCTCGGCGAAATCATAGGTCGCCTTCATGATCCGGTTCCACAGGTCCAGCGCCTGAACGGTGCTGTAGACCCGGCCCTCGAATTTCAGATCCCACGGCGCGTCGGCGCGGACGGCGTCCATGAAATCATCGGTGATCAGCACCGACAGGTTGAACATGCGCAGACGGGCGCTGTCTTGTTTCGCCACGATGAACTGTTCCACGTCCGGGTGGTCGCAGCGCATCGTTGCCATCATCGCGCCGCGGCGCGAACCCGCCGACATGATCGTGCGGCACATCGCGTCCCAGACGTCCATGAACGACAGCGGACCCGACGCATCCGCCGCCACGCCCTTGACCACCGCGCCCCGCGGGCGGATCGTGCTGAAGTCATAGCCGATGCCGCCGCCCTGCTGCATGGTCAGCGCGGCCTCCTTCAACATGTCAAAGATGCCGCCCATGCTGTCGGGGATGGTGCCCATGACGAAACAGTTGAACAGCGTGACCGACCGCCCCGTGCCGGCGCCCGCCAGAATACGGCCCGCTGGCAGGTACTTGAAGTCCTCCAGCGCGGAATAGAACTTGTCTTCCCACTTGGCCGGGTCGCTTTCGACGCGTGCCAGATCGCGCGCGACGCGACGCCAGCTATCCTCGACCGAACCGTCGACGGCCTGCCCCTCGGCATCCTTCATCCGGTATTTCATATCCCAGATTTGTTCGGCGATTGGGGCGGCAAAGCGAGTCATGCGCTCATTCCTTGGTGGTTTGTTCAGGTTTGGACACCAGATATAGCGCCAAGACGCGGCTGACAAGGTCTTGACAGCGATCGCGCGGACGCTTTCAGCCGGGTGTGGCCGATCTGCGGAAATCCGCGTCTATCGCAGAATAGCATGCCGCGGAAAGGGTCTTGCGGTCGCTTCCTGCAACGGGAATCGGCGGGTGCAGCCGAACGGTCACATGCCCGTGGCGTCTTGCCGCAAGTATCGACAGCAGGTGCGGCCCCAGATCCATGTCGGCCCACCAGCCATAGAATCGCGGGTCCTGCCCCGGCGGCGCATGATACATGGCGCTGACGGGCTGGATCGCCAGATCGGCAGGCAGGTTGTCGGCCAGAAACCCCTGGAACAGCGTTGCCTTGAACGGCAGCACCCGGCGACCGTCACTCGATGTCCCCTCGGGAAAGAACAACAGGCGGTGGCCTGCGCGGATGCGTTCGGCAAACTCCTGCGCCTGCGCGCGCGCGAGCTTCGGGTCGCGCGTCACGAAATGCGTGTCGGTCACGCGTGTCAGAATATTGATGCCGGGCCAGTGGGCGACCTCGGACTTGCTGACGAAAAAGACCGGCAGGGCGGCGTTCAGCGTCAGGATGTCCAGCCAGCTGGAGTGGTTGGCCACCACCGCGCCCGGACCGCGCAGGGGCAAACCCTTGCGCCGCCAGCGCAAACCGATACAAGCCAGCACCAGACGGCAGACGAGCTGGACATGCGGGCCGGTCCATGGACGGCGGCGACCGTGGACCAGTCGTTCGACCGCGCGCAGCGGCAGGATCAGCAGCACGCCGACAATCAACACAAAAACCGCAGGCACTCCACGACGGATGACGCGCAGCCATGCGCGCAGCCCCCGCGGTGGGGCTGGTATCGTCGGGTCGGCATCACGCCAGGTCGGGCTCATGCGGGTTGCCAGCGGCTTTCGTAGAACTGCTTGTGCTTGGCCGACATGGCGGCCGTATCCATCAACAGAAACACGTCGGTGGTGTTGAAGGCGCGGTCGATGAACGCCCCCTCGCCCACCAGACCGCCAAGGCGCAGATAGGCCTTGATCAACGCCGGCATGCCGACCATCGCCTCGCGCCGGTCCAGGCGATCGGGGGCGATCAGGTCCATCGTCTGGAACCCGTCAGCCCGCGCCCGGGGGCGCAACTCCGGCGGGGCCAGATGGTGGTGGTGCAACCACGACAGCGACGGTGCCAGCAGCGACGGGTCGGTGCCGTGAAAGCTGGCCACTCCGAACAGGATCTGGATGCCGTGATCCAGCACGTAATCCGCCAGCGCGTTCCACATCAGGAACATCGCCGCCCCACCCCGATGGTCCGGATCGACACAGGACCGCCCCAGCTCCAGCAGCGGCCGTCCATTGTCGCGCAGCGGGGTCAGGTCATATTCGCCATCGCAATAGAACCGGCCAAAACCGGCGGCAACGTCGCTGCGCAGCAGGCGATAGACGCCCACGACATGATCCAGCGCATCCGCGTCACGACGCGTGTCGATCAGGCACAAATGGTCGACGACAGGGTCGAATTCATCCTTTTCCAGCCGGGCGTCGTGATCGACCAGCGGACCGGTGCCACCAAGTTCCTCGATGAACACGCGATAGCGCAGGCGCTGCGCGGCCATCAGGTCGCGGGGCGTCGTGGCAAGGCGGATCTGGAAAAAGGCAGGGTCGGCGCGGTTCACGAATGGCCTCGATGCTTGAGATGCAGCCTGTCTAGGAAAGCCGCGTCAGCAATGCAACACATGCGCGCGACCCATCGAAGTTCCCCTTGCCAGACGCAACCAGTAGTTGCATCTTGTGCAAGCGAATTCAGGAATTTACATGTTGCCCATGCGTAGTATCAGCAACGTCACCCTGCGTCCGTCGATGACCTGCTTGCCGGCTTCGGTGAAATTCACGGTGATGCGGTCGCCGATCCGGGACTGGACCTGCCCCTGGCCCCATTCGGGTGCGCCGGGGTGACGCACGATCATGCCGGGTTCAAGGATGTCGTTCACCGCGAAAGCTCCATTTTTCTACTGTCTGGAAGGTAATCACACATGACGGTCGATACAACGCGGATCGCGGCGGGCGATCTGGCCGCATTGCTGGGGTCGCGGCTGTGCCATGATCTGGTGTCGCCCTTGGGTGCCATCGGCAACGGCGTCGAGCTTCTGGAAATGTCACCTGACTTTCCGGGGCTGGCCCAGTCCCCTGAACTGCGCCTGATCGCCGAGGCGGTCGGCGCTGCGCGCGCGCGCATTCAGGCCTATCGCATGGCGTTCGGCATGGCGCAGGGCGAGCAGCGCATCGGCATGGCCGAGCTGGCGCGATTGCTGGACGGCATGGCGGGCCAGGGTCGATTGACGATCACCTTGGACGCCGATGGAGATTTCTCGCGACCGCAGATCCGAATGCTGATCCTGGCGGTGATGTGCATGGAAAGCGCGATGCCTTGGGGCGGTCGGGTCATCGTGCTGCGTGACGGCCAGCGTTGGCGCCTGGTCGCGGAATGCGACCGCAGCAAGATCGACCCGGCTGTGTGGGGCTGGTTGGACGGAATTCAGTCGCGCCCACTGACCCCGTCCGAGGTTCATTTTGCCCTGTTGGCAGAGGCGTCGCGCGCCGAGAACTGCACCCTGCACCACGAATTCGACGATACCGGAGGCGAGATCGCGTTCTGACCCTGCACCGCATGGGCCGAAAAAAGATCAGCAATGACACTTTTGTGGCAGATGCGCGGGTCATATCCCAAACGTATTGAGGGTCGGGATGCGACCGGCCGGTGAACCAGCGCCCGGGGCAGTCGTCGATCATCTGCAACAGCCGACGTGGCTCACAATCTCGACCGTCGTGACACCGCCCCTCAGGTGCAGGTCGTATGGTGCGCACGTTATGCCACCACGGTGGAAAGGGCCGATCGTTGCGAAAACATGGTCGCCAAATACGCGAAACCACGGTCGGAAAATGCCGCGATCGGGTCCGTACATTTGATGTCAGATGAGTTTAGATAGCACTGGGTTTGGCGGCCGGTCTGCGCATGTTCGTTGCACCGTGTCTCTTGCGTTCAGACCGTTTCAGAACAGGACGACAGATAACCGAAAGTCCGTGACCGCCGCGTCGTCGCGGCTGGGCACCACTGCCATCACGCAAAGCGCAATAATGTCCGCGCGCATTACAGACGCCTGACGCAGCCGGGTCATGGTGGACACCACCAGACAGGCGATCACGGCACCAAAAGGTGCGTATTGGGGCAGGACGGGCGAATGTAACCGCGCATGACACTCAACCTTCGCCGCCGCCGCCCTTCAGGCGCGGATCGTGCCGTCGCCTGTCACCAGATATTTGAAGCTGGTCAGTTGTTCGGCCCCGACCGGGCCACGGGCATGCATCTTTCCCGTCGCAATACCGATCTCCGCTCCCATGCCGAACTCACCGCCATCCGCAAACTGGGTCGAGGCGTTGCGCATCAGAATCGCGCTGTCGAGACCGGCAAAGAACCGTTCGGCCGTCGCGTCATCCTCGGTCAGAATCGATTCGGTATGCTGGCTGCCATAGCGGCGGATATGGGCGATGGCCTCGGCAACGCCGTCCACCAGCTTGACGGCAATGATCATGTCCAGAAACTCGCGCCCGAAATCATCCGGTTTGGCCGCGACTGTACCCCTGATCTGAGCCAGTTCGCCGTCGGCCCGCACCTCTACTCCGGCGTCCAGCAGGTCGCGGATCAGCACATCGCCATGACGCGCGTAAAACGCACGGTCGATCAGCAGGCATTCGACCGATCCGCAGACCCCCGTGCGCCGTGTCTTGGCGTTCAGCACAACCCGGCGCGCCTTGTCCAGATCGGCGGCCCTGTCCGCATAGATGTGGCAGATCCCCTCCAGATGCGCAAAGACCGGCACACGCGCCTGCTCCTGCACAAGGCCCACCAGACCCTTGCCACCGCGCGGAATGATCACGTCGATCAACCCCTGCGCGCCCAGCATGGCACTGACCGCCGCGCGGTCGCGCGTCGGCACCATCTGGATGGCGGTTTCCGGCAGGTCCGCCGCGCGAAGGCCGTCGACCATGCAGGCATGGATCGCACCACTGGAATGCAGGCTTTCGGACCCGCCGCGCAGAATCACCGCGTTGCCGGATTTCAGCGCCAGCGCCCCGGCATCCGCGGTGACATTCGGCCGGCTTTCATAGATCACCCCGATGACACCGATCGGTGTGCGCACGCGGCGGATATGCAGACCGGTTGGCCGATCCCATTCCGCAATCACCTGCCCGACGGGGTCTTCCTGTTCGGCCACATCCCTAAGGCTTTGCGCGATGGCCAGTATGCGCGGTTCATCCAGTCTCAGCCGGTCCAGCATCGCGTCCGAAAGCCCTTTTTTCCGGGCATAATCCAGATCAAGGGCGTTGGCGGCCAAAATGTCGGGGGTGCGGGTCGTGATGGCGTCTGCTGCGGCCAGCAGGGCCGCACGCTTTGGTCCCGCTGGCGTCTGCGCCAGCACCACAGCAGCGTCGCGTGCCGCAGCGCCAAGTGCCTCGATCAGTTGCCGGGCTTGGACCGTGTCCGTCATCACATCCTCCGATACGCAAAATCGCCGCTGTCTTAGCGTGATCCTGTCGATGAGGGAAAGGGAAGAAATGGCGCGGTTGACGGGGCTCGAACCCGCGACCCCCGGCGTGACAGGCCGGTACTCTAACCAACTGAGCTACAACCGCGCATTTCCTTCGGGCGAATGATGAGTTGTGGCGCGGTTGACGGGGCTCGAACCCGCGACCCCCGGCGTGACAGGCCGGTACTCTAACCAACTGAGCTACAACCGCCCAACTCATCCCCCGGACGATCGCCCGCCGGAGTAGGCCGGGGTTTACGCAGCCCGTGGCACGGCGTCAAGGGCGCGTTGCACGAATTTTGCCGGTTTTAGGCAAATCATTGAAACAAAACGCAAACAACGCAAAAGGGGCGCCCAGTGGGCACCCCGATGAACCATGCAACTGGTAATGAACAAAGCCGGATCAGTCGCGGATCGTTTCCATGTCGAATTCCGGCAGCGCTTCCAGTTCTTCCTGGCTGTAGTTGGTTGCCAGAACCGTATCGTCACCGAACATCGCCATGTTCAGGGTTTCGCGATCCAGAAGCACGGTGTGCGTGCCCATCCCCAGGAAACCACCAATATCCGCGATATAGCCCATGACCTGTCCCTCTGGGGACATCACGATATCGGACACGGTTGCAATCTCATTCCACTCATCCGGAATGGCGTCGCCGGTCGCATCTGTCCATTCGGTCGTCGACGGCTGATTGGTCGTATAGATCGCGCGGCCCTGCAGCCATGATGCGGTCAGACCCAGATTTTCGGCCGAGAGCATCACTTCCATGTCGCTCATGTCGGTCGCCATCTCGTCTGCAGGCATCGTTTCTGCAGGCATGGTCTCCGCCGGCATCGCGTCGGTCGGCATCGTCTCGGCAGGCATCGTCTCTGCCGGCATCGCATCGGTGGCCGGGGGGGTCGTCGCATCCTGTGCAAACAGGGGCGTCGCAAATGCCATCGCAGCAGCCGTCGTCACCATGAGGGTTTTCATTCTAGATCTCCGCATCAATACTTTGTTTCAACGACATCTTTTGTCATCTTCACAGCATCAACGCCGTCAATCTGCCGACCGTTCCTTAAACATTTGTCTGGTCTCCTCACATCAGCGTGGGTGGCTAATGCGACCACCGCAGACCGGCCCGGGAACGCCCGTGGTCATCGGCCCCGAAATCGGCAACCCCCGCAGCACCCGGACGGCGAGCCAGCCAAAGGCCTGCGCCTCCAGCATGTCGCCGTTCAGCCCGATCGCTTCCACCGGATGCACCGGTCCCGGTACGACGCGTCTCAGCGCTGCCATGATCGCGGCATTGTGCCGACCGCCGCCGCAGACCAACAGTTGTGTCGGCGCGGACGGCAGCCATGTCATGCCAGCGGCGACCGATCCGGCCAATGCCGCGACCAACGTCGCCGCCGCATCGCCGTCCGGCAGCGACGCGACAGCATGCGACAGGTCCGCGAAATGATCACGGTCCAGCGATTTGGGCGGCGGCCTACGAAACCACGGATCATCCAGAAACGCCGCTACGACCGTCGCATCAGGGGTCCCGCTGGCGGCCAGGGCGCCGCCCTCGTCGTGCGACTGGTGCCTGCGCCGGCGCATCAGGTCGTTCAGGGGCGCATTCGCGGGGCCCGTGTCGAACGCGATACAGGCGCCCGACGCCTCGGGTGCACAGGCCGTGGGGTCGACCCAGCTGATGTTGCCGACCCCGCCAAGGTTCAGAAACGCCACCGGAGCGGCAGGCAGATGCCCCTGCCCTACGGCCCAGTTCGCACAGGCCCAATGGAAGAACGGCACCAGCGGCGCGCCCTCGCCTCCCTGACGCACATCCTCAGAGCGGAAATCCCAGACGACGGGACGATCCAAGGCGCGCGCCAGCGCCGCACCGTCGCCCGCCTGATGCGTGCCGCGCCCGCGTGGATCATGGGCCAGCGTCTGACCATGAAACCCGATCAGCTGGGCGTCCGTGAACTGCCGCGCCAGATCAGCATGGACCGCCTGCACCAGTTCGGCCAGGTCAGGGACCTGTGGCGCGTCGGGCCACAGACCCAACCCTGCGTGCAGAACGGCCGCTTCGTTGCTCCCGTATGCGTGAAAGGCGCTGTCGCCGAACCCACCGATCCGCACGCCGTCCGTGTCGATCATCGCCGCATCGACACCGTCCAGCGACGTACCTGACATCATCCCCAAAGCCCGGATCATCGCTTTTCCTTCGCTGTTCCAGCTTGTATATCGCGCGGACACAAAAGGATGAAGCCCATGACCTATCAGCCCAAGTCCGACTTTCTGCGCATCATGTCCGAACGCGGCTATCTGGCCGACTGCACGGATTATGCGGGTCTGGATCAGGCGCTGATGGCTGGGCCCATCACGGCCTATATCGGCTACGATGCGACGGCGGCCAGCCTGCATGTCGGCCACCTGCTGAACATCATGATGCTGCGCTGGTTCCAGAAGACCGGGAACAGACCCCTGACCCTGATGGGCGGCGGCACCACCAAGGTCGGTGATCCATCGTTTCGCAGCGACGAGCGTCCTCTGTTGGACGACGCGGCGATCCAAAGCAATATCGACGGGATGGGCCGCGTGTTTGCCCGCTATCTGGACTATGGTCCCGACCGGGCGATGATGCTGAACAATGCCGAATGGCTGGACGGGCTGAATTATCTGACCTTTCTGCGCAACATTGGCCGCCATTTCAGTGTCAACCGGATGCTGTCGTTCGAGTCGGTCAAGTCGCGGCTGGACCGGGAACAGTCGCTGAGCTTTCTTGAGTTCAACTACATGATTCTGCAGTCCTATGACTTCCTCGAACTGAACCGCCGCCACGGTTGTGTGTTGCAAATGGGCGGGTCCGACCAGTGGGGCAACATCGTCAACGGTATCGACCTGACCCGCCGCGTGGACGATGCGCAGGTGTGGGGCCTGACATCGCCGCTGTTGACCACCAGCGACGGGCGCAAGATGGGAAAGTCGGCTGGTGGTGCCACCTGGCTGTCGGCGGACATGCTGTCGCCCTATGAGTTCTGGCAGTTCTGGCGCAACACCACGGATGCTGACGTTGGCCGGTTCCTGAAGCTGTACACCGAACTGCCGGTGGACGAATGCAACCGCATGGGCGCGCTGCAAGGATCCGAGATCAACGAGGCCAAGGTCCGCCTGGCCAACGAGGTCACGACCCTGCTGCACGGCGCCGAGGCCGCCGCCAGCGCCGAGGCCACCGCTCGCGCGGTCTTTCAGGAGGGTGGTGCCGGCGGCGATCTGGAAGTTGCGCTGCTGCCCGCCGACCAGGCCCAGGGCGTGACCATCGCGCAGGCCCTTGTCCAGTCGGGCATCGTGGCAAGCGGCAAGGAGGTCAAGCGTCTGGTGGCCGAAGGCGGCCTGCGTGCCGACAACGAACCGGTCACCGACCCACAGATGACGATTGATCCGTCGGCGTTGGAGCGGGGGATCAAAATCTCGATCGGCAAGAAAAAGCACCGGATGCTGCGCATCGGCTGACCCTCTACGGGCGCATGGCTGCCTTGCACCCGCCCTGACCTTGCGTCACGGCGGGTGTAATGTGGCGTCTTCGTGGATATCTGACCCCCGTGGGAGGAAACGCCCTGATCGGAGAATCACAATGTCGAACCAGACACAAAAGCCGCTAAGCATCGCGGATCGCAAACGCAGCCAGCAAGCAGACGCCGCGTTGGAGCAGATGTACGGATACTATACGCGCGGAGACGGCATGCAGCCCATCGTCAGTGAGCTGGACGCCTACAAAGCTGCCTGAAACAGACACAACGCGAAACCAAGGGGCCCTGTGGCCCCTTTTCCATACCTTGATGGAAGATGTGGTCTGGGCGATGGGATTCGTAACTGCGGTCTGGCGTGCGCCCCGAATGGTCGGATTTGATTGTTGGTGCATGGTCGGCATGTTGGCAGGACGCTCTCGGGCATGGGCGGGCGGTATCGGAGGGAGCTATGCGGCCTTACGATGTTGTAATGGCGGCGGCATCGCTCGATCAGGATCCGGGCCTCACGCAGCGTGGAGAAGACCTCGTCGTTCAGGAACTCGTCCCGAAACCGGGAATGAAGCTCTCGCAGTAGCCGTTCTCTCATGGTGATCCTGGCGTGATAGAGGTTGTTTTGGTACCGACCGCCCCAAACCAGACCAGCATTTTTTTTGGCCGTGAATTCACCGCTATCGTCCGACCTTCTGAACTCCGGACGAGCGCGCAGGATAAAACAGAACGGTCAAGGCGTCGACGACGTCGGTCGAGTTGAGCTTGCGTTTGTCCCGTATCATCAGGGCCTCTGTCGTGACCTCGTCAATGATGGTGAGGCAAATTGCCCATCCTACGCGCGGTCCTGGACAAAATCATAGGACCGGACGTGATCGAGTCTTTCCGGCCTCAGCCGGACGCAGGAATCATCGTTCAACCAAAGCCGCTCTTTCTTGGCTTGCTTTTGCGGGACGTGCAGCGCTTTCTGCCTCCACATCCGTTCGACCCATTTATGGTTCAAATGCCAGCCGCTGTTGTTCAGCGTGCCGGTGATCATGCGGTAGCCATAGCGCCCGAACTCTTGCGTCAGCGCGATGATGTCCTCGTTCAGCCGCTCTTCGTCGGCCAGACCGCAGGGACCTTTGCTGCTGACATGGACCGTTGTCGACCCAGTGTGCAACAGGCCCGACGCTCGGAGATTCGGACAATCTGCCGCACATGATCGATGCACTCTCGACGGCGGGAAGGGCTGGGAGTTTTGCCCAGGCAGCCTCCCCCAAAGTTATGTTGTTCAACGCTAGTTCAGATACCACTCGTCTGAGGCGCTGATTCTCCGTCTCGAGCTCCTTCAGCCGTTTGCGCTGATCCTGGCTGATCCCAACATCCTCTTTGCGCCACTGGCAATAGATCTGCACCGTCGCGCCGATCTGCCGCACAGCTTCCTATACCGACTTGCCGTACCCCCTCTTGCAGAACTCCAACGTGCCGCAGGTTCAGCACAACACCCTAGGGTATCTCTGGCTTTCCAGCCATCCACCACTCCTGCGGCAAACGGGCTAATCATATCCCTTTCGTTGGACCGCCGCGACTAATGGACTCCACGGCGCCCAAGCGTCTTCTGGAAACAGGTGCCGATCTCAAGGAAATCGCCACGCACATGGCCTGATCTTTGAAACACGTTGCGGCGGTGATCGAGCGGTAGGTGGCGTTGTTACTGGCAATTTCGGATGGCTTGGCTGAGACGCTGTGAGCTGCGCAACCGACACAACACTTGCAACCCACGACCGTCTAGCGGGGCTCAATAATGGTCGGGGCGATAGGATTCGAACCTACGGCCTACGGTTCCCAAAACCGTCGCGCTACCAGGCTGCGCTACGCCCCGACACACGCGCTTTAGCGCAAGCCGACGCCGGTGAAAAGCCCTAGCTGCACGGCCAGGCCGCGGCGGTGCCGTCGAGCGAGGGATGGGCCAGCGGTTGCCCGGGTGCAAGGCCCAGTCTGGCAGCCTCTCCGCCAGCGATTTCAAGGACGTACATCCTCGCTGGCTGCGGATCGCCCACAGCGGCCCCGGGAATAGGCGTCTCGTCCAGCGGACGCGCATTGGGATGAATATGGCGAATGACGCCCGTATCGTCCGCAAAGACCAGATCAAGGGGAATCAGCGTGTTACGCATCCAGAAGCTGACAGGTTGTGCGTTTGGATATATGAACAACATCCCCTGCCCGGCGGGCAGATCACGGCGGAACATCAGACCTTGCGCACGCGATTCGGGTGTGTCGGCGATCTCTATGTCAAACGCCAGCGCCTCTTGTTGCGACGTTTGGATCAGCGCCAGATCGGCGCGGCATTCCACGTCGGCGACGGGAACCACCTGCTGGGCGGAAACAGGCGCGGCGAGCGCAAGGGTGATGGCAAGGGCAAGCTTACTCAGCGACATGTGACAACGATCCGACATCAGACGACGCGTCGCCGGGGTTCTGGGCCGCATCCCACGCGGCGATCTGGGCCGCCATCAACCCTCTGGGCCCTTGGACGACCCGCAAGCAGAGCGCCTCGCCGATGACAAGGTCTGCAAAACCGGAATGGCGCAACACCTCGATATGGATAAAAACATCTTCGGAATGGCCAAAGATATTCGCGAAACCAAAGCCCTTCGACTTGTCAAACCACTTTACCCGTGCAGGGCGCAACGGAAGGCTGTCAAGGTTATCAATGATATAAGTGTCTAGATCGGCGATCGGCGCCTGACCGTCCGTTTCCGGCGGCTCTACGGACACGACCTCGGCGGCCTGAACGCCGCGGCTTGTATGCTGCACCAGCACTTGGACACGCGATTGATCAGCGACGGAACTGCGTCCGAAATTGCGCAGCACGTTCCCGTGCAGCAGAATATCGCTTCCGCCGTTTTCGTCCAGAATGAAGCCATAGCCCTTTGAGGGGTCGAACCACTTGACCAACCCTGTCACAAGCTTGAGGCTGCCTTCTTCTGTCATTTCATTTCCGTGTTCACGCTATCCGAATTCCCCACGACAGTAATGACGCCCCGCACCGACTACAACACAACAGTGCCGCAGAAACGGCACTATGCCAACAGACTTGACAAAGGTTTGTTCCAGTTCGTCGATCTGAAATTTGCGGCAATCATGGCGATAATCTTTCGACCGACCATCCGGCACCTGAACCGCGTGTCCAGCGGAAGCGATCATGAAGGCGAAATGCGCCGTCCGCCCAGAACTCCATCTGCGACGGGATGATACGGTAGCCGCCCCAGAACGGCGGGCGCGCCGGTCGCGGCCCTTGCTGCAGCCCGGCCTTGGCGACCGCGGCCACCAGCGTCGCGCGCGCGTCCAGCGGTTGCGACTGCCGCGAGGCCCACGCCCCAAGCCTGCTCTGCAATGCGCGGCTTTCATAATAGGCGTCGGCCTGCGGACCGTCTTCTCGCGTGACAGTGCCACGCACGCGGATCTGTCTATGCAGCGACTTCCAGTGCATCACAAAGGCAGCCTTGCCCGAAGCCTCGATCTGGTGGCCCTTGGCGCTGTCATAATTGGTATAGAACACGAACGATCCGTCCATCCCCTGCCCGTCTATGTCCTTGAGCAGGACCATCCGCACGTCCGGCAGGCCGTCGGCATCGACGCTGGCCAGGGCGATGGCATTGGGGTCGTTGGGTTCTGACGCCCGCGCCTCGCCCAACCACGCGCGGGCGATGTCGAACGGGTCGTCGCCCGCGAAGATTCCGGTCCGATCACTCATCGCGCATTCCTTGTGCTTGCTGCGACAGGGCAGTTGCCCTAATCACCGTTGAAACGGTTGAAAGCGTGAGGGACAGGACATGTCAAGCGAGCAGAGGCCCGGCCTGATGGCCGGCAAGCGCGGTCTCATCATGGGATTGGCCAACGACAAGTCGATCGCATGGGGCATCGCAAAGGCGTTGGCCGCCGAAGGGGCGGAGCTGGCGTTCAGCTATCAGGGCGATGCGCTGAAAAAGCGCGTGGACCCGCTGGCGGCACAGCTTGGGTCGGACACGGTTCTGCCCTGCGACGTGTCGAACGAGGCGTCGATCGACACCCTGTTCGCCGATCTGGCCGCGAAATGGGACGGCCTGGATTTCGTGGTCCACGCCATCGGGTTCTCCGACAAGGATCAGTTGCGCGGGCGGTACGCGGAAACCACGCGCGACAACTTCCTGATGACAATGGACATTTCGGTCTATTCCTTCACTGCTGTCGCGCGCCGTGCCGCGGCGATGATGAAGGACGGCGGGTCGATGCTGACGCTGACCTATTACGGCGCCGAACGCGTGATGCCGCATTACAACGTCATGGGCGTCGCCAAGGCCGCGCTGGAGGCGTCGGTCCGCTATCTGGCCGAGGATTTCGGCAAGAACAATATCCGCGTCAACGCGATCAGCGCGGGTCCGATCAAGACACTGGCCGCCAGCGGCATCGGCGACTTCCGCTATATCATGAAGTGGAATGAGCTGAACTCTCCGCTGCGACGCAATGTCACGCAGGAGGACGTGGGCAATTCCGCCCTGTATCTGCTGTCCCGCCTTGGCGCCGGCGTCACCGGAGAGACGCATCACGTCGATGCAGGCTATCATGTCGTTGGCATGAAGGCTGTCGACGCGCCCGACATCGCTACCGTCAAGAAGGACTGACGGGCGCGCTGTTCCGATGATCCAGATCACGGCCGAACAGATGGGCATCTTTGTGGCCACGCTGTCGGCCGCGATCCTGTCCCCCGGTCCCGGGGTCATCGCCGTTAGCCAGGGCGCGTTCGCCCTTGGCCGCCGACGGGCGCTAACCTATGGGTGGGGCCTGGCGATCGGGGCATCGGTCTGGTGCCTGGTCGCGTTGCTGGGCCTGACCGCGCTGTTCCGCATCGCCCCCTGGACGCTGGTTTTGCTGAAGCTGTTGGGCGGGGCCTATCTGATCCGCATCGGCATCCTGATGTGGATCCACGCCCGCGACCCCATGCCCGACGCCGCCTCCGGCGGGATGAGCCTGTGGTCCGGCATGGCACTGAACCTGTCGAACCCCAAACCCGCGCTGTTCTATTCGGCCGTCCTGCTGTCGATCTTTCCGGCCGTCCTCAGCGCCGCCGACAAGGGCGCGATCTATGCGGTGGCCTTGTCGGTCGAACTGTTCTTCTATACCGCACTGGCCAGCCTGATGGCGCTGCCGCTGTTGCGGCGACGCTATGCGGCCCTGAAATTCTGGATCGACCGGGGGGCCGGGTTGGCGATTGCCGCCCTTGGCCTGTCCCTGGTCCTGCGCCCGTGAAGGAGAGACAACGATGAACGACCGCCTGCCGCACGAAAAAGGCTTTCACGTAAGCTGGGACCAGCTGCATCGCGACGCGCGCGCACTGGCGTGGCGCATGGATGGCCACGACTGGCGTGCCGTCGTAGCCGTAACGCGCGGCGGACTTGTTCCCGCGATGATCGTTGCCCGGGAGCTGGACATCCGGACGATCGACACGATCTCGATCCGGTCCTACAAGGGCGTCGGAACCGAAGCGGGCCAGGGCCAGCTGGAGGTTCTCAAACGCCCCGACCCCGCGCTGATGGGCGACGGAGAAGGCATTCTGGTCGTCGACGACCTGGTCGATTCCGGGCGAACGCTGGAATTGATCCGCGAAATGTACCCAAAGGCCCACCTGGCGACTGTCTATGCCAAGCCAAAGGGCAAACCGATGGTCGCAAGCTACGTCACCGAAGTCAGCCAAGATACATGGATTTTCTTTCCTTGGGACATGGCATTGCAGTACGTGCAACCGTTTCGTGGCGAAGACTGATTTATAATCAATGACTTGATGTTCATCTGCCATATGTTCGACACCATATGCGGGAACCTGAGGTCGTGCCGATGCATTGAGCATCCAATGGCGGGGTGCCCAAGCACCTCGCAAGGCACACACAGGAGACCAAAGACATGCGTAAGCTGCTTTTGACCACTACCCTTGCTCTGCCTCTGACCCTCGGCGCGGCGTTTGCGCAAGATACCGCGCCTGCCGCCGACCCGGCGATGGACCCCGTTGAAACTGCACCGATGACCGAGACTGCGACCCCGGACATGGCAGCGGACGATATGGCCACAGACGACGCGGATGATTCCGCCGCCGCAGCATCCGCCGCGGAAAAGGTCGAGGTCCAGCAGGCTGAGAACGAGTGGCGTCTCGACTGGATCACTGGCACCAGCGTGATGTCACCCGATGGAGCCGATATCGGTTCGATCAGCGATCTGATCGTCGACAGCGAAACCGGCGAGATGAAGGCCGCAATCATCGGCGTTGGCGGTTTTCTGGGCATAGGCCAGAAACAAATCGCACTGCCGTGGGCTGATCTTACGGTGAATTCGGACGCGCAGGAGATCACCAGTGATCTGACGCGCGAAGAGGCAGACGCGGCACCGGAATATGTGTTCCGCGATCAGGAAGCACCTGCCGGCGATATGATGTCCGATCCTGCCGCAGACCCGGCGATGGCACCTGCCGCCGATCCGATGGCGGCAGAGCCGGCAGACCCCATGGCGACGGAACCTGCTGATCCGATGGCAGACCCGATGGCCACCGAACCTGCGGACGATATGATGACGGAGCCGACCGGCGACATGACGACCGAACCTGCACCGGCAAACTGATCTTTCTTCACGACAGACGAACGGCGGTCCTTGTGGCCGCCGTTTTCTGTTGTAACGTCAGTCGTTTCCGCGAACAAAGCGTGATGCGCCCTCGGCCGCACGTTGCAGCGCGCGACTTTTGTTCACCGTTTCCTCAAACTCCGATTCCGGGTCGCTATCATAGACAACGCCCCCACCGGCCTGAATGTACAGTGCCTTGTCCTTGACCACCCCGGTCCGCAGCGCGATGCACATGTCCATCTCGCCATTGGCGGCGAAATAGCCGACTGCACCGCCATAGACGCCACGTTTTTCAGGCTCCAGTTCGTCGATGATCTGCATCGCCCGGACTTTGGGTGCTCCCGATACCGTGCCTGCGGGAAGGCCCGCCAACAGCGCCGACAGCGCATCCTCTCCGTCACGCAATTCGCCGACCACGTTCGACACGATATGCATGACATGGCTATAGCGTTCGATGACGAACTGTTCGGTCGGTCGAACGGTGCCCGGTTTGGCAACCCGGCCGACGTCGTTCCGCCCAAGGTCCAGCAGCATCAGGTGTTCTGCCAGTTCCTTCTGGTCGGACAACAGATCAGCCTCCAGCGCGCGGTCCTGCGCATCGTCCGCGCCGCGCGGGCGGGTTCCGGCGATGGGGCGGATCGTCACTTCGCCGTCGCGCAGGCGTACCAGGATTTCGGGACTTGCACCGACGATCTGAAATGCGCCCATATTCAGGAAGAACATGAAGGGCGACGGGTTTGTCCGCCGCAAACTGCGGTACAGCGCAAAGGGCGGCAGTGGAAAGTCCATCCGCCAACGCTGACTGGGAACGACCTGAAAAATATCGCCGGCACGGATGTAGTCCTTGGCGGTTTCGATCGCGGCAAGATAATCGGGCTTGGCAAAATTGGATACCGGCGTGCCGATCTGCGTCTCATGGCCCATCACCCGGGGCTCGGACGGTTGGCGGTCCAACGACCGCAGCGCGTCCATGACCCGTTCGGCGGCTCGGGCATAGGCCGCGCGCGCATTGTCGGTACCATCATGCCATGCATGCGCGCACAGCGTCACCTCTCCGCGAACGCCGTCCAGCACGGCCACGACCGACGGACGCATCAGCATCGCATCAGGCAGGTCCAGCGGATCCGGGTTAACATCCGGCAGATCCTCGACCAGCCGGATCATGTCGTACCCCAGATATCCGAACAGCCCCGCCGCGACCGGCGGCACGCCTTCGGGCATCGCATCGATCCGGCTTTCCGCGATCAGGGCGCGCAGGCTGTCCAGCGCGGGGCGTGGATCGGCCTCAAAATCACCCGAAAACCGTGCCTGACGGTTGATCCGCGCACGGCCATCGCGGCAGTCCCAGACCAGATCGGGCTTCATCCCGACGATCGAATAGCGGCCGCGTAATTCGCCCCCGGTGACGGATTCCAGCATGAAGCTCTGCGGGGCGGCCTCGGCCAGCTTCAGCATCAGGCTGACCGGTGTGTCCAGATCGGCGGCCAGCCGGATCGTGACCAGCTGGTTACGCCCTGCGACCCATTCGGCCTCGAACTGCGGAAACTCCGGCGTCAGCTGCATCACTGGACCTGGGCGTTGATGGCGTTGATCGCGGACTGGTTCAGCTGGACCGCGGACTGACGCTGCGCATGGCGCGCATAATAATCGAACAGATCAACCTGCAGCGACTGATCCAGCCGCGATCGCACACCGTCCAGAACCTGCGCCGCATCTGGCTGCGACAGGTCGGCATCATTGATCTGGTCAAGCCGCACGACAAACACCCGGTCGCCCGCGTCGACGACCTCGGCCTGACCGGGTTCGGTCACCTCAAAGGCCTGCGACAGCAACTGCGGGGGCAGGCCGTCCATCCAGTCGCTGCGCGCCAGACCGGTCTCCGCGCTCCAGGCGGCGGTATCGTCGGCCTGTGCGTCGTCCGGCGTCGCATCGGTCTGGGCAACCTCGGCCAGGCTCAGATCGGCGGCAAGTTCCAGCAGCTGCCGCTGGACCTCGGCGCGACGCCAGTCGGCCAGAACCTCGTCGCGAACCTCCTCGAATGGGCGCAGGGTCGGGGGCACGATCTCGTCCAGACGCATAGCAAACACGCCGCCATCGGCCAGTTCGGCCAATTCAGGGAAATCGGTGCTCTCCATTTGCGACGCACGTTCGCGGAACGCCTCGTATCCAGCGATGCTGCCTTCGGCAGGAACCGCTTCGGCCGTCCAGTCGATGCGGCCCAATTCAAGTTCGCTCTGCTCGGCCAGATCCTCCAGCGTGGCGCCGCCTGCCAGTTCGTCCTCCAGATCCAGGATGCGATCCTGAATCTGGCGCGCCGCAGCGGACAGCGCAGCCTCTCCGCGCAGACCCTCGCGCGCGTCCTCGAACGAAATGTCCACCGGGTCCAGAATCGCGTTCACCGAAAACAGCGCCGGTCCCAGATCGGTCGGCAGCGGCCCCGCGACACCCGGCTGGTCCAGCGCAAAGACGGCCTCGGCGGCCGCGCCCAATTGGGCTTCGGTGACCTCGCCCAGATCGACGTCGTCCAGGGTCAGGCCGCGCTGCAGAACAAAGGATTCGTATGGCGCCTCGTCAGCGTCGATCTGTTCGCGGGCGGCCTGTGCCTGTGCCTCGTCGGGAAAGACCAGGCGGCTGACCATCCGACGCGCGGGGCGCTGGAACTGGTCGATGTTCAGCTCATAGGTGTCGCGCAGGGCGGCATCGTTCAGCTGCACCTCGGACGACAGCATGTCGGGCGTCACCCAGGCATAGGTGATGGCGCGGGTTTCGGGCGCGGTAAATCGCTCTCCGTTGGCCTCGTGCCAGGCACGCAACGTCGCCTCGTCGGGCTCGGTGACGGCTGCGGGCAGCTGCTCCTCGGTCAGTTCGCGCCAGCTGAAATCGCGCGTCTCGAGCAGCCAGCGGGCGGTCTGATCGACCATCGGCGCCGGCGCGGTGACGCCACCGACAACGGCCCGCTGCAACAGCAGGCGCGCCTCGTCCTCGCGGACGGTGGTCTCGAACTCGGCTTCGGTCAGGTTCTCGCGGCGCAGCACCTCGGCATAGGCGGCGCGGTCGAATGTCCCCGTCGGGCCCTGAAACGCGCCCGCCTGCATGATTGTCTGCGCGACCTGCGCATCGCCCACCGACACGCCAATGGCGCGCGCCTGTTCGGCCAGTGCCGCCGCCGCGATCAGGTTGGCCTGAACCGATTGCGCCAGACCCATCTGCTGGGCCTGCTGCATGGTGATCTGCTGGCCGGTCTGCTGGGAAAAGGACCGCATTTCCGCCTGTAGGCCGCGGGCATAGTCGTCCGCGGTGATCTTGGTGTCGCCAACCGAACCGATCTCGGTCGTGCCGCCCGAAAAGCTGGTGATACCAAAGCCCCCCAGCCCCAGCACCATCAGACCCATCAGGATCCAGACGACGGTTGATTTGCCCTTGGTACGCAGCTGTGACATGGCGCGGCCTTCCTCGTGGTCGTGTCCCGCCCGTCTTTAGGGCGCGGGCGGGTCCGCCACAAGTGGATCAGGCCGAAAGCGCCGCCAGCCGTGCCGCAAGGGTCGCGATTCCGTCAGCATCGACATTCGCAAACGCAATGCGCAGATGTCGCGCTCCGGCAGCGTCACCGTCAGGTGTGAACATCGTGCCGGGCAGCGCCAGCACGCCTGCGTCCCGCACCATCCGCCGCGCCAGCTCAGCAGAGCGTTCGGCAAACGGGTGTTCGACCCATGCAAAATACGCCCCCGCGCTTTTCAGTCGCCAACCCGGCAGCCTGCCCAACGCCGCTGCTGCCGCGGCACGGCGCGCCAGAATTTCGGACCGTTCCCCGGCCAACCAGTCCCGCAGGTTCTCCATTCCCCAGACCGCGCCGATCTGTCCCAGCTGCGACGGGGAAATCGCCACCGTATCCAGAAACTTTTCGACCTGTTCCAGCCGGTCGGTGCTGGCGACGATCGCGCCCACGCGGTGCCCGGTCAGGCGATAGGCCTTGGAAAAGCTGTACAGCTGGATCAGCGTGCCGTCCCAGTCCGGCCGCGTCAGCAGGTCATGGGGGGCGCCGTCCCGGCTGTCGAAATCGCGATAGGTCTCGTCCACGACCAGCGCGATCTCGTGCGCCTGCGCCAGATCAAAGAACCGCCCTACCAGATCAGCCGGATATTCCGCCCCCGACGGGTTGTTCGGCGTCACCAGCACGATCGCCCGCGTGGCAGGTGTGATCAGGGCTGCCGCGTGATCAGGATCGGGCAGCATGTCCGCGCCGCAGGGCAGCGGCACGGTCGCCACGCCCGCCATGTCCAGCCACATCTTGTGGTTAAAATACCAGGGCGTCGGTACGATCACCTGATCGCCCTGCCCCGCCAGCGTCGCCATCACCGCACAGAACGCCTGATTGCACCCCTGCGTGATCGCGACATTCGCCCCCGTGAGGGCACCGTCATAGGCGGTGGAAAACTGCGCCGACACCGCATCGCGCAGGTCGGTGTTGCCCAGGACCGGGCCGTACAGATGCGCCTCGGGGCGGTGCAGGGCCGCATCGGCGATGGCGCGGCGCAGACCCTCGGGCGGCGGATCGACGGGGGCGGCCTGACTGACATTGATCAGGGGGCGGTCGGCCGGAAAGCTGACACCGCTCAGCCAGCGGCGCGCCTCCATCACCGGCGGGGCAAAGGTCGCGGCAAGGGCTGGGTTCAGCGGGCGCATGTCAGTTTCGCTCCATTCTGCGAAGGTCGGTCAGATCCGGGGGCAGCGACAGGTCAAGCGCGGGTGCGGGCATCGCGGGCGCCCGGTCCATCGGGGCGTCGTCGGGCGGCGCGATCCGGGGCAGACCGTCCTGCGTGGCACGGACAGCGGGCCGGGGTATGGGTCCGGTCACGGTCGCGGGCGCCGCGCCGCGCAGGGCCAGGCCGGGCGCATCATCGATCGTGTCGGGCACGGGCTGGGCGGGCATCCGGTCGGTCGGCTGCAGGTCGGGGCGCATCGTGTCATCGGCCACGCGGGCGGCTTCGTCCCGGGGCGCAGGCATCGCGGCACGGGTTGCCGCATCGCGCTGGCTGACCGCACCGGGCGCGGGCAGCGTGGGTGCCACATCGCCGCCGCGCCCGAATTCGGACCCGATCGGCAGCCCGACCGACAGCGCGTCGTGAC
This sequence comes from Paracoccus sp. Ld10, assembly GCF_045064235.1. Lineage (NCBI taxonomy): Bacteria > Pseudomonadati > Pseudomonadota > Alphaproteobacteria > Rhodobacterales > Paracoccaceae > Paracoccus > Paracoccus sp. Ld10. Next base: position 13,679 of record NZ_JBISHD010000032.1, on the reverse strand, counting down.
CCTGTGGTGCCAGCGGCACCGCCAGCGACAGTGCGGCCAGCGCGACGACCCCCACCAGACCGCCCGTCGCCGCCCCCGCCAGAAAACCCCGTGCCATTCCTGCCCCGTCCGTGCTGTGCGTCCGGTCGGCCTTGACCCCCGGTTGCGCTTTGGCCCATCTATAGCGGACGCTTTTTCCGGGGGAAACCGCCCCCCTTCTTCTGCCTGCAAGGTACTTCGATGATCCTCCTGATCGACAACTACGACAGCTTTACCTGGAATCTGGTCCACTACATGGGCGAGGCCGGGGCCGAGGTCGTGGTGCGCCGCAACGACCAGATCACCGTGGACGAGGCGCTGGCGATGGCGCCGGACGGGATCGTGATCTCTCCGGGGCCCTGCGACCCGGCGCAGGCCGGGATCTGCCTGGACCTGATCCGCGTGGCGGCTGATCGCGCCGTGCCGCTGTTTGGGGTCTGCCTGGGCCACCAGGCGATCGGCCAGGCCTTTGGCGGTCGCGTCGTGCGCGCCAACCGCATCCTGCACGGCAAGGTCGATGCGATCAGCCATGACGGCACGGGCGTCTTTGCCGGGCTGCAATCGCCGCTGAATGCCACGCGCTATCACTCGCTGACGGTCGAGCCGGAAACCCTGCCGAACTGCCTTCGCGTGACGGCGACATCGGATGACGGCACGATCATGGGCCTGATCCATTCCGACCTGCCGATCGAGGGCGTGCAGTTCCACCCCGAATCGATCGCGTCCCAGTTCGGACACGAGATGATCCGCAATTTCCTGGACCGCTGCACCGTCCGCAAGGACGCCGCATGACCGACATCCGCCCCCTGATCGGCCTTGCCGCCGAACGCCCGCTGACCAGCGACGAGGCAGAGGCCGCGTTTTCCGCGCTGTTCGACGGTGCCGCGACCCCCGCCCAGATCGGCGGCCTGCTGATGGCGCTGCGCGTGCGCGGTGAGACCGTGGACGAGATCGCGGCCGCCGCCCGTGCCATGCGCGCCCGCATGAACCGCGTGACCGCCCCCGATGGCGCGATGGACATCGTGGGCACCGGCGGCGACGGCAAGGGGACGCTGAACATCTCGACCGCGACGGCCTTTGTCGTGGCGGGGGCCGGCGTTCCGGTGGCCAAGCACGGCAACCGCAACCTGTCGTCGAAATCAGGGGCGGCCGATGCGCTGACCCAGATGGGCATCAACGTGCTGGGCGGACCCACCGTGGCACAACGCGCGCTGGATCAGGCCGGCATCTGTTTCATGATGGCGCCCATGCACCACCCGGCGATGCGCCATGTCGGCCCGCCACGCACCGAACTGGGCACGCGCACGGTCTTCAACCTGCTGGGACCGCTGACCAATCCTGCCGGGGTCCGCTATCAGCTGACCGGTGCCTTCAGCGCCGATTGGCTGCGGCCCATGGCCGAAGTGCTGCGCGACCTGGGGTCCACCGCAGCCTGGCTGGTGCATGGTGGCGACGGCACGGACGAGCTGTCGATCGCCGAGGACAGCCACGTGGTCGCGCTGAGGGACGGCCAGATCACCGAATTCACCGTCGCGCCCGAGGATGCAGGCCTGTCGCGCCACCCCTTTGCCGCCATTGTGGGCGGCGAGCCTGCGCACAATGCCGCGGCCTTTCGCGCGCTTCTGGACGGTGACCGTGGCGCCTATCGCGACGCGGTGCTGCTGAACGCCGCTGCCGCCCTGCTGATCGCGGGCCGCGTGTCCGATCTGCGCGACGGGGCCCGGATGGCCGCCGAATCACTGGACAGCGGCGCGGCCAAGGCGCGGCTGATTGCGCTGTCGCAGGTCACCGGCGCGCCTGAATCGTGACGCCACCGTCCGACTGGGCGCATCTGCCGTTCTTTCGCCAGAACTGGCCTGCCATCCGCGACCGGCTGGCCGAGCGCGTGTTCCTGCCCGATCCCGACCGCCTCTTTGCCGCGCTGCAGGCGACGCCGCCACGGGACGTGCGCGTGGTGATCTTGGGTCAGGACCCCTATCCGACGCCCGGACACGCAAATGGGCTGGCGTTTTCGGTCACGCCCGACACGCCATTGCCCCGGTCGCTGCGCAATATCTTTGCGGAACTGCGCGACGATCTGGGCGATGCGCCTGCGACGGGCGATCTGTCGCACTGGGCGCGCCAGGGTGTATTGTTGCTGAACACCGCGCTGTCGGTGCCACCCGGACAGGCCGGCGGCCATGCGAACTGGGGCTGGGACCGGCTGGCGCGGCAGGCCGTTGCCGAGGCGCAGACCCACGGCCAGTTGGCCTTTCTGCTGTGGGGAAACCATGCGCGCAAGGCACTGGCGGGGCTGCCCCGGACACAGGATATGGTGATCGCCACGGCGCATCCTTCGCCCCTCTCGGCGCGGCGCGGGTTTTTCGGATCGCGTCCGTTCAGCCGCATCAATGATTGGCTGGCACAGCAGGGTCATGTGCCGATCGATTGGACCGGCTGAGCCCCCGCGCCCCCTTTCCCCGCCCGCACGGTGGGGATAGAACGGGCGCATGGATATTCTGGACAAGATCAAGGCCTACAAGCTGGAAGAAATCGCCGCCGCCAAGGCCGCGCGTCCGCTGGCCGACCTCGACGCGCAGGCCCGTGCGGCCGACGCCCCCCGCGGATTTGCCCGCGCGCTGGACCGGGCCGCCGCCAGTGGCCCCGCCCTGATCGCCGAAATAAAGAAGGCCAGCCCGTCCAAGGGTCTTATCCGGCCCGACTTTGATCCCCCCGCGCTGGCACGTGCCTATCAGGCCGGCGGTGCGGCCTGCCTGTCGGTCCTGACGGACGGCCCCAGTTTTCAGGGCGCGCTTGATTTCCTGAAGGCGGCACGCGCGGCCTGCGATCTGCCGGCGCTGCGCAAGGATTTCATGTACGACACCTATCAGGTGACCGAGGCGCGGGCCTGGGGCGCGGATTGCATCCTGATCATCATGGCTTCGGTCGACGACGCGCAGGCGCGCGATCTGGAGGACGCCGCGATGGACTGGGGCATGGATGTCCTGATCGAGGTGCATGACGCCCCCGAACTGGACCGTGCCCTGCGCCTGAGATCGCCGCTGATCGGCGTAAACAACCGCAATCTCAAGACGTTCGAGGTCACACTTGATGTAACGCGCGATCTTGCGCCGCGCGTTCCCGCCGACCGTCAGCTGGTCTGCGAAAGCGGCTTGTTCACCCCAGCCGATCTTGGCGCCATGATGCGGACCGGCGCCCGCCGTTTTCTGATCGGCGAAAGCCTGATGCGGCAGGCCGACGTGACCGCGGCCACCCGCGCCATTCTGGACGTGGCCGCATGACCCTGACGCATTTCGACGCCGCCGGTCAGGCGCATATGGTCGACATCTCGGCCAAATCCGACACCACGCGAGAGGCCGTGGCCACCGGCTGCGTGGTCATGACCCCGGAAACGCTGGCCTTGGCGCAGGGCGGTGCCGCAAAGGGCGACGTCATGGGCGTGGCGCGGCTGGCGGGCATCATGGGCGCGAAACGCACCGCGGACCTGATTCCCCTGTGCCACCCGCTGGCCTTGGCCAAGGTCGCGGTCGATCTGGTGCCCGATCCCGACCTGCCCGGCATCCGCGTGACCGCCACGGTGCGCACCACCGGTCGCACCGGCGTCGAAATGGAGGCGCTGACCGCCGTCACCACCGCCTGCCTGACTGTTTATGACATGCTGAAAGCTGCACAGAAATCGATGGAAATTCAGGATATCCGCCTGTTGCGCAAGGACGGCGGCAAATCCGGGCCGTACGAGGCGCCACGATGATCTCCGTCGCAGAGGCGCTGGACCGTGTTCTGGAACTTGCCGACGCACCGCGTGCCGAAACGGTGGCCTTGGCGGACGCGCATGGCCGCGCATTGCTGCAGCCTGCGGTATCCCGGCTGACCCAGCCCCCTTTCGATGCGTCTGCGATGGACGGCTATGCGATGCGCGCGGCGGATATGCACTCTGTGCTGACCGTGATCGGAACCAGCGCGGCGGGACATCCTTGGGATGGCACGCCGCGCCCTGGAACCGCGATCCGCATCTTTACCGGTGCACCTGTCCCGCACGGCTTTGACCACGTCGAGCTTCAGGAAAACGTCACCCGGGACGGCGACACCATTCGCGTGTCGACCGTGTCGGGCGGCAGCAACATCCGCGCACGCGGCAATGATTTCGCGCAGGGCGACACGGTTGCGCCGGGAATCATTCTTGGCGCCGCCCATATCGGTCTGCTGGCTGCCATGAACGTCGCGACAGTGACGGTTGCCGCACGCCCACGCGTCGCCATTCTGGCGGGTGGGGACGAGCTGGTACCCCCCGGAACGGAACCGGCAGCGGGTCAGATCATCAGTTCAAACGACCTCGCGATCGCGGCCATGGTGCGGGATGTGGGGGGCGATCCGTTCATTCTTCCAATTGCGCGGGATACGGAAGACAGCCTGCGCGACAGCTTTCGGGCAGCAGCGGGTGCCGACCTATTGGTCACAATCGGGGGGGCGTCGGTCGGCGACCATGACCTGATCGGCAAGATGGCCGAAGAACATGGAATGCAACAGTCATTCTACAAAGTCGCGGTGCGTCCCGGAAAGCCACTGATGGCAGGGCGAATGAAACACGGAGCGATGCTTGGCCTTCCAGGAAACCCTGTTTCAGCAATGGTTTGCGCGGTATTATTCATGCAGCCCCTGATCCGCGCATTGCAGGGGCTGCCATCTGCACCGATGGTGCAGAACGCGCGTTTGGCACAGGATCTTCCTGCCGAGGGGCCGCGTCAGCACTACCTCCGGGCGTCACTGAGGCCGGGGCCTGACCTGCCGGTGATTGCGCCTTTCGATGATCAGGACTCTGCGCGGTTAGCTTTGATGGCGCAAGCGAATGCGCTGTTGGTCCGGCCGCCGAACGACCCCGCCAGACACGCAGGCGATCTGGTTCACTATGTCCCTCTCTCCGCTGGTTAACTGTATTTTCACCCTTTCAGGGTCAAATGATTGACGAGATTCTAGTGATAAGCTAGAACAGACGCGGAACATTAAGAAAAGGGCGGGCCATGTTGACAAAAAAGCAGATTCAACTGCTTGAGTTCATCCAAAGGCGGATGGCGCGGGACGGCGTGCCGCCTTCGTTCGATGAGATGAAGGACGCATTGGACCTCCGGTCCAAGTCAGGGATTCATCGTCTTGTGACCGCGTTGGAAGAGCGGGGCTTTATCCGCCGCCTGCCCCATCGTGCGCGCGCACTGGAAGTGATCCGATTGCCGGACGCACTGTCCCACCTGACAGAGGCTAAGGCGGATGAGCCACGCCCCGCGTTCACGCCACGGGTGATCTCGAACACCCGTCCTGCACGTCCGCGCGGCGCGATGACGGTCGTGGACAGCCCCGCGGTCCAGTTGCCGCTGATGGGTCGTATCGCGGCAGGTGTGCCGATCGAAGCGATTTCAGAGGTGTCACACCACATCGCAGTGCCGGGAACGATGCTGTCCGGTCGCGAACACCACTATGCGCTCGAGGTGACGGGCGATTCGATGATCGAGGCCGGTATCAACGATGGCGACGTCGTGGTGATCCGGGAACAGGATACGGCCGAAACAGGTGACATCATCGTGGCACTGGTGGACAACCAGGAAGCGACGCTGAAGCGCTATCGGCGCAAGGGCTCAATGATCGCGCTGGAAGCTGCCAACCCGGCCTATGAAACGCGTCTTTTGCCCGAAGATCGGGTACGTATCCAAGGTCGGCTGGTTGGACTGATCCGCAGCTATTGATTTTAAGCCGGGGCACTGCCCCGGCCCGTTCTTACACGTGCAGGAATCCGGGGCCTGCGCGGGACAACAGGTCTTCCGCCAATTCAACGCCCATCAGCGGACCATCGGACGCGAGCCCGGTACGAGCAGACGCCACGACCTCACTGCCATCGGGTCGCAAGATTTCTCCGCGCAGCGTGAGATGGTCGCCATCCAATGTCGCCAAACCCGCGATCGGCGTCTGGCACGAACCGTCCAGTCGGCGCAGAAACGAACGCTCTGCAGCTATTCGTATGCCTGTCACCGGGTCATTGATGGCCGCAAGCAGCGCCGCGCAGTCGTGATCGTCGGCACGACGTTCGATGCCGATGGCACCTTGTGCCACGGCGGGCAGCATTTCTTCGGGATCAATGACGCTTTGCGCGACGTGGCGCATGTCGAGCCGTGATAGGCCGGCCATCGCCAGAAAGGTTGCCACAGCCACGCCATCGGCCAGTTTCTGGAGACGCGTCTGGACGTTTCCTCTGAACTCGACCAGGTGCAGATCCGGGCGACGATGAGCAAGCTGCGCACGCCGCCGCAGGCTGGAGGAACCGACCACTGATCCGTGCGGCAGCGCACCGATCGACGCCACGTGCGGGCTGATAAAGGCGTCGCGCACGTCCTCGCGTGGAAGCAGACAATCGATAACCAGTCCGTCAGGCTGCAGCGTGGGCATATCCTTCATGGAATGCACGGCAATGTCGATGGCGCCCTCGGTCAGGGCCTCTTCGATCTCTCGGGTGAACAGGCCCTTGCCGCCGATCTGCGACAGCGGACGGTCCAGGACGCGATCACCGGTGGTCTTTATGGGAACGATCCGGAACGCATCCAGCGACAGACCATGCGCAGCCATCAACCGGTCGCGGGTCTCATGGGCCTGAGCAAGCGCCAGGATCGATCCGCGTGTTCCGATCCTCAGCGGGCGGGTGGGAGTGGGCATCTGTGTCATGGGTCACGCCATAGCGGCCGGGGCTGCGCTTGACAACGCCTGTCGCCTGACCTTCAAGGGGCGCAGGAGGCCCCATGACCAAACTTTTGCTGCGCGCCTTGGCGGGCAAGACCCTGCCCACACCGCCGATCTGGATGATGCGCCAAGCTGGGCGGTATCTGCCTGAATATCGTGCCACGCGCGCGCAGGCGGGCGATTTTCTATCGCTATGCTACAACCCGGATCTTGCGGCTGAGGTGACGTTGCAGCCGATCCGCCGGTTCGGTTTCGATGCAGCGATCCTTTTCGCCGACATCCTGTTGATCCCCCAGGCACTGGGTGCCGACCTATGGTTCGTCACCGGAGAGGGACCACGCCTTTCCACCGTCACCAGCGCGGCAGACCTGGCCAAATTGAAACCTGCCGCTCAGGTCGACGCGCAACTGGCGCCAGTCTACGAAACGCTCCGCATCTTGTCGCGCGAGCTGCCACGGGAAACCGCGCTGATCGGGTTTGCTGGCGCCCCCTGGACCGTTGCGACCTATATGGTGGCTGGCAGGGGGACCAAGGATCAGGGACCTGCTCATCTGCTGAAGGATCAGGACAGGGCGACGTTCGCGGCATTGATTGACCTGATCACGGACGCAACCATCCACTATCTGTCGCGCCAGATCGAGGCCGGAGCCGAGGTTGTCAAACTGTTCGACAGTTGGGCGGGAAGCCTGCACGGCCAGGACTTTGATGATTTTGCGATTGCCCCGACAAAGCGCATCATCGCGGCGCTGAAATTGCGCCATCCTAATGTGCCCGTTATCGCCTTTCCGCGCGAGGCTGGCGACCGGTACATCGGGTTCCGGGCAGCGGTCGGCGCCGATTGTGTCGCGCTGGACAATTCCGTGTCGACCGATTGGGCTGCGCGCCACGTCCAGACCGAGGGGTGCGTGCAGGGAAACATGGATCCGCGTCATATGGTCACGGGCGGACCCGAGCTTGTGGCTGAGGCGCAGCGCATTACCCGCGCGCTGCGGGGCGGGCCACATGTGTTCAACCTAGGCCACGGCATCACTCCGGACGCCGACCCCGACAATGTCGCCAGAATGATCGAGGCAGTGCGCAGCGCTTAGCGCGCCACCGCCTTGGGATAACCATTCGCGCGCAGGTCATTCAGTGCCGCAATCAGTGCCTGACGGTCTGTGAACGGTCCGGCCATGATCAGCCGCAGAGGCTTTGACCCATCGTTGGTGCGCCCCTGCCCTGTTGGATAGCCGCGCGCGGCCAAGGCCCGCAGCACGATCATCGCGTTCCCGTCCTCGCCATAGGCCCCGACCTGAACGTAGCGCGCCGACGCCGGGATCATTTCGGGTCCAGGTACGGTGGTCTGCCTCGGCGCAGCGGCGGGAGGCGCGGTCACGACTGGCGCAGCGCCTGTCGGAGCAGCCGCGCGGCGTGCCGGTGCGGGCGGTGCGACGGCGACAGTCGTCGCGGCAATCGGTTTCTGTAAGGCGGTCGGTTCTGGTTGAGGACGGGCAGTCGCCACACCAGTTGTCAGAGCAGCAGTCGCAGAGACTGCGCGCATGCCGGGGCACAGGCCAAGGGTTGACCCCTGCACCGAACCCGACGGGTCCGGCTTGTAGCCCAATCGCGCGCACAATGCGGGATTGCCCGAAAGGCCCGATGCCTCGCGCAGCGCCGGTGCCATCTTCAGCGCATCCTGCAACGCGGTTTGCATCGGGTCGGGAACCCGCACGGGCGCCGGTTCGGAACGCGTTTCCGCCGGTGCCGGATCTGCGGCCCATTCGCCGGGGCGCAGATCGCGCGACAACTGTTCCAGCAACAGCGTCTCGACGTCCGGGGGTGGCGCCTGTGTCAGCGGCAGCGCGCGTTCCGTCAGGGGATCGGTCCGCCGCACATCCAGGCTGGGGGGAAATCCACACAGCGTTTGCCCCTGACCGTCCTGACGCGCGGCCCAGACCGCGCCGTTGCGGATAAAGACGCAGCCGTTCCCATCGATGTACTGGGCCCCGGCAAAGCCGTCGGGCGGCGGCGGCGTGGGCGCGGCCTGCGCCGCACCGCCCAGCAAAAGCATCGCCAAGACCCGCAATTGCCCGATCATCTGTCATCCATTCCGTTGTTCTGCCCCAGACCTAGCGCAGAACCGTGAAACGGCGGTTAACGGGCAGGCCTATTTCGTCCCGAACATCCGGTCGCCCGCATCGCCCAGACCCGGCACAATATAGCCGTGATCGTCCAGGCGTTCGTCCAGCGCTGCGGTAAAGATCGGCACATCAGGATGCGCCTGCCGCATCCGTTCGACGCCTTCGGGGGCGGCCAGCAGGCACAGGAATCGCATGTTCTTGGCGCCGCGTTCCTTCAGCATATCGATGGCCGCGACGGACGAGTTGCCCGTGGCCAGCATCGGGTCCACCACGATGGTCATCCGCGCGTCCAGTTCGCGCGGCACCTTGCAGTAATATTCGACGGGTTTCAGCGTTTCAGGGTCGCGGTACAGGCCCACGAAGCCCACGCGCGCGCCGGGGATCAGTTCCAGGATGCCGTCCAGCAACCCGTTCCCGGCCCGCAGGATCGAGATCAGGGCCAGCTTCTTGCCCTCCAGCGTGGGAGCCTCCATCTCGCACATTGGTGTTTCGATCCGCATCGTGGTCAGTTCCAGTTCCCGCGTGACCTCATAGGCCAACAACAGGCTGATCTCGCGCAGCAGGCGGCGGAAACCGGCGGTGGACACGTCTTTCTGCCGCATGATCGACAGTTTGTGCTGGACCAGCGGGTGATCGACGACGGTCAGGTGTTGCATCAGGCGAATTCCTTTTTCAGGCGGTCACGGGTGGGCGCGTCACAGAACGCGGCGTCGGCGGCCCACTGGTTGATCTGGCGGAACTCGGTATCGCCCCAGCCAAAGGTCGACGCAAGCCGATCGTATTCGTCGCGCATCGTGGTGTGAAAGAATGGCGGATCGTCAGTGGATACAGTGACCCGCACCCCGGCATCGGCCAGCCGTGCGATGGGATGGGCCTGCCAGGACGGATAGACCCCAAGCGCGATGTTCGACCCCGGACAGACCTCCAGCGTCACGCCGCGTTCGGCCATGTCGCGCACCAACGCCGGGTCGTCAACGGCCTGCACACCGTGGCCGATGCGGGTGCACCCCAGGTCCAGCGCCTGCCGGACGCTGGCGGGACCGCCCCATTCACCGGCGTGGCACGTCAGGCCCAGCCCAGCCTCGGCCGCGCAATCAAAGCTCCAGGCGAAATCCGTGGCCAGTCCGACCTGCTCGGCCCCGCCCATGCCAAAACCGGTGATCCAGCCGCCCGCGGTCTCTGCTGCGCAGCGGGCCGTCTTGCGCGCACGGTCGGCGCCGAAATGGCGGATCGCGGTGACGATGCCGCGGCTGTCGATGCCGTCGGCACGGGCGCGATCGGCGACCTCGGTCATCGCGGCCAGATGGTCGCGCCACGCCGACAGGTCCGCACCGCCGCAGAATTCCGGCGACACGAACAGTTCGGCATAGATCACGCCTTCTTCGGCGCAGCGTTCCAGTACCTCGGCCAGCAGGCGGGCATAGTCGCGGGGGCCGTTGATCACACTGGTCGCGGCCTCGTAGCAGCGCAGGAAGCCGGGAAAGTCGTCATAGGCGTAATGCCCGCGGTCATCAAAGACACCCGTCAGGTCGGCACGCTTTTCCTTGGCCAGGCCGCGGATGAAATCCGGGGGCGCGGCCCCTTCCAGATGCAGGTGCAGTTCGATCTTTTTCATAGAAATGATGTCCCGTGTCGGGGGGCGGGCAGCCCCAGATGCGCAAGGATCGACGCGCCGATATCCGCGAACCCCACCTGCCCCACGCCGCGCGCGCCCGCGCCCCAGCCCAGGACGGGCACGCGTTCGCGGGTGTGGTCGGTACCGGTCCAGGACGGATCGTTGCCGTGATCGGCGGTAAAGATCGCCAGATCGCCGGGGGCCAGCGTCGCCAGGAACCGCCCCGCAACGCCATCGAACCATTCCAGTTGCGCGGCATAGCCGGGAATGTCGCGGCGGTGGCCGAAATTGGTGTCGAATTCGACGAAATTGGCGAATGTCAGGCTGCCGGGTTCGGCCTGCGCACCAAGACGGATCAGATGGTCGGCCAAGGCCGCATCATCGGCACCCTTGTCCAGATGCGCGATGCCGCGATGGCTGAAGATGTCGCCGATCTTGCCGATGGCATGGGTGATGCGCCCTGCCCCATGGGCAATGTCCAGAATGGTGTCGCCCGGCGGCGCAATCGCAAAATCACGCCGGTTGCCGGTGCGGCGGAACGCACCCGGCTGGCCGACAAAGGGACGCGCGATGACCCGGCCTACGCGCATCGCGTGCAGCATCGGCGACAGGTCGCGACACAGCGCGATCAAGCGGTCCAGGCCGAACGCCTCCTGATGCGCCGCGATCTGCAGCACGCTGTCGGCAGAGGTATAGCAGATGGGCCAGCCGGTCTGTAGATGCCGCGCGCCGAAATCATCGAGGACCTGCGTGCCCGATGCATGACAGTTGCCCAGAATACCGTCGGTCCCTGCCAACTGGCAGATGCGCGCGGTCACGTCGGGCGGAAAGGCGGGATCGGCGTCGGGAAAATAGGTCCAGTCCCACGGCACGGGCACGCAGGCGATCTCCCAATGACCGGAGGGGGTGTCCTTGCCGCGCGACACCTCGGATGCCGCGCCCCACAGGCCGTGGGGGTCGGCGCCCAAACCCGGCGCATCAGCGCCCGATGCCAACCGCACCGCAGCCCCCAGGCCAAGCCCGTCCAGCACCGGCATCCGCAGCGGGCGGGCCTGCGCGATATGGCCCACGGTGTTTGCGCCGGTATCGGGGCGGCCGTCGCTGAAGAACGCGTGGGCATCGGGCGCGCCGCCGATGCCCACGCTGTCCATGACGATCAGGAAAGCCCGGCTCATGCGCCGATCCGGTCGCGGATCAGCGGGCCGGACCGGCCGTCGCCCAGGGCGTAGGCCGCCTGCACGGCGGCAATCGCCACCTGCGCCGCCGTGTCGTCGGCCGCGTGAACCATGCCCAAGGGGCGGTCGGGGCCGACCTCCTCTCCCAGTTTGGCAAGGCGGTCCAGTCCCACGCGGTGATCAATCGCCTCGGCCGCGCGTACGCGTCCGCCGCCAAGCGCCAGCACCGCGTGCCCAAGCGCGGTCACGTCGATGCGCCCGACGCGGCCCGCCGCTGGCGCAGGGATCGGCAGGATCAGCGGCGCACGGGCCAGATGCGCCTCGGGGCGCTCCAGCAGGTCGCGCGGTCCGCCCTGTGCCGCGACCATGCGGCCAAAGACTTCGGCCGCGGCGCCGCTGTCCAGCGTATCGGCCAGCCCGTCGGCGGACCGCCCGGCCAGCGTCAGGCATTCCGCCGCCAGCGCCAGCGTCAGATCGCGCAGGGCCCCCGCCTCGCCCCGCAGGGTGCGGATCGCCTCATGGATCTCCAGCGCGTTTCCGGCGCTGCGGGCCAGCGGCTGGTCCATGTCGGTGATGAAGGCGGTGGTGCGGCAACCCGCGCCGTTTGCGGTCTCGACCAGGGCCTGAGCCAGACGCCCCGCGCTGTCGGCCTTTTTCATGATCGCGCCGGACCCCGCCTTGACGTCCAGAACCAGCGCGTCCAACCCCGCCGCCAGCTTTTTCGACAGGATCGACGCGGTGATCAGGTCGATCGATTCCACCGTCCCCGATTCGTCGCGGATCGCGTACAGGCGACGGTCCGCCGGGGCCACGTCGCCCGTGGCCGCGACGATTGCACAGCCGACGGTACGCACGATGCGGCGGAAATCATCCTCGGGCTGATCGCACAGATAGCCAGGGATCGCCTCCAGCTTGTCCAGCGTGCCGCCCGTATGGCCCAACCCGCGCCCGGAGATCATCGGCACGAACACCCCGCGCACCGCCAACAGCGGTGCCAGAACCAATGACACCGTATCACCGATGCCGCCGGTCGAATGCTTGTCCACCACCGGCCCCGACAGATCCCAGTGCAGCACATGCCCCGAATCGCGCATGGCCCGCGTCAGCGCCACGCGTCCCGCCGGGCCCACGCCCTTGGTCAGCACCGCCATCGCAAAGGCACCCGCCTGCGCGTCGCTGACCGACCCGTCGGCCAGCCCCTGCGCGATCAGCGCCGCCCCCGGACCGTCCAGCCCGCGCCCGTCGCGGATCGCCGATATGACAGGACGCGGATCGGTCATGTGCGCGCCATGTGGCCCGCGTCGAAACGGCCCGGCAGCAGGTCGCCAACGGTCGTGTGCATCTGGGCGCCGTCAGTGGTGGCCAGCAGGACCGGCACGTCGCCCTCGGCGAACTCCGCCAGCTTCTGGCGGCAGCCGCCGCAGGGGGGCACCGGGGTGGGGCTGTCGGCGATGACCGCGACCTCGACCAGTTGCGTCTCTCCTGCGGCGACCATCGCGGCGATGGCCCCGGCCTCGGCGCAGGTGCCTTCGGGATAGGCCACGTTCTCTACGTTGCAGCCGCGATAGACGGTGCCAGATGCCCCGCGGATGGCCGCCCCGACCTTGAATTTCGAATAGGGCACATAGGCCCGTTCACGCACATCGCGCGCCGCATCCAGCAATGACATCGTCATGGTCCACCCCATTCAATCCTGCCGCCAATCTGCGCTTGCGGGCGGGCTTGTGCAAGACGCGGGCAGACGTCCAGAACGCTGCTGTTCCCCGACGTCAGAATGGTTTAACGGTCAACCAAATCGATGACGGGGGGCACGTATACCGATGGATGACCGCAGGCAGGACAGCGCGCGACAGGCGGCGCTGGATTATCACGAGTTTCCGCGACCGGGCAAGCTTGAGATCCGGGCGACCAAACCGATGGCCAATGGCCGCGATCTGGCGCGCGCCTATTCCCCCGGCGTGGCCGAGGCCTGTCTGGAGATCAAGGCCGATCCGCAGGCCGCCGCGCGCTATACCACCAAGGGCAACCTGG